>LR134353.1:4721112-5395557 GCA_900637135.1 Mycolicibacterium flavescens
GCGTTCGGCCGCAAGGGGCGCCCCGAGCCGAGCACCCGCGTCGCCGAGATGCACCGGCCCGAGCGCACGTTCATGATCGCGCCGGGCATCCTCGCGGCCGCGGGCCTGGCCTTCGGGATCTGGCCCGTCGGGGTCGGCGACGTGCTGGAGGATTACGCCGACACGGTGCCCGGCGGCAACAACGAGTACCACCTCGCGCTGTGGCACGGCGTGAACGTGCCGCTGCTGTTGTCGGTGCTGGTGATCGCCACCGGCGTGGCGGCCTTCGTCGGCCGCGAACGGCTGCGCCGGTTCCGCACGATGCGCGAACCACTCGGCAACGCCGACCACGTGTACGACGCCGTGATACGCCGGCTCGACCTGTGGGCGGTGGAACTCACCGCTGTCACCCAGCGCGGTTCCATCCCGGCCACCCAGGCCGCGATCCTGTCGACGCTGGTGCTGGTGCCCACCATCGCGCTCGCGGTGGGTGCGCGCGACCACCCGCAGTTCAGGCTGTGGGGTTCACCGCTTCAGGTGGTGATCGGTCTGATCATCCTGGCCGCCGCGCTCGGCGCTCTGGTGATGCGCAACCGCCTGGCGGCAGTGCTGCTCGTCGGCGTGACCGGATACGGGTGCGGGGTGATCTTCGCGCTGCACGGTGCGCCGGATCTGGCCCTGACCCAGTTCCTGGTCGAGACGTTGACCCTCGTGGTGTTCGTCCTGGTGCTGCGCACGTTGCCCGCCGAAGCCGACCGGGTCCACATCCGCAGATACCGGTGGCCGCGGGCGGCGCTGGCACTGGCGGTCGGTGCGACCGTGACCACCTTGGCGGTGTACGCGATGGCCGCGCGCACCGGAACTCCGATCGCCTCGTTGATCCCCGAGGCGGCGTACTACCGCGGCCACGGCGCCAACGCCGTCAACGTGCTACTGGTCGACATCCGGGCCTGGGACACCATGGGCGAAGTCATGGTGCTCGTGGTCGCGGCGACCGGCGTCGCCTCAATGGTGTTCCGGCACAGGAGGTTCGGGGCACCGCCGCGGGTCTCGGATGCGGGTCAGCCCGACATCGGCCGGCTACCGGCGATCGTGAACACCAGCCCGGCGGCCGGCGACATCACCTGGCTGCGCGGCAGCGAACTGCGTGACCCGCGGCACCGGTCGTTGATCCTCGAGGTCGCCACCCGCGTCATCTTCCCGCTGATCATGGTCTTGTCGGCGTACTTCTTCTTCGCGGGACACAACACTCCCGGCGGCGGATTCGCCGGCGGATTGACCGCCGGGCTCGCGCTGGTGCTGCGCTACCTCGCGGGCGGTCGCTACGAACTGGGCGAGACGCTGCCGCTGGACGCGGGCAAGATCCTGGGCGCGGGACTCACTTTATGCGCCGGTACCGCGTTCGCCTCGCTGCTGGTGGGGGCGCCCGCGCTGTCGTCGGCGCTGATCGAGATCGACGTGCCGGTGTTGGGCACCGTCAAGTTCGTCACCGCATTGTTCTTCGACCTCGGGGTGTACCTCATCGTCGTGGGTCTGGTGCTCGACGTGTTGCGTAGCCTCGGTGCCCGCATCGACGTGGAGTTGGGCCAGGAGCAGAAGACGGTGGTGTCTACGCAATGACCACCTCTCTCGTGCCCCTCATCCTGCTCGGCGGCCTCACCAGCGCAGGCGTCTACCTGCTGCTCGAGCGCAACCTGACCCGAATGTTGCTGGGGCTGTTGCTCATCAGCAATGCCATCAACCTACTGATCCTCATCGCCGGCGGCCCGTCCGGTAAGCCCCCTATCTGGGGCCGGGGCAGCGACGAGCACACCACCACCGCGGATCCGTTGGCCCAGGGCATGATCCTGACCGCGATCGTCATCACGATGGGCGTCGCGGCGTTCGTGCTGGCGATGGCCTACCGGACCTATCGGTTGACCACCGCCGAGGAAGTGGGCGACGACCCCGAGGATGCCAAGGTCTCCGAGTTGGCCTCGAAGGACATCGCCGCCGTCGAAGAGGACCGACCCCAGCCTGAAGCCGCCCGCGACACCGATGCACCCGACGAGTTGGACGCCCTGCCCGGTTACGAAGGATCGAAGTGATGCGGGGGCGATTAGTGAAGGCGGACTGCGCATGACGTTGGCGGCCACCTTGATACCCCTGCCCGTCCTGCTCCCGACGCTGGGCGCGGCGGCAACGCTGATCGCGGGCCGGCGGCCACGACTGCAGCGGCTCCTCACCCTCGTCGTGTTGTCTGTCGTCGTCGCGGTGTGTGGCGCGCTGCTCTACCTCGCCGACAGGGACGGCACGCTCGTGCTCCACGTCGGCGGCTGGGGACAGTCGGTGCCCGGGATGGGTCCGCTGGGCATCACGCTGGTGGTGGACCGGTTGTCGGCGCTGATGCTCGTCGTCTCGGCGATCGTGTTGCTGGCCGTGGTGTTCTACGCCATCGGACAGGGTGTCCGCGACGGTGACGAACGCCAACCGGTGTCGATCTTCATGCCCACCTACCTGGTGTTGTCGGCCGGCGTCTGCATGGCGTTCCTCGCCGGTGACCTGTTCAACCTTTTCGTCGGTTTCGAGGTGCTGCTGGCCGCGAGCTTCGTGCTGCTGACGGTCGGAGCCAGCAAGGACCGTGTCCGCGCAGGCATCTCGTATGTGATGGTGTCGATGGTCGGGTCGCTGATCTTCCTGTTCGGCCTCGCCCTCGTCTACGGCGCCACCGGGACACTGAACTTGGCGGAACTCTCCGTGCGACTCGAGGAGGTGTCGGGCGGAGTCCGTTCGGCGATGTTCGCCGTGCTGCTGGTGGCGTTCGGCATCAAGGCCGCGGTGTTCCCGCTCTCGGCCTGGCTGCCCGACTCCTATCCGACCGCACCCGCACCGGTCACCGCCGTGTTCGCCGGCCTGCTCACGAAGGTCGGCGTCTATTCGATCATTCGGGCGCACTCGCTGTTGTTCCCCGACGGAGGGCTCGACCCGGTGCTGTTGGTCGCCGCGTTGTTGACGATGCTGATCGGCATCCTCGGTGCGATCGCGCAGAGCGACATCAAACGACTGCTGTCGTTCACGCTGGTGAGCCACATCGGCTACATGGTGTTCGGCATCGCGTTGTCCAACCAGCTTGGCATGTCCGGTGCCATTTACTATGTGGCGCACCATATTCTGGTGCAGACCACACTGTTCCTGGTCGTCGGGTTGATCGAACGCCAGGCCGGGGCGTCGACCATGGACCGCTTGGGCGGTTTGGCGGCAGCCAGTCCGCTGCTCGCCTTCGTGTTCGTCATCCCCGCGCTTAATCTCGGTGGCATACCACCGTTCTCCGGTTTCATCGGCAAGGTCGCGCTGCTCGAGGCCGGCGCGCAGGACGGCTCGGTACTGGCCTGGACGCTGGTGGCCGGCGGTGTGGTGACGAGCTTGCTGACGCTGTACGTGGTCGTGCGGGTGTGGACCAAGGCGTTCTGGCGCTCGCGCGAGGACGCGCCCGAAGGCCATCTGTCCGCGGCGCTGCCGTCGGCGTTGCTCGACGAACCCGAGGACATCCAGTTCGTCGACCGCGACCACGTCGGCCGCATGCCGGCCGGGATGGTCGGGCCCACGGGTGCGCTGATTGCGGCCGGGCTCGCGCTGACGGTGCTCGCCGGACCGATATTCGCGTACAGCGAAAGGGCTTCCAACGAGGTACTCGACCGGAGCGAGTACATCACTGCCGTGGTGGGGCCGCGATGAGCGCTTGCGCGAAGAGCAGAGGACACCGATGAGAAGCGTTGCGCTGCGCGTCTGGATCTTCTGCTGGCTGGTGTTCGTCTGGATCCTGCTGTGGGGCAACTTCTCCGCGGCGAATGTGCTCTCGGGTGCGGCCGTTGCGGCGTTGATCACATGGTTGCTGCCCCTGCCCGCCGTGCCGGTCGAAGGCAAGGTGCACGTGCTGTCGCTGATCCGCCTCATCCTCACGGTCGCCTACCGTTTGGTGCTGTCCTCGGTCCAGGTCGCGGTGCTGTCGTTGAAACCCCGACCACCACTGTCAGCGGTGCTGCGCGCGCAGCTTTCCGTGAAGTCGGACCTCGTGCTGTCGCTGGCGGTCGTCATCTTCAACCTGATCCCCGGATCGATCGTGCTCGAGATCGACCAGACCCGCCGGCTGCTCTACATGCATGTCATCGATGTCGGCTCCGACCGCGCACTGCAAGCGTTCTACCACCAGGTGGCTGTGATCGAACGGCTGCTGGTCGCGACATTCGAGCGTCCCGAGGACTGGCGCCCGGCGCATGAGCACGAGGAGCACGAAGCATGAGCCCCCAGCGAAATACGAAGGCGCAGCGCGCATGATCACCGTCTGGGTCATCGCCGCGGTGATGATGACCGCCGCCGCCGCGATCACGATGTTCCGTCTCCTTGCCGGGCCGAGCACACTGGACCGCCTGGTCGCCGTCGACACGCTCATCGCCGTGGCGATGTGCGGGATCGGCATCTGGAGCGCCTACAGCCTGGACAGCACCGTCACCTACGGCATGGCCGCATTGGCTTTGATCAGCTTCGTCGGCACGGTCAGCGTCGCCCGATTCCGCGTCCCCGACGTCGACAAGTCCCGCACCATCGGGGGGCGAGGATGACGGGACTCGACATCCTCACGAGCGTGCTGGTGCTGGGCGGCTCGTCGCTCGCGCTGACCGCCGCGATCGGCATCGTCCGCTTCCCTGACACGTTGACGCGCATGCACGCGGCGTCCAAGCCGCAGGTACTCGGGCTCCTGCTGGTGATCATCGGCGCCGGGATACGGCTGCGCGGCAACGCCGATATCGGCATGCTCGTACTCACCGGCTTGTTCACGGTGATCACCGCACCGGTGGTGGCGAACCGGGTTGGTCAGCTCGCGTATCGGGAACAGAACGTCCGAGACGATCTGTTGACCGCGGACGAGATTGACGAGTTCGCCGACCACACGGAAAGCGGCGCCGATGGCCAGGACTGACGACGACAGCTGGGGCATCACCGAGAGTGTGGGCGCGACGGCGCTGGGGGTGGCCTGGTCTCGTGCGCTGGAGCAGAACACCGACTGCCCGCTGTTCACCGATCCGTACGCCCAGATGTTCGTCGACGCGGCAGTGGAACAGGGTTGGCAACCGCCCTCTGCCCACATGGCCGAACGCATCCGCTCGATCGGCGGCTACGCGGCGTCGCGCACCAAATGGTTCGACGAGTTCTTCATCGCCGCGGGCGCCAACGGCATCGACCAGGTGGTGATTCTGGCGGCCGGGCTCGACGCGCGGGCCTGGCGCTTGCCGTGGATCGGTGGCACCGTCGTCTACGAGATCGACCAGCCCCGGGTGCTGACGTTCAAGGTCGACACGTTGCGTCGACACGAAGTTCAGCCGGCCGCCGAGTACATCCCGGTGCCGATCGACTTGCGCGAGGATTGGCCGCGGGCTCTGCGGGACGCGGGGTTCGACGCGAGCGAGCCGACCGCGTGGGCCGCCGAGGGGCTTCTCCCCTATCTGCCCGCACGCGGACAAGACGTGTTGTTCGAACGGATCCACAAGCTCAGCGCGCAAGGCAGCCGCATCGCCGTCGAGTCGTTCGGGGCGGACTTCTTCGATCCGGAGTACCTGGCCAGTCGCCGCGAGAAACTGGCCGAGTACCGCAGGCAGGCCGGCAACGACGGTAGCGACGACGCGTTCGACGTACAGGACCTCTGGTACACCGAGGAACGCACCGAGGTAACCGACTGGCTCACCGACCACGGTTGGGACGTCGCCTCGATCGCTGCCGCGGACCTGATGGAACGCTACGGCCGGTGCGCCGCGGGCGAACCCGACGACACAACTCCGCGGACGGTATTCGTCGAGGGACAACGGACCTGCTGACAACCGCTGTCGCCGGACGTGAGCCGATCTTTCGGACCCGGATCCCGCTACTCCCCCGACAGCTGGAACTCGACCATTGCGGTCACGGTCTCGACGGCGTCGCTCAGCGCAGCCAGCCGCTCGGCGACGGTCGGCGCAGCCAGCACCGCGTAGCGGTCGGCCTGCCCCATCGGCAGGCGAGAGGTCAACGTGTACAACCACTTACCGGCATCGCCGGACGCGTCCGCACCCGCCACGAATTCGCGGCCGTTGACGTCGGCCCCGCGTGCGGCGGCGATGCGTTCGAACAGCGCGACCATGCGGTCCTCCACGTCGCGGATCGCGTCCGCCTCGACGGGCTCACCCGGCTGATCGGGCCACGGTTCTACCGCTGCGCGTGGATACGGGTCGTCGGGCTGCCACTCGATGACCCGAATACGTTCGCCAACCGCGCATTTGAGGCGGTAGCGGCCGTCACCGAAATCGGCGACCTCGCCGATGTGTGCCAGCGCGCCGACGTCGCTGCGGACGTCCCCGCCGCCCACTTCCCTGCCCGCCGTGATCAACACGACGCCGAACGCCGGGTCCTCGGTAGCCAGACAGTCCGAAACCAGTGCGCTGTAACGAGGTTCGAAGATCCGCAACGGAAGCTCCTCGCCGGGTAGCATCGCCACCTGCAGCGGGAACATCGGGATGGCCGCCACGTCTACAGCTCCAGTTCGGCGACCAGGGCGTCGACGACGGCGCGCAGGTCGCCGTCGTGCTCCTCGGCGACGCGGCGTTGACGTTGATACGACCCGCCGCCCCCGTAGATGTCGGCGACGTGCCGTAGTTCGTCGGCGCAGTGCAGCGACGCGGCAACCGGTTCGAGACGGTTGAGCAGCTCGTCGAGGTCCTCGGTCACCAACCGTTCGTTGCTGTTGGCATCCTGGATGATGATGGCGTCGAGGCCGTAACGCGCTGCGCGCCACTTGTTCTCCTGCACGTGCCACGGGGGCATGGTGGGCAGCGACTCACCGGCGTCGAGCCGCCGGTCGAGGTCGACGACCAGACAATGCGTCAACGCCACCAGCGCACCCAACTCGCGCAGATTGGAGACACCGTCGAATATCCGGATCTCCACCGTCCCGATATGCGGCGAAGGCCGGACATCCCAACGGATTTCGTTCATGTGGTCGATGATGCCGGTCTTCTTCTGGTCGTAGACGAAACGCTCCCACTCCGCCCACGACTGAAAGTGGAACGGCAGCCCGGCCGTCGGCAGCTGCTGAAACATCATCGCCCGGTTGGACGCATAGCCGGTGTCCTCACCGTCCCAGAACGGGGACGACGCCGACAGGGCCAACAGATGCGGGTAGTGGTTGAGCAGCGAGGTGTTGATCGGCATCACCTTGTGCGCGGAGCGGACCCCGACGTGCACGTGCACACCCCAGATCAGCATCTGCCTGCCCCACCACTGGGTGCGCTTGATCAGCTCGGCATAGCGGGGGGCGTCGGTCAGGCTGCCCGGCGACCACTTCGCGAACGGGTGCGTGCCCGCGCAGAACAACTCCATCCCGCGACCCCGGACGATCTCGCGGGCCGTCACCAGCGTCGAACGCAGATCGTTCATCGCCTCGGGCACCGAATCGCAGATGCCCGTGACGATCTCTACGGTGTTGCGCAGCAGCTCCTTGTGCACACGCGGGTTGTTCTCGCCGAGCTCCTCGATGACCGCAGTGGCTTCGTTGCTCAGGTCCCGCGTCGTCGCGTCGACGAGCGCGAACTCCCACTCGACCCCGACCGTCGGTCGGGGCGAGCCGACGAAATCGATGTGGCTGCTAGCCGGTACGGATAACACCGCATGCCACCCGCGATCCGGCGTCACCGGTCGCCAGAGTGGCCGCATCCGGCGGCGGGTCACCGTTGACCTGCTGGTAGCGCTCCGGCGGAATGTTGGCGAAGTTGTCCGCCTTCTCGTGGATGATGATCGCGGTGCCCGCGCCCGACGTGAGTTCCTCGGCGGTGAACGCGTCGGTCGTCGTCAGGACCCTGGCCGAACCGTCCTCGCGGACCTGCAGCGACGTCAGGTCACCGCTCGCGGGATGACCGCTGTGGCCGGGCACCTGGAAGTGCCCACCCGCCGAGTTGAAGTTCCCCGGCGCGCCACCGGTGGGCGCGACCGAGTTGGCCTCGCACTTGCCGACCTGATGGATGTGCATGCCATGGAAGCCGGGCGTCAGCCTCCCGGGCGTGGTGGTCTCGACGCTGATCGTCGCGTAGCCGCCACTGAACTGGATGTCAGCGGTCGCCACCGGTGTGCCGTCCGCAAGCTTCAATTCGGCGGTGAGCGTTTCGCTTGCGCCCTGTCCTTCGCCCTGCCCTTGACCTTGGCCTTCTGCCTGCCCGCCGCCGTGACCACCGCCCTCACCCGGCGGGGCCGACGGAGGCGGAGATCCGGTCCAGACGGGCGGAGGGGTGCCCTGCACGTTGCTGGGCTCCTCGGGCGCCGCACAGGCGCTCAAGGCGAGTGCGGGGACAGCGAACAAGGCAGCGGCGGCGACGGTCTTGAACATGTGCACGAGCCTAACCGGTGACCACCACAATGACGCCCGGCGGTTGTTCGGCGAGTGCGGGCAATCGCGGTTCGACGGGCGCCTCGAGCAGACGTCCCACCTCTTCTGCGGCCTCCCGCTCGCCGGGCGCGTCGCTGAAGTACACGGTGGTGGCCGCCACGTCCGCCAGTTCGAGGTTGCCGGTCTCGGTGACGTTCCAGCCGGCCTCGCGCAGCCGTCCGGCCGTGCCCTCGGCCGCGCCCGCAACGGTGGAGATGTTGAAGACCCGGACCTCGGCATCGGCCGGTGCCGGCGCCTCCGACGTCGTGGTCGCGGTGGTCGTGGTCGCGGTCGCCAGCGGCGGCGCGTCCTCCTCGTCGCTGTCGGAACCCATCGCCTGAAACGCCACCAACAGGAAAACGACGCCAAGGAAGAGCAGCACCATCACCATGGCGCGCAGGGGCAGCCCTGACGAATCTCGCTGGTTCATTGCGCCCACCTTATCGAGCGGGCCTCACGGCCCGGGAAACTCAGGTGACGTCGAAGCCGAGACGGCGTGCCGCCCGCGCCTTCTGCCTGCTGGCCCTCAGTCGCCGCAACCGCTTGACCAGCATCGGATCGGCGGCGAGCGCCTCGGGTCGGTCGACGAGCGCGTTCAGCACCTGGTAGTAGCGGGTGGCCGACATGGAGAACAGCTCCTTGATGGCGTCTTCCTTGGAGCCCGCGTATTTCCACCACTGCCGCTCGAACGCGAGAATGTCGTGCTCGCGTCGAGTCAGCCCGTCGGAGAGTTCAGAGTTGTCTCCGGATTGTTCAGTCCGCGCGATCGCGCCGTCCATCTGGCTCTTGGACCCTTCCGACAACTTGAATGACATCGCTGTGGTTCGGCGCTCATTCAACCACGTGATGGGCTGATGAGCGGTTCGACATGCCCGCGAGTCGGGCAGCAAGGATTGCCGACTTAAGATTTTCGACTATGGCAGTCGTTCCGATCCGCATCGTAGGAGATCCCGTCCTGCACACAGCCACCGAGCCCGTGCCGGTCGGTGAGGACGGTTCGCTGCCCGCCGATCTCGCGGATTTGATCGCCGACCTGTTCGACACGATGGACGCGGCGAACGGGGTTGGCTTGGCCGCGAACCAGATCGGCGTCTCCAAGCGGGTGTTCGTCTACGACTGCGCCGAGGTGCGCGGTCGCATCACGCGCCGCCGCGGTGTGGTCGTCAATCCGGTGTTGGAGACCTCCGAAGTTCCCGAGACCATGCCCGATCCGGACGATGACGACGAGGGTTGCCTTTCGGTGCCCGGGGAGTCGTTCCCGACGGGGCGGGCCGACTGGGCGAGGGTGACGGGGCTGGACGCCGAAGGCAATCCGATCACCCTCGAAGGCACCGACCTGTTCGCCCGGATGCTGCAGCACGAGACGGGTCACCTCGACGGCTTCCTTTACCTGGACCGCTTGGTCGGCAGGCATGCGCGCAGCGCCAAGCGTGCGGTGAAGTCGCACGGCTGGGGGGTGCCGGGGTTGTCGTGGATGCCCGGTAAGGACCCCGATCCGTTCGGTCACTGACCGTGCCCGCGCTGCCCGCGATCGGCACACGGGTGACCGTGCGTTACCGGCGGCCGGCCGGTTCGACACCCCCGCTGACCGACGTGGTCGGTCATGTCGTCGACAACGGTGCGGCACTGGGGATTCGGACCAAACGGGGGGTCGTCGTACGGGTAGACCTCGGCGATGTCGTCGCCATCAAGGAGCTGCCCGCCGCACCAGTGCGCACCGCCGACATCCGCAACGTCGAACACGCGGCGGCGTTGGCGTGGCCGGGTGTCGAGCAGGAATGGCTGGGCGGCTGGCTGCTGCGCGCCGCAGGACGCCACACGCACCGCGGCAATTCCGCTGTCCCGCTGGGCTTTGACGCCGACGCCACGGCCATTCCAACGATCATCAGCTGGTACGGCAAGCGGGGGCTGACGCCGTGGCTTTCCATACCCGATCGGCTGTTCCGCCCGATCCTAAAGTCGCCGCACCTCGAGACCGAGGTCATGACAAGCGATTTGAGCGACACGGTGGTCGACGAACGCGTGACCCTGACCGCGACACCCGACGCCGCATGGCTGCACCTGTACCGCCGCGCCGTGCCTGTCGACGTGCTGACCGCCGTCATCGACGGTGAGGTCGCGTTCGCGACGATCCCCGGTGCGGCCGTCGGCAGGGCCGCCGTGACGACGGCGCCGTGCGGCCGGCGCTGGGTCGGGCTGTCGGCGGTGCGGGTCGACGAGCGGGCCCGCGGTGCGGGTCTGGCGCGCGCACTGTGTTCGACGCTGTTGGGTTGGGGGACCCAGCGGGGTGCGACCGGCGGCTACGCGCAGGTGCTGGTCGACAACGCGGTGGCCCTCGGCCTCTACAGGTCGATGGGATTCCAGACGCAGCACCGCAGCCGCTATGTCGACGCTCGTAGCATGTAAGCCATGCGGATCGCCACTTGGAACGTCAACTCGATTCGGGCTCGGGTCGAACGGGTCACCGACTGGCTCGAGCGAGCCGACGTCGACGTGCTGGCGATGCAGGAGACCAAGTGCAACGACGAGCAATTCCCGGTCATGCCCTTCCTGGCCGCCGGCTATGAGGTGACCCACTGCGGCTTCAACCAGTGGAACGGCGTGGCGATCGCGTCCCGCGTCGGGATCGAGGACGTGCAGGTGGGCTTCGACGATCAGCCGACCTGGAGCGACAAGCCCGACGTGGAGGCGGCCGCCGAAGCCCGCGCCCTCGGCGCCACCTGCAACGGAGTCCGGGTGTGGAGCCTGTACGTGCCGAACGGCCGGTTCGTCGGCTCACCGCACTACGCGTACAAGCTGGAATGGCTTGCCGCGCTCCGCAATACGGCACACAAGTGGTTGTCCGATGACCCGACCGCGCAGATCGCGCTCGTCGGGGACTGGAACATCGCGCCGACCGACGAGGACGTCTGGAGCGTCGAGTTCTACCAAGGCAGCACCCACGTCACCGCACCAGAACGCGAGGCGTTCAGCGCGGTGGTGGAAGCGGGTTTCGCCGATGTGGTGCGGCCGTTCACTCCCGGACCGGGGGTCTACACCTACTGGGACTACACACAGCTGCGGTTTCCGAAGAACCGCGGCATGCGCATCGATTTCATCCTCGGCTCACCCGCGCTCGCCGACCGCGTCACGCACGCCGAGATCGTCCGCGATGAACGCAAGAGCGGCAAGGACCGCATCGGAGCGCCCAGCGATCACGCCCCGGTGTTGATCGAACTGGGGTGACCGCGACGGTCCACTTCCGACGATTCTCCCGTTGCCCCTTCCCGATTCCTCCGCGTCTGCGCTAGCGTGGCAGGCGTCCACACACGGGAGCGCGCACCAGCGCGCTGAGAGGACGGGTGGGCCCGTCGACCGTACGAACCTGACCGGGTAATGCCGGCGTAGGGAGATAGCTCAAATGACGCACGCCGCGAACAGTCCTGTCAATCCGTCCGTGACCACCGGCCCGATCCAGGGCAGCACGAAGGTGTATCGAGAGCTCGACGATGTGCCCGGCGCCAGAGTCCCATTGCGCCGGGTGCACCTGACCAACGGCGAGCACCTCGACCTCTACGACACCTCCGGTCCGTATACCGACCCGACGGCGACCCTCGACCTGCAGGCGGGCTTGCCCGCGCGCCCGGGCGTGGTGCGCGACCGCGGAACGCAGCTGCAGCGGGCCCGTGCCGGCGAGATCACCGCCGAGATGGCGTTCATCGCCGCCCGCGAGCGAGTCCCTGTCGAGCTGGTCCGCGACGAGGTCGCGGCGGGCAGGGCCGTCATACCCGCGAACCACAATCACCCCGAGACCGAGCCGATGATCATCGGCAAGGCGTTCGCGGTGAAAGTCAATGCCAACATCGGCAATTCGGCGGTGACCAGTTCGATCGCCGAAGAGGTCGACAAGATGGTGTGGGCCACCCGCTGGGGCGCCGACACGATCATGGACCTGTCCACCGGCCGCGACATCCACACGACTCGGGAGTGGATCCTGCGCAACTCCCCGGTGCCGGTCGGCACGGTTCCGATCTACCAGGCCCTGGAGAAAGTCAACGGCGACCCGGCCGCTCTGACGTGGGAACTGTACCGCGACACCGTGATCGAACAGTGCGAACAGGGCGTGGACTACATGACCGTGCACGCCGGCGTGCTACTGCGTTACGTTCCGCTGACGGCCAAGCGTGTCACCGGAATCGTCAGTCGCGGCGGTTCCATCATGGCCGCATGGTGCCTGGCACACCACCGGGAATCGTTCCTGTACACCCACTTCGATGAGCTGTGCCAGATCCTGCAGCGCTACGACGTGACGTTCTCACTCGGCGACGGCCTGCGGCCCGGCTCGATCGCCGACGCCAACGACGCCGCCCAGTTCGCCGAGCTGCGTACGCTCGGCGAGCTCACCAAGATCGCGAAATCGCATGGTGTACAGGTGATGATCGAGGGTCCCGGCCATGTGCCGATGCACAAGATCGTCGAGAACGTCCGGCTCGAGGAGGAGTGGTGCGAGGAGGCGCCGTTCTACACGCTGGGCCCGCTGGCGACCGACATCGCACCGGCCTATGACCACATCACCAGCGCCATCGGCGCCGCGATCATCGCGCAGGCCGGCACCGCCATGCTCTGTTACGTGACGCCGAAGGAACACCTCGGCCTACCCGACCGCAAAGACGTCAAGGATGGCGTCATCGCCTACAAGATCGCCGCGCACGCCGCTGATCTCGCCAAGGGCCACCCCCACGCTCAGGAACGCGACGACGCGCTGTCCCGCGCACGCTTCGAGTTCCGCTGGCACGACCAGTTCGCACTGTCGCTGGATCCCGACACCGCCCGCGCGTTCCACGACGAGACGCTGCCCGCCGAACCGGCCAAAACCGCACACTTCTGCTCGATGTGCGGGCCGAAGTTCTGTTCCATGCGCATCACGCAGGACGTCCGCGACTATGCTGCCAAGCACGGGCTCGACAGCGAGGAGGCGATCGAAGCCGCGATGGAGATGGGGATGGCCGAGAAGTCACGCGAATTCGCCGAACACGGCAACCGCGTGTACCTGCCGCTGGCATGACCTACCTACCACTGCCGCCGCCCCGTACCACCCCGGTGCGGGTGATGACGATCGCCGGATCCGATTCTGGCGGAGGCGCGGGAATCCAGGCCGACATGCGCACGTTCGCTCTGCTCGGGGTTCACGGCCTGGTTGCGGTCACCGCCGTCACCGTTCAGAACTCGGTCGGGGTCAAGGGTTTTCACGAGATTCCCCTCGACGTCATCGCAGGACAGATCGAAGCCGTGACCTCCGACATCGGCGTGCAGGCAGCCAAGACGGGGATGCTGGCGTCATCGGAGATCATCGACACCGTCGCCGAAACCTGGCGCGCACAGGGCATGGCCGGTTCGGTGCCTTTGGTCGTCGACCCTGTGTGCGCCTCCATGCACGGTGATCCCCTTTTGCATCCCAGTGCGCTGGATTCACTGCGGGCACAACTGTTCCCGTTGGCGACACTGGTGACACCGAACCTCGACGAGGTGCGCCTGCTCACCGACATCGAGGTCATCGACCCCTCATCCCAGCGGGAGGCGGCCCGCGCACTGCACGCACTCGGACCGCAGTGGGCACTGGTCAAGGGAGGCCACCTGCGAGCGTCGGCGCAGAGCCCCGATCTGCTGTTCGGCGGCACCGAGTTCCACGAATTCGACGCCACGCGCATCGACACCGGCCACGACCACGGCGCCGGTGACACGTTGGCCGCAGCCATCGCCAGCGCGCTGGCACACGGCTATTCGGTACCCGACGCCGTCGCGTTCGGTAAACGCTGGGTCACCGAATGTCTGCGTGCCGCTTACCCGTTGGGACGCGGTCACGGCCCGGTGTCGGCGCTGTTCAGGCTCACCGAGTGAACCTCGAACCGATCGCGGGTGTCGCCCACGAACCCGACGCCGACCCCGCCGGTGTCGTCGTCCTCACCCACGGCGCCGGCGGCAGCAGGGAAGCACCGCTACTCAAGAGGCTCTGTGACGAGTGGGCCGGACGCGGTTGGCTTGCGGTGCGCTACAACCTGCCCTACCGGCGCCGCCGGCCCAAGGGCCCGCCGTCTGGATCCGCCAAGGTCGACCAGGAGGGAGTGATCGAGGCCATCGACGTCGCCCGCACGCTCGCCGACGGCCCCGTCATCGCGGGCGGGCACTCCTACGGCGGGCGGATGACATCGATGGCGGTGGCCGACGGAGCAGCCCACATCGACGTTCTGACACTGTTCTCGTATCCACTTCATCCGCCCGGAAAGCCCGAACGCGCACGCACCGAACATCTTCCGCGCATCACGGTACCCACGGTGTTCACGCACGGCACCGCCGACCCGTTCGGATCGATCGACGAACTCCGGTCCGCCGCCGCCCTGATCGGCGCACCCGCCGAGGTCGTCGAGATCACCGGCGCCCGCCACGATCTGGTCTCCAAGACACTCAATGTGCCTGCGCTGGCTGTGGATGCGGCATTACGGTTGTCGGGTGCGTCCTAGCAACTGGGTGATCGTCGCGGTTGTCGTGATCGGCATCGGCGCCCTGGCTGCGATCGGTTGGTTCTACATCGTCGAACCACGCATGACGACGACGGTGCGCGCCGATCTCCTACGGCTCGGAGATTGCGTGCGCACGCGTGAGTCCGACGTTCTGCCGCAGGAAGTCAAGCGAGTGGACTGCGACGGTCCCCACTACGGAGAGGTGTTCGCGATCCTGCGCGCGCCCGATGCGCCGGAGTATCCCGGCGAGGACGCCTTGAGAAGGATCGGCGATCAGTGCAGTGGCAAGTTCTTCGACTACGCGCCGAATATCCCCGAGGGGCCGACCTTTCGGCTCGCGATCGGTTATCCGAGTGCGCAGGCATGGTCGGAGGGGGCGCGGTCGGTGGTCTGCGTCGCGATGGCCAAGAACGAGCGCTGGGGTTCGATCCGCAGCTAGAAGGCGGTGACCGCGATACGGTTGCCGCGTGACAACGCCGCCGGGTCCTCCCCCGCCGTACGGACCACCGCCGTCCTACGGCGGGCAGCCGCCCGATCCGTATCCGCCGCCGGGGTCCGCGTACCCGCCGCCGCCACCCCCGCCGAGCTACCCGCCACCGCCCCCACCGAACTACCCACCACCGCCGCCGCCCCCGTACGCGCAACAGGGGTCCTATTACGCGCCGCCCCAAGATCGCCCCACGAACTGGTGGGCCATCGTTTCGCTGGTCTTCGGCCTACTCGGCGGCGTTCTGATCAGCGTCGTCTGCGGCATCGTCGGCTTGAAGAAAGCCAGGGAGGGCCAGGGCGGCCGCGGCTTGGCGATAGCGGGGCTGGTGCTGTCGGCGCTGTGGGCTGCGGTGGCCGTCGTCGCCCTGCTGGTGTACTTCCTCATCGGCAACGGCACGGTGACCGCGATCGACGTCAAGGAGGGCGACTGCCTGGCCGAGATCCCGGCCAATACCCGGGTGCTGACCGTGAAGACGATCGGATGTGACGAGGCCCACGCAGGTGAGGTGTTCGCGGTCCTCCAGATGCCCGACGACGAGTTTCCCGGCCAGGCGGCGATCGACGCCTACGCCGAGAAGTGCAGCCCCGAATTGGCCGCTTACGCGCCGGAAGCGATGACAGACAGTTCCGTTCAGCTGTATGTGCTCTATCCCACGGCCGAAACCTGGGAGCAGGGTGACCGGGCCGTTACCTGCATTGCGACGCTCGATCCGCCGCGAACCGGCTCGCTAAAGGGCTGACGCCTCCCCGATACTGCCTGGTCGCTGCGGTACCGTTTTCCTATGACTTCGGAACTACTCGACGCCGTCATCGTCGGCGCGGGTTTCGGGGGGATCGGCGCGGCCATCCAGCTCAAGCGGATGGGATATCAGGACTTCGTCATCCTCGACCGCGAGGACGACCTGGGCGGCACCTGGCACGTCAATCGTTACCCCGGGTTGGCGGTCGATGTGCCGACGACCACCTACTCGTATTACTTCGAGCCCAACCCGAACTGGTCGCGGCTGTACTCCACCGGTGACGAGATCAAGCAGTACGCCGCTGACGTCGCCGACAAGTACGACGTGCGTAAGCACATGCGGTTCAACACGCTCGTCGAGGGCGCCTGCTGGGATGAGGAAACCGAGGTGTGGCGGGTCACGCTGGCCGGTGGCGAAACACTGTCGGCGCGCTACCTGATCACAGCCACCGGGTTCCTGTCGCAGCCGAACATCCCCGAGATTCCGGGTATCGAGAGTTTCGCGGGCAGGATCATCCACACCGCCGCGTGGGACAACACCTACGACCTCGATGGCCGTCGGGTGGCGGTCATCGGCACCGGTGCGACCGCGGTGCAGCTGATTCCGGAATTGGCCAAGAAAGCGGCCGACCTGAACGTCTACCAGCGCACGCCGGTCTGGGTGGTACCCAGACTCGACTTCCCCATACCCAAGCCCGTCAAGCGGTTGTTCTCCCGGGTGCCCTTGACGCAGCGCGCACTTCGGGCCGTCACCGACGTGATCTATGAGTTCTTTCTTTTCGTCGGGCTCCGCCACCGACAGCTCCTGTTCCGGCGCCTGAACGTTGCGGCGTCCGACGTGGCCAAGATGCATCGGTTCTTGTCCGTGCGCGATCGCGAGCTGCGGATGCAGTTGACCCCCGACTACGACTTCGGCTGCAAACGCCCGACGTTCTCCAACAGCTACTACCGGGTTTTCACCAAACCGAATGTGCACCTGCGGAATTCGGAGATCGAGCGCATCGAACCCGACGGCGTCGTCTCGACCGACGGAACGAAGGCCCAGATCGACACGCTTGTGCTGGCGACGGGCTTCGATCTGTGGGAGGCGAACATCCCGGCAATCGAGATCATCGGGCGCAAGGGGCGCAACCTGGGGAAGTGGTGGCGCGACACGAGGTTTCAGGCTTATCAGGGCGTCACGGTGCCCTACTTCCCCAACTATCTCAGTATGGCAAGCCCCTATGCCTTTCTCGGGCTGAATTTCTTCAACACGGTGGAATACCAGATGCGCCACATGGATCGGCTGTTCGGCGAGATGAAGCGCCGGGGTGCAACGACATTCGAGGTCACCGAGGACGCCAACGCTCGCTACCTCGACCGGATGACCAAGCTCATGGGCAACTCGGTGTTTATGGCGGGCAACTGCGCGGATTCACGGTCGTACTATTTCGACCCCAACGGTGAGGCCACGTTGCTGCAGCCGGTGGCGACCCGCAGAGCCATCAAAGAGGCGTCACAGTATCCTCTGAGCGACTATCGAATTGCGTGAGCAGAGAGGAACACCGGCTGTGTCACTTCAGGAATCGAGCAGCGGTTCGCGCGCGGCCACGGTGGCCGGTTTGGGCCTCGCCGGGGTCGGTCTCAGCCACTTCGTCAAGCCGGAGCTGTTCGAATCGGTGACGGTACAGGCGTTCCCACACAACACCCGCCAGTTCATCTACGTCAACGGCGGTGTCGAGACGGTGCTGGGGCTCGGGCTGGCCGCCCGCAAGACACGCAAACTCGCCGTCGTCGGTACTCTCGGCTACCTCGCCTACTTGGCGGGCAACGTCGCGCGTAACCGGTAGCGGCCCAAGAGAGTCACGTCCAGCAGCCGCTGCAGAATCGCCCGGTTCTTCGGCGAGTTCGCGTAACGCATCAACCGGCCCAGGTCGATCACCAAGGCCATGGCCGCGTGCACGGCGAACCTGGCCTGGCTCGGCGTCCACTCCGGGCGCACGGCGACCACCAACTCCACCACCGATTCGACGGTGGTGCGCTGCATGTTTCGCAGGATCTTCTGATCCGTCGGCGACATGTGCAGCCGCTCGGAGTAGTAGACGTAGTCGAGTTCGGGATGTGCGAACGACCTGGCCACGTAGGCGTCGATGACCGCGGTGAGGGCGTCCTCGGGGTCGGCGTTGGCAGCGGTGATCGCGGTCAGCTCGTCGGAGAGCCGGTCGGCCGCCCGTCGGAACACAGCGGCCAGGATGTCGCTCTTGCCCGCGAAGTACCGGTAGATCCCCGACGCGGGCATGCCGACGGCCGCGGCGATGTCCTCCATGCCCGTGTCGCGGTATCCCTTGATGTTGAACAAGCGCATGGATTCGTTGAGCAGCGCTTCATATCGCGATGGCTCGACGGCGGTGGGAACGGGTGCCACCGGCTGCTCGGGGACGTCGTCGCCGTGGGGCAACTCGGTGGCGGCCAGCGCTGTCGCGAGATCGGACAGCAGCGCCCGCACCTGGCCGGCGGGCAGCTTCGCCCGGTGGTCGACGATGCTGCCGGTGACCGACAGGACCGCGATGGACAACGTCCAGCGCTGATGGGAGGTCAGATCCGGACGCATGGCACAGATGGGGCGTTGGATGCGGCGGTTGACGGTACGCATCTGCGCGATCAGCGACGCTTGGTCGTCGCCGCGCAGATACCGCCCCTCCCAGCGGTACAGCCCACCCGACTCCCGGTTAGCCATCGCGGTCTCGATGAGCGCCGCGGCCACCCGGCGCAGTTCTGATTCGGGGTGCTCGAGATCGGCCTCGTCGATGAACGCGGTGGCATCCACCAGCTGCTGGCCCAGACTGAGCACGGCGTCGCGGAACAGGTCGTACTTGCTCGCGTAGTGCCGGTAAAGGGCGGCCGCCGAGATTCCCACCCGCGATGCGATCGACTCCATGCTCACGCCGTAGAACCCCAGGGTGCTGAACGCCTCGGCGGATGCCCGGGCGATCTGGGCTTTTCGGTCTTTCGGCCGGCGCCGGACCGCGTCACCGCTCGCCGGCCGAGTGCGCGACATGGCAGACACGATATCGGACCAAGCCCCGCCACACCGGTCCAGTACCGCTGTCGGTATCGCTCCGAACTTGCCAGACCACACTGAATGGCGATTAACATAATGGTGTGTTCGGCGGGCTCCGCAAGCTTCTGGGCTTTCAGGTCACGATCGGTGAGCTGATCGTGGTGGCGCTCGTCCTCGGCACGCCGTACCTGCTGGTCGGCGTGTTCTGGTCGACCACCCACACCGACCACCTGCACGGCATGACCGGCGCCGACCTGGTCGTTTCGTATCTGGGGTCGATCGCCTCATGGCCGGTGCTGCTGTTCGCTGACGTGTGTATGACATGAACGGGGGAACACAGTGTCCGACCACCACCACCGTCTCGCATGGACCGGGATCATCGCCGCCGTCGTGCTGGGCGCCGCCTTGCTGGCGCTGAACTTTCCGGTCTTCCTGGACAGCTACGACCAGTACGGCTGGCAGGTCAAATGTGGGACCGGGTACCTCAGTGACCTGTCCCAGGCGGCCGCGGCCGGCGGCGACACGAACTACGTCGAGCAGTGTGAGTCGGCGCTGCTGATGCGACGGCTGTGGACGGTACCGCTGGCGCTGCTCGGCGGTGCCGGGCTGCTCGTGGCGCTTGTCGCCTCGGCGACGACCTCCGCCCGCGAGTCGTTGCATCCGCACCACAACAACGCCTGATCTAGCATTCCGGCGTGAGCACGCCGGCCGGTCCTGCGCTGCCCCGCCGGCTCGGCACCTTCGACGCGGTCGTCATCGGGCTGGGTTCGATGCTGGGCGCGGGCATCTTCGTCGCCGTCGGGCCGGCCGCCGCGGCGGCCGGTTCGGGCCTGCTGATCGGGCTGGCGGTCGCCGCCGTCGTGGCCTACTGCAACGCCACCTCGTCGGCCTGGCTGGCCGCGCGGTACCCCGAGTCCGGCGGCACCTACGTCTACGGGCGTGAGCGGCTCGGCCGGTTCTGGGGTTACACCGCGGGGTGGAGTTTCATCGTCGGCAAGACCGCGTCGTGCGCGGCGATGGCGCTCACCGTCGGCTACTACGTGTGGCCCGAGGCGGCCCGTGGCGTCGCGGTCGGGGCGGTCGCCGCACTGACCGCACTGAACTACGCGGGCATCCGTAAGTCGGCGCTGCTGACGCGCGTCATCGTCGCCCTGGTTCTGGCGGTCCTGGGCACCGTGGTGATCACCGTCCTCGGTTTCGGGGAGGTCGAGTTGGCCCGCCTGTCGCCCGGCGCCGAGGTCTCCGTCGCCGGCGTGCTGCAGGCCGCAGGACTGTTGTTCTTCGCGTTCGCGGGCTATGCACGGATCGCGACGCTGGGCGAAGAGGTCCGCGACCCCGCCCGCACCATCCCGCGCGCGATACCGCTGGCTCTGGCCATCACGCTCGCGGTGTACGCTCTCGTCGCTGCCGCTGTCGTCGCCGAATTAGGAAGCGCGGCAACAGCTTCGGCAGCCGCACCGCTCGCCGACGCGGTGACCTCGGCCGGCTTCCCAGCACTGGAGCCTCTCGTGCGGGTCGGCGCCGCGGTGGCCGCCCTCGGGTCACTGCTGGCGCTCATCCTCGGGGTGTCGCGCACGACGCTGGCGATGGCGCGCGACCGCCACCTGCCGCACACGCTGTCGCGCGTGCACCCGAGATTCGGCAGCCCACACCGCGCCGAGGTCGTCGTCGGCGTCGTCGTGGCCGCGCTCGCCGCCACCGTGGACGTCCGCACCGCGATCGGCTTCTCGTCATTCACCGTCCTCGTCTACTACGCGATCGCCAACGCCTCGGCCTGGACCCTCGGTCGCCGAACGGTCCCGGCGGTCGGGCTGGCGGGCTGTGTGGTGCTCGCGTTGCTGCTTCCGGGGCCGTCGGTCCTGGCCGGCGCTTGCGTGGTGCTCGCGGGCGCGCTGGCTTACCGTCTTAGACCGTGATCGAGCTGAGCTGGAAGCGCGTCGACGCCGACCCCGGCGATGACTTCGTCGTGGCACCCGACGAACGTCTCGGCTGGGGCCGGACGATCGGACTCGGCGCCCAGCACGTCGTGGCCATGTTCGGCGCCACCTTCCTGGTCCCCGTCCTCACCGGCTTCCCACCGGCGACGACGCTGTTGTTCTCGGGTGTCGGGACGGTGCTGTTCCTGCTCATCACCGGCAACCGACTGCCCAGCTACCTGGGTTCGAGCTTCTCGGTGATCGCACCGGTCACCGCGGCGGTCGCCTCGCACGGAACGGGGAGCGCCCTCGGCGGACTCGTGGCGGTCGGTCTCGCACTGGTGGCGATCGGCGGCCTGGTCCATCTGGTCGGCACGCACTGGCTCGACGTGACACTTCCCCCGGTGGTCACCGGCGCGATCGTCGCGCTGATCGGCTTCAATCTGGCGCCCTCGGCCAAAGCCAACTTCGAACAGGGTCCGGTGGTCGGGCTCCTCACCCTGGTGCTCCTGGTGGCGACGCTGGCGTTCTTCCGCGGCATCATCGGCCGGCTGGCCATCTTCCTGGCCGTCTTGGTGGGATACCTGCTCGCGCTGGTGCTCGGTGAGATCGACACCGCACCGATCGCCGCCGCCCCGTGGCTCGGGCTGCCGGAGTTCCAGGCGCCGACGTTCACCGTCGCGGTGTTGCCGATGTTTCTGCCCGCGGTGATCGCCTTGGTCGCCGAGAACATCGGGCACGTGAAATCGGTCGGCCAGATGACCGCCACCGATGTCGACCCGGTGATGGGCCGGGCACTGGCCGCCGACGGTGTGGCCACCACGCTGGCCGGTTTCGGTGGCGGCTCTGCGACCACCACATACGCCGAGAACATCGGCGTTATGGCGGCGACGCGGGTGTATTCCACTGCGGCGTACTGGGTTGCGGGCGCCGTGGCGATCCTGCTCTCGCTGTGCCCGAAGGTCGGCGCGGCGATCTCGGCGATACCCGCCGGCGTGCTCGGTGGGGCGACCGTGGTGCTCTACGGCCTCGTCGGCGTGCTGGGAGTCCGGATCTGGCTGACCAACCGGGTCGACTTCTCCCGGCCGGTCAATCAGATGACCGCGGCCATCCCGCTGATCATCGGCATCGCCGACTTCACCTGGCACGCAGGCACCTTGACCTTCACCGGAATCGCGCTGGGTTCGATAGCGGCCCTGGCGGTCTATCACGGCATGCGGCTGTTGGGATTCCGGCAGGCTAGCGAGCGGCCCGCTGCCGTTGGTCCCGGGGCGGAACACCGTTGACGCCGTCGACCGACCGCGCGTAGGTCGCCACGGCGTAGGTGACCGCAGGCCCCAGGACCGACAGCGCGTCGCGGTTGACGTTCTCGACGGTGTCGCGCTTGGTGCGGTAGTTCGGGTCGAAGGGGACACCTGCCCGCCCGCCCCAAAGCCGAGCCTGTATCTCGCTCTTACGTTGTGACGAACCGGCAGTCAGGCCGCCGACCGGCACGCCGGCAGCGAGAAACGGGTAGTAGTCGGTGAATTCGCTCAGCGGCATGTCCGCGGGCCGCACGCCCGCCGTGTTGAGATAGCCGGCCAGCATCCGCTCGATACCGGCCGAACCCGCGGGCACCGACCGCGCGGGGATGGCCGGGTTGGGTGTAGCGGACTGGTCACCGTCGTAGGTGAAGTAGCCGGCATTCGGTGAACCGAGCATGTCGAAGCCCAGATACAGTGCGATGTCTCCGAGTTCGTCGGGCGAGAGCCCTTGCACATACCTGGTCGGTCCGGCCAGCCCGTTCTCCTCCGAGGCCCAGAACACGAAGCGGACGGCGTTGGTGACCGGTGGCTGCGGACCCAGTGCCGCAGCAGTTTCCAGCAGCGCCGCGATACCCGTTCCATCGTCGTTCACTCCGGGGCTGGCTGCCGAGCTGTCCAGGTGCGCACCCGCCAGCACGACGTTACGGGTGTCCCCGGTCTTGGTCTGCGCCACGAGGTTTCGGGTCTTCTTCATGACCGGCTTACGGTCGAGCACGAGGCGTACCGGCGCCGAGGTTCGCCGCAGGGCGGCGTCGGCTTCGCGGCCGATGACCCCGACGGGAACGGTCAGGTCCTGGTAGTAGCCGGGCGTGAACAGGCCCGCCGGGCTCCCGCCGCCGCCGGGCGAGCTGACGACGAGCAGGCCGACGGCGCCCTCCGACACGGCCGCGTTCTGTTTGGCGACCACCGAGCAGCCCGTGTCGTCGACGATGGCGATCGCGCCCCGCGCCGAGGTGCCGTCGTAGTCGGCGGTCCGGCAACCGGCGGCCTTCGCCGGGCGAAGGGTCACGGCGTTCAGCCCGCCGCGCGGCGTGGTGATCAGCAGGGAGGCCTGGTCGACCGGATATTCGCGCCCGCTCACCCGCATCGACGGATTGCCGCCCACACTGCGGTCGAGCAGCTCGAACTCAGGGGTCTGGACGTCGAATCCCTTGTCGCGCAGGAACTGTGCGACGTAGTCGACGGTGGCGTCGTATCCGGGTTTGCCGTTGGCGCGGTTACCGCCGTTGGTGTCGGCGATCTGCTGCAGTTTCTGCAGGTGGGTGAACATCGCGTCGGCGGTGACCTTGTCCGCTATCTCCTGTGGCGACGCCGGCGCCGGCTCCGGCGATGAGCACGAGGTCATGGCTGCGACGACCCCGATGACGACTCCGATCACGACTCCCGCGCCGGCCGCCCATCTCTTCATGACGCGAGCGGGTGACGGACGCGCAGATCGCGCGTGGGGATTCCGTTCGGCCCGCCCTGGTCCTGAGCGTAGATACCGACGGCGTAGGACACGCCCGCCCCGTGAATACCGAGTGCGGTGCGGTCGATGTGCTCCAGGGTGTCCGATTCCTTGTGGTAGTTGGGGTCGAACGGCTGACCCGCCTCACCGCCCCACCGCTCGGCTTGCTCGGGCGTCATCTTGGCCTCGGCGCCCGAGAAGGTGCCACCCGCCGGGATGCCGGCCAGGGTGAATGCGTCGTAGTCGGAGCGACCGTCGAAGCTGGTGTCCTCGGCCGGTTTTCCGGCCGCGTCGAGGTAGTCCACCAGCGTGCGTTCCACGCCCGCGGCCCCTTCCGGCACCCGGGCGATCGCGCCCTCCTCGTCGGGCGGCAGGGACTGATTCCCGTCATAGGTGAAGTAGCCGGGGTTCGGAGAGCCCACCATGTCGAAGTTCAGATAGAGCGAGATGTCCTTGAGGGCATCGACATCCAGCGACTCCAGATAGTTGTTCGATCCGAACAACCCGACCTCCTCCGCACCCCAGAAACCGAACCGTACCGCGTTCTGAACGTCGGGGGAACCGCCCAACTGCACTGCGGACTCGAGCACGGCCGCCACACCGGACGCGTTGTCGTTGATGCCCGGCCCCTCCGGGACGCTGTCCAGATGTGCACCGGCCATCACGACGTTTGCGGTGTCGCCCGTTCGGGTCTGGGCGATGACGTTGCGGGTTCGCTCCTTGCGCACACCCGCATTCAGCTTGAGGGTGACGTCTCCCGGTTCGGCCCGTAGCCGATCGCCCTCCGCCTTGGTGATGCTGACGACCGGGATGGTCGCCTCCGTGTCCTCGCCGAGGGTGCCGCCCATCTCGTCGTTGTCCTCGCTGTTGGCGACGAGCAGAGCCACCGCGCCGCGTTCGGCGGCGGCCTCCTCCTTCTCGGAGAACTGACACTTGCCACGGTCGACGAGCACGACGGCGCCCTCGACGGGCAAGCCGTCGTAGTCGGAGACCGTGCAGCCCGGGGAGTCCTCGACGCGCGCGAGGACCAGCGGGCCCGACACCCCGCCCGGCGGTGTGCCGATCGTGAAGTTCAACGGTCTGGCCTTGACCGCGTCGCCGCCGACGGTCAGCGCGGGTTCGTCGGCGAACGGCAGCCGCACCTCGAGCTCGGGTGTCTGCACGTCGAAGCCCTTGTCGCGCAGGGTGTTAGCGACGTAGTCGACGCTGGCGTCGTAGCCAGGGGTACCCAGGGCACGGTTGCCGTCGTTGTTGTCGGCGATCTCCTGCAGCCGGACCAGATGCTGGTAGATGGCGTCGGCGGAGGTGCGCTGCGCGAGCGACCTGGCGAAGTTCACGGCGGCCTGCGACACCCCCGCCTGGGTGGTGGGCGGCTGCACCACCGGTTGGGGCTCCTCGTCACGGCCGCAGCCCCCGAGTGCGACGATGCCGGCTGAGATGAGGGCGATCGTCTTCGTCGTCTTCGACAGCTTGGAAACCTTCGTGTGGCTCATTGCCCACTACGTTAGCGTCGCCCGGGCGCTAACCCGTCAGCTGCGCGACGATGAGGTCGGCCACGGCGCGCATGCCCGCCGCATTGGGGTGCAGGGGTGCGGGCCTTCCCGGTCTCACCAAGTCGGTCAGCCCGAACCGGGTCGTCCACGGTTCGGCCGACCACGCATGATGCGCGGCGCTGTGCTCGGCGGCCCGCACGAGACCGCAGCCGGTGGCTGCGGCCGCCTCCGCGGTCAGCCGCGCCAGCGTGTCGGCGACGTGGCGTCCGGTCGCCACGTCGGTGTCGGACAACGGTGGTGCGGGCACACCCGGCGGCGGTAGCAGCGTGAGGTAGTCGACGAACAGCACCGTCGCGCGAGGTGAGCGGGCCCGCACCGTCCGGCCGACCTCCTCGAGCGCCACAGCGACCTGCGTCAGCGCGTCATCGCGCGCCCGCGGATCCAGTTGCCCGCGCAGCACCGTCCCCAGCAGCGGGAGCTTGCGGGTAACGCGTGGCAGGCCCGCCGCGAACAGCATCGGCACATAGCCGACGTCGTTGCCACCGATGGTCACCGTCACCAGGTCTTCGGATCCGGTCAGAGCCGAGATCTGCGGCGGCGCACCGTGTTGCGGTTCGCGCAGGATGTTCGCGGTGGTCGCGCCCGAGTAGGTCACGTCGACGAGGTCGAGACCCAGCTTCGCGGCTACCCAATGCGGATAGTTGCGCGCCGAACGGCCGGCGGACCAGGGCGCACCGTCGGCGCGGGGTCCGATCCCTGGACCGGCCGCCATCGAACTGCCCAGTGCGACATAGCGTCTCATCGAGATGGGCTGGACGCCTGCGCCCAGAACCGCTTCGGGATGCGGCCGGCCTGTCGAGCCAGCCGTCCCGCGGTGACCGCAGCGGCCATTGCCGCCGCCATGGTAGGCGGGTCGGCGGCGCGGGTCACGGCAGTGGCCAAAAGCACGGCGTCGCACCCCAACTCCATCGCCATCGCGGCGTCACTCGCGGTGCCGATGCCCGCATCGAGCACCACCGGCACCGAAGCGGCGTCGACGATCATCTCGATGTTGTGCGGGTTGGCGATTCCCAGTCCCGTTCCGATCGGCGATCCCAGCGGCATCACCGCCGCGCACCCGATGTCCTCGAGCCGTCGCGCGAGCACCGGATCGTCGTTGGTGTACGGCAGGACCGTGAAACCGTCGTCGACCAATTGTTCGGCCGCCCTTACCAGTTCGACGGCATCGGGCAGCAGCGTGCGCTCGTCGGCGATGACTTCCAGCTTCACCCAGTCGGTGTGCAACGCCTCGCGGGCAAGTTGCGCCGTCATCACCGCCTCGGCCGCGCCCCGGCAGCCCGCGGTGTTCGGCAAGGGGGTGATACCCAGCCGGTTGAGCAGCTCGAGCACGCCGGTGCCGCCGTCGGCGTCGACGCGCCGCATCGCCACCGTCGTGAGCTCGGTCCCCGATGCGACAAGCGCTTCTTCGAGCACGGCGAGATTGGCCGCGCCTCCGGTGCCGAGGATGAGCCGCGAACCGAACTCGCGGCCGGCGATGGTCAACTTCGTGACCGATGCTCCGCTCGCGCGAAGTGTGCCGGACCTAGCCACCCTGCACCGCCGTCACCACCTCCACGCGAGCACCGTCCGACAGCGCGGTGTCCCAGTCCGATTTCGGCAGCACCGACCAGTCCACCGCGACGGCGATGCCCTTCTCCGGAAAGCCGAGACGCGCCAGCAGCGCGGCGACCGTCGTCGAGGCGTCCACTTCGACCGCTTCGTCGTTGACCAGTACCTTCATTTGATTGCTCCAATCGTGACATCGAGTTCGGCCGCGATCCGTTCGGCCGTCCATGGGGCGAGAAGAAATCCGTTGCGCCCGTGGCCCGCGGCGATTAGTGTGCGCTCGTCGAGGCGTTCGACGAGCGGTAATCCATCCGGCGTCATCGGCCGCAGGCCCGCAGCGCATTCGGCGAGTTCGTATTCGCCCAGCGAGGGCATCACCGCGCAGGCGTCATCGAGCAGTTCCCGCACCCCCCTCACAGCGGGCGCGGTGTCGCGGCCGTGCTCGTACTGCGTCGCGCCGACGACGACCCCGTCGGCCCGCGGCACCAGGTATACCTGCCTGCCGTGCACCCTGGCCCGAATGACCCGCTGGGGCACCGGCATGCACCCGCGGCGCCACCGCAACCGCAACACCTCACCCTTGACCGGCCGGATCGGCAGGCCGGGCCACAGCGTCGGGGCGTCGATACCGTTCGCGATCACCACGGCGTCGGCCTGCACCTCGGTGAGGTCGGAGACGGGGGGCGCCCACTGCACGCCGAGCCCTTCGCACAGCACGGCCAACGCTCGCACCAGCAGCCGATTGTCAACGGCCAGTTCGGTTTCGGCCCGGAATCCGTGCCGGATGCCCTGAGCCAGCAGCGGTTCTATGTCGCGCGCCAACGTCGTCGCCGTCACCGGATGCCCTTGAGCCGCAAGCCACTCGCCCACCGTCTTGAGGTCGCTCGCGTCGGCGCGGTCGACGGCGACCACCAGGGATTCGCGGGCGGTGACCACCTCGTCGGGCAGCCCGTCGAGGAAGCCGTCGTGCCACAGGTGCAGCGACTCCAGGCCGAGCTGCAACAGCTTCTCCTCGCCGGGCCAGCCCTCGCTGTGGGGTGCGAGCATGCCGCCTGCGACCCACGACGCACCGCGATCGTCGGTGCGGTGCACCCGCACGTCCCAGCCGTCGCTGCTGGCGCGCCGGGCGACGGCAAGCCCGATGACGCCGCCGCCGATCACGGCCAGGCTTGCGTTGGTCAACATCCCTCCCTTCGCCGGCATGACCCGGATCAGGTGCGACGGTAAAGGCAGGTTCGAATGCCCACTCTCAGTCCCCGCTCCCGGGACTCCCGCGTTCGTCAACCCACAGTACCCGCTGGTTAGGCCCCCAACGACGAGCCGCTAGCGTCGCGGTGTGCACGAACCTCGAGAACGCCTGGCCAGCGCGTCGCTGTACCTGTGCACCGACGCCCGGCGCGAGCGCGGTGACCTCGCGGAGTTCGCCGACGCCGCCCTCGCCGGCGGGGTCGACCTCATCCAACTGCGCGATAAGGGTTCGCCGGGCGAACAGCGGTTGGGCCCCTTGGAGGCGCGTCAGGAACTCGAGGCGCTCGAGGTGCTCGCCGACGCCGCCCGCCGCCACGGCGCGCTGCTGGCCGTCAACGACCGCGCCGACATCGCGCTGGCCGCCGGCGCCGACGTGCTTCATCTGGGCCAGGACGACCTTCCGCTGGCGGTCGCGCGCGGCATCGTCGGTGCGGCGCCGGTGATCGGGCGCTCCACCCACGACGCGGACCAGGTCGCGGCGGCGGTCGAGGAGGCCGTCGACTATTTCTGCGTCGGCCCGTGCTGGCGCACCCCGACCAAGCCGGGCCGCCCGGCGCCCGGCCTGGAGCTGGTCCGGCACACCGCCGAATTGAAGAGCGACAAGCCGTGGTTCGCGATCGGCGGAATCGACACCGACCGGTTACCGCAGGTGCTGGCGGCCGGCGCGCGGCGCGTCGTCGTGGTGCGGGCGATCACCGCGGCCGAGGACCCGCGGGCCGCGGCCGCACAGTTGAAGGCCGCGCTCAGACCTGCCGGTTGACCAGGAGAGGGATCGAGGCGAACTCGTCGCGCAACCGCTGCCAGCTGGCGGCGAAGCCAGGGTGCAGGGGCAGCTTCGCGACGTCGTCGACGGCCACCCAGCGCAACTCGGCGCTCTCCCGGTTCGGCACGGTGTGCAGCATCTCCTGGGCGTCGGCGATGACCGTGCTGTAGCTCCAGCTGACCCCGTCGCCCGCGACGATCTTGGTCTCCACCACCTTGCGCACGGTCAACTGCTCGGCGGGCAGCCCCGCTTCCTCGTGGGCCTCCCGGATGGCCGCCTGCTCCGGAGTCTCGTGGCTGTCGCGCGCCCCGCCCGGTAGACCCCAGGTGTCGCCCTGGTGGCTCCAGGCCGCCCGGTGTTGGAGCAGCACCACCGGCGCGCCGTCGCGCCCGGGGGCCCGCAGCAGGAGGCCGGCCGCGCCGTACCTGCCCCAGTAGGCCTGGCCTTGGGAAACCACCCATCCGTCACCGTCGCCACGCACGCCTCAACAATAGGGCCGCCCTGCCTGCCGGAAACTCTTAGACTTCTTTCATAGAGTGGGACCGGTCGAAAACGACGAGCTGGAAAGCGATGCTAATGAGGTCCGCGCGCACGTGACTGTGGAGTTGGCGCACCCGTCGACGGAGCCGCTCGCGTCGCGGTCGCCGTCGACGCCCGCACAACAACGCTGGTGGTTCCTGTGGACCACGCCCGGCCGCATCCTGACCATCGGGGTCGTGCTGTCCGCGCTCGTCATCGCCAGCGCGTTCGCCACCTCGACGACGATCAACGACCGGCAGCAGGCGCTGATGACCGTGCTCAACCACACCGAGCCGCTGTCCTTCGCCGCCGGGCAGCTCTACACGACGCTTTCGGTGGCCGACGCCGCGGCGGCCACCGCCTTCATCGCCGGAGCGGAACCGCGCGACGTCCGGCAACGGTACGAGCAGGCGATCACGGACGCGTCGGTGGCCGTGACTCGGGCGTCGAGCGGGCTCACTGACGAGGATCTGGTGCAGTTGCTCGGCCGCCTTAACGCGGAGTTGTCGGTGTACACGGGCTTGGTCGAGACCGCCCGCACCAACAACCGTTCGGGCAACCCGGTGGGTTCTTCGTACCTGTCGGAAGCGTCGGCGTTGATGCAGACGCAGATCCTGCCCGGGGCCCAACGGCTCTACGAGGAGACCTCACAGCGAGTGGACGCCGAGACCAGCGCGTCCACCCGCATCCCCGGCCCGGTCATCCTGGTGGTCCTGGCGACCCTGCTGTTCGGGGTGTTCGCCAACCGTTGGCTGGCCAGGCGCACGCGCAGGCGGATCAACATCGGCTTCGTCGCGGGCGGTCTCGCGGTTCTGACCATGCTGATCTGGGTGGGCACGGCCCTGGTCATCTCGACCTCGGACAGTCGCAGCGCCAAGGACACGGCCGCCGAGTCGTTGAAGACGGTGACAAACCTGGCGATCACCGCGCAGCAGGCCCGCGCCGACGAGACACTGTCGTTGATCCGGCGCGGCGACGAGACGGTGCGCAAACAGTCGTACTACCAGCGCATCGACATGATGCAGCAGCAGCTTGCCGATTACCTGGCCCGCGAGGACGCCATCGACAAGACCGACCTCGGCGAGGCCGAGCAGCTGCTGAAGCGCTGGCGCGCCGCCGACGATCGCATCAACGCCTACATCAGCGTCGGCAACTATCAGGCCGCCACACAGGTGGCGCTCGGCACCGGGGCAGACGACTCGACGCCGGCGTTCAACAAGCTCGACGAGGCGTTGAGCCAGGGCATCGAAGAGAGCCGTAAGCAACTCCGCGACGACATCATCAACGCACACCGGGTGCTATCGGGTGCGACCGTCGGCGCCGCTGTGCTCAGCGTCGTCGCGGCGGTCGCGGTGGCGCTGGGGTTGTGGCCGAGGCTGAGTGAGTACAGGTGAAGAAGTTCTTCGCCATCCTCGTCGCCGCCGCGCTGGTGCTCACCGGCTGCGGGCAGGCGGCGTCGGTGACCTCCACACCCGGTGTGACGCTTGGGCCGCCCACGCCGGCGGGTATGGAGGAGCTGCCGCCGCAACCGGTGCACCCGCCACGCGACGACACCGAGGACTGTGAGCGCACGGCGAGCCTTCGCCCGTTCAGCAACCGGGCCGAGGCCGAGGAGGCCGTCGCGAACATCCGCGCACGGGGACGGCTGATCGTCGGCCTGGACATCGGCAGCAACCTGTTCTCGTTCCGGGACCCGATCACCGGGCAGATCACCGGGTTCGACGTCGACATCGCCGGTGAGATCGCCCGCGACATCTTCGGAACCCCGTCGCAGGTGGAGTACCGCATCCTATCGTCGGCGGACCGCATCGCGGCGTTGCAGAACAATCAGGTCGACGTCGTCGTCAAGACCATGACCATCACGTGCGAACGCAAGAAGATGATCGGGTTCTCGACGACGTATCTGACCGCCAATCAACGCATCCTGGCGCCGCGCGACTCGACGATCCGGCAGGCGTCGGACCTTTCGGGACGCCGCGTCTGCGTCGCGAAGGGCACGACATCGCTGGAGCGGATCCGCCAGATCACGCCGCCGCCGATCATCGTCGGGGTGGTCGCGTGGGCCGACTGCCTGGTGGCGTTGCAGCAGCGGCAGGTCGACGCCGTCAGCACCGACGACTCAATCCTCGCCGGTCTGGTGTCACAGGATCCGTACCTGCACATCGTCGGACCGAGCCTCAACGAGGAGCCCTACGGCATCGGGGTCAACCGGCAGAACACCGGCCTGATCCGGTACGTCAACGGCACGCTTGAGCGGATCCGCCGCGACGGCACCTGGAACACGTTGTACCGCAAATGGTTGACGGTGCTCGGGCCTGCGCCGGCTCCTCCGGTCGCGAGGTATTACGACTGATGTCCGAAACCCAGCTGGACGACTACGACGAAGAGAGCCCGGGCACTCAGCCGGCGAGCTTCGACGACATGAGCATGGATTCCGCCTCGACCATCCGCCCGATGGCGACCGAGGCGGTGTTCCGGCCCCACCTCGACGACGACGACGGCGAGTCGGTGGGCACCGGGGACACCGAGCCGCAGGAGCAGACCACCACCACGACGCGGGCGTTGTCGCGGACGCGCCGCCTGGGCGGTGGGCTGGTCGAGATCCCGCGGGTGCGGGCCAAGGACCCGCTAGACGCGCTGATGACCAACCCGGTGGTCGCGGAGAACAAGCGGTTCTGTTGGAACTGCGGGCGCCCCGTCGGCCGTTCCAGCGATGGCAAGCCCGCCCGGTCGGAAGGCTGGTGCCCGCACTGCGGCAGCCCGTATTCGTTTCTGCCGCAACTGAATCCGGGTGACATGGTCGCCGACCAGTACGAGATCAAGGGCTGTATCGCGCACGGCGGCCTTGGCTGGGTCTATCTGGCTTTCGACCACAACGTCAACGAACGGCCGGTCGTGCTCAAGGGTCTGGTGCATTCCGGTGACGCCGAGGCGCAGAAGATCGCGATGGCCGAGCGCCAGTTCCTGGCCGAGGTCACCCATCCCGGGATCGTGAAGATCTACAACTTCGTCGAGCATGCCGACCAGCACGGCAACCCCGTCGGTTACATCGTGATGGAGTACGTCGGCGGCACGTCGCTCAAACAGGCCAAGGGTGAGAAGCTGCCGGTGGCCCAGGCCATCGGGTACATGCTCGAAATCCTGCCTGCGCTTGGTTATCTGCACTCGCTCGGCCTGACCTACAACGACCTCAAGCCCGAGAACATCATGATCACCGAGGAACAGCTCAAGCTGATCGACCTCGGTGCGGTGTCGACCATCAACTCCTTCGGCTATCTCTACGGAACCCCGGGATACCAGGCTCCCGAGATCGTGCGGACGGGGCCGACGGTGGCCACCGACATCTACACCGTCGGGCGCACGCTCGCGGCGCTGACGCTGAATTTGCGCACGCGCAGGGGCCGCTACGTCGACGGGTTGCCCGAGGACGATCCGGTCCTGGCCGAGTACGACTCGTTCGGCCGGGCGCTGCGCCGGGCGATCGATCCGGACCCTCGGCGGCGGTTCGGCAGCGCCGACGAGATGTCCGGACAGCTGCTCGGCGTGCTGCGCGAAGTCGTGGCGAAGGACACCGGGTCCCCCAAACCCGGTCTGTCCACGGTGTTTTCGCCCACGCGGTCGACGTTCGGCATCGATCTTCTGGTCGCCCACACCGACGTCTACCTCGACGGGCAGGTGCACTCGGAACGGCTTACCGCCCAGGAGATCGTCAGGGCTCTCCCCGTACCCCTGGTCGACCCGACCGACGTCGGTGCGCCTGTGCTGTCGGCCAGCGTGGTGAGCCAGCCCGTACAGGCCCTCGACCAGCTGCGCGCGGCCAGGCACGGGGCGCTGGACTCCGAAGGCATCGACCTGTCGGACTCGGTCGAACTGCCGCTGATGGAAGTGCGCGCGCTGCTCGACCTCGGCGACGTGGCCAAGGCCACGCGCAAGCTCGACGACCTCACCGAGCGGGTGGGCTGGCCATGGCGGCTCGTCTGGTTCAAGGCCGTGTCCGAACTGCTGACCGCCGGTTACGACTCGGCGACAAAGCATTTCACCGAGGTGCTCGACACGATGCCCGGCGAGCTGGCACCCAAATTGGCCTTGGCCGCCACCGCCGAGTTGGCAGGCACCCCCGACGCGGGCAAGTTCTACAACACCGTGTGGTCGACCGACAACGGGGTGATCTCGGCGGGATTCGGGCTGGCCCGCGCGCAGTCGGCCGCCGGCGAGCGCGATGACGCGGTGAAGACCCTGGACAAGGTGCCCGCGATGTCGCGGCACTTCACGACGGCCCGGTTGACCAGCGCAGTCACATTGCTGTCCGGTCGCTCGTCGAGCGAGATCACCGAACAGCAGATCCGGGATGCCGCACGGCGCGTCGAGGCGCTGCCCGACACCGAGCCGCGGGTGCTGCAGATCCGCGCGCTGGTGCTGGGCACCGCGATGGACTGGCTGGCCGACAACACCGCCAGCACCAATCACATCCTCGGGTTCCCGTTCACCGAACACGGATTGCAGTTGGGCGTGGAGGCCTCGCTGCGCGCTCTTGCGCGGGTGGCCCCCACCCAGGCGCACCGCTACGCGCTCGTGGATCTGGCCAACAGCGTCCGTCCGACCAGCACGTTCTGACGGTCAGGCGACGCTGGCGGTCGCGATCTCGCCGCTCAGCGGGGCGATGGCTTCGAGAATCTGCCCGGCCGTCTCCGACGGCACCCCGGCCGCGGCCAGGCTCGCGGCCAGATGTCCCGCGACAAGGTTGAAATGGTGGACCGTGATTCCGCGGCCCTGGTGGACCTGGCGCATCGGCGCGCCGGTATAGGGCTCGGGCCCGCCCAGCGCGGCGGCGAAGAACTCGACCTGCCGGCCCTTGAGCCGCGCCATGTTGGTTCCGGTGAAGAATCCGGACAGCTGGTCGTCGGCCAGCACGCGGATGTAGAAGTCCTCGACCACGCCTTCGAGGGCCTCGTGGCCGCCAATCTGCTCGTAGATACTCGGCATGTGTGCCCCTTCGTCGCACCGGATCGACACATTCCAGCCGACGGCGGTTGCGTGCGGATTTCGACGCGTTGCCAGCGGGGCAAATTCAATCTCACCGGTACTACCCCGAGCCGTGTGAGAACTACGGATTCAGTGGCGCTTACAGCAAACCGTTGGGGACAGCACGCCGACTTTACGGGATTTGCCCATGTCGTAACACTCAATGGTCACGCCGCGGATTTCGTAGTAATCTGCATCACAGGTTGAGGTCACAGCCAAACTGCAGAGGCCATCGGGGATCATTCGCCGTTTGCGGCTAAGCAGCTGTCAGGCGTCGCTGACGGCCTCCGCGGTTTCATTTGCATCTCGACAACAGGAGTGCACCGTGTCCGCTGTAGGAACCTGCCGGGTGTTCCGTCCCGACCCTCGGTCCTTCGATCAGTGCGAACACCACCATCGCGCCAGCTTCACCGCGTCGCACAGACACGGCTCGACGGTGCTCGTGACGGTCGAAGGCGAGATCGATGCGACCAACAGCAGAGCGCTGGCCACCTACGTCGAAGGTCAGGTCGCCGGCACCCGGCGTCTCGTGATCGACCTGCGGCTCGTCGACTTCTTCGGCAGCGCAGGCTTCGCCGCGCTGCACTACATCAACGTGATCTGCTCCCGGAACGGAATCGACTGGCAGGTGCGCTGCGGCAGGCAGGTCCGCCGGCTGCTGGCCATCTGCGATTCCGCCCAGGAACTGCCGCTCGAGAAGCCGCGCTCAGTGCTCGACGAGGTTCGTGCAAGCGCGGGCGATCGCGAGCTCCTCATCAGTGGGAACAACTAGCACCGCCGTCGGGGACCGATCGGCCGATATCCGCCGGGCTTTCTTGTCGGCTTTGGCGTTGAGCACCTCGTCGAGTTCTATGCCCAACGGCGCCATGCCACTCAACGCGTCGCGCCGCACCGCCGCGTCGTTCTCCCCCACTCCGGCAGTGAAGGTGATGACGTCCGCGCCGCCCAGTAGCGCAAGATAGGCGCCGATGTACTTGCGCAGCCGGTGGATGTATACGTCGTACGCCAGTTGCGCAGAGGAGTCCCCTGATTCGATGCGCTGGTGCAGGACCCGGAAGTCGACCTCGCCGCCGAGCCCACGCACCCCGGACCGACGGTTGAGCATCTCCTCGATGTCCTCGACCTTCATGTCCGCCGTTCGCCACAGGTAGAACATCAGACCGGGGTCGATGTCGCCGGACCGGGTCCCCATCACCAGGCCCTCCATCGGGGTCAGCCCCATCGAGGTGTCCACCGGTCGGCCCCCGACGATGGCAGAGGCCGAAGCGCCGTTGCCCAGGTGCAGCACGATCTGGCGCACCGAGTCCAACGGCACACCCAGAAAGGCCGCGGCCTGCTCGCTGACGTACTGGTGCGAGGTGCCGTGGAAACCGTAGCGACGGATATGCCACTGCTCAGCGACGTCGCGGTCGATCGCGTACGTCGCCGCCGCGGCCGGTAGGTCGTGGAAGAAGGCGGTGTCGAAGACCGCCACATGCGGCAGATCGGGCAGCGCCTTGCGTGCCTCCTTGATTCCCAGCAGAGACGGCGGATTGTGCAGCGGGGCAAGAGGAGACAGTTCCTCGATCCTGGCGACGAGAGCGTCGTCGATCAGTGTCGGCTCATAAAGGTCGGGGCCGCCGTGGACCACGCGGTGCCCGACGGCGACGAGGTCGAGGGCGTCGAGGCCCCGGCCCGCCTCGGCCATCTGGCCGAACGCCGTCTGCAGCGCCTCGGCATGGTCGCGTACCTGTCCCTCACCGATGCGCTCGACGATGCCGTCGATCACCATCGTCTCCGAATCCGGTTCAATGACAGCGTATTTGAGTGACGACGAGCCCGAGTTGAGCACCAGTACGCTGCGCGCCATCAGAGCGTCTGCGCCTGGATCGCGGTGATCGCCACGGTGTTGACAATGTCCTCCACCAACGCCCCGCGCGAGAGGTCGTTGACGGGTTTCTTCAACCCTTGCAGCACCGGCCCGATCGCGATTGCGCCAGCGCTGCGTTGGACCGCTTTGTACGTGTTGTTCCCGGTGTTGAGGTCGGGGAAGATCAGCACCGTGGCCCGGCCTGCCACCTTCGAGTCGGGCATCTTGGACTTGGCCACCGAGGCGTCGACGGCAGCGTCGTACTGGATGGGACCGTCGACCAGCAGGTCCGGTTCCCGCTGCATGACCAGTTCGGTTGCCTCCCGGACCTTTTCGACGTCCGCGCCGGATCCGCTGGTACCCGTCGAGTAGGACAGCATCGCGACTCGCGGCTCGATGTCGAAGCTGGCCGCGGTGCGGGCCGACGAGATCGCGATGTCGGCCAGCTGCTCGGCGGTCGGATCCGGCACGATCGCGCAGTCACCGTACGCCAGCACCCGGTCGGCAAGGCACATCAAGAAGATACTGGAAACCGTCGACACGTCGGGCAGCGTCCTGATGATCTCGAAGGCGGGTCGCACCGTGTGGGCGGTGGTGTGGCGGGCACCGGAGACCATGCCGTCGACCATGTCGTTGTGCACCAGCATGGTGCCGAAATAGGAAACGTCATGGATGATTTCGCGCGCCTGCTCCACCGTGACGCCCTTGTGCTTGCGCATTTCGGCGTACTGTTCGGCGAACTTGTCGCACAGGTCGCTGATCTGCGGGTCGAGAACGACGGCGGCGGAGATATCGATACCCAATTCCGCTGCGCGCGCCCGTATCTGAGATTCTTCGCCCAGGATTGTCAGCTCGGCGACGCCGCGGTGCAGCAGCCGACCGGCCGCGGTCAGGATGCGGTCGTCGTCGCCCTCCGGCAACACGATGTGCTTACGGTCCGACCGGGCCCACTCCAACAGCTTGTAGGTGAACATCTGGGGGGTGACCACCTGCGGAATCGGGATGGCCAACCGATCCAGCATGTCCGCGATGTCGACGTGGGTTTCCATCAACGCGATGGCGGTGTCGATCTTGCGCATGGAGGTCGCCGTCACCCTGCCGCGTGCGGAGGCCACCCGACTGGCGGTCTCGAACGTCCGGAATTCGGTGGCGATGATCGGCAGCCGTAGCCCCAGCCCCGACACGAGGGCCGAGATCGAGGGATGTAGTTCCAGCCCGCCATTGAGGATGATGCAGGACAACGACGGGAAGCCTTCGGCGGCATGGGCACTGGCGAGCGCGAGCACGACGTCGGATCGGTCGCCGGCCGCGATCACCGCCACGCCCTCGCTCAGCCGCTCCAGGACGCGTTCGGCCGTCATCCCGGCGACCATCAGATCCATCGCCTCACGCGACAGCAGCGCCGGATCGCCACTGATCAATTCACCCTCGACGGCCTGCTGCAGTTCGGCGACCGACGGGGCGACCAGCAGCGGTTCCTCCGGCAGCGCGTAGCACTCGGGATCGAAATCCTTCAAAGCGTCGAGCACCGCGGTCAGTTGTGCGGGGTCACAGCGGTTGGCGACGACCGCCGCGGTGTGCGCATGCTGGGCGGTGATCTCGTCGAGGCAGATATCGACGATGTTCGCGACGGCGTCGGGGCTGCGATCTTTGGCCTTGACCGCCAGCACAACCGGAGCGCCGAGGTTGGCCGCGATGCGTGCGTTGGTCGACAACTCGCTGGGCGTGGCGACGTCGGTGTAGTCGCTGCCGACGATCAGGACCGCATCGCACTGGTCGGCCACCCGGTGGTACCGGTCGACGATCTCGGCCAACGCGCCGTCGGGGTCCTCGTGCAGCTGCTCGTAGCCGACACCCACGCAGTCGTCGTAGGCCAAGCCCGCCGTGGTGTGGGACAGCAGCAGTTCGAGGATGTAGTCACTGTCCTCGCCGAGCCGCGTGATCGGGCGGAAGACACCGACCTTGGCCACCGTGGCGGTCAACCGGTGCAGGATGCCCAGCGCGATCGTGGATTTACCGGTGTCGCCTTCCGGGGATGCGACGTAGACGGCGGAGACCGGCCGACGCTTCGGTGGATTGTTCACTCGCTGCCTTGCTGCTTTTCACGGTGGAACTGCTGACGCGACGTTAGCGTACGGCCGGCGAGGCGGCGTTTCGAGCTACCTGGCCACAGAACCGCCGTTGAGCTGTGATCGACGGCGCTACGACCACGTCAATCTTTTTGCACGGCGAGGAACTCGACCGCTGGGTCCTTCATATAGGAGGGAGGATCGACTCCGAACAGCCGAAGGATGGTGGGTGCCACCGACGTGAGCGGTATCTTCTCCCCCCATTTGCGCGGTGTGGAGCATTTCACCCAGAAGCAGCCGTCGGGATGATGGCGGCCGCTGCGGATCGTATGGATGCGACTGAAGAGCTCTTCGAACGGTGCCTGCCTTCCATTTGGCAGGGTCACTGTCCCGACACTCGGCGACCATTTGTTGACCGCGCAACCCACTTTGATTCGCAACGGCTCGGCGTGCTCGAATCGAAACAGCGGTTGGTCCCCCACCAACGAGCCCTTCAGCCGTGTCAAAGCTTCTCCAGCCGATGCCTCGTCCGAGAACGACAGCAAGAACTCCTCGGCCATGACCGGCGCGACCGAGGTCCGGTTCCGGTCGAGTTCCAACAGGTCCAACAGCCGGTCGAAATCCCTTGGCCGGTAGGTGCACTTCGTCGTGTCCCAGGGCTGTTGGCTCAAACCGGTTGCGAACACGAGCCGGTCGTCGGGGAAGTCGGCCATGAAGCGTCCGATGAGACGGTCATAGTTGCGGTAACCGGTGAGCACCGCCTCCGTCAGCGACGGATGGTCTTCAGGCGGGGGCGGCGCCGAGAAACTCTCGGGACGGAAATTACGCCAGAAGTAGTGCTGGAAGTGGGCGGTCGAGTTGGAGAAGAAGGTGGCAAAGGCGACGTCGTGGCGGCGCACCAGTTTCCGGAAGACGTCGTACGAAATCGCGTCCAGCACAATGGATCGGCGCCACTTCAGTCCCGGGTCCCGCCGCTCGCTGATGAGCTGTCGCGCCGCCAACGCGGCGGTAGCCGGCGCCAAGCCGTGGGTGGCGATGTAGGCGAGGAATGGGACGGCGGCCTGTTTGTCCAGTGTGTTCGCGGAGTTCTCTTGGACGGCCGAAACGACGAACTTCGTGAACGCACCGAGGCCGGCGGGATGCGGGGTGGCGCTCGGATTCCACGGGTCTGGAACGACGAAGCCGTCCAAGGGCCCGTAGTCCAAGTTCATCGAGCCGAAAACGCCGACCTTGAACCCGGCATCGGCCAACTCGCGGGCAACGCCTCGGCCGATGACCCGCTTCGCCTCACCGAGTTGCTGGATACCGTGGTCACGGTCGGCGATGCCGGTGTGCAACGTCGGCCACTGAACCCAGGGTTCGAGGTTGTTCTCGTCGGAGGCGTCGGTGACGAAGACCGCCGACGATTCATGCAGCCGCCGAAAGTTGGGCAGCTCCCCAGCACCGATGAACTCGTCGATCAGCGTCGGACTCAACTCGTTGAATTCGATCTGAATTGTCCGGCGCATCGGCAGCCCCCGCTTTACATAATTCGTCGACAAGGTATCAGGATCAGCCCTCGCGTACCGCCGATCGTCACGGCGTGACCACCCAAGGTTCGGCGGTCAGGACTGAGGGCCGACGCTTGCGGTGGGGCGAGATCGCTTCCTCAGCAACACGATTGTGCCGCCGATAAGGGCGAGGATCACAAGCACGCCTGCCCCGAGCAGTGTCCACTCGTACCATCCGCGCGTGTCCGATTGCTGCTCGACCGCATCCGCGTTGATGCCAGGCGAGCCTGCCATCACCGGCCCGTCGGCCCGCACGGTCAGCTGCTGGGGGACCTGTCCCTGGCCAACGACCAGCACGTCACCATCCAGGTCCCGCCAGCCTTTGGAGAAACCCGCTAGGTAGTCGAGCAAAGGGATCGCGAGACTCCACGGCCCCGAGGTGGTCAGTAGAACGATCGTCCGGTTGTTCTGCGCATAACTCTGAAGCGCCGCTAGGCCGGTAGAGATGTCGATGACGGTCGAAGAAGGCAGGTCAACCTCCGACATGCCGCCTCGCGGCGCTATCGGCGGATCGAGGTTGTTCTCCTCGACTGCTTGTGCGCCGGCGATGATCAGAGCGCTTTCATCGCTCGTTGCGGCCTGCTCGACGCTGACCACTTCGGGTTTCAACGCCGTCGACGTGAGCCTCTGGATCAGCCCGACGATCTTGGCCGCGTGGGCGAGTTGGTCGGGGTCGCTGCCGTCGAAGGCTACTTGGAATCTCGGCACGAACCCTTGCGGCAGGGCCGCAAACCCGCCCATCTCCACCGCGCCGCCCGGCCGAACTCTCGCAGTCGACATCGGATCGATCTCGAACTCCATCGGCAGGGTGAGCGGATTACACCCGGGCCCCGGCTCATACCTGACCGTCACGGTCAGATCCTGATCCCTGGCGGCGACATCGGCAGGAATCGAGAAGCGGCTGTCCACTTGCCCAGACGCGTCGAGACGGGCGGTGGCGAGCACGAGCTCGCCGGCGGTGACGACCATCGTTCCCTTCTCGTTCTCGTCAACCGGTGTGTAATTCGCCAACAGACGGACGTCGACGATGCCCGGCTCGCCGGCTCTGGACAAGGCGGGAGCGATGTTCAAGAAGATGTACGACTCACCTAGAACGGTCGTGTTGCCACCCATACGAAGCTGCCCGAACGTCGAGGTCGATCCTGCTTGTTCGCCCGAAGCGCCTTCGGTCGATTCGACTGTGACGGTGTCGGTCTGGGCCAGCTTCTGTAGTCCATCCCGGAACAGACCGACCTGCTGGACGAGGCCGTCGCCCTGTCCGCTCAGGATGAGAAAAGGTGCGCCGGTATCGGTGACCAGCCGCACGCCGGGCTCCGGCTGGGCAACGTCACGGACGACGATCGCACGGACCGAAACGTCACGATCCGGCGGTGGTCCCGCATCGGTTCGAGGCAGCGCACGCACATTCACCCCGACCACCCCCGGTTGGTAGTACGTGGACAATGCGGCGACGAGAGTGAGCGTCGTGGACTTCTCGGCGTCAGTGGGTACCGGGTCGACGTACAGGTCGATCACCGGCGCGATGGCCGGAAGGAATTCCTCGATAGTCCTGGGGGGCTGCACGGCACCTGTGAAGGCCGCGCTCAATTCGCTCATGACCAGGGTCGGCAGGGGATCGCAGACGTCGTCGTCGTTAACCCTCAACACCAAGTTCAATTGGATCTCGCCGCGCACCACCGGAACTGAACTGATGTCGAAGGTGAACGGCGCCGGGGGCTGACCGGGCGGGACGATGGGTATCGGCACCGAACCCACGTACCGCCCGTCCTGGGTCTGAGCTTCGACGAATCCCGACGGAATATTGGTGACCGCTCCAATCAAACCCGAGAGCGTGGTCGGCACAAGGCCCTGCGGCACGGGTATGGAGACTCTCTGCGTCATGTCGTGGCCCACGAAGGACAACTGCGGGTTGATTCCGAGTTGCTGCCAGCCGAACGCGGTGACCGGCGGCGGGGCGTCGTCGGCGGGCTGACCGACGGCCAGACCGGGGACCCCCGTCATCGAGACGGCAACCACGCACCCGACTGCGACGAGCGATGACGCTATACGCCGTATCAAACACGTACCTTCCTACGCAGAACCGGGTGACGTCACGAGCTCGACCAAAGGCCCCGAGGCATACCCTTTGAGTCGACTGATAGTAGCGCTAACGACCCAAAAGGCGCGTGGGATCTGGCGCTTCGGTTGGTCCGAATGTTTGCGAAAATCGCACGATCGTCCACAAACCCGCCGGAATGTGCCGGACCTCAGGTCTGGTCGTTGACGACCCACGCCTCCCAGGCGCTCTGAACGGTGCCGGCGAGGCCGTGGCGAGATTGCCAACCGAAGTCGCGTTGGATCTTCGCGGGATCGGCGACGACATCGGGAGGATCACCGGGACGACGCCCTATCACGTCGCACTCGAAATCGACGCCGGTGGCCTGACGTACCGCCGCCATGATTTCGAAGACGCTCGTGCCCTTCCCGGTGCCGATGTTGTAGATGGCGGCCAGATCACCGACCGCCATCTGGTTCAGCACCGTGGCATGGGCATCTGCGACATCCTCGACATGGATGTAGTCACGGACGCACGACCCGTCCGGCGTCGGATAGTCGGCACCGAAGACGCTCGGATGAACGCCCGAGCTGATCGCCCGAAAGACCATCGGTATCAGGTTGTTCTCGCCGCGGTCGGCCAGCTCCGGTGTCGCTGCGCCCGCCACATTGAAGTAACGCAGAGCCGACCAGCTGAGCCCGTGCGCTGCCGCAACGTCGGAGAGCAACTGTTCACCAATCAATTTCGTCCAGCCGTAGGGAGACGATGGACTGGTCGGCGTCGCTTCGGTCACTGGGCTGACGGCCTGTTCTCCGTAGACCGCCGCACTCGACGAGAACAGGATGCGCCCCGTCCCCGTGCCGACCATCGCTTCGAGCACGCTCTGCATGCCGGTGACATTCTGGCGGTAGTAGAACAAGGGGTTCGCGACCGACTCGTCCACCGCCTTCTTGGCGGCGATGTGCACGACTGCGTCAGCGGAAAAAGAGCGCAACGCCGACTCGACGAACGCGGTATCCAGCAACGAGCCCTCGTAGACCGAAGTGTCGGGCGTCAGACGACCACGACTCCCGGTGGAGAAGTCGTCAAGGACAGCGACGTCATGCCCGATGGACCGGAGGGCCCTAGTTACGTGCGCTCCGATATATCCGGCCCCACCAGTGACGAGAACTCTCACCACATACTCCAACGCTGGATGCCGCAATGGCATGACTTCTACGCCGACTGAGCGAGGCTACGGCGGGCACCGGCAGCGACGCCGTGGAATCACATCAAATGTTCCGAACCGCCGCAATCATTCTGGCGGATTCATCGATGGGACAGCCGCGCGTCACCAGCGATGTTAAGGTCGCGGCCGTGGCGCTCAAACACGTGCTGTACAGCGCGCTCGATCGGGGCCCCGGCAGGCAGCTGATCGGAATGGTGGCCAACCGAAGGGCGCGGGTCGCGGGGGAACAAGCACGGTTCAGCTACGACCCCGCCACGGGGTCATGGCTGAAGCAGACACCGGCGGGAGTGATATTGCTGCCACGTCCGCAGGGGATGGGCATCGAACAAAGCGAAGTCTTCACCCAGGACGTCTTTCTTCGACACTACGCGGTCAAGCCTGGCGACGTGGTGCTCGACATCGGCGCGGGAATCGGTTCCGAGACACTGCCATTCTCCCGGTGGGTCGGCGCCTCGGGAAAGGTCATCGGGGTGGAAGCACATCCGGCGACGTTTGCCACCCTGAAGCGGGCATGTCAGATCAACGACGTACGCAACGTCGAACTCCTTCACGCAGCAGTCATGGATTCCGACAAGCCGGTGATGATCACCGATCTGCCGAGTGAAGTCGGCTACGAGAACAGGATTGGTACGAACGGTATCGAAGTCACCGCGCTCACGCTCGCGGGCTTGATCCGCAAGTACGACCTTGATCGAGTCGACTTCCTGAAGATGAATATCGAGGGTGCGGAATTGCCTGCGCTGCAGGGCGGCTCGGAAGTCCTCCCGCTCATCCACAACGCGGCGATAGGCTGCCACGACTTTCTTGCGGACGAGACCGGCGACGACTCGTATCGGACCAAGGACGCCGTCTACGAGTTGCTGGTGAATGCGGGATTCACCGTGCGTCGGCGGGATGACGATCCCCGCCCCTGGGCAAGGGACTACCTGTTTGCCTCCCGTTGAACCGCCAACTGGCCGAAGAGGTTTTGACGCTGTCCCTCAGGCCGGGTGATTTGGTAGCCGGCGTCCTATGAAGTTCAGGAAGACACGGCCAGCGCAGGCCGTATCCCCCCTCGTCGGCGGTGAAGCCGTCCCCGCCGGTGCCACCGAGTCAGCGCGGCTAGCACCGCCGCAGACGGGGCGGCAAGCCGCCTGGAACTACCTGGTCTTCGGCCTGAGTAAGAGTTCCGCTCTCATCACCACCGTCATCGTCGCCCGATTACTCGACCCCGCCGACTTCGGTTTTTTCGCACTCGCGCTCCTCATCATCAATTTCTTCGACTACCTCAAAGACCTCGGTGTCGGCGCCGCACTTGTGCAGAGTCCCGGTTCGTGGAAACGGTTCGCGCCCACGGCATTGACTCTCGTCACCGCGACCGGCCTGGTGGCTGGTGTAGCAGTTGCCGTTGCGGCGCCGCTGGCGGCCTCGACGCTCAACCAGCCGGAACTCACGAACATGGTGCGTGTTCTTGCCATTGCCGTCACCATCTCCGCACTCGGTGTGCTACCCGCTGCGCTATTACGAAGAAGGCTCGATTTCAAGCGCAGGCTCTGGCCGGAATTCATCGCCGCGATCGTCAAGGCCGTTCTGACGATCGCGCTCGCCGCCACAGGTTTCGGCGTGTGGAGCCTCGTCTACGGGCAGCTTGTAGGAACCGTCGCGCTGACGTGCCTGTACTGGTGGGTGGCCCGCACCCCCCTGAAGTACGGCTTCGACACGCGCGAGGCGCGACAGCTGGTGCTGTACGGGCTGTCCGTAACGGGAGTCACCCTTCTTGCGTTCGGCATCGCCAACGTCGACTACGCGGTTGTCGGTGTGCGACTCGGTGACACCGCTCTGGGCTTGTACACGCTGGCCTTTCGGATCCCCGAATTACTGGTACTCAGCTTGTGCATCGTGATCAGCGAGGTGCTGTTCAGCTCGCTGTCCCGGCTCCAGCATGACCGCCGCCATGTCGGCGAGCACTATCTGCAGGTGTTGACGATCGTCGTGCCGCTGACGGCACCGATCTGTGTCGTCCTGGGTGCCGCCGCGCCGGCGGTGATCGCCACCCTGTACGGATCGGATTACGCCGATGCGGCTCCAGTGTTGTCGATCCTGGCGGTATACGCCCTCATCCACTCGGCGTCCTACCACGCCGGTGATGTCTTCAAAGCGATCGGACGTCCTGGACTCCTGACAGCGACCGGCGCAGTGAAGCTCGCGCTGTTGATCTGGCCGATCTGGTGGGCGGCCGGCCACAGCATCGTGATGGTCGCCGTCGTGCTGTTGCTGGTCGAGTTGGTTCCGCTGGTGGCGAATATGGTGCTGGTGCGCGCTGTGACCGGGCTTCGGTTCACCCCGCTGATCGCCGCGACGCTGCGTCCGATGCCCGCGGCGGCGGTGATGGCACTCGCGATGGTGGGCATCACCTACGTCACTGAGAATTGGCCCGCGCCCGTTCAACTGAGTCTGGCCGTGCCGGTCGGGCTAATCTGCTACCTATTGATGCTGAGGCTGACCGCACGCGGGCTTTATGACCAGGGAATGACGGTCATTCGCTCGCTGCGGCGGCGATCGGCGCAGTTGGCTGCTCCGATCAGTACACCTGAGTCGGGGAAGGACACCTAAGTGGTCAACACGCTTTCCGGGCGGCGGTGGTCAATCGTAGCCTTGTGCACAGTCATCGGGATGCTGGCCGGTCTTCTGGTTGCCTATGTGCTGCTTGGGCATTCGAAGAGATACTCCGCGCAGGCCACACTCGCCATGCTGCCGGCCTCCTACATTCCCACCAGCGAGGCCGCACAGTACTGGGATGTGCTCAACCACGGGCAGGCGACGCGGTCCGCGGCGATCGTGTTCGGTCAGAGCAACTGGCTTCAGGCCGCGGCGACCGCCGCCGACGTGCCGCCGTCAGAGCTGTCCACGTCCGCCGGCGCAGTCCGAGACACCACCCTGATCGAGGTCAGCGTCGAGGCCGGTTCCCCCCATGCCGCCGAGGCAGCGCTCAGTTCCGTCCTCAGCGATGCGAGCGGGCCCGCGACCGCTGTCGCCGGCCCATTCCGCCTCGAGGTGGTCAGGCAACCCGCCGGCAGCGCCCAGGCCTTGGGGCCGGGCGGCCTACAGGCCTATGGCGCTGCGGGTCTCGCAGGATTGGCGTTGGGCGCCGGCGTGGGACTGCTTGTCGGCCGACGGGCAGGGAACAGAAATCTTGAGTCCTCGGAATACGCCCGTCACGCCGCCGGATCTCGCTACGCCGACACCGCTGAAGAGTCCACCCTTCACACCGAACCGATGTCATCCGAGCCGTCCTCGCGGTGAGGCCGGCCGTGCCCGACAACGTCGCCGCGTTGGCGGGGCGAAGTGAGATCCTCGTCGGCGCAGCCGCGGGCGCGGCCGTCATGGCAGCCGCCGCGTGGGTCATCGGGATTGCCCTGGTGCTTCTCGTCGTCGGCCTGCCCTGCGCGGTGGCCGCGGCCATCTACCTCGTGCGGCGGCCGCAGTGGGCCGTGGTGGCGATGGCCGTGTGCGAGGTGGCCAACTTAAGTGGCGTGATCGGCCCCTGGGGGCCGATCTCGCTTTTCCGCATCTCACTTCTCATCGGGCTCATCACTCTCGGATTGGCGCTGCGCGACCCGGTCGCCCGCGGCCGTCTGAACTGCTGGACGCTGATGTTCATCGGCCTCGTGGGCGTCTTCTTGACGACCCGGCTCCTCGCTTCGATCGGTGCTGCTGACGTCGCCGGCGCGTTCGGCCTGCTGAAGAACGAAGTCGCCGATTTGGCGTTCGTCGTCATGGTGATGGTGTTGATACAGATGACCGAGCGCCAGTGGACGGTCGCCGCCGCGGTGGTGATCTCCTTCGCTGTGCTCAGCGTGCTCACCCTGTTGAACCAGGTCCTCTTCAGCGGAGCCATGCCCTTCGGCGGATTCGCAACCGTCACACAAGCGAGCGGGGAACTGGTGACCACGTTGCGCTACGGAGGTCCGCTGCCCGACTCGAACTTCTGGGGTCGTCACCTCATCATGGGACTGCCGCTGGCGGGCGCGCTCATCGTGCGCGCCCAACGTGCGGGCCTGCGGTGGTCGGTGATCGGTTGGGCTGCAGCGATCCTCGCGCTGCTGGCAGGGATCTACCTCACGCAATCGCGCGGAACCTTCATCGCTACTTTCGTCGCGCTCGCCGTGTGGACCGTTCTCAGCGGTCCCGGTGCCCGGCGCGCAGCGGTGAAGGTGCTGCCCGTCGCGCTGCTGGTCCTGCTGCTACCGGGCATCGGCAACCGACTGCTCGCCCTGTTGTTCGATGTATACGGGTCACAGCCGAGCTATTCCATTGACCCGTCGGTCGCGAGTCGCATGGCCGCCGGCGAGGTTGCCTGGGCGATGTTCGACGACCGCCCGGTATTCGGTTTCGGGCCCGGCGGGTTCCAGCTCCTGGTGGAGCGCTATTCGGGGCTCGTACCGACCGCCGTGACGAATCCCCCCACTGCCGCAGCGCACGACTTGTATGCCCAAATGGCAAGTGAGAGCGGCGCCGTCGGCCTGTTCGGGTGGGCAGTCCTGGTCATCGGGGTCGTCCTGTGCATCGCGATTCGGGTCGCGCAGCTCGCCCTGCAGTCCGTAACCGTCGAACGTTCGCTGGCGGCTGCCGTGTTGGCGGCCATTGTCGCCTGGTCGGTCGCGAGCATCTTCATCCATCTGTCGTATCTGCGTACGTTCGGGATTTTCCTGGCGCTGGCCGCAGCGATGGCGGCGAAGACGGGGAGCCAATGGCGGGAACCTCTGCGCGAGTGCGGCCGGATCATCACCGCGGCCACCGCCGCGGTTCTGCTCGCAGTGGTGGTCGTAGCCACCTGCCTCACGGCGTCGACCACGCGCACGCATACCGCGAGTCAGCGCGTCACGCTGCTGCCCGGCACCGATGTCGAGTACGGCAAGGCTTATGTGCTCGACGTCCGGAGCCGCGAGGTCGTGCTGCCGAGTTACGCCGCCTTGATGGCCGCCAACAGCCCGGAGACCTCCGCTGTCGCCGACACCGTGCGCGGCATCATCACGATCGAGGTCACCGCGTCCAGCCACGACGCCGCCGTGGAATCTATCCGAGTGGCGCTGACGGATGCAGAAGCCAACCTCAAGAGGTTCGGCGCCGAATCGTTGTACACGGTGCAACCGGTGGGACCGATCGTCCAACGCGACAAGAACGAGCAGTCACCCCTGGCGGGCGCATTGGCGCTGGCGGCGGGGGCGATCGTCGGGCTGGGCGCTTTCGCGCTGCTGAATCGGCGTTTGCGCCCGCGGGCCCGTCGTCCGGCCCCGGTCGTTCCTCCGCCTGTTCCGATGCCGTCTCACTGACCCGGATGGCACCACGGCAGCCTGCGTATTCTGGCTCTGAAACAGCGGTGCGGATGGGAGTTCCCCAATGCAGGCCATGGGTCGGCCCAAGTCTGCGCTGCCGATCATCGTCGGTGTGTGTCTGGTCCTTGTTCTGGCGGTGGCCATCGTCACCGACTCCTCACGCACGAAACCACCGAGCGAGCCATTCGCCGAAGACAGCCCATTTCGAACTCCTGTCGCGACCGACGCGCCTGTCGACGCGAACAGCGCAGCGATGGTGGCGCGGATATCCAGAGACGGCGTGATGTATGCCAACCTCGTCGAGTTCGCGATACCCATCTACTCCGCGGACGACGACACCCCGCGCACTCGCGTGTCATGCCGGATCAAAGACTGGGGTCCATGCCCGTTCGACGGTCGCCGCGTGCCGATCCCCGAGGATGCCGTTCCCTCACCCGGGTCCGACGGGGCGATGGTCGTGATCGACCACGACAGGCGCCTTGTCTACGAATTCTGGCGGGCACAACGTCACGGCGACTACTGGACAACGAGTTTCGGAGCGATCAACGACCTCGACGGCTCCGGGTGGGGCACGTACGAGAACGGTTTCAGCACGGCATCCGGCGCATCCCGGCTCGGGGGTGTGATCCGTGTCGACGAGATGCGCCGCGGTGTGATCCCGCATGCGCTGGCGCTGCAGAGCAACAGCGTATGCGCCGAGACTTTCCGGGCGCCGGCGGTGAAGACGGACGGCACCTACGACGGGCCGGACTGCATTCCCGAGGGCGCTCGGCTTCGTCTCGATCCCGACGTCGACATCGACGCCCTCGGACTCGCGCCCGCAGCAAAAGTGGTCGCCCAGGCGTTGCAGACCTACGGCGCTTTCGTCGTCGACTACGGCGGCGCGCCTCTGAGCGTCTCCTTCGAACGTGACCCCGCGGCCGCCCATCACCACCCGGGCGAGACCTACGGGCACCTCGGCATGCCGTGGGATTACAGCATGATCGAAGTCCCCTGGGAGCACCTGGAGGTCTTGGCCTGAAACCCCGCTCGTTCACCCGTCGATCAAGCCTTGGAGGTTGAGGATGTCGGAACCCTTGCGGGCTGACGGCACCACATCACGTCCGATACACGTGTTGATGGTGTTGGACTCCTTCAGTTTCGGAGGTGCCGAGAATCTCGTCGCCGAACTGGGGACACACGCCCCCGCCTCGATGAGGATCTCGGCCGCGAGCCTGGCTCCTCCCGTCGGCACCCGCACCGCGCTCTTCGGTCGCATCGCAGAGGCCGGCCTCGAGCCGACCTACCTTGGGGTGAAGAAGTTGGCCGACATCGGGGGCTTCATCCGCTTGGTGCGCACCCTGCGGCGGACCTCGGCCGACGTCGTACACGCGCACCTCGGATACTCGGCAATCCTCGTGCCGCTCGCCGGTCTTCTGGCGCGCAAACCCGTCGTCGCCACCCTCCACCTCATCCCGCAGAAACACACCAACCGACGAGAGTGGCTCAAGGAGCGGCTGTCGGTACGGATCCCGGCCCGCCTGGGCCGGCTGATCCTGGTGTCGCAGTACGCATTCGATGAGTACGCCAGGCTGCACGGTCCGGCGCGGCATACATGGCGGATGATCCCGAACGGTGTGGACACCGATCGCTTCAGCGCTGGGCGCTCCGGTGACCACACCGATGCGCCCGTTTGGGCATGCGTCGCGGCGCTGCGCCCCGACAAGAACCACGCCGATCTGCTGAGGGCCTGGGGCGACGTGGCGGTCGCTCATCCCGGCGCGCGCCTACTGATCGTCGGTGACGGCCCCGCCCGCCCGGACATCGAACGCGCGGTTTCCGAACTCGGCCTCCAGGATTCGGTGACGCTTCTGGGACGCCGCGAGGACGTCGCCGCCGTCCTGGCCACCGTTGACGGCGTGGTCTCGGCGTCGGTCGAGGAAGCGCTGCCCACCGCGCTACTGGAGGCCGCGGCCTGCGCGCTGCCGGTCGTGGCCGCAGACGCCGGTGGCACCCGTGAAATCGTCATCGACGACGTCACGGGCCGCCTCGTTCCGGTTCGCGATGTCCGCGCGCTCACCGAGGCGTTGGTGAGCACCATCGGCGATCCGGTGCGCGCTGCTGAATACGGTAGAGCCGGAAGGGCCCTGATCAATGAGAAGTATTCACTCGCCCGCTGGATCGAGAACCTGAACCGACTGTATGCAGAGGTGATCCGTGAGGCCTGACCGCGCGGACACGGCGATCACCGTCGCCCATGTCATCCACTCGCTTGGCGCCGGCGGCGCGGAAGCGGTGCTCGTGGAACTCGCGCGGGTCGCGCCGGCCGCTGGGATGCGGATGGTCGTGATCGGATTATCGGACGTCCACACATCGGTGGGCGTCGACAACCGCGTCGTACCCCCGTTGCGGGCTCAGGGCGTGGCCGTCTTCGAACTGCACTCACCGCGCTACGACGCGTTCGCAGCGCTGCGCGTGGCACGGATCCTGCGTGCGGAGCGCGTCGACATCGTCCATACCCACCTCAAACATGCCGACGTGGTGGGCGGACTTGCGGCGCGATTGGCCGGTGTCCCCGCGGTCTCCACCCTGCACGTCATCGACAAGGCCACCTCGCGCAGACAGCGGCTGCGAGTCCGTGCGGCATTGAGCGCTCGCCGGCGGCTGGCACGGACCGTCATCGCCCTTTCGCAGGCCCAACGCCGCTGGTACACCGAGATCGCCGGCGAGCACGTACCGATCACCGTGCTGCCCAACGGCGTGAACGAACCCGATACGACCCGGGACCGGGCGAGCGTTCGAGAAGAGCTGGGTGTGACGCCCGATGGCTTGCTGGCGGTGTGCGTCAGCCTCCTTCGCCCGGAGAAGGGCCACTCCGATCTTCTCGAAGCCATGCGCACGGTGCCCGACGAGCCGCCGCTGACAGTGGCGCTGGCGGGTGACGGCCCGCTACTCGAACAGATCACCGCGACCGTTGACTCAGACCCGTCGCTTCGCGAGCGGGTCCGCATACTCGGGTTCCGTTCGGACATCGGTGATTTGATCGGTGCCTGTGACTTCGTCGTGCACCCGTCCCGGGAAGACGCCTTGCCCACCGCGCTCATCTCGGCGCTGGCCGCGGCGCGACCGATCGTCGCGACCAGGGCAGGAGGAATCACCGACATCGTCGCACCCGACTGCGGGGTGCTCGTGGAACCCGGCGCACCGGCGGCTCTGGGCGCGGCGATCACCGATATGGCGAGGATCATCGAAGAAGGCGGACCCCGGCTGCAGCGCATCGAGAATGCGGCCCGGCAGCGTTACCAGACCATCTTCAGCGCAACGACGTGGGCGTCGAGGTTGCAGGACCTGTACGGACAGGTCATCGCGGGGGGCGACGACACCGCGCTCCGGCGGCGCATCGCGCTGGTGCAGTTCGCGCCTTCTGGTGGACTGTTCCATTTCGCCCTACAGCTCGGCGAAGGCCTCGCGAGCGCCGGCGAGGACGTCGACGTCATCACCGGGCCTACACCGGAATTCGCATCGCGAGTGCCCGGCTGCCGTGTCCGCAGCATCCTGCCCACGTGGCACCCGAACGCGGGCGAGAACGCCCCGGAATGGTGGCGCCGGGCCCGCCGTGGCGTACGAGCCGGTCAACACGCTACCGCCTGGGTCGTGCTGCTCGGTTATCTGCTTGTCAAACGACCGGACGTGGTTGTCTGGTCGATCTGGCAATTTCCACTCGACGGCCTCGGCGTTCAGGTCGTACGGCGTCTACTTCCGCATGCCGTCCTGGCTCTGATATCGCACGAACCACGGCCGTTGGTGCGGCGCCGAGAACTGGAGGGGATGTACCACACCGCATCGGTGACCCGAAGCGCGCTCAGCCGGGCATACGTCGACCTGGACGTGGCTGTTGTGCTGGGCGAGACCGCTCGGCGGGCGCTGAAAGAGACGTGGCCGGTGCGTGCTCCTATCCACGTCATACCGCACGGTGACGAAGGACTGTTCGCCACTCCTGTCCCTCCTGCCGACGCCACCGAGCAGGTGGCGCTGGCATTCGGAACCATCACCCGCTACAAGGGAACCGATACACTCTGTGACGCTTGGCCATTGGTGTTGAAAGCCGTGCCCGGGGCAGAGCTCGTCATCGCCGGCGCCGCCGACACCGACATCGACAAACACGAGCTGCGCATGCGGGTGTCACGCCTCGAGCGGATCCGACTGGACCTCGGCTATGTCCCCACCCCCCACGTGGCGTCCTATTTCGCCGGGGCCCGCTGTGTCGTGTTGCCCTACAAGCGCAGCAGTCAGTCCGGTGTCGCACATCTGGCGCACACCTTCGCCCGGCCGGTGGTGGCATCGCGCGTCGGTGACATCCCGACCGCGGTGGACGACGGCGTCTCAGGCCTGCTGGTACCGCCGGAGGATCCCGAGGCGCTGGCCGATGCTCTGATCCGACTGCTCTCCGATCCTGCAGAAGCCCGTCGAATGGGAGACGCAGCAGCGCAAGCGCTTTCGACACGCGCATCCTGGGACGAAGTTGCCGCCCGGTTCCTGCAGGCGCTGCCAGATCGGCGACGGTGACGCTTCGTCGACGTCAGCGCAGACCGAACACCATGTCGTATTGAGCGAAGACCGCCTTGCGGGAGTAGGTGCTGTCGAAGTGCTGCCGTGCCGCAGCGGACAGGTCGGCGTTGTACGGAGTATCCGTTGCCTCGAGCATGAGTTGCGCGAAATCTGGCGCTGAATCACCCACCAGGACACCGTATTCGGCTCCCACCGTCACACCCTCGGCGCCGATTGACGTCGAGACCACCGGCATCCCCGCGCCGAGCGCCTCGATGATCTTCAGCTTGACGCCCGAGCCGAATCGAAGTGGACTGACCAGCGCAGCACTGCGGGAAAGGATGCTCGTCAGCTCCGGCACATAGCCCTCGAGGGTCACGCTGTCCGGATACTGTGCCGCCAACGCAGTCAGATTCGGGAAGGGGTCGCGGCCGATGACGGTCAACTTGGCGTCGGGCCGCTGCTTGAGAACGAGGGGCCATACCGCGGTGAGGAAGTGCCTGAGGCCGTCGTCGTTGTGCGTCAGGGAGAGTTGCCCCAGGAAGACGAAATCCGGAGCACCCCGGTAATTCCGCACCGGCGATGGGCGGTCGCTCAGCAGCGGTGGTATTCCATGGATGCGGGTGTCGTCGACGCCTGCGCGAGCGCGGAGCAGCGCCGCCTCCTGCTCGCTGATCAACAACGTGGTGTCGAAGCGGCGCGCGACCCTGTCCTCGCTTCGCCGCACGAGCCGCTGTTCCACGCGAAGCAACGCGCGCTGGCTGGGCTGCCACGAGGCTAAAGGGCGCAGCCCCCGGGGTACGTGAACTCCAAAATTGCCGATCGCTTGGAGCTCGACGTCGGGATACCGTGCGGCCGCTTGAAGCATCCCGCGGTACCGCTCTGAGAACAGGTCGTCGAGGTAGCAGACCGCACGGCCGCTCGTGTCGGGTACGTGTTGCGCCATCCGGACCGTGTCGTATATCTCGAGGTCAGGTTTGATGTCCCGCAGAGTGCGGTGGATGGCATCGCGAAGCCGCGGGGTGTTCAGGAGGGACTCCTGCATACTGGACCGCCCAGTCAGCGTCCGCGTCACCAGGGTGGCGATCGCCGCGCGGCCACGCGGCTTTCCCAGTCGGCGAAGCACCGCCGGAAAGTGATCGTCGCACTCACCGCCGACCATCATGTAGAACACGTTGTTCGCGCCGACCCGGTCGGTCAGATAATCCACGAAACCGGCGAGAACGACCTTCTTACCGGCATCAGTGGGATACGGATTCACTGGACTGATCAATGCGACAGACGCGGGCATGACGCTCCGATGCTCTCGAGTGATTCACTCAGATGATGACTCTGCCGAACCCCAGTAGACGCTCAGCGAACGATAGCCGAACAGTAACCGGGTACGACGACCTGAGCTCGCTATCGGCCTAAGATTCGCGCCGACCGAACCACTCACGTTGCCTGTCTCAACTACGTTGGAGAAACGTCTAAACCGTCAGCTGGCGGGTCCGCGGGGATGTTGACGATGGCTGCGAGCCCGCGGTGGTCGGATCCGGGCACCTCCACGGTGTACGCCGACGAGGCCGCGCAATTACGCAGCAGGACATGGTCGATGCCGACCACCGACGGCAGCCACGGTCTGCTCGGGTAGCTGCGGACCAGACCCGCACCGGCTTGTTCGGCCGCGTCGCGGTAGCCCTCGTCCAACAGCCGACGGAAGGGACTCATGTCGTAGGTCGCGTTGAGGTCGCCCGCCACGACGACCGCACCGGAGCCGGCGGTATCGGTTAACGCCCGCAGCGTCTCGGGAAATCGCGCGATGTCGTCGGAGAACCAGCGCAGCGGCTGAACCCACGGAGCGGCCAGATGCACGGCGAGCACGGTGACGTCGAGCCTGACGCCAGGCACGCGAATCCGGGTGCTGAGCATCGGCATCTGGTAGCCCTCGACGGCGGCCGAGGCCACGATCGGATGGCGGCTCCACACCCCGATCCCGTCGGCCGACGGGCGGGGGTCGATCGCCCGGTGGACGAAGGCCCTGTCGAGTCCGGCGGCCGACATGGCCTCGGCCACTTGCGGAGTCATCTCCTGTACGACGAGGACGTCGGCCGCAGAGGACGCCAACGCCACCACCGCGCGCGGCTCGGCGCCGCCCATCCCGAGGTTGGCGGTGAGCACCCGCAGGGCGACCGAAGGAACGCTGGTTTTCTCCGGCCCCAGATAGCGGGGTGCAAGTACGGCGAGCATCACCACGCACAGCGTCGCGGCCAGAATCGTCGCCGCCCATCGCCGCGCCACCGCGAACAGCGCCATCGACGCCAGCGCCGCGGCGGTCAGGTACGGCGACGCCGAGGCGAGCACCAGCACGATCGCGTTGTCGACCGGCAGATAGCGCGACACCAGACCGGCGACCGCCAAAGCGAATGCAAGCACGGCGAGGACCGTCGCCGGTACTCGAATCATGTTGTGTGAGTGTGGTTCTCGCTTGTCAGCCGAGGCGGCGCAGCCGCGGCTCGAGGTCGCGCTGGAACAGGTCGAGGAACCGGCGCTGATCGTGACCCGGGGCGTGGAACACCAGGTGGTTGAGTCCCCAGTCGACGTAGTCCTTCACCTTCTCGACGGCCTCGTCGGGATCCGACGCGACGATCCAGCGCTTGGCGACCTGCTCGATGGGCAACTCGTCGGCGGCCTTCTCCATCTCGATCGGATCGTCGATGGAGTGCTTCTGTTCGGCGGTCAGCGACAGCGGCGCCCAGAACCGGGTGTTCTCCAGCGCCAGCTCGGGATCGGTGTCGTAGGAGATCTTGATCTCGATCATCCGGTCGATGCTGTCGAGCTGTTTGCTGGCACCCGCTGCACCTTCTGAGACCGCGGGGATGAGCTTGTCCTTGTAGAGCTCCTCACCCTTGCCGCTGGTGCAGATGAACCCGTCACCCGCACGGCCGGCGTACTTGGCCACCACCGGCCCGCCCGCGGCGATGTACACCGGGATGCCGCCGTCTGGCACGTCGTAGATCGAGGCACCCTTGGTGTGGTAGTACTCGCCGTCGAAGTCGACCCGGTCGCCCAGCCACAACTCCCGCATCAGCTTGACCGACTCCCGCAGGCGGGCGAAGCGCTCCTTGAACTCGGGCCAGTCGCCCTCGTAGCCGGTGGCGATCTCGTTGAGCGCCTCGCCGGTGCCCACGCCGAGGAAGATCCGGTCGGGGTACAGACAGCCCATGGTGGCGAACGCCTGCGCGATCACCGCGGGGTTGTAGCGGAACGTCGGGGTGAGCACCGACGTCCCGAGGAGAAGGTTCGTCGTGCGCTCGCCGACCGCGGTCATCCACGCCAGCGAGAACGGCGCATGGCCACCCTCATGACGCCACGGCTGGAAATGGTCGCTGACCGTCGCACTGTCCATGCCGTGCTCTTCGGCCGCCACGGCCAGCTCGACCAGCTCCCGCGGCGCGAACTGCTCCGCCGACGCCTTGTAGCCCAGTTTCAGTCCAGGTTTGGTTTCAGCCACGATTCGTTTCTACTCCCTTGCTTACACTCGCGGCATGGCAGCAGCCCTGAGCGCCATCACCGGCACCGTCCATTTCGCGTTCACCGACCTCGTCAACTGGACACTGGTGACCGATGAAACGGGCGTCATGTTGATCGACACGGGATTCCCCGGCAGCCGCGATGACGTGTTCGCATCGCTGCGTGAGCTCGGTTTCGGGGTCGACGATCTGCGCGCAATCCTGTTGACGCACGCCCACATCGACCATTTCGGCTCGGCGATCTGGTTCGCGAAGACGTACGGCACCCCGGTCTACTGCCACGCCGCCGAAGTCGGCCATGCGAAACGCGAGTATCTCGAACAAGCCTCTCCGGCCGACATCGCCAAGCACGTCTGGCGTCCGCGCTATCTCACGTGGTCGGTCGCGATCACCCGCAAGGGCGCCATGGTGCGCGACGGCATACCCACCGCGCAGGTGCTGACCGAGGAGGTGGCGGCGGGTCTGCCCGGCAAGCCGATGGCGATTCCGACGCCGGGTCACACCGGTGGGCATTGTTCGTTCCTGGTCGACGGCGTTCTGGTGAGTGGCGACGCGCTGGTCACCGGGCACCCGCTGTCGACGCGCGCAGGGCCGCAGCTTCTGCCTGGGCTCTTCAACCACGACCAGGACGGTTGCGTGCGTAGCCTGTCGGCGCTCAGCCTGCTGGACACCGAGGTGCTGCTGCCCGGGCACGGCCCGGTATGGCGTGGGGCGATCCGCGACGCCGCCGAACGGGCCGCGCGTCAAATCGCGTCCTAGACCAGGTTCTGGTAGCCGAGCAGAAAGACTGCGGTCAAGCACAGCCCGGACGCGATGACGATGGTCGGCATCAGGATCATGGCGTCGAGTTCGTCGTCGTCGAGCACGTCGCTCTCGAACCGCCCGAACAGCACACGCGCCACCCCGGTCCGGCGGAAGGTGTGCACCATGACGCGGACGGCCTTCGTTTCGCGACGGCGCCCGATGAACACGCGCGAGGCCACTCCGAACAGGAACGTCAGCAGACCGCCCAGCACCAGCAGCCAGCCGATCATCGTTTGCGACAACGCCACCATCACCCCCGGCGCCGCGGAAGTCCGTTCCGGGCCGGCGCCGCAGCCCAGCCTATAGGCCGGTTGCAGACATGACCGGTCTGAGAGCGGGTGGCCGGCGCTCCCTCATCGCAGCGCCTTGGCGAACGCCACCGGGAACACATCGCCCTCGGCGGGCAGCGGGTCCAGCCTCTGGTACCCGGCGGAGGCATACAGCGCCTCCGCTTCGGGTTGGCGGTCACCGGTGGTCAGGTAGACCCGCCGATAGCCGCGCCTGACGATCCGGGCCTCGAGTTCGACGAGCAGCGCCTTCGCCAGGCCCTGTCGGCGGTGTCGGCTGTCGGTCCAGATCCGCTTCAGTTCGGCGGTGGTGTCGTCGAACCGGCAGAAGGCACCGCCGGTGACGGGCCGGTCGCCGAGCAGCCCGACCACCAGGTCACCGTCGGGTGGGGCGAACGCGTCGGCCGGATGCCCCCGCAGCCACCTGCTCACAGCGTTCTCAGGCGAGCCGTAGCGCTGCGAGTACTCGACCGCTAACTCCGCCAGCAACGGCTCAGCCAAGGGGTCGTCCTGGCGGACGGCGACGAACGTGGGCTGGGTCGACACGGGTTTCACCTAACTGTCCAACGCGAACCGGGCACGTCCATTCCAGTACCTCGCGACGGCTCGGTCCGATCCGAGAATGGCCACTTCCCCACCAAACTTGACACGTGTAAAGTTTGGCCGCATGGACAACATCAGGGGCAAGACCATCGCGATCACCGGTGCCGCCCGCGGGATCGGCTTTGCGACCGCCAAGGCGCTGCTGGCGCGCGGCGCCCGCGTGGTGATCGGCGACCGCGACGTGGCACTGCAGGAATCGGCCGTCGCCCAGTTGGGCAACCTGGGGCAGGCGTCAGGCTATCCGCTCGACGTCACCGACCGGGAGTCGTTCGCGTCGTTCCTCGACAAGGCCCGCACCGAGGGCGGCGGTCGCATCGACGTGTTGATCAACAACGCTGGCGTGATGCCGATCGGACCGTTCGTCGACGAGACCGAGCAGTCGATCCGTTCGACCCTCGAGGTCAACCTCTACGGCGTGATCACCGGCTGTCAGCTGGTGCTGCCGGACATGATCGCGCGGCGCAGCGGACACATCATCAACATCGCCTCGCTTTCGGGGCTGATCCCGGTGCCGGGCCAGGTCGTATATGTGGGCGCGAAGTTCGGTGTGGTCGGGTTGACGGCCGCGCTGGCCGACGAGGTCGCAGCGCACAACGTCGACGTGTCGGTGATCATGCCGCCGTTCACCAACACCGAGCTGATCTCGGGCACCAAGAGCGGCGGGGCGATCAAACCGGTCGAGCCCGAGGACATCGCCGCGGCGATCGTCAAAACCCTCGACAAGCCGAAAACCCATGTCTCCGTGCCGACTCCGCTGCGCTTCACCGCCCAGGCCGCGCAGATGCTCGGCCCGCGCGGGCGTCGTTGGCTCAACAACAAGCTGGGACTGGACCGGGTGTTCCTCGATTTCGACACGACCGCCCGCAAGAAGTACGAGGACCGGGCACGCACCGCGCAGGGCGTCGTCGAGGACTGACCGGCGCTAGACCGGGAAGGTCGGTGCGGGATCGCCCAACCGGTAGGCCTCGACGACGTCAAGCGACTCGAACAGCTCGTCGAAGTTGAACTGGTAGTCGTCGGCCGTGCCTACGAACACCACGTGCGCGACGTCGGCGGCGTCGTCAGCGGTCAGCACCACGGTCGTCACCGACACCAGATCTTCGTCAGCCACCTCGGCCTGCGACGGAGGGTAGAACCACAGCGCGGACTCCTCGTCGGAGAGCTCGTCGTCGAACACCCAGCCGCGCTCGGTGATTCGCTCGTCGAAGGCCTCGAGCACCGCCGCCGTCGCGGTCTGTTCGGTCAGCGCGTCCATAACCGTGTCGGGTATCCAACGCTCGTTGCGGGCCGCCTGCCGCTTGCGCCGGCGGGCCTTCTTCGCGTCGCTGCGCTTGGACACTCAGCTCAACGCCTGATCGAGATCGTTGAGCAGGTCGTCGGTTCCCTCCAGGCCCACCGAGATCCGCACGACACCGTCGCCCAACCCGATCGCGGCGCGGCCCTCCGGCCCCATCGCGCGGTGGGTGGTGGTCGCCGGGTGGGTGACCAACGACTTGGCATCGCCGAGGTTGTTCGAGATGTCGACGATGCGCAGCTTGTCGATCACCTTGAATGCGTGCTCCTTAGCGCCCCCCTTGACTTCGAACGTGACAACCGTTCCGCCGCCCGTCATCTGGCGCTTGGCCAGGTCGTACTGCGGGTGCGACTCGAGGAACGGATAGCGCACCCAGCTCACGGCGGGGTGATCCTCCAGGAACTCCGCAACTCGCTGCGCCGACGTGTTCTGGTAGTCCACCCGCACCGCGAGCGTCTCCAGTCCTTTGAGCAATGTCCACGCGTTGAACGGGCTCAGCGCAGGCCCGGTGTGGCGCATCAGCTTCTGCACCGGCTCGTCGATGTACTGCTTGCCGCCGAGGATCGCACCGCCGAGCACACGCCCCTGCCCATCGAGGTGCTTGGTCCCCGAGTAGACGACCACGTCGGCCCCCAGCGGGAAACCCTGCTGCAGGATCGGCGTCGCGAACACGTTGTCCAGCACCACCTTTGCACCCGCGGCGTGAGCGAGCTCAGAAACCGCGGCGATGTCCACCAGCGACTGCATCGGATTGGACGGGGTCTCGAAGAACACCGCCTGCGTGGGAACCGAGAGGGCCTGCTCCCACTGCGACAGGTCGTCCCCGTCGACGAACACCGTCTCCACACCCCAGCGCGGCAGAATCTCGTCGCACACGACGAAGCACGAGCCGAACAAGCTGCGCGCGGCCACCAGCCGGTCACCGGCGCCCAGCAACGCCCCGAGCGACGTGAACACCGCCGCCATGCCCGTCGCGGTTGCGAAGCACGCGGGCGCACCCTCGATCAGGCGGAGTCGCTCCTCAAACATCGAGATAGTCGGATTGCCGTAGCGCGAGTACACATATCGGTCGATCTCACCGGTGAACGCCTTCTCGGCGTCAGCAGACGAGGCATACACATAGCCCGAGGTGAGGAACAGCCCCTCGGCGGTCTCTTCGAATTCCGAGCGCAACAGCCCGCCGCGCACACCGATGGTCGCCTGGCTGACTCCCTCCGGCAGCTCGGCGGGTATGCGGACCGACGGGACGGTGTCGTCGGGCTCCGGCGTCATGACTGTTTCCAGGGAAGTCCGACTGCCTTCCACCCGGTACCGCCGCGATGCCCGTTCGCGTCGAGGTGGCCCTCGAAGCCATCGAGGATGTTGTACGACGGCCCGATCCCGGCCTCGGTGGCGGCCTCGGCCGCGCCGATCGACCGGTTGCCGGAGCGACATAGAAAGACCACCGGCCCCACGCCGGAACCGGCGTCGGTGATCTCACGCCGCAGATCGGAGACGAACGCGTCGTTGTGCGTGCCGTCGGCGCGGTTCCACTCGATGAACACGACGTCGCGCTGCAGCGACGACAGGTCGGGTACGCCGACGAAGCGCCACTCGGCGTCGGTGCGGCAATCCACCAGCACCGCGTTGGGGGTGCCGGTCAGCAGCTTCCAAGCCTCTTCGGGCGTGATGTCTCCGGCGTAACTCACGGTCGTTGAGTGTCCCACAGCTACCTGGGACCGGGGGAACAGACCTTCCAGGCGTCGCCGTCGCGGATGAACACCATCTCGACAACCTTCTTGTCGTCGGGCGCGTTGTTGAAATGGTAGGTCACCTTGGCCGTGGCGCGGTCACCGGCGACGGCGACCTCGGTGACGTCATCGACGAACCGCTCACCGCGCTGAGCGACGGAATCCCGTTGCGCGGCAAGCACTTGCGCTTCGGTATCGGCCTGCTCCGGGCAGGTGTAGCCGCGGTAGTCGGAGTAGTTCTGCCGTTGCAGTGCGTCGTTCTGCCCGACCGCGGCACGGGCCACCTGCTGGTCGGCGGGCTCCTGCTCGCCGCCGAACAGGTTCAGCAGCCCGATTACGATCACGACGAGCACAAAGATTGTGAGCCCGATCAGAAACGGCGCCGCGGTGGGCCGGTCGCGGGGTGTGGATTCGGATTCGGCCACCGCTACCAGAGCCTGCGCAGCGCGGCGGTGACGCGTCGGGCGCGGTCACGGGCGACAATCGGATCGGGCGCGGTCGCCATCGCCACCGCGAGTCGCCGCCTGTCCTCGGTCTCGTCGGGGCGGTTGAACAAGGCGACGTCGCTCTCGGCCACGGCCAGCGCCTCGGCGAGCACCGCATGCGGGTCCTGACCGCTCGCGGGTCGCGCCTCCGCGCCGGCGTAGACGATCTCCGCGGCGGCGGGCGAGATCATGATCGTGTCGACGGGCAGGCCCAGGATCGCGCGAGCGTGCAGGTCGAACTGCGAAAGCCGCTGCGAGCGCAGCGTGACCAGGCCACTGTCGTGCGGGCGCGGGCGCACGTTGTCGAAGTACACCTCGTCTCCGCGGACCAACAGTTCGACACCGAACACACCGCGCCCGCCCAGCGAGTTCACGATGCGCGCAGCGATCGATTTCGCGGCGTCCAGCGCGGCCGGCGCCAACCGCTGCGGCTGCCACGACTCGAGCGCGTCGCCGTCGGCCTGGCGGTGCCCGATGGGCTCACAGAAGTGCACCGCGGGTCCCGTCGGCCCGATTGTGCGGATTGTCAGCAGGGTGACCTCGAAATCGATCTCGACCACCGACTCGACCATCACGCGGTTGTGCGGGATCCGGCCGGCGGCGACCGCGCGCTGCCACGCGGGTTCGACGTCCTCGGCGCGCACCAGGACCGACTCGCCCTCACCCGCGGCCGAAGCGATCGGCTTGACCACCAACGGGAAACCGGCGTGCTGAACGACCGCACTGAGTTCCTGGGGCGATCCGGCGAACCAGAACGGTGCGGTGGGCAGGCCCAGCTCGTCTGCGGCCAACCGGCGCAGGCCCTCCCGATCCAGGGACAGCCGGGTGCTGCGCGGGGTCGGGAGCACCTCGGCGACACCGCGCTCGGCGACGGCGATCAGCGCGTCGGCGGCGATGACACCGCCCTCGGCCACCACATAGCGCGGATTCTCCTTCTCGATGAGCGCGGTCAGCTCCTCGGCGTCGTTCATCTTCGCGACGACCGGGCGATCGGCGACGCCGTGCGCCGGGGCGTCGGCGTAGCGGTCGACCGCGATCACCTCGGCGCCCAACCGCTGGAACGCCAGCGCCAGCTCCCGGCTCAGTTCGCCCGAGCCGAGCAGCATCACCGATGAGGCGCCGGGCGTGCCGGCGACCGGTTCGGGGTCGGTCACCGGATCGGCGGGCTCGACCGCTGTCTGCGGGGTATCAGTCATCGGGGCTCAAGCCTGCCAGACACCGTCGCGCACCGGCGACCGCCGTCGAACAGGCGTGCTCAATTCGGGATGGCGGACCGTTCCAGCTGACCGCGGAACTGCCGCATGGCGTCGATGAGTGCGGTGAACGTGCGGTGGGCGGCGGTCAGCTCGTCATCCGATAAATCCGCCAGCGCGGCGCGGGTTTGTTCACCGAGCGGGGTGAAAAACCCTCGAGCGACGTCCACTCCGTGATCTGCCACACGCAGGATGACCTTCCGGCGGTCCCTCGGATCGGACTCTCGACGGAAGTGCCCGGAGGCGATCATCCGCTCGACCAGGTAGGTGATCGCTGCGGCCGACATGCCCATCCGCTTGCGCAGCTCCCCCGCCGTCAGCGGCACACCCTCGGTCTCGGCGACCATCACATGCAGTAATGCCCGAAAGTCGTTGGCCGCGACATCATGTCGGCTTGCGAACAGCCTGCCGATCTCGTCGGATTCGGCGTTCATCGCGCGCATGTCGGCGGCGATCGTCGCCTCCAGCGCGCCGCGGTCCTCTGACACGCCGAAAGCATAGGCCGACCCGGCGGGAGTGGTTTGATTGTTAGTTAAGTTTTTGAAATATTCGTAGGCATGTCCCGGCGCCTCTCCTGGATACTCGCGGTACTCGCGGTGCTCGCTTCGGGTGCCCTGATGGGCCTCGTCGGCAGCGACGATTCGAGCTCGCAGTCACCGGTACCCGTACCCGACTCCGCCGAGTCCGCGCGCGTCGACGCGCTGCGCGCCCAGTTCCCCGGCGGCGACCGCGTGCCCACGATCGTCGTGATCACCCGCACCGACGGTGCCCCGCTGAGCCCGGCCGACGTCGATGCGGTCAAGCAGAAGTGGCCCGCGGCCCAGATTTCCGAGGATGGCGCGGCCGGCCTGGCCGTAGTGCCGATGGACGCCGAGCTGTCGGGGTTCGACCTCACCGACGCGGTCGAAAACGTGCGCGCGGAGGCCTCCGAGGGGTTGCCCGCCGACCTGCGCAGCGAAGTCACCGGCGGCCCGGCGTTCGGCGCCGACATCGCGAACTCGTTCTCCGGCGCCAATTTCACGCTGCTCGCGGTGACCGCCACGGTTGTCGCACTGCTGCTGATCATCACCTACCGCTCTCCCGTGCTGTGGCTGGTGCCGCTGGCGGTGATCGGATTCGCCGACCGGGTGGCCGCCGTGCTCGGCACCGCGGTGGCCCAGGCGGTCGGAATGAGCCCGGACGGTTCGACCTCGGGCATCACGAGCGTGCTCGTGTTCGGCGCGGGTACCAACTACGCGCTGCTGCTCATCTCCCGGTACCGGGAAGAGTTGGGCCGCACCGAGAACCATCACGACGCGCTGGACACTGCGGTGCGACGGGCCGGTCCGGCGATCATCGCCAGCAACGCGACGGTGGTGCTGGCGCTGCTCACGCTGGTGTTCGCGTCGTCTCCGAGCGTTCGCAGCCTGGGCGTTCAAGCAGCAGCGGGCCTCATCGTGGCCGCGGTGTTCGTGCTGCTCGTCCTGCCACCGCTGCTCGGTCTGTTCGGCAAGCGGTTGTTCTGGCCGTTCATCCCCAAGATCGGCGACCGGGTGCTCACCGACAGCGGTATCTGGCACCGCATCGCCGAGGCGGTGGCCCGCAGGCCCGGTGCCGTCGCGACAATCTCGATCGGGGGTCTGGCGGTGCTGTGCATCGGGTTGGTCGGCACCCCGATCGGGTTGTCGCAGACCGAACAGTTCCGGGTGCAGGCCGAGTCGGTCTATGGATACGAGCGGTTGGCCGACCACTTCCCGAGCGGTCTGACCGATCCCACCCGTGTCATCGCGTCCACCGAGCGCGCCGCTGACGTGCAGCGCGTGATCACCGAGACACCCGGCGTGGTGTCGGCCAACCCCGCGGGCCGGACTCCCGACGGTCTGACGCAGTGGTCGGTCGTCATCGACGCCGACCCCGCCTCGGACGAGGCCTTCGAAACCGTTGATGCGGTGCGCGATTCGGTGCGGACCGCCGATCCGGAGGCGTTGGTCGGCGGTTCGGACGCCACCGCCCGCGACGCCAGCGCCGCCGCGTCCCGCGACCGGGCGGTCGTGGTACCGGCCATCCTCGTCGTGGTGCTCGCGGTGCTGTACGTGTTGCTGCGCGCCGCGCTGGCACCGCTGATCCTGGTGGCGGTCACGGTGTTGAGCGCGTTGGCCGCGCTGGGGCTCGGCGGCTGGGCCAGCGTGCACGTGTTCGGCTTCCCCGCGCTCGACAACACCACACCGCTGTTCGCATTCCTGTTCCTGGTGGCGCTCGGGGTGGACTACACGATCTTCCTGGTCACCCGCGCGCGAGAGGAGACTCCCGAGCACGGCACGCGCGGCGGGATCGTGCGCGCCGTCTCCGCGACCGGGGCGGTGATCACCAGCGCGGGCATCGTGTTGGCCGCGGTGTTCTGCGTGCTCGGCGTGCTGCCGTTGATCGTGCTCACGCAGATCGGCATCATCGTCGGCCTTGGCATCCTGCTCGACACCTTCATCGTGCGCACCGTGATCATCCCTGCCCTGTTCACGCTGATCGGACCGCGCATCTGGTGGCCCGCGCTCAAGGGGCAGGACGCCGAAAGGGACGTTTCGGTCGATTCACGCGAGTGAAAGCGACCAAAGCGTCGGTCTCGGCGACGCCGCGTTTCGCGGGTAGCGTCGGGTCATGACGCAAGCACCGGAGCTGCCGCCTCTGCATATGCGTCGCGACGCCTTCGATCCGACCCCTGCGCTGGCCGAGATCCGCGACACCGCCGGTGTCCGCACGGTGGTCAACGCCTTCGGTATGACGGTGTACCTGGTCACCCGGCACGACGACGTCAAGATGGTGCTGTCCGACCACGAAAGGTTCTCCAACGGCCGCCCTCCGGGATTCGTCGTCCCCGGCGCTCCGGCGCTGTCGGACGAAGAGCTCGCCAGCGCCCGGGCCGGCAACCTGCTCGGTCTGGACCCGCCCGAGCATCAGCGGCTGCGCCGCATGCTCACCCCGGAGTTCACGATCCGGCGGATCAAACGGCTCGAGCCTCGCATCGTCGAGATCGTCCAAACGCACCTGGACCTGATGGAAACCGCCGGAGCCCCGGCCGATCTCGTCGAACACTTCGCGCTACCGATCCCCTCGCTGGTCATCTGCGAACTGCTCGGGGTTCCCTACGAGGACCGGGACGACTTCCAGCACCGCAGCGCGCGCCAGCTCGACTTGTCGCTGCCGTTCACCGAGCGCCTCGAGTTGCAGCGGGCCGGGCGGGCCTACATGCGGTCGCTGGTCGAACGCGCACGGCGACAGCCCGGGGACGACATCCTCGGCATGTTGGTTCGCGAACACGGCGACGAGCTCACCGACGACGAACTGGTCGGCATCGCCGGGCTGCTGCTGCTCGCCGGCCACGAGACCACCTCCAACATGCTCGGTCTTGGCACGCTGGCCCTGTTGCGCCATCCCGAACAACTCGCCGTCGTCCGCGACGATCCCGACGCCGTCGGGCCCGCGGTCGAGGAGCTGCTGCGCTGGTTGTCCATCGTGCACACCGCGATACCGCGCATCACCACCACCGACGTCGAGATCGCGGATGTCGCGATCCCGGCCGGGCAGTTGGTGTTCGCGTCGCTACCGTCGGGCAACCGCGATCCCGACTTCATCGACGCCCCGGATGTGCTCGACATCGGCCGCGGCGCCGCCGGACATCTCGCCTTCGGTCACGGGGTGCACCACTGCCTCGGGGCGCCGCTGGCCCGCATGGAGATGCGGATCGCGTTTCCTGCTCTGCTGCAACGTTTTCCGGCACTGCGGCTGGCCGAGGATTTCGCCGATGTGCAGTTCCGGTCGTTCCACTTCATCTACGGTCTCAAATCGCTGTCAGTGGATTGGAGGTGACGGATGTGAAAGTGCACGCCGACCGCGACGTCTGCATCCAGGCGGGCAACTGCGTGATGTCAGCCGACGCGGTTTTCGACCAGGACGACGACGGCATCGTCGTGGTGCTGGTCGATGAGGTGCCCGACGATGAGCTCGACCACGCCCGCGAAGCCGTAAAACTCTGCCCGTCACAGGCTTTGCGGCTCGTCGATTAGTCGGGGTCGGGTCGGTGCGCGAGGAGTCGCACGCTGACGACCAGGACCCACGCCGGGAAGATCAGCACCGACCACATGCTGAGGTCGGCGGCCAGGAGCACCGCCACCGCCACGACGTAGGTGGCGATGCTCAACCACCGCGGCATCAGCCGCGTCCGCAACCAGATCGTGGCCAACGAGATCATGAACACCGCCGCCATGCGCAGCGCGTAGGTCTTCGAGATCGTCATCAACGTCGTCTGTCCGAACGCGGCGACACCGGGATACGCTGCCGCGCCGCTGTGTTCGAGACCCACACCCAAGGCGACGGCGACGAACATCATCGCCAAGAACAGCAGGCCGCTTCCGAAGAATACGGTCGCGAAGAACTTGTCCTCGTAGCGGCCCATGCCGTCCCGCAGGACGCCCATGAACCAGAGGAACGCGATCCCCGCGAACGGCATCAAAATCGCCGCGATCCGCATGTTGACGCTGTGCTCAGCCACCCACTGCGAACCCGGCTCCCGGCCCTCGGGTAGGGCAATGCGGATCAGCACCAGCGCCGTCGCGAACAGCAGCGCGAACGCGACACCGGCCAGGGCGGCCGAGCGAGGGGCGGTCAGGCTTCGGGGCCGCGGACCGGTGTCGTCGGTTGTCACGCCATCGGCCTCACGGCTGACCGGCGAGCAGCTGGATCATCAACCCGTTCGCCTCGGCGAGCAGGTTGTCGTCGGGGTCGCGCAGCTCGGCGTTGACGAAAGCCTTGCGTCCCTGGGCTTCCCGCAGCCAGCCGCGGGCCGACAGCTCGGTGTCGATCGGGGTCACCTTGCGGTAGTCGACGTGCAGGAAGCCGGTGCGGCTGATCGGCCGGCCGACGGCGTGGATCACCATGCCGAACACCGAGTCGAACAGCAACGGCAGCACCCCGCCGTGCACCGCGGAGTTGCCTCCGACGTGATACCGGCTGAACTGCACCTTGAGGGTGACCCCGGTCGGGTCGAGCTCCACCTCCCGGTACGGCGGCATCAGCAGGCTGCCCGCACCGGGCAGCGACGGCACGCGGTTGGCCGGGCCGACACCTTCGGCGGCGCGGAAGGGGTCGAGCAGTGCCACCAGGGCCTCGGCCTGGTCGGCGGCTCGGTCCCAGGTGTCGCTGTCCGGGTCGGCCGACACCGCGAGGTCTTGTGCGCGCCGCATCGCCGTGAGGAACCGGCCGAATCCCGGCCCGGGCTCGGCCCGTTGATAGTTCGGGAATCCGCCGTGCTTGTCGTAGTCAGGATCTTCGAGGTGCGGATCCGTCATCGCTGTCGGCTCTTCGCGCAAGCGTCCCCCGCAAGCGGGCGATGCCCCCACATCACGGCTGGGCCAGGAAATCGCGACGCACGATCGTCTGGTCTCGGCCGGGGCCCACGCCGATACACGAAACATGCGCTCCGGCAAGCTCTTCGACCCGCAGTACGTAATCGCGCGCCTTGGCGGGCAGGTCGTCGAACTCGCGCGCTCCGGAGATGTCCTCCCACCAACCGGGCAGCTCTTCGTAAATCGGCTCGGCAAGCGCGATCTCGGACTGGGTCATCGGCATGTCGTCCAGACGCCGGCCGTGCACCCGGTACCCGACACACACCGGCACGGTCTCCAGGCTGGACAGCACGTCGAGTTTGGTGAGGAAGTAGTCGGTGATGCCGTTGACCCTGGTGGCATATCGGGCGATGACGGCGTCGAACCAACCGCACCTGCGTCGCCTGCCGGTCGTCACGCCGAACTCGCCACCGGTCTTGGACAGGTACTCGCCCTTTTCGTCGAACAGCTCGGTGGGGAACGGACCCGAGCCGACGCGCGTCGTATAAGCCTTGAGGATTCCGAGCACCGTGGTGATCCGGGTGGGCCCGATGCCCGACCCCACCGCGGCGCCACCGGCCGTCGGATTCGACGACGTCACATAGGGATACGTGCCGTGGTCCACGTCGAGCAGGGTGCCCTGGGAGCCCTCGAGCAGCACGGTCTCGCCGTTCTCCAGCGCCGTGTTGAGCAGGTACCGGGTGTCGGCGATGCGGTGCTTGAAACCCTCGGCCTGGTTGAGCAGGCTGTCGACCACCTCGGCGGCGTCGAGCGCCTTGCGGTTGTAGACCTTGACCAGCACCTGGTTCTTGAAGTCCAGTGCGGCCTCGATCTTCTCGGCCAGCAACGCGGGGTCTAGCACGTCGGCCATGCGGATGCCGATCCGGGCGATCTTGTCCTGGTAGCAGGGGCCTATACCGCGGCCGGTGGTGCCGATCTTCTTGCTGCCCGCATACCGCTCGACGACCTTGTCGATCGCGACGTGATACGGCATCAGCAGGTGTGCGTCCGCGGAGATCAGGAGGCGCTCGGTGTCCACGCCGCGGTCGACGAGGCCCTGCAGTTCGGTGAGCAGCACCCCCGGGTCGACCACCACGCCGTTGCCGATGACGTTGGTCACGCCCGGGGTGAGGATGCCCGACGGGATCAGGTGGAGGGCGAAGTTCTCACCAGTCGGCAGGACGACGGTGTGGCCGGCGTTGTTGCCGCCCTGATAGCGCACCACCCACTGGACGCGTCCACCGAGCAGGTCGGTGGCTTTACCTTTGCCCTCATCGCCCCATTGCGCGCCGATGAGCACGATTGCCGGCATGACTTGGACCTCGCAATTCCGGCTACCCTTGCACCCAAAACCTTGTTGCAGCCGGTGAGACACCCTATCCCAGCAACTTGCGAGGAGCCGAACTTGAGCACCGCTGAAGTCGTGGTGTTGCGTTTCGGCCGACGTCGGATACCGACCGCGCTGCGCGGCCTGCCGGTTGCCGAGACACCGGATGTGCCCTGCCGTCGCCTCGTCGTCGTCGGCTCCGAGGCTGATGTGGCGACGGTGCTGACCCGGCTGCTGCGCACCGATCGGCTCGGTGTCGAGGTGGCCCACGTGCGCAGGCCGTGGCACGCGCGCCGGGCACTGCGCGGCCGCGCCACGCGGGTGCCGCTGATCCGTGACGACCGGGGAACCGCGCTCGTCGGCGCCGCGTTCTGGCTCGGTGAGAGCGGGCTCGAGAAGGGTTCGCCGCCCGCCGAGTTGATCGGCGAGGCCGTGGTCGACGACGAGGTGCTCTTCGACGGAGCGGCGACCGGAGTGCGCATCGAACCGATACCGACGATGCCCGGTCTGCGCGCCAGCGTGCTGTCGCGTCACATGCGGCCGCAACGGTGGGTGACGGGACGGGCGGCCCAGCTCGGCGCCACCGGCGCCATCGTGGTCCGCGACGGCGTCAAGGCCGCGCGTCCGGTGAAGCGCTCGACGTTCTACCGGCACACCGAAGGCTGGCTGCGGGTGCGCTGACCTCGGGTAGCTTCGACCCGTGAGCGTTCGTCCGCTGCACCGGTCGGTGCGGCCCAGCCCGGTGTTCCTCGCGATCGTGGCGGCCACCGTGGCCGGCGGCGTACTGGCATGGGTGTGCGCGACGGAGATCTCGCGACCGCTGGCCTATGTCGGGGTGTTCACGTTCGTGATCGCGGGCTGGTTGGTGTCGCTGTGCGTGCACGAGTTCGCGCACGCCTACACCGCATGGCGGTTCGGCGACCGCGACGTCGCGGTGCGCGGCTACCTCACGCTCAACCCGCTCAAGTACTCCAACCCCCTGTTGTCGATCGGGCTGCCGGTCGCGATCATCGCGATCGGCGGGATCGGTCTGCCCGGCGGGGCGGTGTACGTCCACACCGCCTGGATGTCCCGACGCCAGCGCACACTGGTCAGCCTGGCGGGCCCGTCCACCAACCTGGTGTTCGCGGTGCTGCTGCTGGTGCTGACGAGCGTGCTCTACGACCCCGCGCACGGCGTCTTCTGGGCCGGCATGGCGTTCCTGGGCTTCCTCCAGGTCACCGCCTTCGTGCTGAACATGCTGCCGGTCCCCGGACTGGACGGATACGGCGCGCTCGAGCCGCACCTGAGCCCGCAGACCCAACGAGCGGTGGCTCCGGCCAAGCAGTGGGGCCTGCTGGTCTTGCTGCTGCTGCTCTTCACCCCGGGACTCAACACGTGGTTCTGGCAGGTGGTGCTGTGGTTCTTCGACTTCACCGGCGTGCCGCGCCCGCTGGTGTGGCTGGGCAGCGATCTGACCCGGTTCTGGTCGGCCTGGTTCTGATCCCGCCGCGATGAGCGCCGGGCGGGCCACCTCCTTGCAACATATGCGTATCTCCGCATATATTGCTGGCATGGGTGCCGGTCACGATCACAGCAGAGGCGACACCCGGGTCAGCCGGATGGCGGTCGCCGCGGCGATCCTGACCGCCTTCTTCGTGATCGAGCTCGTCACGGCGCTGATGATCAACTCGATCGCGCTGCTGGCGGACGCCGGCCACATGCTGACCGATCTGGTCGCGATGTTCATGGGCCTGACCGCGGTACTGCTGGCCCGCAGGGGCAGTACCTCCCCGGCCCGCACGTACGGCTGGCACCGCGCCGAGGTGTTCACCGCCGTGGCCAACGCGGTACTGCTACTCGGCGTCGCGGCGTTCATCCTCATCGAGGCGATCGAACGGATCGGCGACGCGCCCGAGGTGCCCGGCGTGCCGATGATCGTCGTGGCCCTGGCGGGGCTGGTGGCCAACGCCGTCGTCGTGCTGCTGCTGCGCTCGCACTCCGAGACGAGCCTGGCCGTCAAGGGCGCCTACATGGAGGTCGTCGCCGACACCGTCGGCAGCATCGGTGTGCTGATCGCGGGCATCGTCACGGTCACGACGGGCTGGCCGTACGCCGACGTCGTGGTCGCGGTGTTCGTCGCTCTGTGGGTGTTGCCGCGGGCGTTCGCACTGGCGCGCGCCGCTTTGCGGATCTTGTCGGAGTCGTCGCCCGCTCACATCGACGTCGAGGAGTTGCGGGTCGCCCTGTGCGCGGTCGAGGGCGTGACCGATGTGCACGATCTGCACGTGTGGACCCTGGTGCCGGGCAAGGACATGGTCACCGCGCACCTGACCAGCAACCGCGATTCGGCGCTGGTGCTCGACGATGCGCGCGCCGTGCTGACCGAACGCGGTCTGGATCATGCGACGGTTCAGGTGGAACCCGGCGACGGCACCGGGGACTGCAACTGCGAAGCGGAATAGTCAGACAAGCCCGAGCTCGGCCCGCGCCGACGGATCGCAGTCGTCGAGCAAGTCCAGGCAGCGCTGGTTCTCGTCGGTCTCCCCGATCACGTCGGCGGCACGGGCCAGCGCCGCGACACAGCGCAGAAATCCGCGGTTCGGTTCGTGACTGTAGGGCACGGGGCCGAAGCCCTTCCAGCCGTTGCGGCGCAACTGATCCAGCCCGCGGTGATAGCCGGTGCGCGCATAGGCGTAGGCGGTGATCGCCCTGTCGTCGGAGAGCGCGTCCTCGGCCAGCGTCGCCCATGCGACCGACGCGGAGGGATGCGCGGCCGCCACGATCGCGGGCTTCTCCCCCGCGGCGAGTTCGGCTTCGGCGTCGCTGTCGCCGGGCAGCAGCACCGGATCCGGCCCCAGAAGATCACCCATCCCTGTCATGGCCCCCATTGTGCCGTGCGCGCCGCTGCGGGCGGTGCCGCACGGGGTCCGAGCGCGGACTGGGCGGCGGTGACTAAGCTTCCGGCCGTAGCGTCGTAAGGGAGGACCGCAACAGGCATGTCGAATCCATCAGGGCCTGACCAGCCGGAAGATGGTCCCGAAGGGTCGGACGCCTCGGACGTTGACGCCTCCGAGAACCCCGAAACACCCGAAAGCGACGATGCCCGGCCCGCCGACTCCGCTGACGACGACTCGCGGGCCGACGAGACCCGCGACCAGCCCGGCGAGGTTCACGACGCCGACGCGGCCACCGAGGTGATCGAACCGCACGCCGACCACGAGCCCGCGACCGAGGTGATGTCGACCGCTCAACCGCACCCCGAGTCGGCGCCGGGCGCCGAGCAGGGTGAGCGCCGATTCACCGCGCCCTCCGGATTCGACGCGGGCACGACCCAGAAGATCGACACCCCGGCGGAACCGGCCACTGAGGTGTTCTCCTCTCCCGGCGTCGCAGGACAGCAGAAACCCGTTGCCCCGCAGGTTATTCCGCCGCGTGGCGATGCTCCCGGCGCTCCGCAGCAGCGCCGCAGCTGGGGATGGGTGGTGGCCGTAGTGCTGGTCATCGCCGCGCTGGTGGCGATCGCGGTGCTCGGCACCGTCTTGTTGACCAGGAACTCGGAGCCGGGGGCGTCGCAGGAGGAGATGGTCCGCAACACCATCGAGGAGTTCGACACCGCGATCCAAAGCGGCGACCTGGCGAAGTTGCGCAGTATCACCTGCGGCAGCAAGCGCGACAGCTACGTCAGATACGACGACAAGACGTGGGAGGAGATCCACGAACGGGTCGCCGCAGCCAAGCAGTATCCGGTGGTCGCCAGCATCGACCAGGTGGTGATCAACGGAGACCACGCCGAGGCGAACGTGACCGCGTTCATGGCCTACGCGCCCCAGACCCGGTCGACGCGCAGCTTCGACCTGGAATTCCGCGACGACCAGTGGAAGATCTGCCAGGCCCCCCAATAAGCGAGTTCGGTGTAGTTCGTCGCGCCGACCGCAACCAACTACACCGAAATCACGCGCTCGCGGTGACTGATCGGCCCGCGCTGTGCAGATCGCGGCACGCCTCGACCACGCGTTCGCTCATCGAGGCCTCCGCCTTCTTCAGGTAGCTGCGCGGGTCGTAGGCCTTCTTGTCGCCGACCTCCCCGTCGACCTTCAACACCTTGTCGTAGTTGGTGAACATGTGCGCGGCCACCGGGCGGGTGAAGGCGTACTGGGTGTCGGTGTCGACGTTCATCTTCACGACGCCGTAGCGCAACGCGTCCTCGATCTCGGACTTCAGCGAGCCCGAGCCGCCGTGGAAGACGAAGTCGAAAGGCTGTGCATCCGTGGGTAATCCGAGTTTGGCTGCGGCGACCTTCTGCCCCTCGTCGAGGATTTCGGGCCGGAGTTTGACGTTGCCCGGCTTGTACACGCCGTGGACGTTGCCGAACGTCGCGGCCAGCAGGTACCTGCCGTGTTCGCCCGCACCGAGCACCTCGACGGTCTTCTCGAAATCCTCGGCGGTGGTGTAGAGCTTGTCGTTGATCTCGTTGGCGACGCCGTCCTCCTCGCCGCCGACCACACCGATCTCGATCTCCAGCACGATCTTCGCCGCCGCGGCGTCCTTGAGCAGTTCGCGTGCGATCTCGAGGTTCTCGTCGAGGGGGACCGCCGAGCCGTCCCACATGTGCGACTGGAACAACGGCTGCCCACCGTCGGAAACCCGTTGCTGCGAGATGGCCAGCAGCGGCCGCACGTAGGTGTCGAGCTTGCCCTTAGGACAGTGGTCGGTGTGCAACGCCACCGTGATCGGATACCTGTCGGCGATGACGTGAGCGAACTCGGCGAGCGCAACCGCACCGGTGACCATGTCCTTGACCCCGAGTCCCGACGCGAATTCGGCTCCACCGGTGGAGAATTGGATGATCCCGTCACTGCCGGCGTCGGCAAAGCCCTTGATGGCCGCGTTCACCGATTCCGATGACGTGCAGTTGATGGCCGGAAACGCGTAGCCGTGCTCCTTGGCCCGGTCGAGCATCTGCGCGTACACCTCGGGCGTTGCGATGGGCATGAGCCGTCCTCTCGCCGTTTCGGCGATTATCCCACCGCGACGGCCGTTTCACATGGTCAAGACCATGCGGTATCGGGCCCGGCCTTCCTCCATTGCGGCGTACGCCTCGGCGGCCTCGGTCAGCGGGCGCTCCTCGATCCGGGCGCGCACCCCGCTCTGCACCGCGAAGTGCATCGTCTCCTCGACATCGCGCGAGGTGCCCGACGGATGGCCGCTGACGCTCAGACCGTCGGTGATCAGCTGGACCGGGGCGATCGGCAGCGGGTCGGCGGTGACGCCGATGATGACGAGCTCGCCCTGGGCCGCCAGCCCGCCGACGGTGTCGGCCATCGCCTGTGAATTCGCTGCCGTCGCCAGCACCACGGCCGCACCGCCGAGGTGCTGGAGCGCCGCGGCGACGTCGACGGCCTTGGAGTCGATGTAGTGATGCGCGCCGAGTTCGCGGGCGTCGGCCTCCTTGTCCGCACCGCGGGCGATCGCCACGGACTCGAAACCCATCGCCCTGGCGAACTGCACACCGAGGTGACCGAGGCCGCCGACACCGAGCACGGCGACGAGGTCACCGGGCTTGGCTTTGGTCTGCCGCAGCCCGTTGAAGGTGGTGACGCCCGCGCAGCCCATCGGCGCGGCCTCCACGAACGACAACCCCTCGGGGATGCGGGCCAGCGCGGTGACGGGCGCGGTGACCGATTCGGCGTAGCCGCCCGGATAGTGCCAGCTCGGCACCTGCATGCGCTCGCACTGCATGAACTGGCCCTTGCGGCACGGCACACATCGGTTGCAGTTGCCGCCGAACCATCCGACGGCCACCCGGTCACCGACCGCGAAATCCCCGACACCCTCGCCGACCTCGGCAATGGTCCCGGCGATCTCGTGGCCCAACGTGATCGGCCAGTTCAGATTGGGAAAGCCGCCGGCCACGAAGCCGTGGTCGGTACCGCACACGCCGCATGCGGCGACGGCGATGCGCACATGCAGCGGCGGCGGGGAGGTGGTTTCGACGTCGGCCAGCGTGAGAGGAGCGCCGACGGATTCGACGAGAACCGCCTTATGGGTGGGCATTCTGTGAGCGTATCGGTGGTCCCGCGAGTACGCCCGGCATCGTCGTTTCCCGGACCGACGAGACAGCCCGGTATCTTGGGGCCTTGTGACCACCCCCTCACCGTCGATGGCCCTCGCGGCGACCGACCACTTGGCGCTGATGCCGGACTTCCTCGACCCGATGACGCTGCTGGGCTACTTCGGCACGTGGGCGCTGATCGGGCTGCTGGTCGTCATCTTCGTCGAGTCCGGGGTGTTGTTCCCGATCCTGCCTGGCGATTCGCTGCTGTTCGTCGCGGGCATGCTGGCCGCGGGCACGGCCGCGCTGGCCGAAGGCGGCGGAGAGGTCATCAACTTCCAGCTCTGGCAGCTGCTGCTGTTCATCCCCATCGCCGCGGTGCTGGGCGGTCAGGTCGGCTACTGGATCGGGCGCAATATCGGCACCGCGATGTTCAAACCCGATGCGCGGATCCTCAAACAGAAGTACCTCGAAGAGGCGCACGTGTTCTTCGAGCAGCGCGGACCGTTCGCGATCGTCATCGCCCGCTTCGTGCCGATCGTCCGCACGCTCGCGCCGTTGACCGCGGGCGCGGCCCGGATGAGCTATCCGGTGTTCACGTTGTTCAACGTGATCGGCGCGGTCGTGTGGGGTGTCGGACTGACCCTGCTCGGATATTGGCTCGGCCGGTTCGAGACCGTCCAGAAGCTGCTCGAGCCGATCGTGATCGCGATCGTCGTGATCTCGGTGCTGCCGATGTTCGTCGAGTGGTACAAGCGTCGCCGCGCGGCCAAACGTGCAGGGATCGCCGCACCCCCGCTCGATTCCACCTCGGGGGAGCAGCCGGGCTAGCGGCCTCGGCTGTTCTCGAGCGCGCGGATGAGGCTGGCGGCGTCCCATGGACCTTTGTGCCGTTTGCCGTTGACGAAGAAGGTCGGCGTCGAGTTCAGGTCCATCAACTCCGCGTCCTGCGCGTCGTCCTGAACGTGGTGGTAGACCTTCGACGAGTGCACCCGCACGTCCTGGTCGAATCGCTCGATGTCGCAGCCCGCGCCCACGGCGTAGCGGTAGATGTCCGACCACTCCAGGTCGTCCTGGTGGCCGAACAGTTCGTGGGCCATCTCCCAGAACCTGCCCTGCAGCGCGGCGGCCTCGCTGGCCCGTGCGGCGTCGAAGGCGCGGGGATGGACGCGCTCCAGCGGTAGGTGGCGCCACACGTAGCGCAGTTCGGCGCCGAAGTGCTCGCGCACCTCGTCGATGGCCCCGGTCGCGCGACTGCAGAAGGGACACTCGAAGTCGCCGTACTCTACCAACGTCAGCGGGGCGTCGGGTTCGCCGGCGATGTGGTCCCGGTCCGGGTCGATCGGCCGCAATAGTTTCAGGCCGACCGGGTCCGGCGGGCTGAGCCGGTCGGTGATCCGGAAGATCAACCAGCCGAGGAAGAAGGCGATCACCGACGCGAGAAGCACGCCGATGATGGCCTGCTCGCGACGGCCCGGATCGTCGACCGCGATGTCGACGATGAAAAGCGAGATGGTGAAACCGATTCCGGACAGCGCGGCACCGCCGGCGATCCGGCGCAAGCTCAGGCCGGGGGCCAGTGCACCGACGCCGCTGCGTTGCATGATCCATGTCGCGGCGGTGATGCCGATGAACTTGCCGACCACCAGACCGGCGACGACACCCCATGTCAGCGGTGAGCCTAACGCCGCCGAGACGGTCTGGGCGTCGAGTTGGACACCGGCGTTGACCAACGCGAACAGCGGCAGCACCAGGAAGGACACATACGGGCCTACGCTGGTCTGAAGCCGCTCGTTGATCGAGATCGAGTCGCGCAGACCGCGAGTGACCTCGCGGGCATAGCGGGAGTTCGGCGACTGCCGGAACGCCCGGATACGCGCGACGACCTCCTCGACCTGGCTGCGCTCGGGCGAGAACACCGGAATCAACAGGGCCACCGCCACGCCGGCCAGCGTCGGGTGCACACCGGCCATGTACAGGCTCACCCACAGTGAGAAGCCGAGCACGGCGTAGGCCGGTCCCCGGCCGGCGGGCATGAAGCGCACCACCGCGATCGCCGCAATCAGCGCCAGCGAGATCACAAGCGGCACAACGTCGATGCGATCGGAGTAGAACAGGGCGATCACGCACAGCGCGCCGACATCGTCGACGACGGCCAGGGTGAGCAGGAAGATCCGCAGCCGGGCCGGGAACTTGGGTTTGATGATCGCCAGCGCCCCGATCAAGAACGCGGTGTCGGTGGAGATCACCACCCCCCACGCCTGCGCATCCTGTCCGGAAGGGTTGATCAACAAGAAGATCGCGGCGGGCACCACCAGGCCGGCGAACGCCGCCACCACAGGTACGGCGGCCCTGGCCCGGTCGGTGAGCTCGCCGATGGCGAACTCGTGCTTGACCTCGAGGCCGACGATGAAGAAGAAGAACGCCATCAGACCGTCGTTGATCAGATGTTTGACGGTCAGCTCGAAGCGGTGCTCGGCGAAGGTGAACCCGACATGGGTGTCCAGCAGCATCCAATAGCTGTGCGCCCACGGCGAATTCGCCCAGAGCAGCGCCGCGAGGGTGAAGAGCAGCAGCAGCCCCGCCGCGGCGTTCTCCCCGGTCTTGGCCGCTTTGGCGCCGGCGCTGAACCGAGCGGGCAGCACGCGGGCGATGCGTAGACCGGCTTCGGTGCTCACTCCCCCGCCACCGCGTGGGCCGCTTCCATCAGCATCCAGCCCGCCAGCTGCACCGACAGGTCGCGCTCGGGCACCTCGGAGGCGTTGACCGCGCCCTCGACGAACTGTGCCTGCTCCCCTGCTGCGGTGGGGATCTCGGCGGTGCGGTCCCAGAATGCGCTGAACAGCGGCAGTCCGTCGACCACCTGGCGGTTCTGCCACGCCGCCTCCGCGGAGGCCAGCACCAGCGAGCGGGCGGTGTCTCGGGCCGCCGCGTCGTCTTCGCCGTTCTGCGGCAGCGTCGTCGCGACGAGCGCGAGATAGCGGGCGAGGATGCCGTTGAAAAGGCCACCGTCACCACCGCCTGCGCCCTTGATGACGCCGTCGACCGCCATGTGTTCGGCGACCGCGGCGGTCAACCGGTGCACCCGGGCGGCGTGCTCGGGGTCGTCGGTGCGCGCCGCCAGTTCCGTTTCCAGCCCCAGCACCACGCCTTGGCAGTACGTGTACTGCGCCCGCACGAGCGAGCCACCCTTGATGCCGTCGAACACGAGGTGGGTGTCCGGGTCGATCAGGGTTTCGTCGAGCCAGTCCGACATCTGCTGTGCGCGGCGCAACCGGTCGTAGCGAGCCAGGAAGATCGCGGCCGGGCCGTTGGCGGGCGCGTTGAAGAACTGGTCCTGTTTGCGCCAGGGGATGCCGCCGCCGTCTTCTGGCACCCACGCGTTCATGAACTGCTCGGACAGTTTCTTCAGCGCCTTGGGCCGCTCGACGGATGCGAGCGCGGCCGCGCGTTCCAGCGCCAGCGCCAGCCACGCCATGTCGTCGTAGTAGTCGTTGACCCAGGAGAAATTGTTGCGCAACCGGTGTGCGCGGATCTGGCGCGCGATCGCCTTCTGCCGCTCGGGCCGAGGATCGCGCCGTTGGGCGTCGACGAGGTTGTCGAGCAGATGCGCCTGCCACCAGTAGTGCCACGTTCCGAACAGCCGGTGCTGCCGCGTGGCGGGCCAGGCGACAACGCCCAGTTGGGTGCCCGGCAGGCCCCACAGCCGTCTGATGTGTCGGGTGGCGATCGCGGCCTCAGCGCTGGCTGCGCGGTTGGCCCAGAGCTGATCCATGGTGTCGATCCTGCCTTACCAGGCCGCCGAAAGGTCCCCGTGTTGGGTGATCCAGGTGTGCATCGCGATACCCGCCGCGACGCCGGCGTTGATGCTGCGTGTCGAGCCGAATTGGGCGATGGACACGGTCAGGGCGGCGCCGGCCCTCGCCTCGGGGGTGATCCCCGGTCCCTCCTGGCCGAAGACCAGCAGGCAGTCGCGCGGCAACGGCGTGGTCTCGATGCGCACCGCGCCCGGGACGTTGTCGACGGCGACGACCGTCAGGCCGGCGTCGGCCGCGTGAGCGAGCATCGCGGCGGTGGTGTCGTGGTGGCGCAGCCGTTGGTAGCGGTCGGTCACCATCGCGCCGCGACGGTTCCACCGTCGCCTTCCGACGATGTGCACGGTGTCGACGGCAAACGCGTTCGCGGTGCGCACGACCGCGCCGATGTTGGCGTCGTTGCCGAAGTTCTCGATCGCGACGTGCAGGGCGTGCCTGCGCTGGTCGATGTCGGCGATGATCGCTTCGCGTGTCCAATAGCGGTACGCATCAACGACATTGCGGGTGTCCCCGTCGCGGAGCAAGGCCGGGTCGTAGCGCGGGTCGTCGGGTGGGGGCCCCTGCCACGGGCCGACGCCGGGCGCCTCGCCCCATTCGGTGGGGCCGGCGGCTTCGGGTTCCGGTGGGTCAGTCATCCTTCGTCCAGAGCGCGGCGTGGGTCCCGACGAGCGAAACGGTCGCGTACAGCAGCGCCTTGTTGATCTCGCCCTGGGTGCACAGCGATGCCCGCACCTGGACGGCGTCGCGGGAGGCATCGGGAAGCACCAGCACCGAGGCGCCGTAGACGTCGCATGCGTGGCTCAGCCCGGGTGCCGGCAGTGTCGGCGACACCAGCACCATCGCCGGCCCACCGCGCTGCTGCGAGACCTCGCGGTATTGCTCTGCCATACCGCTGATCTCGAGACCGATCAGCATGTAGCCGTTTCCGGTGAACGCGTTCGGATCGCCCAGCGCCGCCGGGGCGAGCATGGCGCCGTCGGCGCGGAACGCATCCAGACTCGTCGTGCGGATCGACAATCCGGTGTCGTTGTCCCTGACCGCGGGCAGTCCGACGGGAAAGGCCGCGGGATGGGCGACGGTGGTTCCCGGTGTCCGGTCGCGCGGCGAGTAGACGTACACGCCGCGCACCTGCACCTGGTCACGCGCGGGCCCTATGCAGACCGTGCCGGTAAGGCGGTCGGGCGTGGGGGCCGAGAGTGGTTGCAGCTCAAGGTCGGTCGCATCACGACAGCTTCCGATGCCGTTGGCCTCGATCGGGTGCGCGAGCGCCCCGTACAGGCCGAACCGGATGTCTTCCGGCTTGGCGTGCGGCCCGTCGGCGTCCGCGGGTGACGCGTCGACGTCGAACAGCACGTAGTCGCCGTCGAAGCGCAGGTTCGACACCGACATGTTCCAGCCCAGTGTGGCAAGGGATTCGCCCAAGGTGGCGGTCTGCGCGCCGTAGGGGTGAATCGACGCATCGTCTGTGGAGCATGCCGATGCCGCGACGACGACGATCGCGGTCAGCGCCACGATCAGCGCACGCACGTACGCGGTGCCCTATGTCCGACCACGACCCCGGCCCACGACTTTAGTCATGGCGCGCACCAGGTTTCGCGGCACCACCCGTCCTGCGGTCGTGAGCACCTTGTACTGCACACCGGGGATGATCACGACCTTTCCCTTCGCGACGCCGGCCATCGTCTCGCGAACCACGTCGTCGACCTCGAGCCAGAACCACGACGGTGTGCCGTCCATGTCGATGCCCGCCCGCTGGTGGAACTCGGTGCGCACGAAGCCCGGGCACAGCGCGTGCACTCCGACTCCGGTGCCGCCCAGGCCGTTGGCGAGGCCCTCGGAGAATGCGACCACCCAGGACTTAGAGGCCGAATACGTCGACCCGCGGCCGGGTACCAGGCCGGCGACGCTGGCGACGTTGATCACCGTGCCGCGCGCAGCGTCCAGCATCGGGGGCAGCACCGCGTGCGTCAGCTGCATGACGGCGGTGACGTTGACGTCGAGCTGCGATTGCAGCAGTGAATAGTCCGCGCTCCAGAACTCGCCGGACGTTCCGAAACCGGCGTTGTTGACCAGCACCTGAATACCTGCGGCGAGTCGATCGGCGACCTTCGCGCGGTCGGCGGCCTCGGCAAGGTCGGCGGTGAGCACCTCGACGGCCGCACCGCCTTCGTCGCGCAGTTCGGCGGCAAGGCGCTCGAGCCTGGTCGCGTCGCGCGCGACGAGCACGAGATCGTGGCCGTCGCGGGCGAATCTGCGCGCGAAGCCCGCGCCGATACCGGACGTCGGTCCGGTGATCAGGGCGACGGGGCGGGACATGGCTTCAGGCTACTTCCCCTGGTCGCGGGTTCCGGGCCCCACTTACCGCTGATAGTGCGGTGACTGCCGTCCGTTGCGCGACGGGGGCTGACGCCGTGCGTCGGGCCGGGGCGGCTGCTGGGGATAGCGCGCTTCGGGGCGGGCCGGAGCGTCGACGCCCGGTGCCGGTTCGCGGCCGGCCGCGGGGGTGAGCGGGCGGCTGGGCGACCCGCTTCGCCGGGCCAGCGTGCCCTGGCTGCCCTGCGCCATGGCCTGCGGGGTCGGCGGCAGGACGCGAAGAAGGTCGTTGAACTGGCGCACGGTGCGCAGACCCTCGTCCCACTGCGCACGTGTGCTGGTCACAGGCATGGAGACCAGCGTCCAGTGCTCCTCGTTCCACATGATTTCGGCACAGTCGGGGGCGGTGTGGGCGAATGTCACCATCCGCCGGTCGCACGCACGTCGGGCGGCATCGAGGTTGGTGGAGTAGACCATGCGCGGGCCGATCGCCCCGAGCAGCCAGATGTCGTTTTCTCGCGGCTCTTTGATGCCCTTGAGCCGCAGGTCGACGACGACGTTGGTGCCGACCTTGCGGTGCAGCGCGATCACCGTCGCGACGTCTTCGAGGTCGAAGATGAACACCGCCTCGCCGCGGATCTGCCCGAGGACCACGTTCTTCGCGGCGACCTCGCCGACCGTCGACATCACACCGCGCTTCCAGCGTTGGACGATGTCGGTCGATTCGTGTTCGTAGTCGAAGCCGTGTGACTTCGCCCAGGACTTGCGTCGACGCCCCAAACCGCGTCGACGGTCGATGTCGACGTAGAGCAGCACGGCCGCACCGACGAAGCACAGCGCGGACAGCGTGAACCAAAGCGGGACCATTGCGCTCTAGCCTACGTGCAGGTAGCGCCGAATCCCGAACTCATCCTGGTCACAACCCGGCATCTGCCAATATCCGCCGCGCGAAATTGCATTCCAGCAGGTGTCTACTCGACATTTCGCTGCCGGAATGCAATTTCGCGGCGGAACGACGGACGTCAGCCCAGCACCAGCGAGTCGCCGTCGGCGCTGAGGTTGACCGGCACGATGTCGCCGTCGTGCACATCGCCTGCCAGCAGCAGCTTGGCCAGCTGGTCGCCGATGGCCTGCTGGATCAGCCTGCGCAGCGGGCGGGCGCCGTAGAGCGGGTCGAAGCCCCGCTGGGCCAGCCACTTCTTGGCGGGTAGGGACACCTCGAGGGTGAGCCTGCGCTGCTCCAACCGCTTGGCCAGCTGCTCGAGCTGGATGTCGACGATGTGCACCAGCTCCTCGGGGTTCAGCCCGTCGAAGATGATCACGTCGTCGAGCCGGTTGATGAACTCCGGCTTGAACGCCCCGCGCACGGCGGCCATCACCTGCTCCTCGGTACCGCCGGCACCCAGGTTCGACGTCAGGATCAGGATCGTGTTGCGGAAGTCGACCGTGCGGCCCTGGCCGTCGGTCAGCCTGCCCTCGTCGAGCACCTGCAACAGCACGTCGAAGACGTCCGGGTGGGCCTTCTCGATCTCGTCGAACAGGATCACCGTGTACGGGCGACGCCGCACGGCCTCGGTCAGCTGACCGCCCTGGTCGTAGCCGACGTAGCCGGGAGGCGCGCCGACCAGGCGGGCCACCGAGTGCTTCTCGGCGTACTCGCTCATGTCGATGCGGACCATCGCCCGCTCGTCGTCGAACAGGAACTCCGCCAGCGCCTTGGCCAGCTCGGTCTTACCGACACCGGTCGGGCCCAGGAACATGAACGAACCCGTCGGCCGGTTCGGGTCGGCGACACCGGCGCGGCTGCGCCGCACGGCATCCGACACCGCCTGCACGGCCTTCTTCTGCCCGACGACGCGCTTGCCCAGCTCGTCCTCCATGCGCAGCAGCTTGGCCGTCTCGCCCTCGAGCATCCGGCCCGCGGGGATACCGGTCCAGGCCGACACCACGTCGGCGATGTCGTCGGGTCCGACCTCCTCCTTGAGCATGACGTCTTCGCGCGCCTCGGCGTGCGGGAGCGCCGCGTCGAGCTTCTTCTCCACCTCGGGGATGCGGCCGTACCGCAGTTCGGCGGCCCGCTCCAGGTTGCCGTCGCGTTCAGCGCGGTCGGCCTCACCTCGCAGCGACTCGAGCTGCTCCTTGAGCTCGCGGACAATGTCGATGGCGTTCTTCTCGTTCTGCCACCTGCTGGTTAGTTGGGCCAGCTCCTCCTTCTTATCGGCCAGTTCGCCGCGCAGCTTCTCCAGCCGCTCCTTGGAGGCGGCGTCCTCTTCCTTGGACAGCGCCATCTCCTCGATCTCGAGGCGGCGCACCAGCCGCTCGACCTCGTCGACCTCGACCGGCCGCGAGTCGATCTCCATGCGCAGCCGGGACGCGGCCTCGTCGACCAGGTCGATCGCCTTGTCCGGCAGGAACCGTGAGGTGATGTAGCGGTCGGACAGCGTCGCCGCCGCCACCAACGCGGAGTCGGTGATGCGCACACCGTGGTGCACCTCGTAGCGGTCCTTGAGCCCGCGCAGGATGCCGACGGTGTCCTCGACGGACGGCTCACCGACATAGACCTGCTGGAAGCGGCGCTCCAGCGCGGCGTCCTTCTCGATGTACTTGCGGTACTCGTCGAGCGTGGTCGCGCCGACCAGGCGCAGCTCACCGCGGGCCAGCATCGGCTTGATCATGTTGCCTGCGTCCATCGAACCCTCGCCGGTGGCACCGGCGCCGACGATCGTGTGCAGCTCGTCGATGAAGGTGATGATCTGACCCGCCGAGTTCTTGATCTCGTCGAGCACGGCCTTCAGCCGCTCCTCGAACTCACCGCGGTACTTCGAGCCGGCGACCATCGAGCCCAGGTCCAGGCTGACGACGGTCTTATCGCGCAGGCTTTCCGGTACGTCGCCCGCCACGATGCGCTGGGCCAGGCCCTCGACGATCGCGGTCTTGCCGACGCCAGGCTCGCCGATCAGCACCGGGTTGTTCTTGGTGCGACGGGACAGCACCTGCACGACGCGACGAATCTCGGTGTCGCGGCCGATGACCGGGTCCAACTTGCCCTCGCGGGCCCTTGCGGTCAGATCGGCGGAGTACTTCTCCAAGGCCTGGTAGCTGCCCTCGGGGTCCGGGCTGGTGACGCGGGCGCTGCCGCGCACCTTGACGAACGCCTCGCGCAGCGCCTGCGGGGAGGCGCCGTGGCCGCTGAGCAGCTTCGCGGTATCCGAGTCACCGGTGGCCAGCCCGACGACCAGGTGTTCGGTCGAGACGTACTCGTCGTCCATCTCGGTCGCCAGGTTCTGGGCGGCGGTGATCGCGGCCAGCGCCTGCGGAGCGAGCTGCGGCTGTGACGCCGCGCCGCTGGCGCTGGGTAGCCGGTCGAGGAGTCGCTGCGCTTCCGCGCGGATCGTCGCGGGTTCGACGCCGACGGCCTCGAGAAGGGGTGCGGCAATGCCGTCGTTCTGGGTCAGCAGAGCCATCAATAGGTGGGCAGGCGTGATCTGCGGGTTGCCCGCGGACGTGGCCGCCTGCAATGCCGCGGTCAGCGCCGCCTGAGTCTTGGTCGTCGGGTTGAACGAGTCCACGACACCTCCCTTTCTGTGGGTACGTGAGCTTGGCGAAAATGCTTGTCGGATAGTTCAACGCCGTCAATCTTGAGTCTGTTCCGCTCAAGTCTAGTCAATTTTCCGCGCATCCGACGCGGCCACGGCCAGCTTCAGTAACAACACGCCGCACAACTGTCACAGTTTTCACAGCTGTATCAGCGAGGCTTGTCCCATGCGTCGACCCACCGCCGTGCTCGCGGGCTTCGCGCTGAGCGCAGTCGTCTCATCGGCGCTGGCCGGCCCCGCGTCCGCGGCCGGCGACGAAGATCAGGTCCGCGCGGTCCTCGCCGGAATGAACGGCTCGTACAACCGCGCGGATTTCGACTCGTTCGCCGCACACGTCTGCGCACCGATGCGCGGGGCCGCGGGGTTCGAAGACGGGTGGTACGCCAGCCGCAAGGCCGACGGTCCCACCCGGATCTCAGTCAGCTCGGTGACGGTCGCGGGCGAACCCGCGGCGTCGGCCGTCGCCACGGTCCGGTTCGCAGCCGCGAACCAGCCCAGCGCCAAGACCTTCGACATCGACTTCCGGCGCGAGGGCGGCGAGTGGAAGGCCTGCCGGTACCACCCGGCGCGATCGATCTGACCGTGCCAGACGACGACACCGCCGCCACGGTCATCATCGGCCAGCGGGTCCGCACCGGTAAGGAGCGAGAGTTCGAGAAGTGGCAGCGCGACCTCAACCGCGAGGCCTCCCGGTACCCCGGCTTCCTCGGCGCCGAGGTCAACCCACCCACCGCCGTTCAACCCGAATGGGTGGTGATCTACCGGTTCGATTCGGTCGCCCACCTGCAGGCGTGGCTCAACAGCGCCACCCGACAGGACGGCCTGAGCGCAGGCCGGCAGTACTTCGACGGTCCGGCCACCCAGCAGGTCGTCGGCGGTCGCGCCAAGGCGGACGATGCGCTGGTGACCGCGGTCGTCAGCCATCGGGTCAGCGCCGACGATGTCGACGATTTCCTCGCATGGCAGGAGCGACTTCGCCTGGCCGAGAACACGTTTCCCGGCTTTCGCGGTAGCGAGCTGTTCCGCCCCGTTCCGGGGGTGCAGGACGAGTGGACCGCGATCTACCGCTACGACACCGCAGCGGACCTCGACCGCTGGCTGGCCTCGAAACAGCGGCGCGACCTCCTTGCCGAGGGCGAGAGGTTCTCGGACTTCGAACTGCGAACCGTCGACAATTCGTTCGGCAGTTGGTTCGCCTTCGACGAGCACGGCAGACCGGCCCCACCACCCTCGGATCTCAAGACGTCGATCGCGGTGTGGGTCGGGCTGTATCCGACGGTCATGTTGCTCACCATCGCCCTGTCCCCACTGCGCCTGCCGTTGTGGTTGAACCTGCTCATCGGAAACCTGTTGTCCAGCTTGATCATCAGCTTCGTCGTCATGCCCTACTACGTGAACCCGCTTCTGAAGCACTGGCTGCGTCCGCCGCCGGACGCGTCCCTGGCACGGACCAACGCGCGCGGCCTCGCGACAGTGGCGATCGTCATGTTGTTCTGGGCGCTGACGTTCCACTTCGCGACGGTGGTCTTCTACCGCCTGCACTGACACCGATCCCGGCGCGGCGCGACGCGCGCATGTCGCTGTAAAACCGCACCGGCAGCGGGCATTCCGATATGTTCGGCCTCGTGGACAAGGGATCGTTGCTGACCGAACTGATTCCCTTGGCGTTGGTGGTGGCACTCTCGCCGCTGTCGATCATTCCGGCGGTGCTCGTGCTGCACACCCCGCGGCCGCGGCTGACCGGGCTGGCCTTTTTGGCGGGCTGGATCATCGGGTTGGCGGCGCTGACGAGCGTTTTCCTCCAGGTGTCCAGCTTGATGGGTGGGCGCGAGGGCCAACCGCCGGGATGGGCGTCTTATCTCCGGATCGTGGTCGGTGCGGCACTCATCGTGTTCGGCATCCAGCGATGGCTGAAGCGGAAGAAGTCAGCCCACAAACCCAAATGGATGCAGAGCCTGAGCACGCTGACCCCGCTGCGGGCGGGCGGTGCGGCGATGGCCTTGACCGTGGTCAACCCGAAGGTCTTGTTCATCTGTGCCGCAGCAGGTTTGGCGATCGGCACCGCCGGCGGCGGCGCACGCGACGACTGGCTGGCCGTCGCCTGGTTCGTGATCGCGGCCGGATCGACGGTGGCGCTGCCGATCCTGGCCTACGCGGTCTCCGGTGACCGCCTCGACCGGCCGCTAGTCCGGCTCAAGGATTGGATGGACAACCAGCACGCCGTCCTGATGGCGGGCATTCTCGTCGTGATCGGTCTCATGGTGCTGTACAAGGGCATTCACGGGCTATGACTCGCCGAACGCAGGCAAACCGAGCTCGGCGGCGTCGGCGGTCAGGTACCGCGTGACCGTCGGCGCCAGAAGCCGTACCAGGTCGTCGTCGGGCAGCGTGGCCAACGGTGGGATCTTCATGACGAAGCGCAGTATCGCCGTGCCCACGAGTTGGCTCGCGGCCAGCAGTGCGCGCAGCCGGGCCTGCTCTCCTCCCCCGAGCTCATCGGACACCGCACTCAGCACGTAGTCCCGCATGAATCCGCGGAACGCCTCGTGGGCGTCGGAGTTCGAGGTGGCCGACTGCAACATCGCGACCATCGTGGGGCCCGATTCGGGTGACTGCCAGATCCTCAGGTACGCGCGCACCATGCGGGTGCCGATGTCGGGGTCGTCATCGGGGCCACCGGAAAGTGCAGAGACCAGCGCCCCGGGGTCGACGACCACGTTGAGCGACGCCCGAAACAGGTTGGCCTTGGACCCGAATAGATAGAGCACCATCGACGGGTCGACGTGGGCATCGCGGGCGATGTCACGCAGGGTCGTCTTCTCGTATCCCTGGGCGCCGAACCGCTTGCGCGCCGCGGCGAGCACCGCCTCGCGCGACACCGGTTCGCCCTGACGGCGACCGCGGCGGGTCGTTTTCGCAGGTGACGCCATGGCCCGAGATTAGCATTTCAATGACTGTTGAAATCCGTCGCCCGCAGAGTTACGCTGCCGATGCGCATTAATTCAACGACGAATGAAAAGGCACGGCCATGACTACCGAAACCCCCGCGCGGTCCAGCCACCACGCATCGCCGGTCCACGAACCGCCTGCCGCAGTACGGGCCACAGGCGTGGTCGTGGCGCTCACCGTCGTCATCGCGATCGTCGCGTTGGCCTTCGCGCTGCCCGCAGCCCGAACCGCTCCGCACCACGTGCCGATCGGCGCGGCAGGGCCGCAGGCGGCAAGCGGACAAGTCGCCGCCACCATGGAGCAGCAGGCGCCTGGCGCGTTCTCGTTCACCTATTACCCGAGCGCGGGTGCGCTGCGCGAAGCGATCCGCGCCCGCGACGTCTACGGCGGCATCGCACTCGGGCCCGACGGTCCCACGCTGATGATCGCGACCGGCGGCAGTCCGGTGATCGCCCAGATGCTGACCCAGATCGGCAACGGCATCGCGCAGAAGACCGGTGCGCAGTTGCGCGTCGAGGATCTAGCGCCACCGACAACCGACGACCCACGCGGCGTCGGGCTGGCCGCATCGGCGCTGCCCATCACCCTCGCCGGACTCCTGCCCGCGATCGCGCTGATTCTCGCGCTCAAGCGTGAAGTGTGGACCCGGTTCACCGCCGCCGTGGTGTTCGCCGGCGTCGCCGGCCTGACCATCGCCTCGCTGTTGCGCTGGGTCCTGGGGTCGATCGACGCGAACTTCTGGGGAGTCACCGGTGCGCTGACGCTGGGCATCCTGGCCATGGGGTTGACGCTGCTGGGGTTGGGATCGCTGTTCGGTCGCGTCGGCCTGGCGCTGGGCGCGGTGTTGGCGCTTCTGGTGGGCAATCCGCTGTCCGGCCTGAACAGCGCCCCGGAACTGCTGCCGAGCGGCTGGGGGCAGTTTGGGCAGTTCCTGCCGCAGGGCGCCAACGCCACCCTGCTGCGGTCGGCGGCGTTCTTCGACGGCGCGGGCGCCACGCTGCCGGTCATCGTGTTGGCCTGCTGGACCGTCTTCGGCGTGGCGTTGATCGTGCTGGCGGCGCTTCGCCAGCGAAGGGCGCCGCGAACCTGACATACACTCGGGCCGCGTGGGACTCGACGACCGTGACGCGCTGCGCATGCTGCGCGACGCGGTCGATCCCGCGCTCGGCTCCGAGCTGATCCGAAGCTTTTACACGCACTGGTTCGCGATCGACATGTCGGTGCGCGACCTGTTCCCGCCGGACATGGACGAACAACGGCAGCGGTTCGGGCACGCGGTGACGTGGGTTCTCGGCGAGCTCGTCGCCCAACGGGCACAGGAGCCGGTGACTTTCCTCGCTCAGCTGGGGCGTGACCACCGCAAATACGGTGTCACACAACGGCATTACGACAGCATGCAGACCGCGCTGTACGCGAGCTTCCGCAATCACCTCGCGGCCGGCTGGAACGACCAGGTGGCCGAGGCCACGCACGACGCGGTCGCGTTGATGATCGGGGTGATGCGCGGCGCCGCCGAAGCCGAGGAGGGCCCGCCGTACTGCGACGGCACGGTTATCGAGCACATGCGCGTCACCCGCGACGTCTCCGTCGTGCGGCTGCAACTGGACCAGCCGCTGTTCTACCACGCTGGCCAGTACGTGACGGTTCAGGTTCCGCAGTGGCCGCGCCGGTGGCGGTACCTGAGCCCGTCGATCCCGACCGAACCCAGCGGCGGCATCGAGTTCCATATCCGCTCGGTGCCCGGAGGCATGGTGAGCACCGCGATCGTCGCCGAGACGACACCCGGCGACCGGTGGCGGCTGTCCAATCCGCACGGTGGGCTGCACGTGGACCGCGACGGCGGCGACGTGTTGATGGTGGCAGGCAGCACGGGTCTGGCGCCGCTGCGGGCACTGATCATGGATCTCACCCGTTACGGCGTCAATCCGCGGGTGCACCTGTTCTTCGGCGGACGGTATCCCTGCGACCTCTACGACCTTCGCACGCTGTGGGAGATCGCCTCACAGAATCCGTGGCTCTCGGTCACTCCCGTCTCGGAGTTCAACACCGACCCGCCGTGGGCCGCCGACTATCCCGATGTGCAACCGCCCCGGGGCCTGCACGTGCGACAGACCGGCATGCTGGCCGACGTGGTCACCCGCTACGGCAACTGGGGCGACCGGCAGATCCTGATCTGTGGCAGCCCGGCCATGGTGACGGCCACCAAGGCCGCCCTGATCGCCAAAGGAGCACCCGCCGAACGGATTCAGCACGATCCCCTGGCCTCCTGAAACTCGCGCGGCGGCCCCCGCAGCCGTACACTCCGGTCAAGATCAACGGTCGGGAGTCCAGATGGCGACGATGCGAGCCGCACGCATGCACGGGTACAAGCAGCCACTGCGGTTAGAGGAGATCCCCATACCCGACATCGAGCCGAACCAGGTGCTGATCAAGGTCGGTGGGGCAGGCATGTGCCGCACCGACTTTCAGCTCATCGACGGCTACTTCAGCTTGCCGATGCCGCTTCCGGTGACGCCCGGTCACGAGGTCGCGGGCACCGTCGACCGGATCGGCGCCGACGTGCCGGCTTCCGCGGGCCTGTCGGAGGGAACCCGCGCGGTGGTCTTCGGCCCCCTCGGCGACGGGTCATGCCGCCAGTGCCACCGCGGCAACGAACAGATCTGCAACCAGGGCCACTGGGTCGGCTTCGGTCCGCACGGCGGGTACGCGGAATACGTTCCGGTGGCGTACCAACAGGTGATACCCGTCGGAGCCGAGCTGTCGCCGGTCTCGCTGGCGCCACTGACCGATGCGGGTCTGACCCCATACCGCGGCCTGAAGAAGCTGCGCGCGGCGGGCGTGCTCGGGCCGGGAACGACGCTGGCGGTGATGGGTGTCGGCGGCCTCGGCGCCTACGCCGTCCAGTACGCCAAGCTGCTCGGTGCGGGTGCGACGGTGGTCGCCTTCGCCCGCAGCGACGAAAAGCTGGCGCTGGCAACCGAAAACGGCGCCGACCACACGATCAACACCAGGGGTAGGACCGACGACCAGGTGCGTGACGCGCTCGAGCAGGCCACCGGCAGGCGCGAGTTCGACGCGGTCATCGAGTGTGTCGGCGCCGAGGACAGCATCCGGTTGGCCTTCGCGCTGTTGGCCACCGAGGGTGCGGTCGCATCGGTGGGCCTGGTGGGCAACCGCGTCGACATCCCGTTGTTTCCTATCGTCGGCAGGGAGTACACGTTCTTCGGCTCGTTCTGGGGTAACTACACCGATCTCACCGAGGTCGTCGCGCTCGCCGAGGCCGGCAAGATCAAGGACAGCGTGACGCAGGTCCGCTTCGAAGACGTCAACGACCACATCGACGCGCTGGGCCGCGGCGATTTCGTCGGCCGCGCGGTGATCGTCTACGACTGAGCAGAGAATGTCTGGATTGTGCATCTGACGACGGTTTCGACGCTTCCAGCGTCGCCAGATTCACAACCCGGTCAGGCGCTCGTGGGACGATCGTCTTGTGGTTGACCTCGATGCCGTCACTCTCAGCGATCCGTCCTCGGACCTGACCGCGACGTTCGTCCCCGCCGCAGGCATGGTGGGCACGTCGTTGGCCGAGTCGGGTGACGAGTTCCTCGGTCAACGCCGCGGTCTGACCGCCTATGTGAACAACGGCAAGACGATGGGAATCCCGATCCTGTACCCGTGGGCGAACCGGTTGAGCGCCAACACCTACGAGGTCGACGGGTCCGTCGTCACCCTGACGCCGGGGGCAGGCGGCGTCCGGACCGATGAGCACGGCGCCCCGATCCACGGCGTGCTCGCCGCCTATCCCGGATGGGAGGTCAGCGACCGTACCGACAACGGCCTGACCGCTGTGCTCGACTACGGCGCCGACCCGCAACTGCTCGCGGCGTTTCCCTTCCCCCACGTGCTCACCCAGCACGTGACGCTCGACGATCGCAAGCTCACCATCGAGACCACCGTGACGCCCACCTCGTCGGTGTCCGTACCGCTGTGCTTCGGCTATCACCCCTACGTGAAGATTCCCGGTGTGCCGCGCGAGGAGTGGACGCTGAGCACCCCGGCGATGCGCCACCTGCCGGTGGACGACAAGGGCATACCCACCGGTGCTGACGAAGAGTGGTTGGGTGGTGAGCAGACCCTGATGGTCACCGCCTACGACGACGGTTTCGACCAGGTGCCCGAAGGGGCGGTGTTCACCCTCGCCGGAGGTGCGCGCCGCATCGACGTGACGTTCGAAACCGGTTATCCCGCAGCGCAACTCTTCGCGCCGCCCAACGATGACCTGATCGGCATCGAACCGATGGCGGCCCCGACGGACGCACTACGCAGAGGCGGATACCGAAAAGCGGCCCCCGGCAAGCCGGAGACCGCTCGGTTCTCGATCAGGATTCGTTGACGGAGGCTCTACTCCGCCTGGCGTCGCCGCCGGCCGGCTCCGGGCTGCCAGACCACGACCGCGGTGCTCTTGGGCATCACGGCGAGATCGCGGCGCGGCGACCCACGCAGCGCCTCGACTTCCTCGGTCAGCTCCCGGACCCGTGCCTGCAGCGCCTCGACCTGGTTGGTCAGCTCGATGATGCGCTTGATGCCCGCGAGGTTGACACCCTCGTCCTGGCTCAGCCGTTGCACCTCGCGGAGCAACTCGACGTCGTGCTGCGAGTAGCGCCTGCCGCCACCGGAGGTACGTTGCGGACGCACCAGCCCGAGCCGGTCATACGTGCGCAGCGTCTGGGCATGCATGCCGGCCAGCTCGGCGGCCACGGAGATCAGGAACGTACGGGCCTCGTCATTGGACCGCTTCGTAGCCATTACGCACCTGCCCATCCGGCCCGCGGATTGAAGCCGCTGGCCCGCTCCGCCTTCGCATAGGCCTCCAACGCCTCGGCCGCCTCGCCCTCCAGGTTCGGCGGCACCGCCACCTTCACTGTCACCAGCAGATCGCCGTGTCCGCCAGAGCGTTTCGGCACACCACGGCCGCGCACGCGCAAGATACGCCCGTCGGAGGTGCCCTTGGGCACACGCACGCCGACCTTGCCTTCCAATGTCGGCACCGAAAGCGTTGTGCCCAGAGCCAATTCGTGGAAGCTGACGGGTACGGTGACGGTCAGATCGTCGCCGTCACGGCCGAACACCTTGTCGGGCCTGACGTGAACGGTGACATACAGGTCACCCGACGGTGCGCCGCGCAGACCCGCTTCGCCCTGGCCGGCCAGCCGAATCCGTTGACCGTCCTCCACACCCGGCGGAATCCGCACGTTGATCGTGCGGGTGCGGGTGGTCACGCCGGTGCCCTTACAGTCCTGACAGGGGTGCTCGATGATCGACCCGCTGCCGCGACACTCGGTGCACGGCTCGGAGAATCCGAACGCACCCTGGTTGCGGTTGATCACCCCGGACCCGTTGCAGTTCGGGCAGACCTTCGGACTCGTACCGGGACGGGCGCCGCTGCCATGACAGTTCGTGCAGGGCGCGGGACTGGTGAGCCGCAACGGCATCGCCACACCCTTGGTGGCTTCCAGGAACGACAGCTCCGCCTCGGTCTCGAGGTCGTTGCCTCGACGCGGCCTGCTGGGTCGCGGCTGCTGTGCGCCGCGGCCGAAAAGCCCGCCGAACAGGTCGCCGATGTTCGCGCCGCCGGTCTGGCCGGCCGCGTCGAACAGGTCGTTCAGGTTGAACTCGACACCGTCGCCGCCGCCGAACCCGCCGTAGCCCCCACCGCCGCCGAAGCGGCCGCGGCCGAACCCGCCGTTGGCGAACAGCCGCCGGGTCTCGTCGTACTCCTTGCGCTTGGCCGGATCGGTGAGCACCTCCTTGGCCTCCGAGACGGCCTTGTACCGCTCCTCGGCGGCCGAGTTGCCCGGGTTGCGGTCGGGATGGTTCTCCGCGAGCAACTTTCGGGCCGCCCGCTTGATGTCCTGATCGCTGGCGTCAGAGGAGACGCCGAGCTCCTTGTAGAAGTCCTTCTCGACCCATTCACGCTGGGCCATACCGCGTCACCTCCTTCCGCTTCTGTAGGTCTATCGCAGTCTCACTTAGATTTTGCTGGTTGCCGACGAATCTCGTCGGATTCATCGTCGCCGATGAGTCGAAGGTGGCGCGGGATTCGCCGCTCTCGGCGATTCCGCGCCACCTCCTCGTCATTCGGCTTCGGCTTCCGGCGCACCGTCACCCGAGGCGGTGTCGCCGTCGTGGCCGGCGTCCCCGGGGACCGTGTCCACCACCCCGACCAGGGCGTGGCGCACGACTTGCTCGCCCACCTTGTACCCGCGTCGCATCACGGTGCCGAGGACGGGGTGAGTGCCCTCACCCTCGTGCTGGACGGCCTCGTGAAGTTCGGGGTCGAAGTCGTCGCCCTCGTCACCGAATCCCGAAAGACCCAGCCCCTCAAGGGTGTTGACCAACTTGTCGGCCATCGCCTTGAACGGACCGCTCTCCAGGTCGCCGTGACTTCGCGCGCGGTCGAGGTCATCGAGGATCGGCAACAGCTCCGAGATGACCGAAGCCTTCGCCCGGTCCGCGGCCACCTGCTGATCGCGCAACGCCCGCTTGCGGTAGTTCGTGAAATCGGCTTGGACCCGCTGCAGATCGGCGAGCAGTTCGGAGGCCTTGTCGGCCTCCTCCCCTGCCCCCGTCGCAGTGGGCTGCTCCGGCGCCGAGTCCGGCGCCGGATCCGGATCTGCTTCTCTCACTTCACCGGTGACGGGATCGATGCGCCGTTTGTCGGTGACGGTCACCGGCTCGTGCGGATCGTTTCCTGTCACTTGTTCTCCTTGTCAGATTCATCGTCGACGACCTCGGCGTCCACGACGTTGTCGTCCGCCGGACCGGCGTCCGCACCGCCGCTCGCCGCCTGCTCGGCCTGGGTGGCCTCGTAGATGGCCTGGCCGAGGGCCTGCGACTCGACGCCGAGCTTCTCCATGGCGGACTTGATCTCGCCGATGTCGGTGCCTTCCAGCGCCTTCTTGGCATCGGCGATCGCCGCGTCCACCTTGGTCAGCGTGTCCTCGGGGACCTTCGAACCACCTTCAGCACCACGCTGCTCGGAGACGAACTTCTCGGTCTGGTAGACCAGCGACTCGGCCTGGTTGCGGACGTCGGCCTCCTCGCGACGCTTGCGGTCCTCCTCGGCGTGCGCCTCGGCGTCCTTGACCATCCGATCGATCTCCTCCTTGGACAGGCCGGAGCCTTCCTGGATGCGGATCGTGTTCTCCTTGCCGGTGCCCTTGTCCGTCGCGGTCACGTGCACGATGCCGTTGGCGTCGATGTCGAAGGTGACCTCGATCTGGGGCACACCGCGCGGAGCCGGCGGGATTCCGGTCAGCTCGAAGCTGCCGAGCAGCTTGTTGTGCGCCGCGATCTCACGCTCACCCTGATAGACCTGAATCTGCACCGACGGCTGGTTGTCGTCGGCGGTGGTGAAGGTCTCCGACCGCTTGGTCGGGATCGTGGTGTTGCGCTCGATCAGCTTGGTCATCACGCCACCCTTGGTCTCGATACCGAGGGATAGCGGCGTGACATCAAGCAGCAGAACGTCTTTCACCTCACCCTTGAGCACGCCGGCCTGCAGGGCGGCGCCCACCGCGACGACCTCGTCCGGGTTGACGCCCTTGTTGGGCTCCTTGCCGCCGGTCATCTCCTTGACCAGATCCGACACCGCGGGCATGCGGGTCGAGCCGCCGACCAGCACCACGTGGTCGATGTCGGACACCGAGATACCGGCGTCCTTGACCACCTGCTGGAACGGCTGGCGGGTGCGGTCGAGCAGATCCTGGGTGATGCGCTGGAATTCGGCGCGGGTCAGCTGTTCGTCGAGGAACAGCGGGTTCTTGTCCGCGTCGACGGTGATGTAGGGCAGGTTGATCGAGGTGCTCTGGCTCGAGCTCAGCTCGATCTTGGCCTTCTCGGCGGCCTCACGCAGCCGCTGCATCGCCATCTTGTCCTTGGTCAGGTCGATGCCGGAGGTGCCCTTGAACTTGTCGACCAGCCACTCCACGATCCGGTCGTCCCAGTCGTCGCCGCCCAGGTGGTTGTCGCCACTGGTGGCGCGCACCTCGACGACGCCTTCGCCGATCTCGAGCAGCGAGACGTCGAACGTGCCGCCACCGAGGTCGAACACCAGGATGGTCTGCTCACTCTGACCCTTGTCCAGGCCGTAGGCCAGCGCTGCCGCAGTGGGCTCGTTCACGATCCGCAGCACGTTCATGCCGGCGATCTGCCCGGCCTCCTTGGTGGCCTGACGCTGAGCGTCGTTGAAGTAGGCGGGCACGGTGATGACGGCGTCGGTGATGTCCTCACCGAGGTAGCTCTCCGCGTCGCGCTTCAGCTTCTGCAGCGTTCGGGCGCTGATCTCCTGCGCCGTGTACTTCTTGTCGTCGATCTCCACGGACCAGTCGGTGCCCATGTGCCGCTTGACCGAACGGATGGTCCGGTCGACGTTGGTCACCGCCTGGTTCTTGGCGGGCTGGCCGACCAGCACCTCTCCGTTACGCGCGAACGCGACGACGGACGGCGTGGTGCGGGAGCCCTCGGAGTTCGCGACGACAACGGGATCGCCACCCTCCAGTACCGCGACGACGGAGTTGGTGGTCCCGAGGTCGATTCCGACCGCACGAGCCATGTTTGTTCCTCCTGAAATAGTCCTGCTAGATGTCCCGAGTGGGTGCACACTGCACTCAATCGGGCTGAGTGCACCGCACTCAAGCCTGCGCCGACCAACCCTAACCTGTCAACCAGACTTGAGCCTAGTTCACTCAACTGTCGAATCGGTCAACGGACCGCCTCGCGAGTTTGTTCCCTGGGCGTAGCGTCGATGTCGATGTGTCAGTACTGCGGCTGCCGCGACATGCCGCTCATCCGCGACTACATCTCCGAGCACGCCCACGTGCTCAACCTGGGCGGCGAGGCCGTCCGGGGCATCGACCGCGGCGACCTCGACACAGCGCGACAGCTTCTGGCGCAGCTGGCCGAGGAGCTGAGCACCCACTGGCGCGGCGAGGAGAACGGCCTGTTCAAGCCCCTCCTGCGCGTGGAGTTGTTCGCCGAGCACATCGCGCCCCTCATTCGCGAGCATCGTGAACTCGCCGACCTCCTCGCCTCCGTGGACCTGGCCCGCGAGACCGATCAGCAGGCCATCCGCGACGCCGTCGAGGACCTCTGGGAGCACACCCGCAAGGAAGAAGACGGGATCTTCCCGGCGTCGATCACCGAATTGGACGGCGACGACTGGGATGCCGCGATCGCGGCGTGGCACGAGGCCCATCCCGGCCGGGAGATGGTCAAGTGGGGCGTGTGACGGTCGCCCGTCCCTAAGGTGGAGGAATGACCGCCGCACAACGGGAACGCGCCGCCCTCGTCGAGACCATGCGCGAGGTCGGACCCGACGCCCCCACCCTGTGTGGGGACTGGACCACCCGGGACCTCGCCGCGCACCTGGTGGTACGCGAGCGCAGGCTCGACGCCACCCCGGGGATCATGCTCCCGGCACTGGCCGGATACACCGACAAAGTGCAACGGCGGACCGCGCAGACCGACTGGGAGGAACTGCTCGACAAGGTCGCCTCCGGCCCGCCGCTGTACTCGCCGTTCAAACTGCTCGACCCGGTGGCCAACATGGGCGAGATGTACATCCATCACGAAGACGTCCGGCGCGCGCAATCCGGTTGGGAGCCAAGACCTCTGGACGACAGCACGGTCAACGCCCTGACGCGTTCGCTGCCGCTGATGGCGAAGATGACGCTGGCGAAGGCGCCCGCGCGGATGACGCTGAAGACACCGCAGGGCAAGGTGCTGGCCACGGTCGGAAAGGGTCAACCACTGACCATCGTCGGCGAAGCGCAGGAACTGCTGCTGTTCATCTCCGGTCGCGACGAAGTGCGCCTGGACTTCGACGGCGACCCGGCGACCGTCGAGGCGGTGCGCGGAAACCGTCGCGGCCTGTGATCTGTTGGTCGTATCTAAGCTGGCGTCCGTGAGCGCATCGGTGGATTTCCGGGTTTTCGTCGAACCGCAGCAGGGCGCGTCGTACGCCGACCAGCTCGCCGTCGCGCGAGCCGCCGAAGATCTGGGCTTCTCCGCGTTCTTCCGATCCGATCATCACCTGGCCATGAGCGGTGAGGGCCTGCCGGGCCCGACCGACTCCTGGGTCACGCTGGCAGGTATCGCGCGCGAGACCTCCACGATCCGGCTGGGAACGATGGTGACCTCCGCGACATTCCGATATCCGGGCCCACTTGCGATATCGGTCGCCCAGGTCGACGAGATGAGCGGGGGCCGAGTCGAATTCGGCCTCGGCGCGGGCTGGTTCGAGGCCGAACACCAGGCGTACGCGATCCCGTTCCCGTCGCTTGGCGAACGATTCGACCGGCTCACCGAACAGCTGCAGATCATCACCGGTCTGTGGACGACGCCGCAGGGTGAGACGTTCGACTACTCCGGCCGGCATTACACCGTCGTCGACTCTCCCGGCCTGCCCAAGCCCGTGCAGTCACCGCACCCGCCGGTGATCATCGGCGGCCAGGGCGCCAAGCGAACGCCGGCGCTAGCGGCGAAATACGCCACCGAGTTCAATGTCCCGTTCGTAGGACTGGACGCGGTCAAGACCCAGTTCGAGCGCGTCGCCGCGGCCGTGTCCGATGCTGGGCGTCCCGCCGATTCGATGACGTACTCCGCGGCGTTCGTGCTGTGCGCCGGCCGCGACGACGGCGAGATCGCCCGCAGGGCGGCCGCGATCGGCCGCGAGGTCGACGAGTTGCGGAGCAACTCCCCGACGGTCGGCACGGCCACCGAGATCGCCGACAAGCTGGGACCTTTCCTCCAGGCCGGCGTGCAACGCATATACCTGCAGGTTCTCGATATGTCAGACCTCGCCCACCTGGAGTTCGTCGCCCGCGAGGTGCTTCCGCAGTTTCGCTGAGCGGGCGCACACGGGCCCGCGGCCCTACGATCAGTGGCCGTGCCCGGCGGCAACAGCAACGACCACGACCGCGGTGGGGACCCGCCGCAGCCCTGGTACAACCGCACGCCGGAAGTCGTCGGCGCAAGCCTGCTCGGCCTGGTCGCGATCGGGCTCCTGGTGTTGGCGGTCTCCTTCGTTGCCGGCCGGTCCAGCGAGCCGCCCCAGGCGCCGCTGAACTACGTGGAGCCGACGTTCACCACGACCGAGACCCAGACGGCCACCACCGCGACCACCGGAACGGTCACCAGCACCAGCCCTCCCGAGACGACGGAGATCAACGACCCGCCGCCCTCGGAAACGACGACTTCCGGCAGTGAGACGACCTCGAGCAGTGAGACGACGACAACCAGCGAGCGGCCGCCCACCAGCGAGGCTGACGAGGACCGGACCACGACCCGCACGACGCGCCGACCCCGGACGAATGTGACGCGCACGCTCTATCCGTACCCCTGAGCGCCTACTATCGGTGGCCGTGGCGCGATACGGACCTCCCGACCCGAACCATCCGGACAACGAACCGACGGCGTACATCAATTACGGCGACGGCGGCCCCGGCGTGCCGCCCGAGGAGCCGGTGCCCTGGTACCGCAAGCCCGCTGCGCTGGTCGCGTTCGGCGCGATCGGTGCCCTGTTCGTCGCCCTGATCGTGTGGGGGCTGGCCAGTCTGATCAGCGGTAATGACTCCACGACCGAACCCACGTCGCTGACGCCGCTGACGACGACGGCGCGGACCACCGCACCCGCCACCACGACGGTGTCTCCCCAGACCGTGACCGAGACCATCACCGCGCCACCGGTGGCGCCCACCACCACGGAGCCGACCACCACAACGACCACCACGACGACGACCACTGCGCCGCCGACGACGACGATCATCACCACCGAAACCGAGACGGAAACGGTGACCGAGACGGTGACGGAGACGCCGGCTCCATAGTCGGTGCCGCGCAAAGGGCCGGGCAAGCTGCCGCTGCGCCGACTTCTCGTTTATCCGCCGCTTCGCCGAGAGATTTGCGATGATCACTTCGGAAATTGACGGCGTAGGAGATATCGGGGGATGGCCAGTCCGTCCAGTGAGATCGCCGATCGGTGTGGGTCGTGTGGCCATGACCTCCGCGCCGGAGCGCGCTTCTGCGACGCCTGCGGAGCCCGGGTTACCCCGCAGCAGCCCGTCGGTGAACGCAAGCAAGTAACGGTGCTGTTTGCCGACGTTGTCGCCTCGATGCAACTCGCGGCGCGGCTCGATGCCGAGCGCCTGCAAGAGATCATGCATGAGCTGTTCAACCGCGCTGGGGCGGTGGTGCAGCGCTACCAGGGAACCGTAGACAAGTTCACCGGCGACGGCTTGATGGCATTGTTCGGCGCTCCAAGGGCTCTCGAAGATCACGCACTGCGGGCCTGCATCGCAGCGCTTGAGATCCAGTTGGCAGCCCGAGAGCTCGCGACGGAAGTGCGAAATCGGGACGGCGTCGCACTGCGTCTGCGTGTCGGCCTGAATTCCGGTGATGTCATCGCTGGTGAAGTCGGTTCGGGCCCAGGCAGTTACACGGCAATCGGTCATCCCGTCGGAATGGCTCAACGAATGGAGGCGGCCGCTGCGCCGGACACCGTGTTGTGTTCTTTGTCGACGGCCCAGCTCGTCGAAGACGCAGTGCGGCTCGGCCCGCCCCATGCGATCGCGGTTAAAGGCAGCGACAAACCGGTGACCGCACGAGAGCTCCTCACCGTTGAAACCGACCAGACTGTATTGGGCCGCAACGAAGGACTGATGCTCGGCCGCCACGCCGAGCTGGATCGACTACAGAACCTCTTCGCGGCGCGACGGGGATCGCTGGTCGGAATCGTCGGCGGCCCCGGCGTCGGGAAAAGCCGGCTCATCCGGGAGTTCGGCGCGGTCGTGGCCAACGAAGGCGCCCGAGTGGTCGTCGCTCGCTGCGAAGCACACACCACACAGCTCGCGTTCCGTGCAGTGACGCGGTTGCTGCGCGCCATGTTCGACGTCGAGGCACAGAGTGATGCCGACGCTCGCAAGCACATTCTGGCGACGTGCGCGGGACTCGAGCCTGATTCGATGGACGCACAAATACTTTTCGACGCGGTAGGGATCTCGGACCCCAAAGCAACTGTTCTGCACATCGGTGTCGACGGACGGCGGCGAAGACTGGCCGAAGTGATGGGCTCTGCGGTGCAGGCGCATTCGGGCAGATTTCTGTTCGTTCTTGACGACGCGCACTGGATCGACGAGCCCAGCGACGCTATCCTCGCTGATTTCGCTGGCAGACTCGCGGAAACGACGTCGATGTTGGTGACAACCTACCGTCCCGAGTTCCATGGTGCGTTACACCGCCATTCTCAGCACAAGCTGACACTGGAGCCGCTGACGAAGTCGAAATCTTTGGAGCTGCTAGGCCAGCTTCTGGGCACTGACCCGTCGCTTGCGGGTGTCGCGAAGCGGATCGCCGACGCAGCGGCCGGTTACCCGTTCTTCATAGAGGAAATCGTTCGTGACCTCGCCGGTCGCGGGGCACTGACCGGAAACCGGGGAAGTTATCGCCTGATCGCGGATACCGGCAAAATATCCGTTCCTGCAACGGTTCAGGCCGTGCTCGCGGCTCGAATCGACCGCTTGTCCGCCGACGCCAAGGCGATTCTGAATTCGGCGGCCGTGATCGGTGGCCGGTTCGACATCGACACCCTCCGGGTACTGCGCGCAGATGCGGTAACACCGGGCTTGGCTGAGCTGGTGGCTGCCGAAATGATCGACCAGACGGAATTCGTTCCGCAGCAACGCTATTGTTTCCACCATCCGCTGGTGCGCGCGGTCGCCTACGACTCGCAGCTGAGCGCAACCCGCTGCCGAGCGCATCGTCGACTTGCGGCCGCCATCGAAGCACGCGACCCAAGTGCCGCCGACGAAAATGCGGCACTGATCGCGACCCATTTCGAAGCGGCGGGCGAGTTCTCGAGTGCGTATCAGTGGCATATGCGAGCGTCGGAATGGCTCCGGCCGCGGGATCTGGCAGCGGCACGGATGGGATGGGAGAACGCGCGTCGCATCGCAGATCGACTGCCCGACAACGACAGTGACGTCATAGCAATGCGCGTCGCGCCCCGGACGATGCTGATGTCGACACTACTGTACGTCGGCGATGCCTCCGATACCGATGAGCGGTATGAAGACTTTCGTGATCTGGCGATGGCGGAGGGCGACCTGAAGTCGCTCGCTCTCGGTACGGCCGGGCGGATGTTCTCGCTGACGGTCAACGACTTCCGCGTCTCTGATGCAGCGGCGATGTTGCCACACCTGGATGCATTAGCATCCAGTGTCGAGCTCGATGCCGCGACGCGTGGAATCATATTGAACGCAATAGCCTTTACCCAATTCGCAAGTTGCGAGTTCGATGCTGCTCTGCAAACAGTCACCGAAATCGTCAACCTCCTACCAGACGCGCCGGCCGTTGAAGTCGCCCCCGCCGTAGCACTTCGTGGGGTGATCGAGGCGTGTCTAGGTGAGTCCGAGACGGGCCGACGGCACCTCGAAGAAGGGTATCGGCAAGCGCGCTCGCTGCCTCCCATGAACTATGCGTCGGTGCAGGTTTATCGGGCGGTCATGGTGACGCTCGGCCTCTGCGAAGCAGGCCATTTGGTTGATAACACACATGATGCGCTCAGTCGCGCGAAGGCGTTCGGGGATGCCTGCGGCATCGTCATCGCGCAATGGACCTACGGCACGGTATTGCTGCGCGCGGGCGAGGAACACCGCGGGAAGGCAATAGATGCGCTCCGCAAAGCGCGGGCGGGCATCAACAAGTACCGGGTTGCGGTAGTCGGATTGACCACGATCGGCAGAGATCTCGCCATGGATGCCGCGGGGCAGGGGAAACTGGACCAAGCGATCAGTGAGCTCCGAGTTGTCCGGGCGCAGAGCAAAGGGTGTTCACCGGTTTTCGGTGTAGTCGCGCAAGAAGCTCTAGTCGAGCTCCTGGTCGAGCGAGGAACAGCAGATGACCTCGCCGAGGCACATCGAATCGTCGCTCAGTGGTACGACGAACGCCCCGGTGCGCCTGCTCTCGATTTGTGGTGGATGAAGTCGCGCACCCTACTGGCGAAGGTCGAAGACCGCTCGGCTGACTACGTGGATCTCGCGGGCCGGTACCTCGAGTTGTGCGAAACGTTAGACGCGCGAGGCAGACTGGCAGAAGCACAGCGGTTAGCGGGCGAATCGACTACGCGGGCTGAGACGGTGTAGAGATGGCCACAATCTTGGCATACACATCCCCCGCGCTGGGGCACATGATGCCGATCAGCGCACTCTGCATTGAGTTGTCGCGCCGCGGCCACACCATCCATCTCCGCACGCTGTCCAACGTGGTTCACATGGCTACACGTCTGGGTTTCGACACCGCCCCGATCGACCCCCGCATCGAGAGCATCCCGCTCGGCGACGGCGACACGACCGATCCTCGCCGAGCCCTACAGGTCAGTGTCGCGGCCTTCGGTCGACGCGCCGCGCACGAAGTCACCGACCTCGCCGCCGCGGTCGATGGCGTCAAGCCCGACGCGCTACTGATCGATGTGAATTGCTGGGGGGCGCGCTCGGCAGCCGAGGCCGGTGAAATCTCATGGGCGTGCTTCTCGCCGTACACACCGCCTATGCGGTCCCGCGGAGTGCCGCCCTTCGGGTTAGGCCTCAAACCGATGCAAGGAATCGTCGGCCGGGCGCGTGATTCGGTGATAGAAGCAGTAGTCACTAAATCCATCGAAAAGGTGATGCTGCCGTCGATCAACAGCATCCGTGCCGATGTAGGCCTACCACCGGTGACGACGACCGACGAGTACCTGCGTCGGGCACCGCTGATGTTTGTCGCCTCTGGCAAGCCGTTCCAGTATGAGCAGACCGATTGGGGTGAAGCGGTCCACATGATCGGGCCCTGCGCACTCGACCCTGCCCCGGACGCCAGTGCCGACTGGACGGAGTCGATCGACCAGCCGCTAATCCTCGTCGCGACGTCGTCGGAAGCGCAGGCCGACACCGACCTCGTTGCGACAGCTCTTGTGGCGTTAGCCGATGAGCCGGTGCATGTGGTGGCTACCGTCCCGACTGGACCGCCGAAGAACATGAGCATTCCGCCGAACGCGACGGTGTGCGGAATGGTCCCTCACAAAGCAGTCCTGGACCGAGCCGTGTGCGCAATCACGCACGGCGGAATGGGTGTGACACAGAAGGCACTCCAGCACGGCGTACCGGTGTGCGCAGTGCCCTTCGGACGCGATCAGTTCGAGGTTGCAAGGCGCGTCGAAGTGGCGAGATGCGGCACGCGACTGCCCGCGAAGAAGTTGTCAGCAGCACGGCTCCGCCTCAAAGTTCGCGAAGCCATGGCGATGACCGCCGGTGCCAAGCGGGTCGCAGCGGGATTCGCGGCCACCGGGGGAACATCGTTCGGCGCCGACCTGTTCGAGCAACGAATACTCGGCGGCTCCGGTCGTTGACGCTCTCACCGCCCGCGCGCGGCGTAACCGGCCACCAACGCCTCTGCGCTGCGGACCGCCGCCCGGCACGCCCTGGTGGTGAACGGGTCGTTCAACGGATGTTCCGCGCGCCTGCGCCAGCGCTGTGCGGCCGCGAACGCCGCGCGCGGCCCGTCGTACGGGTTGTCCGGCTGCAGTCCGAGCCTGCTGGCCGCGTCGGTACCCGAACCGCCGATCATCCGGCGCAGCGAGGCCATCTCGTCGTCGTTCAAGGTCGTTGGCCGCGAACGTAACTGGCTCAGTAGTCGGAGCTCTTCGAACGCGTGCGTGTCCGCGAGCAGCGGGTCGATATCGGCCAGTATGTAGGGCGTCGCGTAGATCGGGTTGGCCTGCACGAACTGCCGTAGCGACAGCAACGCCGTGTGCGCCTTGAGCAGATCCGACCGCTGCCCGAACTGCTGATCGATGACCTCCCGCAACGCCACCAGTCCGCTGCGCTCCAACAATTCGTCGGCCAGCGCCACCGAATCGCTGACACCGGCGCGCAGCACCGCGATCGAAATGCGGATCCCGAACATGCCGAACCGGTCCAGCAGTGCCGCCCGCGTCGCCGCATCCACCGGCAACTGGCTGTCGTCGCGCACGAAGCGGTCCACCGACAGCATCGCCTTGGTCAGCTCGGCGGCGTCCACCCCGGCCAACTTCTCCAGCGCGACGAACTCGCTCTGCCGCAGCGTGCGTGCCGTCAACGCCAGCAGGCCGGACACCGGAACCACCGCCTGACACGTCCCGGTCCGCTCCATCTCGGCGGTGAACCGCGTCGCGACGTCCTTGGCCGACAGCATCGCATCGATGCGGCCTGCCCCGATCTCGTCGGCGCGAGAGGCCACGCCGATCACGCCCAACGCGCCCGCGGAACCGCCGACCAGCTCGCCGATCTGCTTGAGCAGCGCGATATCGGCGGCGTTCAGCGTCCGCAACAGAAAGACCACCGCATCGACCCTTGGCACCCCGTCCCCGGGTACGAGCAGGCGCAGAGTGCGCTCCGAGACATCGCGGGACAACGACGACGTACCCGGAGTGTCGATGATCGTGGTGTCGATCAGCTCGGCCGCCGGCCACTCCACATCGAGGTCGACGATGTCCTCGGGGTCGAGCGTGGCGAAGTCGAACGTCAGCCCGCCCTCGTTGGGATCGCGCCCGATCGGCACGTTGGATCGCCTGCCGCCGCGATGATTCGCGGTCACCTTCGGTGTGGGACCGTGCCGGAACCACGTCACGATCCGGGTGGCCTCAGTGGCGTCGGTCGGCGCAATGTCCTCGCCCACAAGCGCATTCACCAACGTAGACTTGCCCGCCTTGAGCGTGCCGGCCAGCGCGATCCGGATCGGCTGGTTGAGCCGACCGCCGATACGTTCGAGCTCGTTGTGCACATCGGGGCGATGAGCATATGCAGGATCGGCGTGGTACGCCTGGATGGTTCCACCCAGGATCGCGCGTACCTGGTCGCTCGTGCTCATCTCGCGCTGCCCACCAATGCTCCTGGCTGCCCTCCGGCGTTCGGCGATGGCCAAGAGTCCAGCTTAGGCACCGCCGCGGCTACGTGGTCCCGACGGGTTCAGGCACGGATTCGGGTGGCATCAGTTTGGTGGCGTGCTCGGTGACCTGATTGAGGATGTTCAGCTGGCGCTCGAGTTCCTTGATCCGGCCGCTGCGTTCGGCCTCCTGCACCTGCGCGGCGGCGATGGTCGCCTGCAGCGACTCGTTGAGTGATCGAGAGGTCTGGTTGGCGATGCCGCGGTAGTGGTCGCGCAGCTGCCGCTGGATCGCCTTGAGCCGGTCGCGCGATTCCTTGCCGACCGCGAACTGCGTGTCGTCAAGGAAGCGGCGGGTGTTGGTCTTGGCTTCGTTGCGGACCCGCAACATCCGATTCTCCATGTTCTCGCGGTACGCGGTGCGCCCCATCAGCAGACCCGCACCCAGGGAAATCGGGTTGAACATGCCCAGACCCGCGAACGACGTCATCATGCCGAACATCAGAACGCCGCCGTACGAGCCCTGCATCCCCATGGTCAGCTTGCGCCCCGCACGGACCGGCCTGGCCTCCAGCTTGCCCACAGACTTCATCTCCCCGAGGCTGGCGCCCATCCGGCTGGGGTCGAGCTGGGGCATGCTGACCGCGTCGAGGCCCGCCTCGACGAACGTGCGCGCGACGTCTGCGGCCAGCGCCTCGGCTCGTTGGTACGCCCAGACGAAGTTGTCGCCCACGGCCGTGGCGACCGCGTTCTCGAGTTCGGCTCCGATTTCGGCCCAGTGATGCGTCGGGTCGCAGGTGTCGATGACCTTCTCGATGTGTTGGCCGATGATGCGGAACCGCCCGCGCAGGTCGTGGTCGACATCGGCGGTCAGATCGGCGATCCCGTCGTTGAGTACCTGCTGCCACAATGCTGTCTGCTGCAACGCATCCTGGGCCTCCTGCTTGCGCCGTTCGAGGTCCTCCTTGAGCCGATCCCGCGTGTCGGGGTCGTTGAGTGCGGACAGCTCGGCCTTGACCTTGAGCGTCAAATGTTCGGCAGCCGAATAGATCTCGTTGACGACATGGTCGCGGATCCGGCCGTTCTGCAGCGCCAGCACCTGCTCACTCAGGAACTTCACGATGGCCGGGAAGTTCGACTCTTCGTTGAGTTCCTTGTCGTTGAGCGCGATCGCGTGGCTGCGCAGCAGCGAGGAGGCCGGGATCATCGGGACGGTGACACCCGCGCGTTGCAGGTGTGCCTTGTTGGCCTCGACGATCTGGCGCCAGTGCGGGTAGAGATCGGTCTTGGTCGCGACTATCGTGGCGACAGGGCAGATCTCGAAGGCCTGCCGCATGAACGTCATCTCGGGTTCGGTGAACTCCTGGCTGGTGTCACTGCACATCAGCAAGGCATCGGCGTCGGGCAGCAGGCCCAGCGTCGCCGACAGATGTGGTTGACCGTGCCCGCCGACGCCGGGGGTGTCGACGAACGCGAGCCCGTTCTTGAGCAGCGGGCTGGCCGCGGTCACCTCGACCCGGATCACCTCACGCCCGTGGGCTTGCGGCGCCCGGCGCAGATCGTTTTTGATGTCGGCCATCGAGATCTCGACGGCCTCGGGTTCCTCGCCCTCGCCGCGCGCCACGATCAGCTTGGCGGCGGCGGTCTCGCCGTAGGTCACCACGGTCGGCAGCACCGTGCTCTCGTCGTCACCGACCCGCGAGACAGGAACGTTCAGCAGCGAGTTCAACAGCTGGCTCTTGCCTTGTTTGAGCTGTCCGGCGATCACCACCCGGATCTGCGGGTCGGTGATGCGGTCCTTGGCCTTGGCCAACCGCTCGACCAGATCAGCGCGATCGTTGGCGTCGGCGATCCTGCTGGTGTGGTCGATCAGCTCGACGATGACCCTTGTTTGTTTGGCCGGCTCGCCGGCCGAAGTCTGTTTGGCCGGCTCGCCGGCCTTTGTTTGTCTGGCCGGTCGTGGGTCGTTGCCTTGGGTCATGAAGTCCTCGCGTCCGGGTGGGCCGGTGAGTCAACGGTAGACGTGCCGACTGGCGGGGATCGTGGTTTGATCCCCGCCAGCGGCGTTGTGTGGTTGGGCTCAGAACAGGCCGGTGTCGACAGTGGTGTCCACATCGACATCGGTGTTGACCTGACCGGAGTTGTCAGTCGAATTGTCTTGTCCGGAGTTGTCGACCGAGTTGTCGACCGAGTTGTCCACCGAGTTGTCCTCGATGCTCGACCCGCCCGAGATGCCGCCGGTCACACTGCCGTCGATATCGCCGACATTGGTCTGGTTGCCATCGACATTGGTGGTGGTCGTGTCGTTGTCGTTGATCACGATCCCGCCACCCGAGCCGCCGGCCCCACCGGTGGCGTTGCCGCCGTCGTTGCCGACCCCGATCAGGCCGCCACCGCCGTCACCGCCCGAGGCGCTGCCGCCGCTGCCACCGCTCATGTCGACGTCGTTGATAACCGGGCCCTCGTTGTCGGAGATGATGTCGCCGCCGGCGGTCTGGTCTCCGCTGTCGTCGATCTCATTGTCCTCGCCGATGTTGACGTTGGAGTCCTCGATATCACCGGTGTTGACGTTCTCGTTGTCATCGCCGACGACGTTGCCGTCACCCTCGACGTTGGTGGCATCGATATCGCCTGCGGTGCCGGTGTTGACCACCCCGCCGTCGGTGGCGGTATTGGTGGTCTTGTCACCGAAGGTGATGTCACCGAACTCCAACCCGAAGTTGCCGATACCCTGCTGCTGATCCTCACCGGCGTGGTTGACCGTGTTGGTCTCCGGGCTCAAGAACCGGGTGTCGTTATGGCTGAGGGTGTCGTTGTTGGACAACACCTCGGTCTGCCGCTGCGGGGCGAACGCGATCCCGTGCGTCTGGGCCACCGCCTGCTGCAGCCCCACCACCGGATCACCACCCCCATGCACTACCGCCGCAGGCGCGACGGTGGCCGCCACGGCCTGCACCTGGGCGGCCGAGACGTTGCCGAAGCCGGCCTGGTGCAGTTCGCGGTCGGGGTCCGCCACGAACGCGGCGGCGGAGACAGGGTCGCGGAACAGGTTCAGAAACCAGTCGATGAGGTTCATGTCGGATCCTTTCGAAGATGTTGGTCTTGGTCTGGTCGCCGGGCTGTCCGGCGAGCTGAGAACCACGTTATGGCCGCCGCGACGCCCCTGAAACGGGGTCGCGACCCCTCCCTGCACAGCACCGTCCCGGGATCGGACTAGGGGTTCGGTTAGGGGATTAGGGGATGGCTCGGGGATCGGCCGAAAGGTCCGCATTCTCGAGCCGAAACGGCAAAAAATGCGCGGCCCCTCAAGGGGCCGCGCATTCCTTCGGTTCAGGTTTGTCAGTCGAAGATGTCGAATCCGCCCGCGTCGATGTCGAGCTGCTGCACATCGGCGAGCGCGTCGCTGAAGTCGTCGCTGGTTACAACGTCGTCGACGACGTCCTCGATCACCGGCTGGTCCAACTGCAACGCGGTGTCGTCGGCGTCGGCGACGCTCGGGACATCCGGCTCGGCGAGTTCAGGCACCCCCGGATCGGAGATCAACGCGGCGGACACGTCGTCCACCACATCGGCGGGCACGTGATCGCCGAACGCGTCGAAGGCGGCGGTGGCCGCTCCGCTGCTCCAGACGTTGCCTGCCGCTTCGGCGATACCGCCGTCCAGCGCGGTCGGAACGGTCGTCGGAAGCGCCGACATCGACTCCGACACCACCGGGATCAGGGCGTGGACATCGGCACTGGTCACGTTCGTCAGATTGGCGTCGAGAATGGCTTGATTCGGATCGGCGGCGAAACGCGCGGCTGCGTCGGGATCACGCACCACCGACATGACGAAGTCGAGTAACTCGTTGGCCATGAAACACCCTCCCTCCCTCGAACAGATATAGGTGGCTAGAGACAAGGCCTAGCCGAGTGGCCTGCCACGATGCTATCGACGGTTACCGCCGCGGTGATCGGTGCAAAACCCACCTGCTCGGCCCGGTCGTTAGGGGGTGCGGTGTTAGGGGATTTCCTCCCACTAGGGGCAGCTCCCGTGTCCGAAGACGTTGAGCCGCTATCGTGATGAACGGCCAAATGTAGAGGTGGAGATGAGCGACTCACTCGGGTTGTCGATCGGTTCGACCAACTTGGTGGCGGCCCGAATCGGCCGCCCCCCGGTCATGCGCCGATCGATACTCACCGTATTCGACGATCGCGCGCCGGAGGTCGGTGTACCCGCCGAAAACCCCAACCTCAACCAACCGGGCATGGTGCTGAGCGGTTTCGTCGAACGCGTCGGCGACCCGGTGCCGTTGGTCGCCGCCGATGGCTCACCTCATCGCGGAGAGCGGGTGCTGGTCGAGGCGCTCGACGCCATGGCGCGCACGGTCGGCGGTGGGGCCCCTATCGTGATTGCGGTGCCCGCGCACTGGGGGGCGGCGACCACGGGCGCGCTGCGGGGCGCCCTGCGGGCGGCGCCGGGCCTGGCTCCCGACGGGGTGCAGCCTGCGCTGGTGCCCGATTCGGCGGCCGCGCTCGCCGCACTGCAGGCCGCGCCGGGGTTGCCGTCGAGCGGTGTCGTAGTGCTGTGCGATTTCGGCGGCAGTGGAACCAGCATCAGCCTGGCCGACGCGTCAGCCGGCTACGGCCCGATCGGGGAGACGGTCCGCTACGCGGACTTCTCCGGCGACCAGATCGACCAGCTCCTGCTCAACCACGTCGTAGCGGGCATCGCGGCGGCCAACGACGCCGACCCCGCGGGCACCGCCGCCGTCAGTTCCCTGGCCCGGCTACGCAACGAGGCCCGCGTGGCCAAGGAACAACTGTCGGCCGACACCGCCGCGGTCGTGCACGCCGACCTGCCGGGCTTCAATTCCGACGTGCGCGTCACCCGCACCGAGCTGGAGCAGCTGATCAGCGAGCCGCTCGACGGGGTGCTCGATGCCGTCCAGGAAGCTCTGCAGCGCAACAATATTCCGCCGGTAAATGTCTCGGCCGTCGCGACGGTCGGCGGCGGGGCGAACATCCCGCTGATCACCCAGCAGTTGTCGACCCGGCTGCGCGCGCCGGTCATCACCACGCCGCAGTCCCAACTCAACGTCGCTGCGGGCGCCGCGCTGATCGCCGACGCCGCCGAGGCTGCCACCGGGATGGCCGCCGTCGCCCCCGATGCCCCGACCGGGATGGCGCCGACGAGCATGTCCGCCGCAGCGTGGGCCGCCGGAGCCGCAGGCGTCGCAGCCGCCGAGTCGGCCTCCGACGGCGCAGGCTCGGCGACGTTCCGCGCCCTGGCGTGGTCGCAGGACGACTCGCCTGTCGACGAGCCGGTCCCTTATGCCGGTGAGGATTACACGTTCGAAGCGGGCGGAACCGGCGCTCGGCCCGCGATGGAGTTCGCCCACGAGGAAGAGCAATACGAGCCGGAACCCGAACCACTGCCGTGGTACCGCAGGCCGGTGGTGCTGTTCGGCGCGGCGGCCGCAGCCGCACTGCTGGCCGCCGGTGGTCTCGCCGTCACGCTGACGAGCACCACAGGTGACAGCAGTCCGGTCACCGAGACCGCGACGACCTTCGAGTCGGGACCGTCGCCGGAGACGACGACTTCGGTTGCACCACAGACGGTTACCGTCACCGGGACGGATGGGCGCCCGACCACCAGCGTGGTCCCGCCACCCCCGCCCCCGGAGACGACGACGACCACGACGTCACCAACCACCACAACCACGACGACGACAACGACCACGACCACGACGACGACGACCACCCAACCCACCACCACGACGACGCGTCCCACGACCACGCAGCCGACGACCACCCAGCCGCCGACCACCACCGACCCGCCCACCACATCGGTCGAACCGGAGCCGGACATCCCCGTTCCGGACGCGCCATAGACCGATGACCGCGTCGGACCCGCGGACCGAGATCCCGCCGCCCGCACGCGAGGCGGTCACAGGGCTGGCAGCCGCGCCGACCGAGCCGGTCAAACTACTTGTGTCGGGCGGCATCGGCACGGGCAAGACATCGGTGCTGGCCGCCGTTCGAACCGCGCTTCGGGCCGCGGGCGTAGGGGTGCTCACCCGCGTACCGCGCGCTGACGACGATCCGGCGGCCGCGGTCGTCCTTGACGATGCCCACCTGCTGGATGATCACGAACTCGGCGAACTCGCGCGACGGGTGTCGGATCTGCCTTCGACGCTCGTGGTCAGCAGCGAGCCGATCGCGCACCGCCCGGCGATGCGTGCGCTGTCCACGGCGATCGAACGCGAGAACCCGATCATCAGCCTGGGACCACTGCCCCCGGCCGACGTGGCAAGCCTCGTCACCGAAAAGCTCGGCGGCACACCCCCGTCCGACATGGTGCGATCTTTCGTCGTGGCGACGGCGGGCCTGCCCTTCCTGCTGCAACCGGCGATCGCGGCCGTCGCCGAACTGCAGGACGACGCGCCGGCCACCGCGGTCCTGCAGGCGGTCACGTACGCGCTGACCGAACGGCTGCGCCGCCTCGACGACGCGACACTCGACACCCTTCTGGTCACCTCGCTGAGCAGAGACCTCGGTCCCGACGACGTCGCTGCGGCGCTGCGCATGGACGCCGAGCAGGCTTACACGGTGGTCGATCGCGCCCGCGCCACCGGTCTCGTCGAGCCGTCCTACAGCCGGGCCTTCCTGCGCACCCTGCACCGATGTGTCGCTCAGATCCTCGGCGCCGCACGTCATCACGACACCGAGATCTCGCTTCTGGTGTCGCAACTCGAATCATCCACGCTCTCACCCGAATTGGCGCTCCAGATGGCCGAACACGGTCTGCGCGACGATCGGCTGGCGAGCGCGCTGGCCGACATGGCCACCCGTAGTCGCAGCCAACCGACAAGGGCGGCACGGCTTTACCGCGCCGCCGTCGATGCGGGGGCGACCACGTTGAGTCCGCGGCTTGCCGACGCGCTGGCGCTGACCGGCGACTGCGTCACCGCTGGACGGCTCACCGATCAACTGCTCGGCTCCGACGATGCGGCCGAGAGGGCCGCCGCGGTGAGGATCGCCGCCAGCATCGCCCTGCACGACGGCAGCGCAGCACAGGCCGCGGACCTGTTCCGTTGGCTGGGACCGTATCCCGACGCGTTCGTGAGCGCGGCGGGCGCGGTGGTGTCACTCGCCGCAGGCGACCTGTCGGCCGCTCGGACGGCGCTGTCCGCCGAGAGCGCCGGCCCACCCACCTCCACGGCCCGAGCCGCGCGCAGCCTCGCCGACGGCCTGTTGATGTCGTTGGACGCCTCATACCCCGCAGCCGTCTCCCGGTTGGGACAGGCGATCACCGCCGACCAGCCCGCGGAAGGCGTGGCCCCCGACACCCCCGCGGCGCTGGTAACGCTGGCCGCCCTGCACGGGGGCGATCCGGTCCGGGCCCGCAGCGTGATCGCCCGTGCGGTGCGCGCCAGTCTCGAAGACGGTACGGACGCAGCGCTTTTCGTCGCCCGCAGACACCGGCTGCTGCTGGGCTGGGTGCGGATGCAGGACGGGCAATTGCCCGCGGCGACCTCTGACGTGGCAATCGCGTGCGCGGACGCCGACGCGTCCCCGCTGCACCGCCGCGACGCATTGTGGGCGGCCGCGCTGCAGACGGCGATCGCGCGCCGCAGCGGCGACACCGGCGCCATGCAGAAGCACTGGTACACGGCGGTCGAGGTGCTCGCCGAGTACTCGATGGACCTGTTCTCCCTACTGCCGCTCGGTGAACTGTGGGTGGCCGCTTCCCGCATGCGTCAGATCGACCGGCTGCAGCACACCCTCGACGAGGCCTTCGCGCTGCTCGGCTCGCTCGGTGAGCCCGTGTTGTGGTCGACTCCTCTGCACTGGGCCGGTGTGCACGCGGGCATCCTCGCCAACTCCCCGGACGCCGTCGCCCCGCACGGCCAGGCGCTGACTGCCGCGGCCACGCACAGCGCCTTCGCCAAGACGCTGGCCACTGCCGGCCGCACCTGGTTGCGGGTACTGGCCAATCACGTCGATACCGACGAGGTCACGACGGCAGCGCGACTGCTCGCGCAGGTGGGCCTCACCTGGGACGCGACCCGGTTGGCCGGTCAGGCCGCGCTGCAGACCCCCGATGGCCGGGTGTCGGGCGCGATGCTGCAGCTCGCGCGGGACCTGAAGCAGACCGTCGCACCCGACGACGCACCCGGATCCGATCAACTCGCGGCGCCGGAGACCGCCCGGACCGGCTCGGCGCGTCCCGCGTCGTCTCGGCTGTCCGACCGCGAGCGCGAGGTCGCCGAACTGCTGCTCCTCGGTATGCCCTACCGCGATATCGGGACACAGTTGTTCATCTCGGCGAAGACCGTCGAACACCACGTCGCCCGAATCCGCCGTCGTCTCGGCGCCGAATCCCGCTCCGAGATGTTGTCGATGCTGCGGGCCATGTTGTCTCCGCAGTCGTGATCCCCCAGCGCGCCGCCATCCCCTAACGGCAATCCCCTAACCGCCGTGTCCGACGACGGGTCCGGCACCGGATTCGCCCGCCTGCGAAGCGCCATAGCGTCATGCCATGTTCAATCACCAGGCAACTCCGGACCGGCCGCTGGGTGTTTCGGTCGGCGCGACCTACCTCGCCGCGACCAGTGACGGACACGCCGCGGTGATCCGGCCTTCCGAGCTCACGCTGCACGGGCAGCGACTCACCGGGTTCGTCGACCGCATCGGCGACCCGGTTCCGCTCATCGCCTCCGACGGCTCCGCCCATCGCCCCGAGCAACTGCTCGCCGAGGCGTTGCGCACGCTCACTCAGTCGGCCGAGGACATCACGGTCGCCGTACCCGCACACTGGCGTCCGTCGGTCGCCGACTCCTTGCGCCACGCCCTGGGCGGCGACGTGCCGGTGGTGTCGGACGCGACCGCCGCTGTGGCCGCGCTGAACGCCGAACCCGGGCTGCCCTCTCGCGGCGTCGTCGTGCTCTGCGACTTCGGGGGCAGCGGCACCAACATCACGCTCGTCAACGCATCCTCGGACCACGCCGTGGTCGGCGAGACCGTCCGGTTCGCCGATCTTTCCGGCGATCTGGTGGATCAGGCGCTGATGGCACATGTGATGGCTCCGTTGGCTGCTGACACCGACCCGCCCGGAACGGCTGTCGTCGGTTCGCTGGCGCGGCTACGCGACGAGTGCCGCGCCGCCAAGGAGCGGTTGTCGGCCCACACCGCGACGGCCGTCGCCGTCGCTCTGCCCGGACACCACGCGGACGTCAGGGTCACCCGCGCCGAGCTCGAGGGGCTCATTCAGCGGCCGGTCACGGATTTCCTTGCCGCGGTGGATGAAACGCTTGAACGCTACGGGGTTCCGGACGCCGCGGTTTCGGCGGTGGCGACCGTCGGCGGCGGCGCACGCATCCCTCTGCTCACGCAGAAGCTGTCTGAACACCTGCGGGTACCGGTGGTGACCACCGCGCGGCCGCAATTGGCCGCCGCCGTCGGGACCGCTCTGATCGCCCAGCGCCGGCGCGTCGTCGACCCGGAGACCACGCTCGCGCCCGCCGGGATCGATGAAGCCACCGTCCGGGTCGAGGCCGGACCGTCGTCGGCCACGTTCGGCGCGCTGGCCTGGTCCGAAGACGACCAGCAGGATGCGCCCCTGCCCTTCACCGATTCGCGCCCCGAACTTCACTTCGAGCATGAGCAGTGGCAGGAGGAGGCGGCGGCACCGCGACGCTCCCCGCTCATCCTGTTCGGCCTCGCGGCGGCCGCCGCGGTGGTCACGACGGCCCTGTTCGGCTTCACGCAGTTGCGCGGCGACACCGCCACCCCGGTCGAGGCGGCGACCGTCCTCAGTCCCGCGGCCACGCCACCCCCCACGCCTGCGGCGCCGGCTCCCACTCCAGTACCCCCGGCGCCGCAGGCCCCTCAACTCACCACGGTCGTCGTGCAACCCGCGCAGCGATCGTCCACACCCCAGCACCGCAGCCCGCGCCCGGCACCGGCCGCGCAGATGGCGCCCGCAGCACCGCCCTGGACACCCACGCCACCGACGAGCGCCCATCCGTCACCGGAACCCGAGACCCCACCGTCCAACCCTGAGCCGCCGGCCGACCCTGAGCCGCCGACCGATCCGCAGACCCCTCCCGTGGCCGACCCCCCACCGATCGATCCGGGACCCGGCAACGGCACCCCATCTCCCGATGGTGATCCCGTCGACCCGGATTCGAGCGGCGAGCAAACGGGTACCGACACCGTGCCCGACGAGTCCAGCCCGACCGACGGTGCGTAGTTAGGACAACCTTCGTAGCGGTGTTTCCCTTGGAGATGCAACTATGACTCCCGGGCTTGAGCAGGCCTGAGTTAAGTTACCCACCGGTAACTTACGATAAGTTACCCTTGGGTAACTTGAGAATGGGAGGCGCGCGGTGGATACGCAGATGCTGATCAGGCTCGTCGTCGGGCTAGGGCTGACGGCCCTTGTTCTGGTCTTTGCCGCCAAACGCGTGCTGTGGCTGACGTCATTGATCCGCTCCGGTGCGCCCACCAGCCCGGAGAACAACCGCAAGGACAACCTCGGCAAGCGCATCACCACTCAGATCGAAGAGGTCTTCGGGCAAACCCGACTGCTCAAGTGGTCCCTGCCCGGCCTCGCCCACTTCTTCACGATGTGGGGCTTCTTCATCCTCGCGTCGGTCTACCTCGAGGCCTACGGCCTGCTCTTCGACCACAACTTCCACATCCCGATCATCGGCCGGTGGGACGTTCTGGGCTTCCTGCAGGACTTCTTCGCCGTCGCGGTGTTGCTCGGCATCATCACGTTCGCGATCATCCGGGTGAGGCAGGAGCCCAAACAGCACGGCCGTGACTCGCGGTTCTACGGATCGCACACCGGCGGTGCCTGGCTGATCCTGTTCATGATCTTCAACGTCATCTGGACCTACGCGCTGGTGCGCGGCGCCGCGGTCAACACGGACGCCCTGCCCTACGGCAACGGCGCGTTCTTCTCCCAGTTCATGGGGTGGCTGATGAGCCCGCTGGGCTACACCGCCAACTCGTGGATCGAGACCATCGCGCTGTTGGCGCACATCGCGGTGATGCTGGTGTTCCTGCTGATCGTGCTGCACTCGAAGCACCTGCACATCGGGCTGGCGCCGATCAACGTCACATTCAAGCGGCTGCCCGACGGCCTCGGCCCGCTGCTGCCCGTCGAGTACGAGGGCAAGGAGATCGACTTCGAGGATCCGCCGGAGGACGCGGTGCTGGGCCGCGGCAAGATCGAGGACTTCACATGGAAGGCCTACCTCGACATGACCACGTGCACCGAGTGCGGTCGGTGCCAGTCGCAGTGCCCGGCGTGGAACACCGGTAAGCCGCTGTCGCCCAAGCTCGTGATCATGAACCTGCGCGACCACCTGTTCGCCAAGGCGCCCTACATCCTCGGCGACAAGGAGACGCCGCTGGAGAACACCCCCGAGGGCGGCCTCGGCGAGGAACTGCGCGGGGAGAAGAAATCCGAGGAACATTCGCACGAGCACGTTCCCGAGTCCGGCTTCGAGCGGATCCTGGGGTCGGGTCCCGAGCAGGCCACCAGGCCCCTGGTGGGTACCGAGGAACAGGGTGGCGTGATCGACCCCGACGTGCTGTGGTCCTGCACGACCTGCGGCGCCTGCGTCGAGCAGTGCCCCGTCGACATCGAGCACATCGACCACATCGTCGACATGCGCCGCTACCAGGTGATGATGGAGTCCGAATTCCCGGGCGAGCTCGGCGTGCTGTTCAAGAACCTCGAGACCAAGGGCAACCCGTGGGGCCAGAACGCCAAGGACCGCACGAACTGGATCGACGAGGTCGACTTCGACGTGCCGGTGTACGGCAAGGACGTGGAGTCGTTCGACGGCTACGAGTACCTGTTCTGGGTGGGCTGCGCAGGCGCCTACGAGGACCGCGCGAAGAAGACCACCAAGGCCGTTGCCGAACTGCTGGCCGCCGCCGGCGTGAAGTACCTGGTGCTCGGCGAGGGCGAGACCTGCAACGGCGACTCGGCCCGCCGCTCGGGCAACGAGTTCCTGTTCCAGCAGCTGGCCGCGCAGAACGTGGAGACGCTCAACGAGCTGTTCGAGGGCGTCGAGCGGGTGGACCGCAAGATCGTCGTCACCTGCCCGCACTGCTTCAACACGCTGGGCCGCGAATATCCGCAGGTCGGCGGCAACTTCACGGTGCTGCACCACACGCAGCTGCTGAACCGGCTGGTGCGCGACAAGAAGCTGATCCCGGTGACGCCCGCTGATGGCGGAACGGACATCACCTATCACGATCCGTGCTATCTGGGCCGGCACAACAAGGAGTACTCGGCGCCGCGTGAGCTGATCGGGGCGTCCGGCGCGAAGCTGACCGAAATGCCTCGGCATGCCGACCGTGGCCTGTGCTGCGGCGCCGGCGGCGCGCGGATGTGGATGGAAGAACACATCGGCAAGCGCGTCAACACCGAGCGCACCGAGGAGGCCATGGACACCGCCTCGACCATTGCGACCGGCTGCCCGTTCTGCCGCGTGATGATCACCGACGGCGTCGACGAGGTCTCGGCCGCCCGCGAGGTTGAGAAGGCCGAGGTGCTCGACGTGGCCCAGCTGCTGCTGGGTTCGCTGGACAAGAGCACCATCACGCTGCCGGAGAAGGGCACCGCGGCGAAGGAGGCCGAGGAACGCGCAGCCAGGCTCGCCGCCGAAGCGCCCGTGGAGGAAGCGCCCACCGAGGCGGAGGAAGAGGCGCAGGCCGAACCGGAGCCCAAGGTCGAGGCCGCCACGGCCACCGAAACCAAACCCGTCAAGGGCCTCGGAATCGCCGGCGGTGCCAAGCGTCCGGGCGCCAAGAAGGCCGCCGCCCCCGCGGGCGACAAGCCGGCGGCCGACGAAAAGCCCGCTGCCGCAGCGGCACCCGCGAAGGGGCTCGGTATCGCTGCCGGCGCCAAGCGGCCCGGCGCCAAGAAAGCCGCACCAGCCGCGCAGGCAGCACCCGCGGAGCCGAAAGCCCAGGCCGAATCAACAGCGGAGGCCAAGCCCGAGCCCGAGCCCGAGGTCAAGGGTCTTGGGATCGCGGCAGGCGCCAAGCGGCCCGGGGCGAAAAAGAAAACCCAGTCCGCGGCCCCCAACGAGGGCGAGGCGACCGTCACCCAACCGCCGAACGTCGATCCGGACAAGGCGGAGCCTGGAGCCAAGACCGACACCGCCGACTCGGATCGGGGTCTGGACTGCAAGCCCGAACCTGAGGTCAAGGGCCTCGGCATCGCCCCGGGCGCACGCAAGCCCGGGGCCAAGAAGTCGGCCGCACCAGCACAGCCACCGGCCGAGCCGAAGCCCGCTGCCGCACAACGGGAGCCCAAGGACAGCGCCGATTCCGATGGCGAATCCGGTGCTGTCCCTGAGCCTTCCGGCGGGGACAACGAAGACAAGCCCGAACCACCTCCGGTCAAGGGCCTCGGTATCGCCAGAGGCGCTCGTCCCCCAGGCAAACGATGAGCCGATGACCGGCGATTTTGGTTAATCGCTGGACAAAAGTGAGACCATGAACGACGTGACCACCCACCACGTGCCGATCCACGCCGCCGGACACGGACCGCGGCAGCGCACGTTCACGCAGTCGTCGAAGCTGCAGGACGTCCTGTACGAGATCCGCGGGCCGGTGCACGAGCACGCGTCACGCCTCGAGGCCGAGGGTCATCGCATCCTCAAACTGAACATCGGCAACCCCGCGCCGTTCGGGTTCGAAGCACCGGACGTGATCATGCGCGACATCATCTCGGCCCTGCCGTATGCCCAGGGCTACTCCGACTCCAAGGGCATCATGCCCGCGCGGCGTGCGGTGTTCACCCGCTACGAACTCGTTGACGGGTTCCCGCGATTCGACGTCGACGATGTGTATCTCGGCAACGGCGCGTCCGAGTTGATTCAAATGACGTTGCAGGCGTTGCTCGACAACGGAGATCAGGTGCTGATTCCGGCGCCCGACTATCCGCTGTGGACCGCGTGCACCTCACTGGCGGGTGGCACCCCGGTGCACTACCTGTGCGACGAGACACAGGGCTGGATGCCCGATATCGCCGACCTGGAATCCAAGATCACTGAGCGCACCAAGGCGATAGTCGTGATCAATCCGAACAACCCGACCGGGGCGGTGTATACGCGCGAAATCCTCACCCAGATCGCGGATTTAGCGCGCAAGCACGAGCTGCTGCTGTTGTCCGACGAGATTTACGACAAGATCCTCTACGACAATGCCGACCACATCGCGACGGCATCGGTGGCACCCGATGTGCTGACCCTGACCTTCAACGGCTTGTCCAAGGCATACCGGGTGGCGGGCTATCGGGCGGGTTGGCTGGTGATCACCGGACCGAAGGAGAACGCCACCAGCTTCATCGAGGGAATCAGCCTGCTCGCCAACATGCGGCTGTGCCCGAATGTTCCTGCACAGCATGCGATCCAGGTCGCCCTCGGCGGATATCAAAGCATCGACGACCTCGTCTTACCCGGAGGCCGCCTGCTGGAGCAGCGCGATGTGGCCTGGCAGATGCTCAACGAGATCCCCGGGGTGTCCTGCGTGAAACCGCAAGGGGCGTTGTATGCGTTCCCCCGCCTGGACCCCGAGGTCTACGACATCGTCGACGACGAGCAGCTGGTCCTGGATCTGCTGCTGCAGGAGAAGATCCTGGTCACCCAGGGCACCGGGTTCAATTGGCCGACACCGGATCACCTGCGCATCGTGACGCTGCCGTGGGCCCGCGAGCTGTCCAATGCCATCGAACGGCTGGGCAACTTCCTGGTCGGCTACCGGCAGTAGCGTCCTTCTAGGCTGTTGTCCGTGGCGCACTCACACGGACACTCCCACTCCCCTACCGGCCCGGCACCGCTGGGGCCGATCGCCGCGAAGGTAGTCGTCGGTCTGCTGATCGCCATCGGAGTGGCCGTCCTGGCGGGAACGGCATGGCTGTGGCCCAGCCAGCAGAAGACCGACATCCCGCTGCCGTTTCAAAACGCCGAGGGCGGCGCCGTCACCACCGAATCTGGGCTGGTCCGCTCGAGCAGTACCGCGACGTGCGGCAGCCCGTCAGTCGGTCAGGTGCTGACCGCCGATCCAATTCCGGCGACGGGCGGCGGCGCCGAGTGCGTGCGGACGTTGATCGAGATTCAGTCCGGGCCCAACAAGGGCGCGGCGACCGTGCTCGAATTCAGCGGTGGCCCCGGCCAACCCAATCTCGCGGCCGGCGACGACGTCAGGATCACCCGTCAGGTCGATGCGACCGGCACCACCACCTACTCGTTCTACGACTACGAACGGACATGGCCGCTCGTCGCGCTGGCTGTGGCGTTCGCCGTGGTGGTGGTCGCGGTCGCCCGGTGGCGGGGGTTTCGCGCCCTCATCGGCATCGTGGTCGCGTTCCTCGTGTTGGTGGTGTTCATGCTGCCTGCGCTACGCGACGGCGCCGCGGCCGTGCCCGTCGCGCTTGTGGCTTCGGCGCTGATCCTCTACGCCGTCATCTACCTGGCCCACGGCGTGAGCCTGCGGACCAGCGCGGCCCTGCTCGGAACACTCACGTCGCTGCTGCTCGCCGCGCTCCTCTCCTGGGGCGCAATCGAATTGGCTCACCTCACCGGTCTCTCAGAGGATCGTAACAACGAGGTCGCCGCCTACCTGGGCAACGTATCGATCACCGGCCTGCTACTGGCCGGGTTCATCATCGGATCGCTCGGCGTGCTCAACGACGTCACGGTCACCCAGGCCTCGACGGTGTTCGAGCTGGCCGAGCTCGAGGGCAGCTCGCGGCGGACGATCTATTCGGGCGCGATGCGGGTGGGACGTGACCACATCGCGAGCACCGTCTACACGCTGGTGCTGGCGTATGCGGGCAGCGCATTGCCCCTGCTGCTGTTGTTCAGCGTGGCCAACCGGGCCTTGGGCGACGTGCTCACCAGCGAGAGTGTGGCCATCGAGATCGCCCGCTCGGCGGTCGGGGGCATCGCGCTGGCGTTGTCGGTGCCGCTTACGACGGGCATCGCCACGGTACTGGCGACGCCCGCGCGCGCCCGACGCGATTAGAAGCCGGTGCGCTCCAACCACGCGTCCCATACCGCGGCGTCCCCGAATACCTCGATGCCGGCGTCGGCGGCCGCGCGCCGGCGCGTGATCGCCAGCAGCAGATCGGTGGCGCTGCCGCGCAGCGCGGTGTCGGCCTTGCTGTGATTGTGCGACCACCAGACGCCGTCCTCGTCGTGGACGATGGTCCACTCCCCGGTCGGGCCCAGCCCCTCGTCGGTGGCGTGCATGTGGATGCTTCTGCCGTGATCCAGCGCGGGTTGCGCGCCGGCACCAACCATCAGTTCGACCCATTCGCTGATCGCGTCGGCTGCCAGCTCGGGCGGTGGGTTGTAGGCGGCCCCGATGGCCAGCGCCGCATCCGCGTGGTGCACGGCGACCTCGTGTAACCGTCGGCGGATCCACCAACCCGCGGGCCGCGGGCCGCGGAAGGTCCAAACCCTGGTCGCCGCCCCCGCGCGCTCGACCGCATCGACCACCAGTTGCGCGCCCTGGTTGAACCAGTCGATCGCCCCGTCGGTGTCGTCGGGTGGTTTGCCGTCGCGCACCTCGCGCGGATCCAGCGCCGACATCCGGCGTTCGGCGATGATCTGCGCGGCCCATCGGTTTCCGCGACCGACGTGGCGGAACAGTTGTCTGAGCGTCCAGTCGGGGCAGGTCGGCACCGGTGTCGAGGGGTCTGCACTGCGGATCAGTTCCCCGAATTCGCGGGTCTGGTCGAGCAGCGCGGCTCGGAAATCCACGCCCACGAACGTACTCAATACTCGACGCGGAAACCCCCGATAATGCCGATCTCGTTGCCGTCGGGATCCTCGATCTTAGACAACCGCACACCCTTACTGGCCGCGACGATTTCACCGGGATCGAGGCCGCGGTCACGCAGTCCGGCGAGGTGGCGCTCCAGGTCGTCGACGGCGAAGTTGAGCAGACCACTTCCGGCACGCTGGGGATCGCTGAACACCTGGACCCAGGCGCCGGGGCGCACCTGCCACTCGACCAGCGTGGGCATCGGGTTGTTGTCGGCCGGACGGCCGAAGAAATCGGCGTACCACCGGCCGCTGACCTCGACGTCAGTCACGGGGACGACCGCCAGCACATGATCAACCGACATGAATTCCTCCGTTCTTCGAAGGGGCAGACCCCGTCAGGCCGGTGAACTAATCGTCGAGCGTGCGGTCCCCAGGGCGATGGGCAGCGACGCCCACCCCCTCAGCACCCGCGTCTCGCGCCTGCTGCCCTCAGCGGCCAGTCGCGCATCGGGAAAACGTTCGAAGAACGCCCGCAGTCCGACCTCGCCCTCAGCGCGGGCCAGGGCAGATCCCAGACAGAAATGCCTGCCCCCGGAGAACGACAGATGTCGTCCGGCGTTCTCCCGCTCGAGGTCGAAGCGGTCCGGGTCGTCGAACACCTTGGGGTCGCGGTTGGCGCCTGCGATGTAGATGAGCACCGCCCTGCCCCGCGGGATCCGGTGGCCCGCGATCTCGGTGTGCTTCGTCGACCTGCGCGCGGTGAGTTGCACGGGCGGGTCCAGTCGCAGGATCTCCTCAACGGCAGTCGCCCAGAGTTCGGGTCGCTGCGCCAGGGTCTCGAGGTGCTGCGGGTGGTCGAGCAGCATGCGGATTCCGTTGCTCAGCAGGTTGACCGTCGTCTCGAATCCTGCGGCCAGCACGAGGCCCGCGGTAGCCATCAGTTCCTGCTGGTTGAGTTGGGCGCCCTCGTCGGAGGCCGCGATCAGCTGGCTCATCAGGTCGTCGCCGGGGTTGCGTCGCAGCCCTTCGAGGTGCCCGGACAGCCAATCGTTGAAGCCGACCACGCTGCGGTAGACGGTGCGGTACTGCGGCCAGGTCAGGCCGATGTCGAGGCTGGCCGCACCGCGCTCGCCGAACTCCAGGACCCGTGACCGGTCGGCGTCGGGAACGCCGAGGATGTCACCGATCACCGCGACCGGTAACTGGGCGCAATAGCGGTCGACGATGTCGACGGTTCCGGCTTGCGCGAGTTCATCGAGCAGAGAGTCGGCGGTCTCCTGCACCCGGTCCCTCAGCGCGGCAACGGCTCTGGGGGTGAACACCGAGGACACCAGTTTGCGGTACCTAGTGTGGTCGGGTGGCTCCACCGACAGCATCGAGGGCGGTTCCAGCGGGTGTAGGAGGCCGGAGTTCGTGCGGTCCGCCACCCAGCGCAAGGGCTTGGGCAGATTCGACCCGATCGGCATGACCTCGAAGTCCTCGGACCGCAGCAGATCGCTGCCGATCTCGTGGTCGACGGTGAGGTGCACGATGGCGGCCTCCATGACCGGCCCTTGTGCCCGCAGTTCGTCGGCGAACGCCACGGGGTCAGCGCGTACGGCGGGATCTGCGATCATCCGGCCCTGCGGGTCGCCACGCCGGGCAAGCAACTTCGACACGCCACGCACGAAGCCGTGCAGTGCCAGCCACCGGATCCGGTTTCGGATTGGGTCCGTTCGCCGACCCGGACGAATCGGTTCCACGAGCCAAAGCCTACCGACTGGTGCTCCTTCCGAGGCACAACACCCGCCAGCCCGCCCCCGCCCACCGGTCGACATCGAGGCAGTTTCGGCCGTCGACAACGACTTTCGCGCGCACGACACCGACGAGATCGACGGGATCCAGTTCGACGAATTCGCGCCATTCGGTGAGGACGAGCACCGCGTCGGCCCGTTCGCACGCTTCGGCGACCGACGTCGCATAGGTCAGCGTCGGAAAGTGGCGCCGGGAGTTCTCCATCGCTTTCGGGTCGTAGACGTTGACGGCGGCGCCCTTGAGTTGCAGCATCCCGGCGACATTGAGAGCCGGCGAATCGCGCACGTCGTCGGACTCGGGTTTGAACGCGGCGCCGAGCACCGCGATATTGGCGCCCAGCAGCGACCCTCCGCACGCGACGGTTGCCAGTTCCACCATCCGGCTTCGCCGTCGCATGTTGATCGCGTCCACCTCGCGCAGGAACGTCAGGGCATGGTTGGCGCCGAGTTCGCCGGCGCGGGCCATGAAGGCGCGGATGTCCTTGGGCAAGCAGCCGCCACCGAAACCCAGACCGGCGTTGAGGAAGCGGCGTCCGATCCGCGGGTCGTACCCTAACGCGTCGGCGAGAAGCGTCACGTCGGCGTCGGCGGCCTCGCAGACTTCGGAGATCGCGTTGATGAACGAGATCTTCGTGGCGAGAAAGGCGTTGGCCGACACCTTGACCAGCTCCGCGGTCTGCAGATCGGTGATCAGCAAGGGGACCTGCTGATCCAACAGCGGTGCGTACAGTTCCCGGATCGCCGCCTTCGCGGCACACGAATCCGGTTGTACACCAAGCACGATCCGGTCCGGATGCAGGGTGTCGTGCACGGCGAAGCCCTCCCGCAGGAACTCCGGGTTCCACGCCATCTCGACGTGGACCCCCGCCGGCGCCAACGCGCGCGCCCGGTCCCTCAGTTCGGCGGCGGTGCCGACCGGCACCGTGGACTTGCCGACGATGACGGCCGACCGGCTCAGCCGCGGGACCAGCATGTCGACGACGGCGTGTACATGACGCAGATCGGCGGCGAACTCCCCCTTCTTCTGCGGTGTCCCGACGGCGAGGAAGTGCAGGTCGGCGAACCCGGCCGCGGCGTCGTAGTCGGTGGTGAACGCCAAGCGCCCGGCGGAGATGTTGTCGCTCAACACTTTCCGTAATCCGGGCTCGTAGAAGGGGGTTTCGCCCGCTGCGAGTTTGGCGACCTTGCCAGCGTCGACGTCTACGCCGAGCACCTCATGACCCAACTCGGCCATACCCGCCGCGTGGGTGGCTCCCAGATATCCCGTGCCGAAAACGGTGCACCGCATACCGCCTTGATATGCAGCCCTGATGAGCTAACCGCTACGCGACACTGATCGTGCGGCCAACGGCAGGTTACGAGTGGCTATCCGGCGCAGATGTTCAGCACGCAGATCGACCCTCCGCCGTGACCGGTGTTGCCGCCCGAGCCGCCCCTGTCGTCGTCGATGCGCGGCGACCGACCCGAGCCACTGCCGGGGTAACCGCCCGAGCCACTGCCGGGATAACTCCCCGGCCCCTTTTGCTTCGGCGGCTTCTGCGGCTTTGGCAGCTTGGGCATTTCCGGCTCGTACTGCCACGGCGGACTCCACCTTGGTCGCGGCGGTGACCACGGCGGATTCCACGGGTTCTGGGGCCGCGGGTAATACTGCGGCGGTGCGACCACCGGCGGCACGTACACCGGGACGGGGGCCGGAGCCACCGGGGCGGGAGCCACGGGTACCGGCGCGGGCGGCGGTGCCGCGGGCGGAGGAGCGGGCGCCGGGGCTTGGGGCGCGGGGGCTTGCGGTGCGGGAGGCGGCGCCTCGACATAGACCGTCCGCGGCGGCGCCTGCGGAGCGGGCTGCTGCGCAGCGACCGGCACGGGAGCCTTGATGGTCTCCGCCTGTGGGGGCGGGGGCGCCGGAACCGGCTGCGCTTGTTGGGTCGGCGGAGGGGGCGGGGCGGGCGCGACGGTGCTGGGCACGATCGCGCTCTCTCCCGGGCTGGGCCGTTGGTCGGCTGTCGGCCGGATGCTCACCGCGAGCGAGATCACGAGCGCGACGACGCCGACGACGAAGATCGACGCCATCGCGCTGCCGACGAGCAGGAACGGCTTGCGATCGTCGTTGGCCGCGGCGGACAGGTTGGTACTCGACGCGAAGTCGGCGGCGTAAGCGCCGTCACCACCGGCGGGCGCGAGTTGTGTCTCCGCGCCGGCGAGCCCGGCGTACACCGAACCCGCGGTTGTGCCGTCGGGGTCCTGGGAATAGGCCAGCCCGACGGTCGAGGCCTCCAACGCGGGGGCGGCGGCCGCGGCCAAGGCCGCACCGCGTGCCAGCGCCATCTGCGGCTCGTCGGGGGCGTGCACCGGCAGGCTGACCAGATGCTCGAGATGGCTCTTCACCGAGCTCACGTCGACGCCGGATCCGACGACGAACATGCCCTGCGGTGAGTTGTCCTGGGCGTCGACGGCGGCAGCCATGTCAGCGAGCACAGCCATCGCGTCCTGGCTGTGCAGGCTGCTACTGAGGACCTTGACCACTGACCCGTCGTCGGTCTGGACCACCGACAGCGTCGCGGCGTCCCGGTCGATGAAGAGCAGTGCGGTGGTGTCGTAGCCCACCGCCCGCCCGACGGCCTGAGCGAGCGAGGCCGCGGCGTGACCGTCGGAGACGAGCATGACGTCGTCTATATCGCGGGCAGCGAGCGCATCGCGCAGATGCGCGGCCTCGGCGTGATCGCTCCATGTGACGCCGATGGCCTTCAGGTCATGCCCACCCGCTTCGGCGCTCTCCTTGGTGCCGAGGACGGCGTCCACAACTTGGGCGGCGGCGCCCGATGTTGCTGAGCCATCAGTCCCACTGACGTCGAAGACGTCGTGGTCGACGGTGGCCCCGTCGGCCATCTCGCCTTCAACCAGCACCATGCGGACCGTCGCAGGTGTCATCGATACACCCAGAACGATGTCCACTGCCCCTCCAAAAACCGTTTGCTACCAAGCCCGGATCGCCGATCGGCATCTCGCCACGCACAAGTCGGCGACTAGTGGTTCATCGCCGTGAGCAGGACAGGCGTTACGCCTCCACCGACATTTGCTGGGTCGATGCTGCCGACGTTTGGTATCTCGACCCTACTCGTGTCAACGACCGTCCGCGCCGAGCGGTTCAACTCGACTTCATGAAGTTCTGGTACGACCGCGACGGGGTCGGACCGCGCTGGCCCTGATACTTCGAGCCGACCCGCGCGCTGCCGTAGGGATGCTCGGCGGGGCTGGTCAGCCGCAGCAGGCACAGCTGGCCGATCTTCATTCCCGGCCACAGCGTGATCGGCAGATTCGCGACGTTCGACAACTCCAGGGTGATGTGCCCGGAGAACCCCGGGTCGATGAACCCCGCGGTGGAGTGCGTCAACAGCCCCAGCCGGCCCAGCGACGACTTGCCCTCCAGCCGGCCCGCGAGATCGTCGGGCAGCGTGCACAGTTCCAGCGTCGACCCGAGCACGAACTCGCCGGGGTGCAGCACGAACGGCTCACCCGGGTCGGCTTCGACCAAGGTGGTCAGCTCGTCTTGCTGCTTGGCAGGGTCGATGTGCGTGTATCGCGTGTTGTTGAAGACGCGGAACAGGTTGTCGAGGCGGACGTCGATGCTGGACGGCTGGACCAGGGAGTCGTCGAACGGATCGAGCCCCAGTCGCTCGGCAGCGATCTCGGCGCGGATGTCGCGGTCGGAGAGCAGCACGCGACGAGCCTAGCGGCTCGGATGTTAGCCTTCGTGCTCAAACAAGCCGGTGTAGTTCAATGGCAGAACATCAGCTTCCCAAGCTGAGAACGCGGGTTCGATTCCCGTCACCGGCTCCACGAAATCGCATCAGCGCATATCCGCGGTGGCCGACGCCCATAGAGAAGTGACTGCCCGGCAATCGCCCGGTGTTCCGGTTGTTGGTTGAAAGCCGGTACCCCGGGTACTAGAAGTTCTGGCCAGATGCGCGCCGCCAGCGAACGCCGAGGGAGTCGCCACACCAATGGACAGCTACTCCACCGCGCCACCGTGCGCTGACAGCCCGCCGCACGCCGAGATCCGCCCCGGCGATCACCCGATCTCACCGGACGACGACCCGTTCTACCGAGCGCCAGAGGGCTACGAGCACGCTGAACCCGGCACGGTGTTGCGCTCGCGTGACGTGGAGATCGGGTTTCTGGGTGTCATCAGTCAGCGAGTCCACGCCACTCAGTTGCTATACCGCACCACTAATCTGCACGAAGAGCCGGAAGTCGCCGTAACCACCGTCCTCGTCCCGACGCAGCGCGAGGCAACTGCCGCTGGCCCGGTGCTGTCTTATCAGTGCGCGATCGATGCGGTGGCCTCGCGCTGCTTCCCCTCGTTCGCCATGCGGCGCGGTGCGCGACCGATCGGTGGCTTCGTCCAAGCCGAGTACCTGTTGGTGACCGCCGCACTGGCCGAAGGCTGGGCGGTATGCGTACCCGATCACGAAGGCTGCCACGGCATGTGGGGCTCTCCCGTCGAGCCCGGCTACCGGATTCTGGACGGGTTGCGCGCGGCGATGCGATGCGAGCGCGTGAACTTGTCGCCCTCAGCGCCGGTAGGTCTGTGGGGATACTCCGGGGGAGGCTTGGCGTCGGCGTGGGCGGCCGAATTGTGTGAGCGATATGCGCCGGAGCTCAATGTCGTTGGGGCCGTTCTGGGTTCACCCGTCGGGGATCCGGGAAGCGTGGCACGCCGCCTCAACGGCAGCTTCTTCGCCGGCTTAGCCGCGCTGATGATCTCCGCATTGACACAGGTCTTCCCTGGCGCGCAGAACGTGGTGGACGAGCATGCGACTGACCAGGGCAAGGCGCTGCTCGATGAGTTGCAGACGATGACCACGGCCCAGGCGGTATGGAAGTTCCGCAATGTCGATATCGGGTCCTATGTCGACATGACCGCCGACGAGCTGTGGGACCTACCCGAAGTGCGCCACATCTTCGACGAGACCAAGCTCGGCAAGTCCAGGCCCAAGCCTCCCGTGCTGGTCATACAGGCGGTGCACGACGAAATCATCAGCGTTGACGATGTCGACGCCCTGGTGGCCGAGTATGAACGCCTTGGTGCAGCGGTCACCTACCACCGCGACCGGTTCTGCGGGCATCTGCTCCTGCATCCACTGTCGGCCCCCATGACGCTGAGGTGGCTGCGCGATCGCTTCACGAACCGGCCGGTCAACGAGCACCGAACGCGCACGGTGTGGCCCACGATGTTCAACCCGTCGACCTACTTGGGCATGGTCAAGTTGGGCGTCATCACGGCGAAGGTCGTGCTCGGACTGCCTATTGAACGTCAACCGCTGTCGACGACAGATGCGCGGTGACACTCCGCAGCGATTCGAGCGATATGCAGGCCCTGACGGCCGTTTCGGCATTTGACCTGTACGTTCTCCCCAACCAACAAAACGAGGGAGACCCATGCCAACCAAGAGTGCTCGACGACGTGCGACGTGCTTGATCGCCATCGGTACTGCCAGCGCGCTCACGCTCGCCGGCTGCACTTCCGCCGTCGCCCAACCGGGCGCGCCGAGCACCGCGGAGTCGCTGCGCATCGTGCTGGGCTCACAACCGCAGCCGTCACAAATCCCGCTGGTCTATGGCGTTGACCGCTACGGGTCCGACTTCGGGTTGCCCCTCAGCGTCGAGCAGAACATCATCCAATACGACACCCACATCGACGCGGTGCAGACCCTGCGCGACGGCCGAGCTCAGGTTCTGGCGACGTCGGTCTCCGCGATCTTGGATGCGCGCGAGCACGGCGAGGACGTCAAGGTGTTCTGCCCCTACGTCAGCATGGATGACTTCGTCCTCGCCGGTGCCAACGGTGTGCACAACGCCAGTCAGCTGTTCGAGCCGTCGACCCGCGTGGGGATCGACAGCCCCGGTGGCTCTGGAGCCATCGTGCTCAACGCGCTGTTGAGCGGCGTCGGCGAGCACCGCGACGTCCACGAGATTCCTAATCAGCAGATCCTCGAAAGCTCGAGCGCCCGATTGGATGCGTGGGTCGCAGGCGAACTGGATGCGACCGTGATTCACGACACCCAGTACGACGGTGCGAAGGCAATGGTGAATCAGCCGGTGCTGATCGCCACCCTCTACGACAATGCCCCCGGGTTCATCAAGGTAGCCCAGGCCGCCCGCGCGGATTGGCTCGCACAGAACCGCGAACTCGCCGCCAAGTACTGTGCCACCACGTTGCGTGCGATGAAGACACTGAAGAGCGACTTCGCGCTGTTCCAAAGTGGAGTCAACGAATACGTCGAAGCACCCCCCTCCGACGAATCGCTGAGGGAGCTGTTCGCGCTCATCCAGCAGCACCCGTTCTGGACCGACGAGGGCGGGCTCACCGATGAGAGCGTGAAGTTCATGATCGACATCGCGAGAGAATCGGACGTCCTCACCCAGCCCATGAACGCCGCCGACGCCGTCGACCGTCAGACGCTGAACCGGGCCGTCGAACTCGCCAACATGCCAACGCAATAGTCGCGGCCGCCGAAGTCGTCCACACCTCGTTACGCAACAACCGACCAATTGACGCTTCGGCTGGTTAAATTGGCCCGTGAAGGCATTCGTCGCGAGAGAGCCGGGTCAGCAGCACAGTGGATGACACGGTCAGAGACGGCGGCGACGCCACGCAAAGGCCGATAGCGGGAACCGGCGACGACCCCCTTGCACGCAGGCGCGTGGAGCGCGACGAAAAACCCACAAGGCACTTCGGCCGCTACGGGTTGCTGTCGTTGTTGGGCGCAGGTGGCATGGGCCAGGTGTGGCGGGCACGCGACTCGCAGACCAATCGGGTGGTCGCGCTGAAGGTGTTGCCCGAGCACTCCGCCAACGACCGGGAGACACGCGAACGGTTTCGGCGGGAGTGCGAGGCGGTGGCACAGCTGACCGAGCCGCACGTCATCCCGATCCACGACTTCGGCGATGTGGACGGTCGGCTGTTTCTCAACATGCGACTGGTGGACGGCACGGACCTACGCACGCTGATCAAACAAGAGGGCGCACTGCCGCCGGCGCGTGCGGTCGCGATCATCGCTCAAGTGGCCGGCGCACTTCAGGCTGCCCACGACGTGGGTCTGGTGCATCGCGATGTCAAACCCTCCAACATCCTGGTGTGCACCAACGATTTCGCCTATTTGATCGACTTCGGCATCGCTCACGCCTCAGGAGACGCCACGCTGACCAAGGCTGGTGAAACCATCGGCACCGCCGCCTACATGGCGCCGGAGGCCATCGGTGCCGCTGTGAAAACCCATTCACGCGTGGACGTTTACGCACTCGCGTGTGTGCTGTACGAATGCCTCACCGGCGAGCCGCCTTTCGCCAGCGATATGGGTATACAGGGCATGATCGCCCATCACCTCCACACTCCGCCGCCGCAGCCCAGCGCCAGCGACGCCGGCGTTCCGGCGGCTTTCGATGCAGTCATCGCCAAGGGGATGGCCAAGAACCCCGATGACCGCTACCCGACCGTCCAGGATCTGGCGCTGGCCGCCCGGGCGGCGTTGGGCGACGCCGACGCTGTTGCCAAGGCATCGGGTAAACGACGGAGACGACTGTCAAGCAAGGCTGTCGGTCTCATGGCAGCGGCCGCGACGGCAGTGGTGGCGGTCGTCATGGCTGGAGTCGTCATCGTCGGGGGACAGTCATCCGACGCGAGCAGCTCTTCACCCATACCGGTCGGCCAGGGCTTCTCATCGCAAACTGCGTTGCCTTTCACAGGGGTTCATGTCTCCGCAGGAATCGCGGTCGAAGCCGACGGAACCGCGTACGTCACCGGCGTCGGTATCGATCGGGTGATGCGGCTGGAACCCGGTGCGGCGGCCGCGACTGAGCTGCCGATCAAGGGTCTGAAGAACCCGCGGGATATCGCGGTGGATGCCAAGGGCGATGTTTACGTCACCGACTCGGGTAACGACCGGGTGATGTGGCTTCCGGTCGGCGCACCCGCGGCGATTCAGCTGCCGTTCAGCGGACTCAACGATCCCCGCGGCATTACCGTCAAGCCGAACGGCGACGTCTATGTCGTCGACCGTGGCAACAATCGGGTGCTGTTTCTGGCGACGGGCGCAGCAACTCCCACCCCGGTACCGTTCAGCGGTCTCAACGACCCCCGCGGCGTGGCCGTCGGCCCGGCAGGCGGTGTCGTCGTCACCGACACGGGTAACAATCGGGTGCTGAAGTTGGAAGCCGGCGCGTCGCAGGCCACTCCACTCCCGTTCGCCGGGGTGAATGAGCCCCACGGTGTGGCTATCGACTCAGAAGGCGGCGTCTACGTCACCGACCGCGGTAACGCCGGGATCGTCGAACTACGACCCGGCACGAGGGCCGCGATTCCGCTGCCGTTCGTGGGGCTGAATGACCCGCAGGGAGTCGCGGTCGACGCGGCGGGCAATGTCTATATCACCGATGTGGGCTCCGACCCCGTGATCAAACTCTCGGTCGGTTGATGACAAAGGGGCCCATGGTTGCGTCGGGCCTCGATTTCGGTGTGCTGGGCCCGCTGCGTGTCAGCGTGAACCGCCAGCCGGTGCCGTTGGGAACGCCGAAGCAGTGCGCTGTACTGGCACTGCTGCTGATCAACCGCAACCGCCCCGTGCCCCGCGATTCGATCATCGCGGCGATCTGGGACGAAGACATGCCGGAAGCCGACGCGATACACAACCTGCACGTCTACGTGGCGAACCTGCGCAAGGTCCTCGGCTCGGGCGGCGCCGACGCGAAGGCCGTCTTGGCCAGTGCCCGACCGGGTTATCAGCTCAACGTGCCCGACGCGGCCTGCGATCTGGGGCGGTTCAACACGGAGAAGGCGGCCGGGGCGCAGGCGGCGGCGGCGGGCCGGTTCGGGCTGGCCACCGATCGGCTGTCGGCCGCGTTGGCGCAGTGGCGCGGCTCGGTCCTCGACGACCTACGGGAGTTTCGCTTCGTCGAGCCGTTCGCCACAGCACTCGTCGAGGACAGGGTGACGACGCATGTGTTGCGCGCCGAAGCCGAAATCGCCTGCGGACGTGCCGATTCAGTGATCAGCGGGCTCGAGGATCTCGTCGGCGAGCACCCCTATCGGGAACCTCTGTGGGCACAGTTGATCACGGCCTACTATCTGGCCGAGCGGCAGACCGATGCGCTGGACGCGTACCGCCGTGTCAGATCGACACTGTCGGAGGAACTGGGCATCGATCCGGGACCGTCGTTGCGCACGCTGCACGAGCGGATCCTGCGCCAGGAGCCGTTGGACGTTGCGCGGATCGCGCAGAGCGACGCCTCCGACGTCGTCACCATGCTCGAGAGCCATCTGTCGACCACCATGACGGCGGCGGCCAGAACCAATCGAGCGCAGCTCCGCGATGTCGCGGGCCGCTGTTATCCGCTGGAAACCGTGGTGACCGGCATCGGGCGCCGAGCCGACAACACCGTCGTCATCGACGACCCGAAAGTCAGCCGGTACCACGCGACGATCATCGACACCGGCGCGAGCTTCGTGATCAACGACCTGCGGTCCGGCAACGGCGTGGTGGTCGGGCATGGGCGGGTTCGCGGCAGCACCGCGCTCTGCGACGGCGACGTCATCGACATCGCCGGGCACCAGTTCACCTTCGAGATCGCATCCGAGGATTCACCCGCTCATTGATCGCTGAGCAGCATGAATGCGGCATTGAGATTCCATTGAGGGCCGCGTTCGATTCTTTTCTCAACGCCACACCAGATGGCCCCGAGAAAAGGAACTCAGATGATCAAGAACCGCATCGCCGCCACCGCCGCCCTCGTCGTCTTCGCACTGGCAGCCCTGGCCGGCATCCTCGCCGCAAGCGCCAACGCCGACACCGCCTCCAACACCACCGGCACACAGATGACAGGCACCGCCCAGCAGTCGGTCGCCAACGCCCGCCAGGCACTCGACGAGCAGCTCGACGCCGCACGCGACGGCAACGGCGTCGGCGTCCCCCAGCCCGGCATCGCCCAAAGCGAACAGCACATCGCCTTCCCCAAGACCCCCCACGGCGCCTACACCGGCAAGCCCGCCCACAACAACGGCGCCGACCCCGCCACCGGCTCCCACACCCCCCAGCCCATGACGGTCTCCTCGACCCAGGTCAAGACCGCACACTGACCACCCCACCCCCAACCCGCCGGCCCCACCAGGGCCGGCGGGTTTATTCGTCCCGGATCGTGGGCCTCACGACCCTCGTCGGCTCCGAGGCGGCCGCGAGCACTGCTGAGGAAGCGAAGAACCGCATAGCGGGAACGCCAGCAGAGCGCATGGCTGGAATCCGCGGCGTGTTTGCCGCCATGGCCGCGAAGAATCTGCCAAGGTCGCAAGTCTGTGCCATACGCGCGCCAGGCGGCACACGACGGGAGATCACGTGAACGAAGCTCGAAGCGTCCTCTACCGGCGCGGCGCCCTCGCCATGTCATCGGTCGCGGTCACGACGGCCATGTGGTTGGGTGCCATATCGCCGGCTTTGGCCGATCCGTACGAGGACGGCGACTCGACCGAGGTCGTCGATAACTCCGGCTCCTACGCCGAACCCGTCGAAGAACCGGCCCCGGAGGACCCGGGCGAGCCGGTCGGCGAGGCTCCCGAGCCGGACGCACCGGCACTCGACGAGGCGGGGCCGGCCGAAGCACCCGACGAACTGGGACCGGGAGGAGCACCCGACGAACCGGGACCGGGCGAGGCACCGGGTGATCCGGGCGACCCGGACACGAACGTCGCCGACCCGGCAATCGATGCCGACACCGCCGACCCCGACATCGCCGAGGTGTCGCAGGGAGACTTCGACGAGGCTCACGGCGCCGATGCGGTGGACGTCGAGTCGGAGTCCGCGTCGGAGACGGAGGTCACCGAACTCACGGAATCGCTGGAGTCGTTCACCAGCACCACGATCACGACCTCGACCACGACCTCAACGTGGAGCAGCCCGGTAACGCAATGGAATTCGAGGTGGACCGGCTATGACCGCTGGTATCGGCCCGTCTTCACCAATCCGTACAAATCGCCGCTGCAGATCGTCTACCCGTACAACAACACCACCCGCGTCGTCGACGTCCCACCGAGCGGTCGCGCCGTACTCACGGTGCCCAATCCCGGCGTGTACAGCTTCACGGCGGTGAACCGCGACCCCTCCGGCAAGCCGGTCACGGTGTCCACTGGAAGCTTTTCCGGTGGCGGCTATCAGCCGGCTCCCGGTCAGCCGCCGCCGCCAAAACCCAAGCCGCCGACGACCTTCAAGAACGTGCTCGTACAGCTCAAGTACAAGGACGGAGAGTCGAAACCGTTCCGGGTCAAGACGCTGGCCGATCTCGGCGATGACCCGTCGGTCGGTGGTCATCGCGTGCTTCTCGACGAGGAGACCCCCGCGTGGGGGCGCTGGACCAAGACCGGAGGCGGTGAGCGCTTGTTCGAGATCACCAGCACGCAGCAACTACCGGGACTGGTCGCGCCGTCACAAGGTCCCCTCCCCGGGTACCAGGTTCAGTTGACCAGCAACGAAACTGCGGCGCCGACCCAAGACACCTGGGTGAAGCCGGTGTCCATCGGCGCGGCCGTCGCCGGCGCGCTGGCGATCGGCGCGGTGGTGTATTTCCTCCTGTCAGGCCGTCGGCGCAAGACTGCGCCGTAACGGCCGAACGCGTCGAAGGTCTCGATTCAGCGACATCACGGACACAACCGGGTATTGCCGTGTCCCGTCACCGTGAATTGGCCTGACAGAACCGTAAATTCCTGAGTCACTATGACAAAGGTCTTGCACACATTGGCAATCGCGGTCGCCTTGCCGGCAACCGCATGCGTTGCACTCGCAGGGACGGCGTCCGCCGATCCTCCGCTACTCAACGGGTCCTACACCGAAGTGGACGGCGACTCCATTCTGGTGTTGACCTTCGCGACCAGCTGCGGTCCTGCCGGTTGTACCGGCACGGTCGCCAGTAACCAGGGATGGCAGACGCCCGCCACGTTCTCTGGCGGCCGCTGGACCTTCACCGTCTCCAAGCCCGGCGGTCTCACCTGTGAAGACGGCAGCTACGAACCGGCCGTGGTGTCGATGTCGGTCGATCCCACAACGCTCAGTGGCGTGCTCTCCTCGGACTCCAATTACGGCTGCGCGGGCGGCGTCGTGACCCAAAGCCCGTTCCAGCTGCGAAAGGTCGGCTGACTCAGCCCAGGATGGCGGTGCGGAACCTGTCCCTGTAAGCCTTCGGTGATACACCGAGGTGTTCGACGAACGCTCGCCGAAGGGTCTCCGTGCTGCCGAAGCCTGCGAGGTGTGCCGTATCGGTGACGGTGCGGCCGGCGTCGTCGGTGTGAAATCGCAGATATCGGCCTCGGCGCGATGCTAGGGTGCTCGCGAATGTGACCCTTATACGCCGGTGAAGGGCACGTTCTGTGACTGGATCGTCGAAGAGGGGGACAGATGCTCCAGGAACAGCGTAACGAGGCCGTCACACTCCGTGGTGAGCATGGTTGGTGGGTGCCTGAGGGTGAATCAGATGACCCAGGACACGATCGGCGATCATGGAGCGTTGCCGCCCTCAAGGCCTCCGCACTGAGAACCTCCGTCGGTTTGCTGTTCGCCGCGGTCCTGTGGCTGCTCGGGCTACGGCTCGGAGCCACTCTGCTCGTGCTGGTGTTGATCGCGCTCGCGGCGATTGCCGTCTTTCGGCCGGCCGCAGGGGCGACGATCGACCGCGGCATCGCCAGGGTGGCGGCGTTCGTGGCACGAGTTATCGCGAAGGTTGTGTTGGCGATCGTTTACTTCGTCGTCATAACCCCGGTGTCTCTCGTTCTTCGCCTCGTCGGTCGCAACCCTCTCAATTCACCCGGTGCCAGTCCCGGAAGCACCTGGATCACCAAGCCGCGTGTATCCGATCCGGCGATGGCTCACCGCCAGTTCAGCGTTGAACCGGAGGTGATCGGATGGAAGCCAAAGGGACGGGCCGCCACCGCGAGACACATTGCGGTGATGACATTTCGCGCCGCCCTGGTGTTAATTGTCGTCGATCTTGCCATCGGGCTTGCATTCCCGCACTGGGCCGCCCATGGCGGCGTCCGCGTAGGAGGCAAGCAAGGCACGTGGGACGACATCTTTGCCGCACAGATCTCCTCTGCGGCAATGGCAGATGATCAAGAGTGGGCTGCCGACTGGTTCAACGAGTTCAAGTACGTATACACGCACAACGTGTATACGCCGCTCTTAGGCATGGTGAATCAGGACCACACGGGCAAGTACATCAACATCGTCGACCGCGCTCGCAAGACATATACCGCTGACGGGGTCGGAGAGGACGCCGCATCGGTATACATGTTCGGCGGGTCGACAATGTGGGGCTACGGTCAACGCGACTTGTACACGATCCCTTCCCAAGTGGCTCGATTCGCCGAAAAGGACGGTATTCCAGTCCGTATCACCAACTACGGGCAGGTCGCATGGGGAATCTGGCAAGAACTCGCCCTCCTTCAACAGCTGCTCAGCGAAGGTCGGGTCCCCGACGTGGCAGTTTTTTATGACGGCGCGAACGACGTTGCCGAGCAGGTAGAAGGACTCACGACCGAACCTACGTACCCGGGTGGGCACTTCGTAAGCCAGGCTGTGGAAAGGGCTCGCCTGCGTGGAGGGGTGGCGGGCCTCAAAGACTCTCTCATGGCTTTTTACTCGCAACACAGCATCCTGACGCGCATCGCCCTGACGTCTAACTCTAAGAGGGCTTCTCCGGAATTCACTCCAGAGCTGACCCACGAACGGGCGCGCAACGCTGTGAACCTTTACGAAAGAGCGATCGAGGTCATCGAACAGCTGGCTAGGAGCTACGGTTTCAAGGCCGTGTTCGCCTGGCAGCCACTTGCTTATAGCACTGAGGGCGGCGATGCCGAACGCTACGCGAGCCCCGACGAGTGGGGAGTTGGAGCGGCGTTTCTCGACGCGTCCAAACTCGTGGCCCCTCCAGCCATCAATCTCGCCGACGCACTGGACGGCGTTGAAGAACCCGTGTTCGTGGACAACGCACATACCAATGAGTTTGGCGCGGAACTCGTTGCACGAATCATCTATCCACACCTGGGGCTGAAGTCATGAGCAATCGCGAACTTGTCGGTGAAATCGTCAACCTGCTCCCCGGCACGGTGCGATCATGAACATCCTGGGTATAAGTGCCTTCTACCACGACTCGGCTGCTGCTTTGGTGCGAGATGGGCAGATCATCGCTGCCGCGCAGGAGGAACGGTTCACACGTCTCAAGCACGACCCGGGTTTCCCGAAAAACTCGATCGAGTATTGCCTCGCCGCAGGAGGCGTCGACCGCACTGGAATCGATGCAATCGCCTTCTACGAGAAGCCGATATCCCGGTTCATTCGTCTACTCAAGACGTACGCCGCCATTGCCCCACGGGGTTTTCGGTCCTTCTCCACCGCGCTTCCGCAGTGGTTGGGAACGAAACTCTGGATTACCTATGAAATCGAACGCAACCTGAAAGCGCTCGGGTACCGGATGCCCTCGGACTTGTACTTCACCGAGCATCACGAGAGTCATGCGGCAAGCGCTTTCTACCCCTCACCATTCGAATCGGCCGCCGTCCTCACGATGGACGGCGTCGGCGAGTGGGCGACGGCGAGCATCGGCCGTGGGGTCGACAATCAGCTGGAGATCCATCGCGAAATGCGGTTCCCACACTCGGTAGGACTGCTCTACTCCGCGTTCACCTATTTTTGCGGCTTCCGAGTCAACTCAGGCGAATACAAACTTATGGGCCTCGCGCCGTACGGTGAGCCGGCGTATGTAGATGTCATTACGGACAACCTTGTCGACATCAACGCAGACGGTTCGATCCAGCTCAATCTCAGGTACTTCGACTTCCTGGGCGGCCTCACTATGACGAATGACCGTTTTGCCGAGCTGTTCGGCGGGCCCCCGCGTCCTCCAGAAAGCGAGATCACTCGGAGGGAAATGGATATTGCCCGCTCAATCCAGGATGTGACAGAAGAGATCGTGATGAGGATGGCCGCGACGACGGCAGCCATCACTCAGGAGAAAAACTTGTGCTTGGCGGGTGGTGTTGCTCTCAACAGCGTCGCGAACGGGAGGCTGCTCCGCGAAGGGCCCTTCACCGACATCTGGATCCAGCCGGCGGCTGGGGACGCCGGAGGTTCCGTAGGCGCGGCTTTGCACACGTGGTACCAGATCGCCGGTAACCCAAGACATGTCGCAGGCGACCGCATGCAGGGGGCGTACCTCGGACCGCAATTCTCCGCGGACGACATTTCTGCATATCTCTCGTCACACGGCTACCCTTTCCAAACGGTCACCGACACCGACGAGCGTGCCCGACGAATCGCGGAGCTCGTCGCAGAAGGCAACGTCGTGGGTCTGTTCACCGGCCGCATGGAGTTCGGACCTCGAGCCCTCGGGAATCGTTCCATCCTTGGTGACGCTCGGTCACCCCAAATGCAGTCGGTCATGAACTTGAAAATCAAGTATCGAGAGTCGTTCCGCCCGTTCGCGCCATCGGTTCTCGAGGAGAGAGCGAAGGATTACTTCGACCTCGACGCACCTTCGCCATACATGCTCTTGGTGAGTCCGGTCCGGGAGGAGATACGCACCGCTCCCAGCAAGGATGGGTCAGGCGAGATCTGGAGTGAGGTCAACAAGGTGCGGTCGTCTATCCCGGCGGTCACCCATGTCGACTACTCCGCACGCATTCAGACGGTCTCGCGAGAAACGAACCCGTTCTACCACAACGTTCTAGCGTCATTCGAGGATCTGACGGGTTGCCCCGTAGTCGTCAACACTTCGTTCAACGTCCGAGGAGAGCCGATTGTCTGTACTCCACAAGACGCTTACCGATGTTTCATGAATACCGAGATGGACTATCTGATCCTCGAGGATCATGTATTAGACAAACGACTCCAGCCGGGCCGTGAGGACAGGGAACTGTTCCACATCGCGACAGTACTCGACTGATGCGGCGCGCCTTCTATGCCTGGAAAATGCTGACAGAGTTCAGCAGGTACGCGGTCGTCAACAGAGCCTATTGGGTGATCCCAATGATCATACTGCTGCTGGGCGTCGCGGGGTTGCTCGGCGTCGTCCAAGTGACCGTTCCCTTCACCCTGTACGCGCTTTTCTGAGCTCCGTTCGGTAGCGCAGATCCAGCGGCTTCCCGGCGCTCGTTATCTACCACAGACCGCGCCGCAGGTGCTGGCAGCTCTTCCCTCAACGGGACAGTCGGGGAAACGCAAGCTGTGCCGGAGTTTCGATCCGGTCTTGGCCGCCGTTAGCTACCCAGAGACGTATTTCTCGGAACAGATTCCGCAGCAAATAGAAGCGCATCAGTTAGTACAAACACAAGCTGGCGGAAGAGCTCAAGGTCAGGTCCTGAGCTACTTAAACGGAAATGCTTGGGCGTCTGGGTGAAGCCCGACTCCTCGATCAATCATTTTCTGGATCAACGCATTTCGACCGCTTGCTGTCATTACAAGGGCAAACACCGACAGGGCGCCGAACTCCGTAGGATTATCTCGTCCACGCCGCGTGCCGACATGCTCCTCGGACATCGATGGCGGCTCACTTGTGGGGCTCACGCAGTCTTGAGCCCAGGAGGTTCAGTGCGCAGCCGAGCGCCTATCGACACAGCGGTGAACACGATGGGCTGGACTTGTCGATCGACCGGCGGATGTGATGGTCAGTCAAGCGGACTCGGATGTCCCGATCGGACATCAAGATGTATGGGCGCCGTCCGCGGAAGTTGGTCAGATATAAACACACGACTGCGCGGCTAAGGCTAATCACATTGGCAGAGCGAAGCTTACAGTCAGCAAATGCTCTACAAATTGCCTTAGAACCCATTTCACGAAACGGCTCATCCGACCTTGTACAACACTGCTCCCCAATCTTTCCGCCGCAGTTAGACTTCGGCGTGACCTATTCCGGGCTCAACGATCTCTTTAGTGAACATTCCGAGTTGTTGTGCTGCCCGCACTGTGGCGCCACCCTAACGCTCCATGGTGATGGCTTCAGATGTGCGCAGTGTCAGCAGTGGCATCCCGCACAAGACGACATCGCATCGCTTTTCATCCCGAACGAGTGGAGCGACTCGAAGCAGGACGTCACCCAGAAGATCAAGGCGTTCTACGAGGCGAACCCCTTCCCGAACTACGACGACTTCGACAGCGTCGGCAGCTTGATCGACAAGGCGCGAAAGGCGGTGTTCGCCAAGCTGCTCGACGAGCAGGTCCCGACTGGCGCGCGCGTGATCGAATGCGGCTGCGGCACCGGACAGCTCACTAACTTTCTCGCCATCCGTAACCGGACAGTGATCGGGACGGACCTCTGCCTGAACTCGCTTAAGATGGCCACAGCCTTCAAACAACAGAACAATCTCAAGCGCGCCCACTTTCTGCAAATGAATCTGTTCAGGCCGGCGTTCAAACCGGGCACGTTCGACTTGGTGATCTCAAACGGGGTGTTGCACCATACGAGCGATCCACAGCTCGGCTTCGAGTCGATCTCGCGGCTGGTGCGGCCAGGCGGCTACATCATGATCGGGCTCTATCACAAGTTTGGGCGGCTGGCCACAGACATCCGTCGCTTCGCCTTCAAAGCCACAAACGATCGCATGATGTTTCTCGATCGCCACGCCGTCGATGCGCGCGTCAGCACGCAGAAGCGCCGGTCATGGTTCATGGATCAGTACAAGAACCCACACGAATCGAAACACACCATCGGCGAGGTAGTCGGATGGCTCAAGAACGTCGGCTTCGACTTCGTGCACGCGATTCCGAAGACAGAGCCGTTCGCCGAGTTGGCCGAAGACGAGCAGCTTTTCAAGCCGGAGCGGCTCGGCAACAGGTTCGAGCGCATGCTGGTGAATCTGGGAATGATGTTTACAGGCCACCGCGAGGGCGGATTCTTCATCGTCATCGCGCGGAGGCCGGTGGAACTCGGGGCCAATCCGTAGTTCGTCTACCCACGTCCTGAATCAAGAACCGCAACGTGGCCGGCTTCGATGACGGCATGAATGCTGCGCGTCAATTTCAGCAATTCATCGGCACATTGGCGATAGTCTCGCCTCAGCCTGGCAGTGAGCGGCTGGAATTAGCCGAGCTTTCCTGCCGAGACTGTCGAAGGAGGTGTCCGATGTCCGAACTCTCGAAAATTGTTAGCCGATGCGCCGGTACGGTGGTTCTCGGATGCGCGCTCGCCGCGGTTCCCGTTGTCACCGCGCTAGGCGGTGCGCCTGCGCAGTCGGGCGCCGAACCGGCATGCATCGGAAGTGAATCCATTGTCGATGGCACTCCGACGTGCGTGCCGGCGCCCACCGCCCCTGCCGCACCCGATGCCCCTCCGGCGCCGGTCGACAGCCAACAGCCCGACGGCGGGCATCACTGACGCGACGACAAACAGCCCCGGGCCATACGGCACCGGGGCTGTCTGAGGGCAGACGATCTATTCGTCCTATTCGTCGCCGCCGCCGTCACTCTTGTTATCGCCGCTCTCGTTGGTGTTGCTGCCGTTCTCGTCGCCCGCCTTGGCGACGCCCGAGTCGGCGTTCTTGTCGGCGTTCGCAGCACTCGATCCCGGCACCCTGGCGACGGTTCCGGGCGTCACCTTGTTGGCGCCGCCGTCCCCGTTGTCCTTCTTGGTGCCGCGGTAGCGGCTTTCCGGGGTCACCTTTTTGGCGCCGCCGACGGAGTCGGTCTTGCTACTGGCGCTTTGACCGGTGCTGTCGCTCTCATCGGAGCCGGCGCCGACGCGGTTGAGGTTTCCCGCGGCCGACTGCACTGCCTCGACCGCATCGCCGACCCCGTCGCGAACGTCGGCCACCTGTCGGCCGACCTGTCGCTGCAGTTGGCCGAGTTCGGACTGGCTCGGTGTCGGCAAGTCGGGTGTCTGACGCTCAACCTCTGAGGCCACGCTCGAAATCTGCTCTCCGGCTCGAGAACTGACGGTCTTCAGGATCGACCCGGGCGCTGCCAGCATCGTATTGAGCTGAGCACGCTGCTCGGTTGTCAGTCCGATCTTCGTCTGCTCGACGAACCGCGTCACCGCGCGCGTCAACACATCGGTCAGCTCGTCGCCCACACCTGCGCCCAGCAGGCGAGCGAAATCACCTGGCAACATCGCCATCTGGGCGGATGTGAGTGCCGGCGTACCGAACAACGTCGGCTCACCGAACTTGTCGAGCGAACGGGCGTACGTGCCGTCTGCATTTCGCACGACGTCGGTGTATCCGATGTTGACCAGCATCTTGAGAACCGGTTCGAGCGCATCCGCCAGCGGTGTGTTGACGTCTTCCCCGGTGGCCAGGCCGATGGCGGCCGAGGCCAGTCGAGGCAGCGCCAGCAGTGGCAGCTCGTCGACCGGCAGCGTGTAGTAGATCGTGCCGTCAGGGCCGACATATCCACCCGCGCCGAGGTTTCCGAAGTCGACTCCGGTCAACAGGTTGGTCAACAGCACGGCCGATGCAACCGAGTTGGCCCATGCGATGGGGTTGGCGGTCGCGGGGGCGTCTGAGAGCAGGTCGTATTGCCAACCAACGTCGGCCTTGACCGTCACGATGATCGGTTCGCCGTCGACCGAGTCGATCACGGTCTGCAGGTTGCCGAGCTCGTCGAAGGTGATGTCGCCGGCATTTCCCGTGAGCAGCTTGGTGATCAGGTCGGGGTCAAAGCCGTCCGGCAGCACGTCCTGGCGGTCGGGGGTCACCGGGTTGACCCCGGTGAGCTCTTCGTATATCGGCGCGAAGCGCGAGTAGAGACCGCCGTTCACCCGACCGGGGTTCCGCACGAGCAGCAGCGACAGCAGGGTCACGTCGACGACGCCGCCCTCCTGCACCGTCTCCCAGCCCACCGGTGACGCATCCGGGAATTCGAGGTCACCAGGCAGCGGAATCTCGAGCGGATTGTTCGTGGTGTCGGTCCGTGTCACTGTGACCTTGCCGTCACCGAAGGTGAGCCGGATTTTGCGCGGTCCGGTTTCCGGATCGCCGACGGCGAACGGGTTGTAACCCTCGTGGGTGTTGCCGTTGGCGCTGTCGATGAATGCTTGATACGCCTGCCCCGCCGCGATCGCCCCGTCGCCGTAGGCGATGAGGTTGACGTTGGTCAGGTAGGCGGTCCAGTTCAGCACCGGCGCAAGGGCACTGAGGTCGCCGTTCTCGATCGCGTGCGCCAGATAGGCAAGCTGTCCGACCGTTGGTAGGGCCGCGACGTCCTCATGCGAGGCAACCCATTGACCCGAGGTGGTCGTGGTCCAGTAGCCGTCGTCCTTCCAACCGAATTCCGGTACCTCCGTGGTGAATTCGATGGTCTGGGGGATGTTGGTCACGGCGGCCAGCGCGGCGGCCAAGCCGGCGCTGTGCCCCGCAGCGGCGGCGGCGGCCGCGACGGTGGGGTTCTTGGCCGCGGCCTGGGCAGCCGCGACGGCGGCCTTGCCGGCCTCGAGCGCTGCCTCACTCTTGGCGAATGCGTCCGCAGCCGACTTGATCGGTCCGGAAGGGTTCTTCGGATTGCAGATGACCTTGCAGTACTTCTGGACGTACTCGTTGTACTTGCGCGTGTAGACCTGCGCGTACGTGGTGTTGTACGCCGCGGTGGAAGCATCCTCCGATGCCTTGGCGATGTACGCGGCGCGAGCGACCTCGTAGCCACCGTCGTAGGCGAGGGTGTACGCCTCGTCATACAGCGGGTTGGGCTCGTTGACCGATACCGTGTGTGAGCCGGTCTGGCCCCATTCGCCCGGCGTGTAGTACTGCTCCTGGCCCGGATCGGTCGGATCCAACGGGTTGACCGGCGTGTACCAGTTCACCCACACCGGCTTCAGCTGCACGGGCCCTAGGCCCCAGGCCACCAGCGGATTGCGGTCTTTGGCCGCGACAATGGCGTTGTTGATCGCGACCGGATCATTGGGCAGCTTGGACCCCTCGCCAATCGGCAACCAATCCGGAACACCGACGAAGTAGGTCTGCGACGATGCTGCGTTAGCCAACGAGGGTGTCAAGATCATCGCCACCGACGTCGTCGCGATGGCGCCCATCAAGGCCAGCTTTTTGCCGTTCCCACGGTTGAGCCGGCGCCTCCGAGCCCGAGCCCCCTCCGGTTTTACGTTCCAAGTGCGCATGCGTATCCCACCCCTGAATATAAGTGTGCTTACTTGCCGCTGGAAATATTAACCGAGCGGCGTCCGCTTTAAGCCGGAGCAAGGTCAGGGAACGGCGTCTCAATATGTTTGCTGACGAAAATCCGCAGCCGCCCAGCTGGCGATTCTCAGCAAACTGTCAGATTGGTCACAGCACCGGTAATCCGCTGCGTCGCATCACGCGCCGCGACAACCTCAGCGCAGGTAGGTTTCGTCCCCGGTCGGGTAACCGCCCCCGCGGGTCGTGATGTGCACATGGTCGTAATGGCCGTAGCCGCCCCGCTGTGCGCCATCTGGCGTGTAGTACACACCGCGCCAGATCGCATCCTGCAAGCCGAAACGCTTCGCGTTGCGCAGGACGTAGGAGACGATCTCGTCGCCCAGGGCGATCCCCTCGGCGCTGCCGGGATTGGGAATCATCACGTCGAGCGCCAAGCCGTTGGGATGCCACCTCAGCGAATCGGGTCGCACGCCACCGATATTGCTGATCTCGGGGAAAGCCTCGCTGATGGCCCGCGACGCCAGGATCGTCTTCACCTGCAGGCCGCCCTCAGGCGCGATGCCGACCGGCAGAGATCGATCGACGGTGCGGTAGCGCGCCGCCGCAACCATGGCGTCGGCCGCAATGCCGGGGCTGACATGACCGATGGCCGCCGCGGGTGCTATCGGCGGGGCCGCAACGATCTCCAAACAGCACGGTTGACTGTCGGCAACCTCTTCGACGACGGGCTTGCTTTCCGGTGCCGGACGAGCTTGAAGGTGGACGTCTCCCCCGACCGCGAAGAAGACGGCGGCCGGGCCGAGCACTGCGGCCACGCCCATCGGTGACGTGCGCCGCTTCTTGGCTACGGAGTGCCGACCCACGCAGGGTTGTATATCAAACCGTTACATTTGCCGCAATCCGGGACGATCCGCTGGGCCCGCGCTCGACCAGGGTGGATCATCTCCAAGCGTGACGGGACTGCTCGAAGACAAGGTCATCATCGTCGCGGGCCTCGGCGGCATCGGAAACGGGCTGGCGCGCAGGTTCACCGACGAGGGAGCCCGTCTGGTGCTCGGCGATATCGACGCTGAGCTGGTAAAACGCGTCACCGACGAGATCAACCCGGCGGGAGAGCGGATCCGCGGCACGCATCTCGACGGCTCCGATGAGCAGTCCGTCAGCGCGGCGGTCGCATTGGCTGTCGACACCTTCGGTCGCCTCGATGGCCTGCATGTGAACTTCACCAACGCCGCGGATGCCTATCTGCCCGGCGGGGTCGTCGAGCTTCCGCTCGAAGCGTTCGACGAGGTGATGCGCGTCAACACCCGCGGGTTCGTCATCTGCGCCAAGCACGCCATCCCCGCGATGGTCGACAGCGGCGGCGGTTCGATCGTCTTCACCGCTTCCATCGACGCCTACAACGGCGCGGGCACCCGAGTGTCGTACGCCATGAGCAAGGCGGCCGAATTGGCGCTGATGCGACATATCGCGCGTCGATACGGACCCAAGGGCATCCGATGCAATGCGATCGCGCCCGGGTTGATCTGGCACTACAAATTCGACCAGCAACCGATGCCTGACGGCGTCGTCGAACAGGCCCGCGCACGGCAGATGATCAAGTCCCGGTTCGGGACGCCGAACGACGTCGCCGCATTGGCCGCGCTACTGCTCTCCGACGACGGCAGCTTCATCACCGCGCAGACGATCAGCGTGGACGGCGGTGTGACGTTGCGGCCCTGACCCCGGTCAGTGCAGACGCGACACCAACGTCCAACGGTTACCGGTCTCCTCGCGCCGATAGGAAAGCTCGTCGAGCACCCTCAGGGTGATGGCAAGACCCCGGCCGCTTTCGGCGAGTTCGTCGGGTAACTCCACCTGGCTGAGGTCCACCGGCGACGGTCCGCCGTCGTCGATGAAGGTCGCGATCACTTCGGTGGGTGAGACCGCGACCTCCATCCGCAACCGCACCGACTGGCCGCCCCGTGCGTGCTCGATAATATTGGCGCCGATCTCTCCGACCGCCAGATCCATCGACATCCGGGTCCCGTCGGGTACGTCATGCGTCTGCCACACTTCGTCCAACGTTTCCTGCAGGGCTGCAAGGGTTTCCGGACCAGTAGCCATTTCGACGACGGCGGCGGGATTCTGCATCATCGGTCGCTTCTAGTCGAACGCGGCGTCGGCTGTGGAATGTGCGCGCAGCACCCTGTCCAGGTTCGTCAGCGACAACACGGTCTCCACCTGCGTGGTGGGAGCCGCGATACGCAGATCCCCTCCCGCCTGCCTCGCGAGCTTGAGCCCGGATATCAGAACCCCGAGCCCCGACGAGTCAATGAACTCCGTTGCCGACAGGTCGACGACCAACCGGGTGCTGCCGGCCTCGACAAGGCCGTGTAGTTCCTTGCGCAGCGCCGGCGCCGCCACCATGTTCAGTCGCCCCTCGGGCTTCACCACCACTGCCCCGGAAGCTGTCGTACGCCTACTGGATCCGGTCACTTCTCGCCTTCCGCTTCATGGCCGCGATACCGCACTGCCTGGAACACCACGCTCAGGATGATTAGGTCGAAGAGCACCCAGAATAGATTCACTCCGACGCCCAGCACCGAGATTGCGCCGAAATACAGCTGGACGATCCCGATCACGGACGCGACCACCAGCAGCGCCATGGCGGCGAGCTGCCACTTCACCAATCCCCAAGGGATCGAGCCGGCACCCTGTCGGGTTTTGGGTGTGACCGCGAAGCCGAGGGGCCGGTCGAAGTAGACGTTGCGAAATGCCGTGATACACGCCTTGATCCAGACCGGGAACAGCGCAAGGCTGTACTGCTGGCCTCGCCATGTCGGTGTGCCCCTGCTGACGACGATGAAAAGAAGCTGGTTGAGGATCAGGAACGGAATCAACCGTCCGAAGAAGTCCCAACTGTAAGCCTGCACCGGCATGATATTGAAGATCAAAAAGATTGCGGGAGCAGCAATGTAGGCCAGAGCCGCGAAGCCGGCAAGGTAACTCCACATCGTCGCGAAGTACATGAGCCGCTGCCCGACGCTCAGGCCCTTCACGAATAGTGGGTTCTCCTTGAGCATCACCTGGATTGTGCCCTGTGCCCAACGCAGCCGCTGAGTGAGCATGGTGCGCACATCATCGGGCGCCAAACCCTCCGCCAGAATCTCGTGGTGATAGGCAGACTTCCACCCGAGTGCGTGCATGCGCATGCAGGTGGCCATGTCTTCCGTCACCGAGATCGTGGCCATCGGCAGCATCGGCTGGGCTTCATCGTCCCTGCCGACGTCCACGGTGCGGATCATGGTGCGAATCGACTCAAGCGCCCCCAGCGGCGACCACTCCCTGCCGGCGAGCGACTCCAGAGCCTCGTCATCGAAGATAACTGCGGTGTCGAGGTTTTCGCCGTGGCCGCTCAACGCGGCGATGGCATCGAGGTCAGCACGCATGGCGCTGACATCGGCGACTACCAGGCTCTTCGCCGCTGCGTCGACACGTTGCTGAAACACGTAGGTGATGTCGGCCAGCGGCTGCTTGGTCTTGAGCGAGGCACGGGCCTCGTGGACGGCGTCCTCGACACTCTTCAAGGCGGCAAGCACGCTCTGTTGATCTCTGCTGGTCCTGCGCTTCGCCTGCTTCAGGATCTTGCGCGAGGTATACAGCGCGCGCTTGATGCCGTCCTCCACCGCGCGCACGTAGCCGGTCACGCCGAGTTGCATCAGCGCGTCGCGCCGCAGCACGGCGTTGGAACCGCAGAAATACGCGGCGTTCCAACCGTCCTTACCTTGCTGAATGGGACCGTAAAACAACGGCGCCTGGCTGCCCAGCGGGTCGGAGAACGGGACGTTGATGAAGTATTGCGGCGTCTGGACCAAGGCCATCTTCTCGTCACGGAAGTACCCCAACGTGAGGTCGAGGATCTCCGGTTTCGGCACCTGATCCGCGTCGAGGATCAAGATGAACTCGCCGTCGGTTTCCAGCAACGCGTTGTTGAGGTTCCCCGCCTTGGCGTGACGCGGTTTGTCCAACCAATGCGACGACCGGACCAGATATCCGATCCCGCGCTCGGCGGCGGCCTCCGCTAGCTCGTTGCGTTCACCGTCGTCGAGAATGTAGGTCCGATGTGGATACCGAATGCGCTGTGCGGCTTCCGCTGTCGCGATCACCATGTCGATAGGTTCGTTGTACGTGGTGATGAACACGTCGACCGTCGCGCCCTCAGGAGGCGGTGGCGGCGGGGGGCGACGACGCAGTCGCCACATCGTCATACCGAACAGCAGGGAGTCGATGAGGCTGTAGGTCTCGGCCAGCACCAAAGGAACCGCGATCCACCACGCCGACCAGTTCGTCGAAGCCAACCACCGCCAGACGACGTAGTTGACGCCTAGCGCGGCAGTGACCACGATCAACAGCCGCAGCCACGGCGACGGCGCGGTCCTCTCGGACGGAAGCTTGTGCGTCACGGAATGTCTCGGTGCACAGCTATCAATGTCACGTCGTCGAGTGGCGGCTTCCTGGTTGTCAAAGCGCTGACTGCGGCACAGAGCTCACCGGGTTTGGCGTGCTCGGCAACGAAATTTAGGATGTCCTGCTCTACGGCACTGCGACCGAGCAGGTCCAGCGACCCGTCCGAGGCGATCACGAGCATGTCGCCCGGCTCCAACAGTGTCTCCTGCGCTTCCCAGATGTCGTCGGGGACAACGCCCATCGGAAGCCCACCTGTAGGCAGGCGTTCGACGACACCCGTTCGTCTCAACACAGCGGCAATTCCGTGGCCGACGTCCACGTACTGCACTCGGCCGGACATCGTGTCCAACCGGGCATGGAAAATAGTCACGAAAGTTTCTGTGCGGCCGAAGTCTTCGGTCAACTGACTGGCCACCGAGTTGACTGCCGCCGACAAGTCGGCGTCGTAGGCCACCTGGTCGACCGCGCGCGACGCTCCACGCAATGCCGACCGCACGCTGGCGGTCAGCAAGGCCGCCCCGAGCCCCTTACCCATCACATCGGCAACGGTGAACACCGCGCCACCCTGCACGGGGTAGAAATCGTAGAAGTCGCCGCCGACCGTGAACGCGGGCGAACACATCGCGCAGACGGAGTAACCGGGAAGTTCGTCAATCGCCGGCGGCAGCAGCAGACGCTGTATGGCGGCCGCTCGCTCCAGGTCGTCGGACCGTTCGAGTTCACGCTGTGCCCATACCGCGAGCTGACGGAAGATCTCGCGCTGCCGGTCGTCGAGCGATCGCGGCTTCAGGTCGTAGATACAAAAGGTCCCGACCGCGTGGCCGCCCGGACCGAAGAGCGGATAACCGGCGTAGAAACGGATGCCCCCTTCGGCCGCTATCGCCGGAAGCGCGGCGAATTCCGGCTCGACCTTCAGATCGTCGACGATCAGGGCCGGCTCGGCGGGTTTGTCATAGGTCCGGGCGATCGTTGCGCGACACACCGATGTCTCCCGGGGCCCAGTGATCTCCAGGCCCTCGCCCACCGCCTGCTTGCACCATTGGCGGTCACGGTCGATGAAGTTGATGTACGCCCGTGGCACCTCGAAGATCAGCTGCGCCATGCGGATGATGCGATCGAACCGCTCTTCGGCCGGGCTGTCGAGGATGTTCAGTTGCTCAAGCGAGTGAAGCCGCCGCTCTTCGACTTCGGCCGGGAGGGCGAAGCGGTCATTGGCCACGCCTGAGATCATGACACCAACCGCGTATCGCGCATCGCCTCGGCCATCGCGGCCGCCGCCTCCAGCGTGCTCTCGATCCGCCAGTCGGTCTCCTTGACGTGGTCGAACCAGACGAATCCGACTACATCGCGCTGCTGCTGGAGGAACTCGACGAAAGACGCTATCCATTCGGCTTTGCTGCCGCCGGATTCGGCGCACCCGACCTCCGCGATCAGGATCGGCTTGTCCGTCGCGATCGATCGCAGCTCGTCGAGGACGGCTCCGAAAAGTTGCTCGGGCGAAACCCAGTTCGACGAGGGCAGGCAGGTTCCCCAGTTGTATCCGTCGACACCCAACACGTCGACGTACTCGTGGCCGGGGTACCAGTCGGCCAGTATTCCGGCGCCGCCGACCGTGGGCGCCCATATCCAGTCGACGTTGGAGACGTCCTTCTCGGTGAAGATGTCGTGTACATGCCGCCACGCGCTGACGTATGCCGAGGGCGTCGTGCCGCCTGGCGGTGTCCAGGGGTACCAATTGCCGTTGAACTCATGCGCGAACCGAATGAAGGCGTGTCGGCCCCATTCGCCGATCTCGTCGGCCCAGCGGTAAATGTGGTCATCGAGGGCGCCAGCGCGCAGGGATTCCATGAGAGCGGGCGACCGATCGCCCGTCCAGCACCACGGCTCCCAGGAGACGATGGGTTCGGCGCCACCGTAGGTCACCACCGCCATTGCCGGTATCGGCGGCGGAGCAAAGAAATCCTCGAATGCCATCACCATCTCGGGGCGATGCCCGACCGCATCGGCGACGGCCTGCAATTCTCGGCCCGCCGTGAATCCGCCCGGCGTACTCACGCCGAAGCGTACGGCCAGCGCATCCACGGTGTTCCCCCTACGTCCTATGAGGTCACTCAGATGTTCCCCCGCGCGCTATCGTCGCAAACTCCGATCCTCGCCATCGGGCAATCTGCGGATAGGCGGTCATGCGGCGGCTGTGGGTTGCTGGGCTTACTGGGTATCGCCTCCTGCGAGGGGGAGTAATCTCAGGACCTGATTCACCGCAAGAACGGGGACACGATATGGACCTCGTGCTCGGCCTGTTGATGACGTCCAGCACGGTTCGGTGGGTGCTCGTCGAAGGCACCACCGGCGAAGGAGCCACCGTCGACCGCGGATCGTTCGACTTCGACGCGGAGGTCGATCCCGACGATCTGCTCAACGTCGCGCTCGCCGATGTCGCCAGCCCGATCCACGCCATCGGCGTCACCTGGACCAACGAGGCCGAAACCGTGGCGTCCGATGTGCTGGACGCACTTGCCGTCCGCGGTTACGGCAACGCGATCGCGGTCTCCGAACTGGAAGCGGGCGAGGTGCTGGCGGCGGGCATCGCAGAGATCGCCGACTACGACGACGTCGCGGTGTGCATCGTGGAACCCGACGCCGCGGTGGTCGCGATGGTCGACCGCGACGGCGTGACCGTCGACCGCATCGCGCGACCCCTTGACGGCGCAGACGTCGTCGAGCTGCCCAGCAGCGTGATCGCCATGCTCGAGCTCAACGAATGGCGGCCGCAGGCCATTTTCGTGGTCGGGTCGGCCCGTGATGTCGAGCTGATCACCTCGACGCTCGGCGACGTGACGGATTCCCCGGTGTTCTCCGCCGCCGAAGCCGACCTGGCGTTGGCACGCGGAGCGGCGCTGGCGTCGGCGCGGGCGGTGAACAGGCTGGACGCCCCGGCGACCAAAGCACCGTCGCGGGTCGGGGCGCTGGCATCGGTTCTCGTCGCCGCCGTGGTGACGTTCGTGGTGTCGACCTCGACAGCAGTCGGCCTGACTCTGACGGGCGACAGCTCGTCCACGCGCCAGGACCCGCCGGCCACCGACGAGGAACCCGTGGCCGTCGCGGACGAGGCGCGGCGGCCCGTCGAGAACGAGATCCACAGCAAGAAGGTCACGACGCCCGCCGAAGCGAAGCCGGTCGTCGCACAGACCATCGCGATGGCCGCCCCTCCGCCGCCGCCTGCCGCTCCCCCGGCCGAACCGGTCTACGAACCACCGGCCTACGTACCACCCGCGCCGGCGTACACCGCGCCCGAACCGGCCTACACACCACCGGCCCCCGCCGGCGCTCCCCCGGCTTACGCCCCACCTCCGGTGTATGCGCCCCCGCCGGCACCGGCGTACGTCCCGCCGCCGCAGCCACGTCTGCGCGACCGCATCATCGAGCGGATCCCGATCATCAACCGGTTCCACGAACCGGAGTACACGTACGGGCGTTAGACCTACGGGCAGGCGGCCGGTGCGTCGTCCCGCACCGCACGGTCGGCGGGCAACGTGTAGGTGACCGTCGCCTCTGCGTGCTCAAAGCCCCTGTTGGACACCACATGTGGGACACCGGCAGGGACGAAGATGGCCTGCCCGGCGCCGAAGACCGCAGGCACGCAGCCGCCGGCCGTCTGCAGACTCACCTCCCCGCCGTTGATCACCGAGTACTCCGGGCCCGGGTGGGTGTGCCAGCCGCTGCTCGACTCCGGTGCGAGCACGAGGTTCTGCACGTAGAGGGTGGTCGGCTGGCCCACGGAGACGATCGCGATGGGCGCATCCGTCGTGCCCTTCGCCAGGTCGGTGCGCTCGATGTCACCCTCTGCGGGTGTGGCGGCCGCCGACGGCGCTGCCATCGTCGCCGTGATCGCCAGGGCCGCCGCGACGGAATGTAACCGGTTCATCGCCGCATTATCCGACAGCTGGGGCTATGGCACAGGCTGGTAAGGGTTCTGCGGCACCTGGATCGGAATCGGCACCGGCACGAACGGCACAGTCAGATAGGTCGTCGTCATCGGCGTGGTGGTCGCCGTGGCGGAAGAGATCGTCGTGGTGGGCGCGGTGGTCGTGGTCGTCGGCGGGGTTGTTGTCGTCGTTGTCGTTGTGGTCGTCGTCGTAGTAGTGGTCGTTGTCGTCGTGGTGGTGGTCGTCGGTTGTGTCGTGGTGACGACGGTCGTCGTCGGCGGTGGCGGCGGAGGTGGCGGTGCTTCGGTGGTCACCGGCGGAGGGGGCGGGTCGTTGGGCAGCGTGACGGTTTCGACGGGAGGCGGCGGCGCCTCGGGTGCGACCGGTTCGGGCGGCGGTGCCGACGGCGGCGGAACCGGCGCGGTCCGCGGCGCCTCCGTCACGCCGGTACTGCCGGTCGCACTGGTCAAGGCGATTGCCACTCCGCCGACGGCGACCACCGCGATGGCCGCCGCAACGCCCATCACCAGCCCCGGCAGCCGCTGCCAGATCCGGGGTTCGTCGATCGGCCCCGTCGTCGCGGCCACGTACTGCACGGGCGGCGGGCGCATCGGCCCGGAGTCATACGGGGTCTCGTAGGGACCCGAGCCGGTGTAGGGCACGGGGTCGTCCGCCGCGTCGTCCTGCGACCAGGCCAGCGCGCCAACCGTCGATGTCCCCGGCGACTCGGTCTCCGTCGGGGGCGCCGGCGCCAGACCCGTCGGGGCGTCCGCGGCAACCACGGGCGCCAAGCCGGTGCGCGCCTCGGCGGCCGAGGTGTACGCGCCGATCAACGCGGCGCCGTTGGCGGCGTCGAGCCCCGGTTGCGCGGTGGCGAACACCGGCATGCCGGAGTGCTCGGACAGCCGCCGAATCAACGGCAGGCCTGCGCCACCGCCGACCACGACCAGCGCGGCGACGTCCTTCCAGCCAATTCTGTTGCGCTGCAACGTGTCATCGATCGCGGCCAAGACACCTTCGAGCGGTGTCGCGACCAAAGCCTCGAGTTCATCTCGGGTCACCCGAACCACCGAGTGATGGTTCGGCAACCGCACATCGACGTCGGTCGCTTCGTGTGTCGACAACCGTTCCTTGGCGTCGCGGCACTCTTCTCGCAGCCGCGACAGTGACCCCACGGCGGCCGTGCTCGTGGGGTCGTCTCCGCCCGAAGGCAGCCCTGCCAGAACGCGGCTGAGCAGCGCCTGATCGACAAGGTCACCGGAGAACTCCGTGTGACGAGTCGTCTCGTCGATCGGTTCGAACGCGTCGCCCGCATCGGCCAGCGTGATGCCGGTCGCGCCGCCGCCGAAGTCCACCAGTGCCAGCACACCCTGTGTCGGGATTCCGAGATCGGTTTGCAGCGCGGTCAGCGACGCTTTGGCATCCGAAACGAGTCGGGTGGTCGCACCGTCGGCGCCGAAGACGGGATGGCCCCGCAGCGCGCTGCGCAGGGTCCGAAGGGTGGCCGGTCCCCAGTGCGCGGGGACGGCGAGCGTGACGTCGGACGCCGGCGCACCGCTGGCTTCGACGAGATCGGCGAGCGCGGCGACCAACAGCCGGTCGGCCGAGTGTGACGATCCATCCGCGGCGACCAGTGGCACATCGTCGCCGACCCGCTCGACGAACCCGGACATCACGGTGCCGTCCGGCACGGTGAATACCGAACGACGGAGCACGGGCTGATCGGCTCGATTGTCGATGCGTACCGCGACCAAGTTCGTCGTCCCGATCGACAACCCCAATGGGTCGCTCATAACGGACCACACGATAGTCCCCCGACCACCGGGAACCGGTCAGACACTCCGTGCGAACCCCGTTCGGCCGCCACGGTTTTGGGGTGGGCCAAACGGGTACCTGCAATGCCATGACATCTCTGTGGCTAGCAAACCGCGTCGAGCGGCCGGCACCGCCGGACCCGTTGGTCGAATCGGACCGGTCGGCCGACGTCGTCGTGGTCGGCGCCGGAATTACCGGCCTCATCACCGCGGTGCTCTTGGCGCGGGCCGGCAAGGACGTGTTGGTGCTCGAAGCACAACGCGTCGGGGCGGGCGCGACCGGCAATACCACCGCCAAAATCAGCCTGCTGCAGAGCACCAAACTGTCGAAGATCGTCTCCAAACACGGCGCCGGGACCGCCAAGCAGTACGTCGAGGGCAACCGTGAGGGCCTGGAGTGGCTGGTCCAGCACTGTGAGGCGCACGGGCTGTCAGTGCAACGCGAGGACGCCTACACCTATGCGCAATCCGAGAAGGGTGTGTCCTCTGTGCGCCAGGAGCTCGAGGCGTGCGAGGCCGCGGGATTGGATGTCGACTGGGTCGACGACACCGACGTGCCGTTCCCGTTCCACGGTGCTGTCCGGTTGGCCGACCAGGCACAGTTCGATCCGATGCCGTTGCTCGACAGCCTGGTCATTGAGCTCGACGAACGGGGCGGACGGCTGGCGCAAGGCGTTCGGGTGCAGAAGGTTTCGAATGAGGGCGACAAACTGGCCCTGAATGTGCGCACCACCGCAGGTGACGAATTCGACGTGCACGCCAAGCAATGTGTCCTCGCGACGGGCATCCCCATCCTGGACCGTGGCGGCTTCTTCGCTCGCCTCAAACCGCAACGCTCCTACTGCATGGCCTACAAGGTGCCCGGCAACATCACACGGGGCATGTACATCTCGGCTGATTCGCCGACCAGGTCGCTGCGTTATGCGCCGACGCCGGACGGCGATCGGTTGATCGCCGGTGGGGCGGGGCATCCCGTCGGCCACGAGAAGAGCCCGGCCTCGTCGGTGCAGGAGCTCGACCAGTGGACGAAGCTGCACTTCCCCGGCGCGATGCAGACCCATTACTGGTCCGCACAGGACTACTCACCCATCGACGAATTGCCCTACGTAGGCCCGATCCTGCCCGGCAACGACAAGATCTTCGTGGCAACGGGTTTCGACAAGTGGGGCATGACCAACGGAACCGCTGCCGCACTGGCGCTGTCGAGCCGCATCCTCGGGGGCCGGATGGACTGGGCGCAGGCCTTCGACAGCTGGAGTCCGCACGAGTTGTCGGGCATCCCCAAGGCGATGCAGACCAACGCGCAGGTGGCGCTCTATCTGACGCGCGGGTGGATCACTCCGGTCACCAGGATCCTCAACCGCACCCCAGAAGAGGGCGGCGTGGTCAGCGGCCCGCCATGGGACCTGGAGGCGCGAAGCGTGGTCGACGGTCGCGAGTACCGCGTGTCGCCGGTGTGCCCGCACCTCGGCGGCATCGTCAACTGGAACGACGCCGACGAATCCTGGGAGTGCCCGCTGCACGGCTCACGCTTCGCACCCGACGGAACCCTGCTCGAGGGTCCCGCGACCCGCAACCTCACTGCGGCGCAGTAGATATCGGCTTCTCCGGCAATAGCCGCCGAACAGCGATCGAGCCGATAACACCGACCGCGATCAGCGCGATCGCCACCGTGACGGACGTCGAGTCCGACACCCAGCCGACGATTCCGGTGACGGTGAGAAACGGTGGAAGCCAGTCGATGACACCCGACCACGAGTTCGACTCTCCGGTCGCGTAGTCGGGGTAGAACTCGGTGAAGGACGCGGCGAAGACGACGGCGCCGATGGGAATGATCCAGGCGGTCCAGAAGTTGTCGTTGTCACCTAGGACAGCATCCCCGATCGCACCGGCGATGGCGGACACCACGAATGCGCCGGCCCAGGCACCGGTGATCGCATAGTTGATTCGCCGAAACGGTGCACTGTCCCAGTGCTCGGGAGGTGTGGTGTCCTTCGCGTACGCCATCGTGAACGGCCGGCGGATGATCAACGTGCCGACGGCGAACACGGCCAGCACGATGTTGCTGAGTTCGCCGGCCCACAGTTGCAGCCAGTCGATGACCGAATCCGGCGCAACCAAACCCGCTACGACCAACACTGCGAAGTAGGCGACGGTCACCACCTCGAGTGAATGCACCGCGGCGCCGCGACGGGTGCCCACCCACAACGTGAGCAGAGCCAGACCCAGCGCCGCCGAGGCGGCTTCCTCGAACCGGCCGGGTCCTGCGACGACCGCCATCAGGATCCATGGCGCCAGTCCCGCGAACGGAGACTTGACGTAGGCGTCGATGAATTTCATGTCCGGACTGTACGCGCCGTGGCTGTGCTGTGTTGCAATGACGGGCATGGGTGACATCGACGAGATTCAACAAGTGAAGTACCGGTACCTGCGCGCACTCGACACCAAGCATTGGGACGAGTTCGCCGACACCCTCACCGAGGATGTGGTCGGCAAGTACGGCGAATCGATCGGCGAGGAGCATCACTTCACCAACCGCGACGAGTTGGTCAAGTTCATGCGCGACTCGCTGGGTCCCGAGATCATCACCGAACACCGCGTCACCCATCCCGAGATCACCGTCGACGGCGACGAAGCGACGGGCACGTGGTACCTGCAGGACCGGGTGATCGCGCCGGACTTCAACTTCATGTTGATAGGCGCGGGCTTCTACCACGACCGGTACCGGCGCACGAGCGACGGGTGGCGGATCAGCGAAACGGGGTACGACCGCACTTATGACGCGTCGATGTCACTCGAGGCGCTGAACTTCAAGGTGAAACCCGGTCGTGCACTGAACATCTGACTCACTGAGCAATCGCGATCAGCGCCCCCGGCCGAAGCCACCGCATGATCTCGACCAGCTTGCCATCGTCGATCGCCACGCATCCGGCCGTCGGCCCGCCGTCGGTGGTGTGCAGGAAGAAGGCGCCTCCATTGCCAGGTACCCGCGCCTTGTTGACCCCCATGACGACCGCGTGCACGTACTGAGGGATCTGGAGGTTCTCGGTGCCGCTGGCGGGGTCGGTGTCGAACGGGCACTGCGCCTTCTTGCAGACCTGCATGGTGTTGTAGGTCGGGCTCTTCATGTCACCGTCCCACCAGTGGTCTGGCCCGACCTGCACGTACGGCAGACCTCCGCCGGGGTTGGGTGCGGTGCCGAAGGCGAAGTCCAGCGTGAAAACGCCCATCGGCGTTTTCATTTCGCCGTCATGGCTCTGCGGAGTCATGCCGTTGGCGCCGATCCAGGCCGGTATGCCCGCGGCGACCACCTGCCAACCCGCACCGGTCCGCTGGTAGACATCCATCTTGGCTTTCGAACCACCTACGCCGACAACGGAAATCACCTGGGTGGCCGAACCTACCGATTTCGCGAACCACGGCACCGTCTGCGCCTGGCCGAGGGGCGCCGTTGCAAGGGCCAGCAGGCTCACGCACAGGAGGGTCAGCAGTCGGCGCACCGACACATGCTAAGTCGCGGTGCGCTGCCCTTCGAGTAAGCCACGCAGCCACGACGACCAGTTGTCGTGTTCTTTCTTTGCGATCGCGGCGGCGTCGTCGCCGTAGAGAAAGACGCTGGCCATGGCGCTCGTCTGACCGGCGACTGTGCAGGTGCCGAGAACCGCGACGCCTTGCCCGGGTTCGTCGATGCGCAATATCAGGTCGCGCACGGTGTCGTCCTGGTGTACGCGTTGGACAACGCCGGCGAGACGTGGCGCGCCGCGCGGGGATTCACGATGTTCGCCGACGTCCACGCCCGCGAGGTTCAGCGCCTCGGTGAGTTTCGTCCACGCCTGCGACTCGTCGCCCGGATGAACCGACATGACCCGGACGCTCGACGCGGGCAAGCCCGCGAAATCCGAGAGGTAGATTTTGAGCACTTCGAAGGCGCCGGGCCAACCGGATTCGAAGCTCTCCATCTCGTCGTCCCAGTCGTCTCGATCGGTGAACAGGCTGTGCACCATCCGGATGACGCAGCGGTCCCCGGAGCGGCTGGTGACCGTCACTTCGGTGGCAAGTGGCGGCGCGTCGCCGCTCCAGTCGTGCTCCTCGTAGGCGAAGCGATGCGGAGGCTCCCAGGCGGTCACCTTGCCGCCCGAGGCGTCCGTCCCGCAGCTCTCGCCGCCGAAGTCGAATCTGATGGCGCCGCCGACGTGTTCCTCGACCGTCGTCGGCGTGAACCACGCGCCCATGCCGACGCCGGTGGCGATTGCATGCCAGACCTGCTCCGGTGTTCCGGGCACGAGCACTTCCACCGCTACCCGGCGCATACCGGAATCGTCTCTGTGCAAGGGCATTTCAGTCCTCCTTCGGGGCGGGGTAGGCGGCGACCAGCAACCGGTAGCCGCGCGCCTGCGGATCGGATTCGTCGTGATAGCGCGCGACCAGCGAGGTGATCGCGTCGGAGAGCTCGCGGGTGAACTCCGCCCGGTCGGATGGTGAGCGGAAGCGGACCGCGGTGTCGATCGACAAGGTCGCCAGCCGTTTGTCTTTTTCACGGGCGATCGCCCAGAGCTCACCCACTTCGCGAACGGCGCGGGCGGCCAGGGCGATCAGGTAGCTGGCGGACAGGCGGTCGTTGGTGCGGCCGGGGTCGGCGGCGACGGGTCCCATCGCGCCGGGCGACACGACGTAGGACGCGGCCGTGGCGACCAGCAAGCGCTCGCGCAGGCCACCCCACCGGCGTTCGCCGGCTTCGGCGACGAGCCGGTGCTCCTCGAGTGCGCGCAGGTGGTAGTTGACCTTCTGCCTCGATATTCCGACCCGCGGGGCAAGCGCCGCCGCGGAGGCCGGTTCGGTGAGTTCGGCGAGCAGTCGACCGCGGATCGGGTCCAGTGCACTGACCGCGGCCGCGGGATCGTCGATCACTTCCACGTCGAGCATGACGCCACGATGCGCTTGACAAGATTATTTGTCAAGGGTCGTGGATACGTTGGGGAGATGGATATTGCGCAGGTGGTCGGCCGGCCCGCAGGCCTACGGCGAATCACTCACGGTCTCGGCGCGCTCGACCAGGAGATCTTCGACGCGATCGCCGAGTCGCCGACCCCGCTGCTTGACACCGTGATGCCACCGCTGACGCGCGCTGCCGACCACTCCAAACTGTGGTTCGCGATCGCGGCTGCCCTGGCTGCCACGGGTAAGCCGAGCGCGCGGCGCGGCGCGGTGCGTGGGATGCTCACGCTGGCGGCGACGAGCTTGATCACCAACCAGGGCGCCAAGCGCATCCGGCGACGGCCCCGCCCGCTGTTCGACTCCGTGCCACTGGTGCGTCGCACGCGACGCCGACCCACGTCGAACTCGCTTCCGTCCGGGCACTCCGCCAGCGCTGCCGCCTTCGCGGTGGGTGTCGGACTAGAGAGCGCGTCGCTCGGTCTTCCCCTGGCGCTTCTGGCGGGGCTCGTCGGGTTGTCCCGCGTCGCCGTCGGCGCGCATTACCCCGGAGACGTGATCGCCGGATTCGGTCTGGGTGCGGCGGTTGCGGTGCTAGGCGGACGGGTGGTGCCTCCAATGGTGCCGACGAGGCTTCCGACCGCGGATCCGCTGCGAGTGGAAACGCCGCCGCGACCAGAGGGGGAAGGTGTGGTGCTGGTCGTCAATCCCGCGTCTGGCAGCGGGACCGGAGCAGACATTCTCAAAGAAGTCCGAGAGGCGTTGCCACGCGCGGAGATAGTCGAGCTCTCCGGAGACGACGACTTCGCCACCGCGTTGCGCTCGGTGGCTCAGCGCGCCGAGGTTCTGGCGATCGGGGGCGGAGACGGAACGGTGTCGTGCGCGGCGGCGGCCGCCATCGAGGCGGGTGTGCCGCTGGCGGTGTTCCCGGGCGGCACGTTCAACCACTTCGCGAAGGACATCGGTTGCGAGACGGTGGAAAAGACCGTCGACGCGATTCGGCAGGGCAGCGTCGCGTGCGTCGACATGGTGTGTCTGAACGAAAATCAGATGGTGGTCAACACCGCGAGCATCGGGGCGTACCCGGCGTTCGTGCGCACCCGAGAGAAGTACGAACGCAAGATCGGCAAGCCGCTGGCCGGGCTCTACGCGATGTATCACACGTTGCGGCACGAGGATCCGGTCCGCATCCGTTACGACAACAAGACGTTGCAGACGTTCCTGTTCTTCCTCGGCAATTCGGCTTATCTGCCTTCGGGATTCGCGCCGTCGCGGCGGGACCGGATGGACGACGGGCTGATGGACGTCCGGATCCTCGAGACCGGTCACCGGTTCAGCAAGCTGCGCATTCTGGTTGACGTCGCGCTCGGCCGGCTCGTACGCAGCCCGTTCTATCACGAGATGCGGGTCCCCGAGTTCGAGTTCACCGCAGTCGACGGTCCGACACTGTTGGCGCACGACGGTGAGATCGGAACCGAGTGCGAAACCGCCAGCTTCAGCGTGCGATACCGGGCGCTTCCGGTGTTTCGGCCGCTTCCGTGATCGGCCGCGACGGCCGCACGAGCAGGAGGCACAGCACGAAATAGGCGTAACCCAAAGCCCATCCGGCCACGACGTCGGTCGGGTGGTGGACGTTGAGCACCACCCGGCCGACCCCGATCAGGGTGACGATGGCGATGCCCGCCGCGATGAGCCAAGCGCGTGCAGCCGGACGCACGGCGGGCAGAGCGACGGTCAGCAGGGCGAAGACCGCGACCAGCACCCCGAGGGCGTGGCCGGAGGGAAACGATGTTCCCAGCGCGGTGACGAACGCGGTGTCCGGGCGGGGACGGTCGGCGGCTCCCTTCGCGATCTCGGTGACGAGTCCGGCCAGTTCGACGGTGACGATCAGGAATATCGCGATGCGGATCCGGCGGCGCACGAACGCGACGACGATGAGAGCAATGGTCACCACGCGGAACATGCCCGGCCCCAGAGCGAGGCAGAAAATATCCCATCCGAGCACCCATCCAGGATGGTCTGCGCCGATCGGGTAGAAGGCGTCGAGCGCAGCGAAATCGATGTCGGCCAACCACGTCCACTGCTGCGCGACACCGACCCATAGCAGGGCATACACCGCGACCGCGGCCAGCGCCGATACCACCAGCCGAGGTGTGTGTGATGCCATCGTCCACCTCTACCACGCGGATCGTCGGGCCGTTAGTGTGACTGCCCATGGCGGTGTTCCTGCGCAAGCTGCTCCGTATCGGCTGTATGCCGGACGAGATGCGGGCCGAGGTGGAGGCCGAGGGTGTGCTCTTCCTCTCCGAGTACATCGCGGTGACCCGACGCTTCAGCGGCAAGATCCCGGGGCGACGGGCGAACGCCAACGTAACGAGTTACGTAGGCTCGCTGGCACTGACAAACCAGCGTGTACTCGCCACGCTGTCGACCGTTCCGAAACTGGCCGGCCGCACCATCGATCAACGCTGGGACGCTACGCAGTCCGGGACCGTCACCGCCGAACTCTCCCCGACGGGTATGAAGATCGATGTCGACATCGCTGCCGTCGATTCCCGCTTCAGCGGCGAACTTTCAATGAATTACAAAGTCGCCATCCCCGAGGATGTGCTCATGCGGATCCCTCGGCGATCGCTGTCCTTCGACGTACCGCCGGAGTACGTGTTCCGCGCCGTAGGGGTGCCGTACCACCCTTAGGCGCTTTGACCGGTAAACCTCCCTGTGCAAATCGCCGCCGACCTGTATATGTGGGGGCCATACTGGACCAACGATCCTCACCGCCGCGTGATGGGAGAGCGCCGTGAGCGATGAACTGGCCCGGAAGAGGTTCACCGAGCTCAAAGAGCGCGCAGGACAGCGGCTTGTGGCGGGGCCGAAACGTGTGTTCATCCCGGACGCTGACCTCGACGCGTTCTGGGCAACGCTGGAGCCTGCGACCATCGATTTCATGATCGGCGAATGGGAGGGCGGTGAATTCGATACCGGTCACCGGGAAAACGGAACGTTGGCCCTCATCAACTGGTTCGGCAAGACCTTCATCTCTGCGACCGACGTGAAACCGCTGGTCTGCCTGGACGAAGACGGCCATAAGTACTCGAACGCCGAGAACGGCGAAGGCAGCCTGTGGATGGAGGAGTTTCGGGGCGAGGTAACCGCCACGATGGTGTTCGACGGACAGCCCGTCCACGACCATTTCAAGAAGATCGACGACCATGCCGTGATGGGCATCATGAACGGTAAGAACGCACTCGACAACGGCCGCCACGCTTACTTCTATCTCGAACGGGTTCCTTAGAAGGGTGGGGGTTTGTTGCGTTCGGCGACGTAGGGCTGGTTGCGGCGCCGTTCGGCTTCGATTGCCGCAATACGATTCTGCTCACGAGTTCGTGTGCGGCGCGGCATTTTCAGGGTGCGCGCCTCATCGGTGTTGGTGTCGATGGTGGTGTTGATGGCGGCGGGTGCGGTGGGCTGGCACAGGTCGGGGAATAGCAGGCGGCTGCCGGGGTGGGTGGTATAGGTCTGCCCGTGGCGGGAGGTCCACTCGATCCTGCCGTCGCGATACTGGCGGTCGCGCCAGCTGGCGAAGGTTTTGAGCAGATGGTGGTGGCGGCACAAGCATTTGAGGTTTGAGGCTTGGGTGGGCCCGGCGGGGTAGGCGATGGTGTGGTCGAGGTCGCAGGCGGTGGCCGGAACGTCGCAGCCGGGGAATCGGCATGTCAGGTCGCGGCAGCGCACGAACCACGCCAAGCTTGTTGAGGCGCTGTAGCGCGGTTCGGGCCCGGCATCGCCGGGGTGGATCACCGGTTGACGTTTGGCGGTGGCGGCCAGGGTGCTCGCCAGCAGCGGCGCCGGCAGCAGACCCTTGCCCATCAGATACCCCGGGTCGGTGCCCGCCGGGCCCGCGGACTCGCCCTGGTTCTCCTCGTGTGGCGTGTGCGGTGCTGCGCCGTGCAGTGCGGCGGGGGTGTCGTCGGACAGTGATTCGTGGCGGGCGATGACATGGATGACCACAGCGCTGGGGGTGGCGGTTGCGGCTTCACATTCGGGGCGCCCGCATGCGCAGGTGAGTCGGTCGGCGCCGTGGCCGAGGGCGCCGAGGGCATCGGCGCGGCGTTGCTCGGTGGTACGCGGGTCGTGGTCGCACACTGCGGCGGCCATCGCATCCAGGCGCGCGTCGAGGGCGGCGGTGTCGGCGGCGAACAACCAACCCTCGATCGCGGCAGTGCCCGACCCGTCGGGCGGATCGTGGATCACCACGTCGCGGCCCAGCGCGGCGTTCTCAGTGCGCCGCACCGCGCCCGCGTCGTAGCGGTCCACACAGGTGTCGATGGCGGTGTCGAGTTTGGTCGCCGACAGGATGCCCCAGCGGGGCAGCTCGGTCGCGAGTTCGGCGTCAATCTTGGTCAGTGCGGCCGCATCGCGCACCAGCCGGGTGCGATGGGTGACCGTGGCCACCATGCGAGACGAGAGCGCGCCGGTGGCGAACACCGCGGCCACCGCGGGCAGGCGCTGGCGCAGATCATCAGCTATTGAGAGTTGGTGGGAGGCCACGCCCAGGGAGACGCCCTGGGCGGCGGCGACCTCGGCGGCCGCGATCGCCCAGTTGTCGATGCACCACTGCTCGCGATCAACCGCCCCGGCCTCCCGGATCAATCGCTCGAGCACATCGGCGGAAGCGGCCAACCGGCGCGCGCACGCGGCGTTTTCCACCCGCGCCCACGCCCCGATCGCGCCCGCACCCCGGGACCGGCCGGCCACCCCCACCAATTCATCGAACATACGAACGAATCTAACGACCACCCCCGACCGCGTTGACCGCAACGACCGGCCACAACCACATCTGTGGACGAACCAGAACTTGGGGACAACTCCGACGGCCGTCGGCCGAACGCCTGTAGATAACGTGCCGAGAGCGAGGTCGTACCGAGCGTGAGGGCCACATAACGAGCGTGAGGTCGAGCGCCATGAGTCAAAGGGTTGCCCGTCCACGCTTCGCAGGTTGAAGTGGAGACGTCGACCGACGAAAGGATGGAACGTGACAGACCGGCGCCGAGACAACGTGCTGATCGTTCACTGGCACGACCTCGGCCGCTATCTCGGCGCGTACGGTCACCTCGACGTGTCGAGTCCTCGTCTCGACGAATTCGCCGCCGAAGGCATTCTGTTCACCCGCGCGCATGCGACTGCGCCGCTCTGCTCGCCATCGCGGGGTTCCTTGTTCACCGGCCGCTACCCCCAGAGCAACGGTCTCGTCGGCCTTGCCCACCACGGATGGGAATACCGCGCGGGTGTCCGTACACTGCCGCAGATTCTGTCCGAATCAGGTTGGCATACCGCCTTGTTCGGTATGCAACACGAAACCTCATACCCTGCCAAGCTCGGCTTCGATGAGTTCGACGTCTCTAACTCGTACTGTGAATACGTTGTCGGACAGGCGACGCGGTGGCTCACCGACCCGCCGGATAAGCCGTTCCTGTTGACAGCGGGCTTCTTCGAGACGCATAGACCGTACCCGCGCGACAGGTATGAACCAGCCGATGCCACAGGCGTCGACGTCCCCGAGTATCTGCCCGACACCGCGGAAGTCCGGCAGGATCTCGCCGAGTTCTACGGGTCGATCACGGTGGCCGACGCCGCGGTCGGCCGACTGCTCGACACCCTTGAAGCGACCGGCCTCGACCGCACCACATGGGTGGTGTTCATGACCGACCACGGCCCAGCACTCCCCCGCGCCAAATCCACGCTGTACGACGCGGGCACCGGCATCGCGATGATGCTGCGCCCGCCACGCGACGCGAATGTCCCGCCGACGGTGTACGACGAGTTGTTCAGCGGAGTGGACCTGGTTCCCACACTGCTCGACCTCCTCGGTGTCGAGGTACCGGCCGATGTCGAGGGGCTCTCGCACAAGGCGGCCCTGCTGGCCTCCCCTGAGCCGCCCGTTCGCACCGAGGTGTACACAACGAAGACCTACCACGACTCGTTCGACCCGATCCGCGCGATCCGCACCAAGGAATACAGCTACATCGAGAATTACGCGGCGCGCCCGCTCCTCGATCTACCGTTGGACATCGCCGACAGCGCGCCTGGGCGCATCGTCGCGCCCCTCACCCGAGTGGAGCGACCGCAACGAGAGCTCTACGACCTGCGCGCCGACCCCAACGAGTCGAACAACCTCCTAGTCCGAAGCGTCTCGGCCGAAGCAAAGTCCGTCGCCGATGATCTCGCCCTGCTGCTCAACGACTGGCGTGTCAAGACCAACGACGTCATCCCCTCAGAGTTCGCAGGCACCCGGATATCGGAGCGCTACACCGAAACATATCTGCGTATCCAACGCCAGCTGCCGAGCCGGTCCGCAATCGCGTCCGAACGCGGCGTCAAAGCCGATCACAGTGGCCAATAATTTCGCTCAGCGTGAGCGAAAATGCGTGTGGTGTCGGATGTTTGCCGTGTGGGTAAGCTGCGCGCATGTCAGCCCCGACGGCCTATCTCGTCCTGGCCTCTCAGCGCAGCGGCAGCACGCTGCTGGTGGAGTCCTTGCGCGCGACCGGTGTCGCCGGAGACCCCGTCGAGTTCTTCCAGTACCTACCGAGCACCAGCCAGTCGCCACAGCCCAGGCAGTGGTTCGAGGGTGTGACCGACGAGTCGATTCTCCGCCTCCTCGACCCGATCGACGAGGGCAAACCCGACCTCGCTCCCCCGGAGATCTGGCGCGACTACATCCGCACGGCCGGCCGCACCCCCAATGGAATCTGGGGCGGCAAGCTGATGTGGAACCAGACTCCGCTACTGCTCGATCGGGCCAGCAGACTGCCCGACCGCTCAGGTACCGGCCTGCTGTCGGCGATCCGGGACGTCATCGGTAGCGACCCGTTCCCCATCCACGTCTTCCGTCCTGACGTTGTCTCCCAAGCGGTTTCGTTCTGGCGTGCGGTGCAGACCCGGGTATGGCGTGGCCGACCCGACCCGGCGCGCGATGCCCGCGCCGAATACCACGCGGGAGCGATCGCCCACATCGTGACGATGTTGCGCGCCCAGGAGGAAGGTTGGCGCACTTGGTTCGATGAGGAAGGGGTTGCTCCGATGGAGGTGGCGTATCCGGTGTTGTGGCGCAATCTTTCACAGATCGTCGGCGATGTCCTCGAAGCGCTCGGACAGGACCGACGGCTCGCGCCCGAACCGGTCCTTGAACGGCAGTCCGACCAGCGCTCCGACGCGTGGGTCGACCGGTACCGAGCGGACGCAGAAAAAGACGGGCTTCCCACATGAGGGACAACACCCTGCATCGTTGAGCGGCGAGAGGCTCAGTTCACCTGAGCCACCACGAAAACACGTCGAAACGGGAAGAATGTCGTGCCGTCCCTCCGCGACGGATACGCCGCGTCCAGCAGCGGGATCAACTCGTCGCGGAACTCGTCCCACTCGGTGTCGGTGAGCCTATTGCGCACCGGGCGTAGCGCCGTCCCCGCGATCCAGTTCAGCACCGGATCCCCGCCGGTCAACACGTGCACGTAGGTGGTCTCCCACGCGTCGACCGTACAACCAGCGTCGGTCAGCAGGTCTGCGTACTCCACCGGATCCTTCACCGGTGACTCCCGAAACGGGAAGTCGTGCAGTCGTTCTGCCCATCGGTCACGCCGGACGAGTTCTCCCACCGTGCGATGTGACGGTGCGTCGAAGTTCCCCGGTACCTGCATCGCGATCCACGACCGTGCCGGCAACTGTTCGGCCCACCTGACGAGTAAGCGTGGATGGTCGGGCACCCAATGCAGGGTGGCATTGCTGATCACGACGTCGGTATCGGGTTTCGGCAGCCAATCGCCGGCGTCACCGACGTTCGCGTCGATGCCTCTGTCCCGCGCGGCCCGCACCATTTCCGGCGAGCTGTCGAACGCCTCTATGCGTGCCTGCGGCCAACGCTGGGCCAATGAGGCCGTCAGATTGCCCGGCCCACAACCCAGATCCGCGACCCGCCGCGGGGCATCGGCTGCGACCCGCGACAACAGGTCGAAGTACGGGCGCCCGCGCTCCTCGGCGAACGCCAGATATGCGTCGGGGTTCCACATGCTGACAGTTTGACACCGCCCAAACGGGATACCATGCGGAAGTGAGCCAAACGGAAGCCGATCCGGTCGATCCGCCGATTCCCGTTCCCGATGTCCCCGGTGCAGATGCCAGCACAGGGCTGCCACGACGCGCCGACCTGACGCTGCGCCAGCGCTTCATCGTCGACTCGTCAGCCGTGGCCGATCTCGCACTGCGCACCGCAATCGCATCGCTGCTCGCGACGACGATGCTGCCGACGCTGGCCGGCGGCCTAAGCCGGTCTCAGTCACGCGCCGAACGCGAACAGCTGCAGTTCTACGCCGGACTGGCCGCGGCCAAGGATCCCACGCAATCGTTTCCCGCGCCCACTTCGCCGCCCCGCGTCGCATCGCGAGCAGCCAACCCGCTGGCCGAGTGGATCGCGAAGGGTCAGGTTCAGAACATTCGTTTCGACAGCAGCTTCGAGGCGATCAACCCTGACTTGCGCACCCAGTGCCGCGGATTCGAACGCAACAACGTCGTACACGCCCAGCACTGGCGACACGATGACGGGCCGCACCCCACGCTCTGCCTGATCCATGGATTCATGGGTTCGCCGTATCTGTTCAACGGCTTGTTCTTCTCGCTGCCGTGGTTCTTCCGGTCGGGCTACGACGTCCTGTTGTACACCATGCCCTTCCACGGTCCGCGTGCCGAGAAGGGCTCCCCGTTCAGCGGCTACGGGTTCTTCGCCAACGGGTTCTCGGGCTTCGCCGAGGCGATGGCCCAGGCGGTGCACGACTTCCGTTCGGTCCTGGACTATCTGGAGTTCACCGGCGTCGACCGCATCGCGCTGACCGGCATGTCACTCGGCGGATACACATCAGCGCTCATCGCAGCGGTCGACGACCGGATCCAGGCCGTGATCCCCAATGTCCCTGTCGTCGCCCCCGATCAGACGGTGGACGAATGGTTCCCCGCCAACAAAGTCGTGGGACTGAGAAACCTGCTGACGGGTACCGACGCGGAACTCACCGGCGGCGCCACCCTATTCTCCTCACCCCTGAACTACGCCCCGCTGGTTCCCAAGGACCGCCGGTTGATCATCACAGGTCTCGGTGACCGGCTGGCGCCGCCGGAACAGGCCGAGATGCTGTGGGAGCACTGGGACCGCTGCGCGTTCCACTGGTTCCCGGGCAACCACATCCTGCATGTCAGCCAGCCCGACTATCTGCGCAGGATGACCCGCTTCATGAAGGGATTCATGTTCGACTGAGTTCGGCCTGATATCCGGCCGGCCAGTCGGTCCGCGCCAGCAGATCGACGGCAACCGGCTTAGCCGGAACGTCCAGCCTGCCAACGGCCTTGGGCTCCAACGCCTTGAGCAACGGTCCCTGGACTCCGCGATGCGGTGTCAGACCCGACACGGGCACCCCGCGTACGGGATCGGGTGTGCGGAACGCACACACCGCCGCGACAGTCAGGTGCGCGGCCGAACCACTGAACTCGACGGCCGTCCATGTCTCAGACGATTGAGACCACACCTCGTCGAGGCGTTCACCCAACCGCTCGTCGACGGGAATCCCGTAGGCCGAGACGAATCCGCCTTCGTCTCGGACACCGCGCCACTTCTCGCGACCCTTTCCGATCAACGGCGCATCCGCATCGTCGACGGGTGCCGCATCAAGGCCCGCTTCCCGTAGGTGATCGGCGAGGCGACGGCCGGCGATCTCGGCAGTCTCGCGCAGCGGCAGCTCAGGTGAACGTGCCTGCAGAGCAACAAGATTCGACTCGGCATCCAGGGTCAGGCTGATCCACGTGGTACGAACACCATTGGAATCGCGGTTTGTCACGCGAACCTTCTCGCTACGGACGCCGAACCTTTCGACGTAGCCCGCGACCAGCAGCAGCGGCACACCGAATCCCGACGGGTCGTCGACCCGCAACACCACCGTGGCCTGCTTCGGACTCTGCGGCTTCGGCTTGGAGTGGTTGCGGCGAAACACCGCCAACCGCCGACCGATCATGTTTGTGACGAACTGGCCCCGCCACCATGCGAACACGACGACCACCACGGTGACCGCGATCCCGAAGATCCACCAATCCGGGGTTGTCTCCCACGGGTACGCCATTGCCGCCAGGACGACGGCCAACGACGCCAGCGCAATTCGAATGGTCACGATGCCTCCGCTTGGTTGTCTAGGTTCCTCCGCCGGTGGACCGCGACCGCGGCCGTGACGGCTGCGATCAGCGCCAGCACACCGGTTCCCACGAACGCGACCACCTTCGGGGTCTCGTCGGGGGCGGCCGGTCGCGGCGGTGCGGCGACGGGCTGGGGCTCCGGCTCCCCGTTCCCGGCGACGGCCGCTGTCACATCCCATGTCAGCGCGGCGACGGGATCGACGAGTCCGGCACCGGTCAGGTTCGATGGTGCTCGCGCCGCACCCTGCGCACCGGCCGTGAGCCGGTCCCTGACCTGTTCGGCGGTCAGCTCGGGAAAACGACTGCGTATCAATGCCGCAACGCCGGATACATACGCGGCCGCGAAACTCGTACCGTTCAGCGGATACAACCGGCCCCGCTCGTCGGGTAGCCCGTTGGCGAGTGCGCCGCCTTCGCCGTTACCCACCGAGACGATATCCTGCCCGGGCGCGGCTATCCCCACCCACGGTCCCGCCATCGTGAAATCCGATGGGCGCCCGGCGCTGTCGAGTGAACCGACCGAAAGCACATACGGCTGCCAGGACGACGGTATCGACACCGACGTCACACCTGCCCAGTTACGAGGGTCCTCCGGGCGGCTGGGATCCGACAGCGGGTTGGACGGACATGCCGACCCCGGGTTCAACCCCATCTTGGTGTTGCCCGCGGCAGCGACGATCACCGCGTCCTTGTCCACGGCGGCATAGCGCAGGGCCGCACCGAGTTCGTTCTGGTCGATGTTCTCCGTTGCGGGCAGGCACGTGACGGCGGAGATATTGATGACCCTCGCACCCAGGTCCGCCGCGCGGACAACCGCACGAGCCAGGGTCGCCACATCGAGTGCGACCTGTGCCGTCGCCGGATTCTCGCCGATCTCGCGCGGGGAGAACCGCGACGACGTCGACCGGATCGCGAGCACGCGAGCACCTGGCGCCACCCCGGAGAATCCGTCGGCCCCCGGCTGTCCCGCGATCAGCCCTGCCACCAGCGTTCCGTGACCATCGCAGTCGCTGAGCCCATCGGTCGACTCGACGAAGTCCCCGCCGGGTTCCACGTTCGGCAGTCGAGGTCCCGGCGTGACGCCGGTGTCGATGACCGCCACGAGTTGTCCGTCGCCGCGGCTGTACTCCCACGCGCCCTCGAGGTTGAGCCGTTTCTGGTTGGTGCTGGGCGCACCGGGGTCGCTACCGGGTAACACACCCGCGCCGACGCACGGCCCGCGTTGCGATTGCAGCTGCACGGGCCCGGCGGCGCCCGACGGAGGCGGCACAGCCGGATCCACCTGAGGTGGCGTCAGCGCCTGTGCGACCGGAGAACTCACCGCCACGACGGCCATCGCCGCCGTAGCTGCGACCACAGTGCGCAACCGGTCGCGCATCACCGATGCCTCATCGATTGAGCACCCAGACGAACAGTCCGACGAGATAGGCCAGCACCGGGATCAGCGACGCGTCGATACCGGATGCCAGGAACCCGACGATGCGACGCATCGGCAGCGAGTAGGTGTCCGGCGAGGCGACCCGCGGGAACGTCGCGACGATCACCCAGACCACCGTCAAGCCAACGAACGCCAGCAGCGCCCACCATGCCGCTCCGATGCGGTCGTCGACGCTGAACACGACCATGAACGAGATCGCAAGCAGGAAGGGCTGGCTCAGCAGCCATGCCTTGCACGGCGCCGAGTCCCACACGCGGGCCCGCAGCACCGATCCAAGCGCCACCGCGGCCACGACGTACCACGCCCACGGCGAAACTCCTTGCGGAGCAGCTAGCGTGATCGCCCCCGCGGTCGACAGCAGTACACCGCCTGCGATGAAACCGGTTTGGTGCGAATCGCTGATCCGAACACGGCGCGGCAGATCGGCGAGCACCTTCATCGGGTGCGGCGCCGGGGTCGGGTCACCGGGAGCGGGTATGACCGGCATCGGCAGCCGCGCCCATAGGGCGGAGAGTTGGGCCGCCTGGACGGTGACCACGAGCGCGAGCACCACGAGCAGGGATCCGACGACGAGGTGGTTCAGGTGCCAGATCGTCGCGGCGCCCGCGGTGATCAGTGCACCGGCCCCGACGACGGTGGCCGCTGTGAAGACCGCGATGGCCCGTTGGGCGACAACGATGCTGACGATCGACCAGGCCGTCACGCCTGCGGCGGCGAGCAGCACGTGTGACGGCCCGAAGTCGCCGGGCACTCCGAGCGCGAGAGCCACGGTGATGGGCGCGAGCGCCGTCACGGCTAACGCCGTGCCGAGCCGGGGGGAACGGCCCCAGGTGAGCAGAGCGGCCAGCACCGTGAGCGCCGCCGCACCGCTGGCCACGGCGAGACCGGCGAAGCCACCGATGATTTCGCTGTGCACCGCAGCAAAGACGGTGGCGATCACGATCAGCGTGATCACCGCCGCGGCCGCACCACGCGCGATATGTGCCGCCCCCCACGGCTTCTCGCGGGCGGCGGAGAAGATGACGGCCGCGTCGCCGATGTCCTCGACGATCCGCGGTGCAGGTGGACCGGCCGGAAGCGGTTGCAGCGCCAGCAGATCACCGTCGACGACACCGACGGTGTCCAGCGTCGCGTCGAGGCTGAACGGCGCACCGCCGACCGGCGCCAGCGACAGCACGACCGGGGTGGCGTCGCCGTACTCCTCGTCGGCGGGCATTGCCATCCGCCGTACTGCGGGCAGGATCTCGCGCAGAGGGAGTTCGGTCGGCAACGCCATGTCCGTGACTCGACCGCCCGCCTCGCCCGCGGCGAGCACCGCGACGCGAACTATCGGCATCGACCGGGACGGGGCCGGGTCCGCCAAAGACGCTGTCGCGCCGCTCAAACTGTCTGCCATTGGTGTTCCGTTCTCTGGTTGGAGTCGAAGTCTCGGGTCAGTTTCAGGTCGGGGAACCACGCCCCGTCGGGCAGCGTTGCGGTGAGCCGCTCGACGGCGGTAGCGATCGCCATCGGCGTGCCGGGCGTGAACGTCGAGACCCATTCGCCGTCGAACGCCTTCGCTGGATGGACGAGCACCCTGCCCTCACGAGTGTCGACGACGCTAACGCCGACATCGGTGCTCACGCGGTGGCCGTCACGGTGGTCGCCGGCCAGGATCTCCACATAGCTGCGGTCCGTCGCGTAGGCCGCTTCGACGACTGCGCGTGCGCTCGGCGGGATGCCAAGGAACTCGATCACGTCGTCCAGCGTCGCGCCGTTGCGCAGCTGCTCATCGGCGCGCGCGCCGATGCGCGCGGGTATCGCGAACTCGTCGAACCTGGCCGGCGGGCGCCCCGACAGGCCCGCAGTCAGGATGGGAACCAACGCCTGCGGATGGTCCACCTCCAACGCGCTGAGCGTCACGAGGCCGTCGCCGCGCAGCGCGACGACGGTGTCGTCGTCACGGCGCGCAACGTGCCCGCGCAGCATCTTGCCCGAGCCGCGCACGAACCGGAGTTCAAGCCAACGCCGGGGCCGGCATGTCGTCGTGACCCATTGCCGGACATGGGGTTCGACGACACCGTCGGTCGTCATCACACCCATCCCGACCAGTTCGGCCGACAACCTGGCTTCGAACTCCGCCCGCTCAGCGTGGTCGCTGTAGGGCGGGGTGATGGCCAGCACCCAGGGGTAGTTGCCGGCCCCCGACGCGTCGGCGACGAACCAGGCCTGCTCCGCGGTCAGCTCGACTGCGTTAACTGCCACCGTCGGTTAGCCACCCCATTTGGCGCCTTCGGCCTGGTCCCGGGCGCTCATCGTCATGGTGTTCTGCTCGTGGGTGGCGGCCATCGCACGGTACGCGCGCACCAGTTCCTCGAGGGCGAGGTTCCACTGCGCCTGCCAAGCCTGATAGGTCGTGCCGGTGTCGCCCTGCCAGGCCCCGGCCAAAGCCGCCTGCTCGCTGGCGATGTCGGCGCCGACGGCGTGCAGGGCGCCCGAATATCCGGCCATCTCACCCGAATGGGCCAGCATCGCCGGGTAGTTGTACATGATCTGAGACATCAGGTTCTCCCTTGTAGGTCTAGGTCAGTTCGAAGTTCAGATACCGGTGTAGGTGCTGGCCGCCGCGGCGTCCTGCGCCACGTAGGTGCCCGCCGCGTCACCCAGGTTGGCCTGCGCGATGTCGAGCAGCATGTTGACCTTCGCGGAAACCTCGAGGAAGCGCGCGTGCGCTGCCTGGAAGGCCGCGGAGGACTCGCCCATGTGGAATGCCTGTGCCGACTGCGCTGCCTGCTCGGCCTGCGCCATGGTGCTACGCATGAGGGCTGCCTTCGCCGAGAACGCGGCCTCGGATGACACGAGCTGCGGGATGTGAGCGTCCAGGAGGCTCATGGATGTTCCTTTCGGATTGTGGTTCGGCGGAATGAGTTTCGGTCAGTTCGGTTCAGTCGTTTTCTCCCCCCTTGTGATCCCAGTCGCTGGGCAACATGGGTTCGGTGGGTCCACCGCCGAAGGAGTCTCCGGCGAGTTCGGTCAGCCCGCTCGCCTCCTCGGCTTCCGACTTGGTCGCAGCACCGGTGAAACCCACTGCGCCCGCGCCCTTTTCCGATGCGGCGACATGCGGACGCCGGACCGTTTCGCGCGGCGGGGCCGCGTCCTCGGGCTCGTCGGGTTCGTAATCCATGTAGGCGTCGGCGTACTGGCGTTGGTGGATCGGCTGCGGCCGCTTGCGACGGGCCTTGCGTTTGGCCAGCGACGATGCGGCGGCAGCGGCGGCGGCCGACGCAGCCATGTCCGATGCGGGCGCCTTCAAGCCGGTGCCCTCGCGGAACGTCGGGGAAACACCTTCTTCGGGATCCGGACCGGCAACCGCATACGGCACCACCGGCGCCGCAGCCGCAGCTGGTGCGGCACCCGCGGGCGCCGCACCGGCGGCCACCGACGCCGCCGGAGCGGCCGGAGCCGCCGGAACCGCCGGTGCCACGGTGGCGACCGGCGGAAGCGATTCCGCTCGCGGCTCGGCGACGGGCCGGATGGGTGCAGGCGCGGGAGCGGGCGCAGGCTCGGATGCGGCGGCCGGAACCGGCTCCGGGGTCTGCGACTGGACGATCAGGCCGATCAACAGTGGCAGCCAGATCGGAGCGCTGAGAATCAACGACCACGTGGCCCACCCGAGCGGCTGCGTGATTGCCTGGTAAAGGACGAACAACAGAATTAGTCCGGACGACGGGTTGAAGAGCCACCCGAAGAAGCCGTTCAGGAAGTCGCTGAGAATGTCCAGGACGTTGCCGAAGAACTGACGCGCGAAGTTCAGGATCGATTCGAAGAAGTCCTCGAAGAACCTCATGATCTCGCGCAGCAGGTCGGCGATGGAGTCGGCGATGTTCCGTGCCCCGCCGGAGTCCGCAGCGGTGGCCGCCGCCCCGGCCTGCATGACGTCGGCAGCGGCGGCTCCCGCCTCGCCCACACCCGGCGCCAGCAGCAGAGGCGCGGGAGGCGTGACCGGCGTGGCCGCCACCGCGGCACCCGACACCGCCTGATAGGTGCCCATCGTCGTCGCGGCCTGGATCCACATCCGGACGTAATCGGCCTCGTTCAAAGCGATCGGAATCGTGTTGATGCCCAGGAAGTTGGTGGCGAGCAATACGGCGTGGGTGGACTTGTTGAGCGCCAGCTCGGCCATCGTCGGCATCGTCGCCACCGCCGTGGTGTACGCCGCGGCCGCGGTCCCGTGCTGCGCAGCCGCGGCCGCGCTGTTCGCGCTGGCCTGTGCCAGCCAGGTGAGGTAGGGCGTATGCGCGGCCGCATACTGGGCGGCGCTCGGGCCTTCCCACGCGCCGCCCTGCACCGAACCGAGAACAGCGGTCAACTCGGCTGCCGCAGAGGAGTATTCAGCCGCCAACGCCTGCCACGCCCCCGCCGCCGCCAGCAGCGAACCCGGGCCGGGTCCGCTGCTCAGCATGGCCGAGTGGACCTCCGGGGGGAGGGCCATCCAGATGGGAGCCGTCACGGTCAGCCTCCGGCGACCAGGTAGCTCGCCGCGGCGGCAGCGTCACCGGTGGCATAGCTGATGCCGGACTGGCCGACGCCGACACCGGAGCGGCCCAATTCCTCCACCCCGAGGGCGGCCATCGAATTGTGCTGTGCCCCATGAGCACTCAAGCTGACGGCGGTCTGGATCGACACCGCATCGACGGCGGGCGGAATCACGGCGGTGACCGCGGGCGCGGCGGCGGCGTGAGCCGCTGCCAACCGGGCCGTCAACGCCTCGACGGCGGAAGCCGCCGCGGCGAGGCCTTCGGGAACGACGCGAAGAGTCATCAGTTGAACTCCCTTCCACTGTTGCCGTTGTTTCCTGAGCGTCCTGCCACCGCGTCTGCGAACGGGTTGACGAGTTGCAGGAACGTGGGGGCATCGCCATCATCCAGCAGCATCGCTCGGCCCGCAGGCAGACGCCGGAACCGATGTCCCCGGATCTTTCCGCTGTCCTGCGGGTTGCCCGACAGCATCAGGATCGCCGCCTGCAGCTCATTGAGCCGGCGCAGCAGGGGTGCTGTCATCAGGGCGTGTGCCGAACCGGTGGCGCGTGCGGTCACGATGACGCGAAGGCCCAGCTCGCTTGCCTGCGACAGCAATCCGATGATGCCAGTCCACGGGCGCTGCCCGACGAACGGCCCGCTGACCGCGGGCGCATCCGGGATCTGGTCGACGTCGTCGATGATCAGATAGTGGGTGTGGCCGTCCTCGCCGGACTGGTACTTCCACCTGCTCAGCTCCTGCGGTGACAGGCCCGCAGGCGGTCGGCGCTTCTCCAGCAGGGCGGTGAGCCCGAGCATCGCCGGAGTGATCCGGTCGATGTTCGGGGTGTACTCGTTGTCCGGGAACAGCGGCTCGTCTACCAGATGCAGACGCCGGTCGATCACCGTGAACGCGACGCGGTCCGGGGTGGAGTTCTCCCGGATGGTGCGAATCACGTGACGCAGCAACGTCGTCTTGCCCGACCTGGCGTCGCCGAACACCATCATCAACGGGTTCTGGTCGAACGCCATCGGCACGGACGCGAGATCCTCCTCGCGCTGGCCGATGACCACCTGTTCCGGCGCCGGATACAACGGGGCCACAACGTCGGGCGCGAGATCATGCGGCAACAACCGCACCGGCGGTGCCGTGACACCCCGATGGCGGGCGTTTATCACCCTGATGTCGCGCAGCGCCGGCTCGGCGAACAGGAAGTGCTCGGCGGCCATGGTCAGGCCGCGGCCCGGCTGCTCGGCGGGCACCGCTTCGGCGGGCCTGCGCAGCGCACCGGTGACCCGCACATTGCTGTCGCGCGGATCCGACAGCTTCAGTTCGAGGCGCAGGCCCAGACCGTCGCGCATGGCCAACGGAACCTCGAGCCAATTCGGAGTCGTGATGACGGCGTGGATGCCGTAGGACATACCGGTGTTGACCAGCTCGGTGACCTTCGACAGCAACGGGTTCCGGGTGTTGAAGGTGTCGGTGTTGTCCCGGCTGAACGCGTAGAGGTTGTCGATGACCAGGAACACCTCGCCGTAATCGTCGCGCTGGCCGTTACCCGAGTGCCCCCGCGCCTGGCGGGCACGCAGCAATTGCTCGAGCTCACCGAAGGTGCGCCGGATGCGTTCGGGCTCCAGCGGAGAGGCGACGCTGCCGACGTGGGCCAGGTCTTCGAGCGACCGCAGCTGACCGCCGCCGTAGTCCAGGCAGTAGAACGTCACATCGCGCGGCGAGTGCAGGGCCGCCGCCGACAGCATGAAGGTCTGCAGCGCCGTGGTCTTGCCCGACTTCGGCCCACCGTGGATCAGCAGGTTGGCACCGGCGGACCTGGCGTCGAAGATCAACGGATCGCGCCGCATCGAGAACGGACGGTCGATCTCGCCCAGCGGCCAACGCCATTCGCGCTCGGCCACGTCCGCGCGGGCGAGCAGTTCGTCGAGCGGAATGGGCTCGTCCAGCGGAGGCAGCCACAGCGGAGGCGCCTTAGGACCGTAGTGGGCCAGCTGATCGCCGATGGTGGCGACGAGTTTGCGCGGCGGACGCTCCTCGTGAGCGGCGGGATCGGAAACGACGACCGTGTCGGCAGGCGCTTCGACGTGACCGGCAGTGAACGGCTGTGGCACTGGAACCGACTGCACCACAACGGACCTCTCCACCCGCGGAGGATCGTAGATGCCGTCGACGTAGGTGCTGCGGAACTTGACCGGCATCGCGCCCGGCGCAGGGACCAGGAATCCCTCGCCCTTGTGCTCAGGGCCGGCCTCGATGTGGAACGCGTCCTCCACACCGATGACCTGGCGGCTGATGGCCGGGCTGGCCACCTTGAGCCCGATGCGGTATGAGGTGTTCTTGTCGATGTCCTTGATCCGGCCGACATCCAGCGTCTGAGACGCGAACAGGATGTGGATGCGGAACGAACGGCCCTTGCGCGCAACGTAGTCGAACAGGTCGGCGTACTCGGGATGGTCGGAGAGCATCAACGAGAACTCGTCGGCGACGACGAGAAGCGTGGGCATCGGCGGCAGGTCGTGACCGGCCGCGATCGCCGCCTCGTACTCGAGCACCGAGTTGAACGCACTGTCCTGCACCCGACGACCGGCCTCCATCAGCAGTTGCTCGCGCCGTGCCACCTCACCGCGCAGCGTGTCGGCGAACCGGTCGGCGAGCGAACGCTTCTCGGCCATATTCGAGATGACCGCGACCACCTGCGGGAAGTCCCGGAAGATGTCGGCGCCGGCCTCACCCTTGAAGTCGGCGTAGATCACGATCAGCCGATCGGCGGAGTGGGTCGTCAACAGCGACAACAGGATCGACATCAACGTCTGCGACTTGCCCGAGCCGGTCATGCCGATCATCAGGCCGTGCGGTCCCATCCCGCCTTCGGCCTCGTCCTTGAGGTCGAAGATCAGCGGCTCACCGGTGGCGGTGACGCCGATGGGCACCCGCAGTTCGTCGGTGCGCGCCCGCGGCGCCCACAGGCTCGCCACGTCCAGCGCCGCGGCGTCCGGGATGCCGAGCAGTGTGGAGAAGGTCGCCACCCCTGTTCTGCCGGTGCGTGCGTGGCTCGGGTTCGAATCCCACTTCGACAACCGGCGGGCGATGTGACGCGCGGTCGCGATGTCGAGTTGATCGGCGGCGTCGACGTAGGGCTGCCATCCTCCGGTCTGCCAGCGCTGCAGTTTGCCGTCCGTCAGCTGCAGGATCGGCCGTTCCGGGTCGGGGTACTGCTCGCGGTGCGGTGGCTCGGCGACACGCTGCACTACCGTCACACCGGCCAACCCACCGCGCGGGACCAGCGCCGTGGCCTCCACGTCGGGATCGTCGACGACGATGAGCAGGTGCTTGACCTCGTCGACGTCGTCGCTGCCGAACGGTGAGCGATCGTCGAGCGCCGTGGCGAGCTGCGAGCGCAGTTCAACGATGTCGGACGACAGGTAGCGGGCAGGGCCGGCCCCGTCAACCGCTCCCGGAATGCCGTTGTGCGGCAGCCACTTCAGCCATGACCAGTCGTCGCTCTCGATGTCCGGTGCGATCAGTGCGATGCCGAGCACGGCGGGGTCGTGCCAGGTGACGGCCTGGGCGATCCAAGCGCGTAGCGCGCCGCGAACCTCGTCGGGCTCGCCGAGGACCGTGATGCGCGAAACCTTGCCTAGGTCGATACCGGTCGGCGCGGCCCGCACCGTCCGCTGCACGGCGAGGAGGGCGCGTAACGCGCTGTGCGACACCGGTTCCAGGTCGACCTCGTCGGCGCTGTCCTTCACCCGCAGTGAGGCGTTCAGCGGGGCGTCGTGCAGCCCGGTGCGCACCACCAGGAAGTCGGGGTCGTGCGGATCGCGCTCCCACTGCCTGCGGGTGCCGGGCACGTCGATGAGTAGGCCCGGATCCGGATGCGACCACTCCAGCGCCGCACGCTGCTCGGCGGCGTGCGCGCGCACGTTGTCGCGGACCACCGACAGGTAGCGCAGATAGTCGGCCCGCTCGGCGTCGACCTCCTCGGTGCGCATCTTGTTGTCGGTGCCGCGGTAGAGCGCGGTCGCGGCCAGCAGCAGGACGAACGGGAAGAACAGCGTCGTCGGCGAGATCAGGCGCATTCCGGTGGCGAACAGCGCCACGATCATGCCGACGATCAGGATGACGATCAGGAACGGCAGCACCCGCCGCAGCAGCGACGGCGGAATCACCCGCGGCAGCTCGGGCGGCGGTTCGATCGTGATGGTGCCTTTGCGCGTCGTCGGCACCGGGATGCGGCGACGCGCCTGGAATATGAGCCGACTCATTACGGCGTCTCCCTCACGACAGCGGGGCGGGGGGCAGCGGCCAGCGCGTCGTGGGCCAGCAACGCATCGCCTCGCGACAGCGTCGGGCCGGGCGCGAACTGGCTCAGCATCGACCATGGAATCGGTAGGGCGGGCGGGGTGAGGCCCAGCGCGGCGATGGCGTTCTCGTCACCGTCGGTGTCGAGGCCGTAGCGGACCCCGACATCGCTGAGCCAGAAGGTTGCGCCGCCGACGGGTGACGTCGACGCGCCCCCGCCGTCCTGCCCGACCGTCTGGACCAGGTAGCCGCGCCCGGGATTCAGCACCACCTGGTTTGCGGTCGTTCCCAAGCCCGCTCCGACCAGCGGCACGGGACGCAGCTGATCGGAGACCGGCAAGGTGACACCGGAACGCAGGTTCAGTGTCGCGCTCGTGGCATCGGCGGGGCGCTTCCACTGCGCGCATGTCAACGGCGCGTCGGTGGAGTCGACGAGCGAAATCGGTTCGGCGGGATAGGCATCGGTGTCGATGACACCCGCGACGGGCAGACGCGCGATGTCGTCGGCGCCCAACCGCGGCGGCTGGTCGAGTCCGAACGAGTTCGCATTACGCATGATTGCGGCGATTACCGGTGAAATCGGTTGCAGTCCTTCGCCGAGCACCGCGTAGTGACGCAGGGTGTTGTCGGTGGCGTAGGCCGTGACCACCGCACCGACCGGCGCGGGCACCGGCAACGGGTACCGTGGCGGTTCACCGGCCCCAGGGATGACCGGCGGAATCAACGCGGGGGCTTCGGGCACCGCGTTGAACAAGCCGGGCGCGACGGGCCGCGTGTCGGCGCCTGCGGTACCCAGCCCCAGTGCACTGGTGACCGCGCGGTCGTTCATGTCGATCGCGCTTCGGCGCCCGCTCCACAGCAGCCAGGTGCCCGCATTGGGACCGCTCGGGGTGGAGACCAGGATCGCCTTGTTGTCGGACAGCTGCTTCGCGCGTTCGCCGCCGTCGGTCAGCGGGCCCGCGATCATCGTGACACCGACGGCCGGTCCCGAAACTCCGTCGCACACCGTCCAATCGGCGTCACTGGTGGTGTTCTGCACCATGCGTTCCGGGGCACCCGGGATACCGATCAGATTGCCGCGGGGGAACTGGTCGATCTCGCTGGTCTTGACCTGCGAGGGGTTGTCCGGCCGGCCCGCGATCAGGCGCGCGGACGTCAGGTTCAGCACCGGGTGCAGCTGCTCGCCGAGGCGAACGTAGAGGGCCGAGCTGGTGCGATCGGCAAGGATCGCGTCGTTGCCCGCGACGCCGCCGGGCCGGATCAGCGAGAACACGAAACACCCAGCCATGACGGTGATCAGCACCAGCGCGCCGACGAGCACCGAACGGGCTTGGGTGCGAAGCGGGTCGACGAGCATGCGGGTGTCGTGTAGCGCGACACCGGATGCGATGCGCCGCATGATGAATCGCCATCCGGTCACCTGATGACGGGTGACGAACCCGCGGCGGTACACGACCCGGTCGGGGTTCTCGTTGTCCGGGGTGCGCGAGGCAAACGCCCGGCGATCCGAATTGTCCGGAGTGCTCATTCGGGCACCGTCAAACCGAGGCCACGCAGCAGCGGAATGGCGGATTTGGTGACGTCTCCATCGGTAATGGTCATCAGCTCGTCATCTGTGAAGTCGTGGGCTTCGGCGGTGGAACCGCCAGTCGACGGGAGGTGATCGAGTCGGTACTCGCGCTCCTCCTCGGAACGCTCGACCAGGTTGCGGACGAATCGGCCGTTGCCGGCGATGTCGAGGTTGCGCCTCTCCACACCGGTGGCGTCCGGCGTCGTCGCCGCCGCCAACTGCCCGAACAGCGTTTCCATGTGGGCGAGCGCCGCCGGTTCGAAGACGCTGTCGCGCTTCTCGGCCATGCGCACCGCGATCTCGACGAGTTCATGCGGTGTGTACGAGGGGAATTCGATGCTGCGGGTGAAGCGGGACCGCAGGCCCTCGTTGGTGTCGAGGAACGCGTCGAGATCCTTGCGGTAACCGGCGACGATGACGACCAACCGCTCGCGGTCGTTTTCCATGCGCGCCAGCAGCGTATCGATCGCCACCAGGCCGAAGTCATTCTTGGCGCCGGTCGACACCAGCGCATAGGCCTCGTCGAGGAACAACACACCGTCGAGCGCGCTGTCGATTATCGCGTTGGTCTTGGCCTCGGTTTCACCGATGTGCTGGCCGATCAGGTCGGCTCGGTGCACCTCGCGGACGGTCTCCTTCTTGAGAATGCCCAGACCGCAATAGATTTTGGCCACAACACGCGCGATGGTCGTCTTACCGGTACCGGGAGGGCCCGCGAACACGAGGTGGTTGGTGCGCTGCGCCACGGCCAGGCCACGCTCCTGGCGGCGGATCGCCATGGCGACCGAACTCTTCAGCCGCGCAACCTGGTACTTGACCTCTTCCAAGCCGATGAACTCGGCGAGCTCGGCCTCGGCCTCGAGTAGCAGGTGCGCCTTGCGCTCCTTGGCGCCTGGGTCGACGAACTCGGACTCGCTCGGCTCGGTGGCGGGGTCCCACGGATCGGAGCGGCCCTCGATGCGCGCGGCCGTGGTCGTCAGGATGCCGTAGGAGGTGTCCGACAGCGCGATCTCGACCTGCTCGTTTTCCGGGTTCGCGGCGTACAGTTCGGCGAGCACGTCGGCCGCGTCGAGCTCCTCGCCCTGCGCGCGCAGGCAGAGCGCCTTGACGAGCGTGCCGTCCACCGTGGCGACATCGACTGGGCCGGATGGGTCCTCGAGGTACGACAGCGCGGGTGCGTACATGCCCAAGCGGGCGAGCGACGTGCCGAGCGCAACGCGCGCCGCGTGTGCGTAGGTCTCGACCAGCCGCGTGTCGTTGACGATCGGAGTGATCAGCCGGACCACATCCGACCAGCGCTCGGCGCGGTAGTACATCGCGATCCGCACCCACCGCGCGTCCAGCCAGCTGGGGCGTCGGGTGATCAACGGCTCGACGAGTTCGTCGGCGCCTACGTAGTCACCGGCATCGCACAGCGTGACGGCGTAGGCGAGTTGGAAGTCGTCGGGTGTCGACGCCGAGAACTTGAGGTAGAGCCCGGTGTCGTAAGTGAAGGCCAAGTCACCTTCGCCGAGCTGTACGTGGCGCTGCAGCACACCGGCCGTGGCAACCGTCTGCCAGATGGCCTCGAGCACCCGGGCGCTGGTATCCCCCGCCGCGGCCAGACCCGTCCACGCATCGCACTGTTCGCGAGCGATCCGGGTGAGTTCAGTGAAACCGGATCGGGCCGCGACCGGATCCGGCGGGCGTCGACGGTCGTGCACCGACAGCCCGAGGGCTCGGCAACACGTGGCGAACCGACTCACCACGTCGTGGTCGACGCGCGAAGTCGCAGCAAAATCGGTCTGTAGCGGCACGCGCCGTGTTCTCCCCGTAGTAATGGCAGGCTAACTTTCCGCCCGAAGTTAGCATTGACTAAGCTAACTTGTACAGACGCACGGGGTCCGCTCAGCGGGTGAACAAGCTCACGCCTTGACGGCGCTCACCAGGCTTATAGTCCCAGTCATCGTCGCGGCCTCCGACCCCTCCTCGGGCACCGGCCGGCCGTTCTCAGACAACCAGTCCTCGAGGCGTGTGGCCTCGGCACGCCACCCGCGGGCGCGGTACGCGCGCGAATCCAAGCCCGCGGCCAGCAGCACAATCTGCCGGACTCCCGCGTCGGCGGCGGCGCGAAAATAGTTGTCGAAGTACCTGGTGCGGACGGCCTGGAAGTCCACGAACGCCGTGCCGAAGTCGTCGGTTCGCAGAGGATGGTCGGGCGCTCTTCCGTCGAGCAGATCCGCCCACTCACCACCCACCGCGCGGCAGAACGTCTCGGCGAAGGGGTCGACAGCGATCGGGTGCGGCTTCTGCGCCTCCAGCGCCCGGGCCGCAGCGACGAATAACGCGGTGGAGCCGACGCTGGTAGTGATGTCCCAGGTGTCGTTGTCGTTGCGCATGTACTTGTTGTACGCCGACAATCTGACAGCGCTCTGTCAGGCCAAGTGCCACGCAGACCGGTGGCCTCAAGTGTGCAGTCAGATCGGAGATAGGCGGGCCGCGCCGAACTGACTACACCAGCGGCCGGCCCGTGCGCACCCGCCAGTCCAGGTCTTTGAGCAGCACGTTGAACGGGAACTGCCGGACGAACCGCGGCATCACATTGTTGATGCGGCCCAGCATGGCCATCACCCGGTTGAACCGGCGCTGCTTCTTCGCGTCCCACGGCAGTCGCATCTCGTCGCGGAACCGCTGAGGCAGGAAGCCGGTCGTGATGAAGAGGCTGAACGCATCGGTGCGCTTCTGCAGCCACACCGGAGCCTTGAGGTCGCCGAGCCGGCCCGCGGCGATGGGCCACAGGTACTCCCGCACCGCGTCGTCGATGTGGACCTTGTCCAGCGACTCCTGCCAGTACTCGTCGAAGGCCTTGCGATCGGCCGGCCACATCTCCGCGGGAACCTGCAGCGTGGTGCCCAGCGCCGCACCGTCGCGGTAGTGGCGGTCGGCCGATTCGTCGTCCATCTCGCCGACGAAGACCCGGTATACGTCGACGAAGCCCTTGTACAGGCAAGCTGCCACCCACAGCTGCAGATCTTTATTGAACGCGTTGTACTCGACGGGGCTGTCCGGCAGCGAGTACACCTCGGCGTGCGACCGGTTGACCGCACGCCGGTACGTGGCCTTCTGCTCATCGGTGCCCGCGAGCGCGACCGCAAGATAGGTGAACGTCGTCCGCGCCCGCTTGATCGGGTGCCGATCCGCGCGGCCACTCTCGACTCGGCTGTCTTTGACGCCGTATCCGACGCCAGGCCGCGAGAGTTCCATGATCACGTTGGCCGGACCCGACAGCAGGCCGATCCCGAGCATGGCGTCCCCTGGCGCGACGTTGCGACGCAGCTTGCGCCCGGGCAGCGGCGCGTCGTTGACCGGTCTTCCGACGTGGTCGATCGGCTGGGAAACCATCGGGGAACCCCTATCGCAATGTGAGAACATGTGTTTCCTGATATTGCCTCCGCTCGGTGCCGGGTGTCAAGATGGCGGTCATGGCACAGGTACGGCCCTACCGGGGCGTCGCCGCGGTCCAGCGCCTCGCGCAGCGCCGGCTGCGCCTGCTCGACGCCGGACTCGAGCTGCTCGGCGCGGGTGCCGACGATCTCGCCGAGTTGACAGTGCGGGCGATCTGCGCCAAGGCCGGCCTGGGTGTCCGCTACTTCTACGAGACGTTCCACGACAAGGACGACTTCGCCGCCCAGGTCTACGACTGGGTGATCGCCGATATCGCGGCGACGACCCAGGCGGCCGTCGCGGCCGCGCCGCCCCGCGAGCAGCCGCGCGCGGCCATGGCGAACATCGTGCACACCATCGCCGCAGACCTGCGCGTGGGTCGCCTGGTGTTCAGCGTTGAATTGTCGAACACGGTGATCACGCGCAAACGCGTCGAGTCCACAGCCCTGTTCGCACAGTTGCTGCTGCAGCACGCGGGCGCGGTCGGCCCGTACGAGAACGAACTCGACGAAGCGACGGCGCATTTCGCGGTCGGCGGGGTGGGCCAGACGATCAGCACGTGGCTGGCGGGGCGCCTAGATCTGGATGCCGACCAACTCATCGACCGGCTCGCGGCGAACATCAACGCGATCTCAGGTGTGCCGACGAACGACGCCTGACCAGCTCAGGCGGTCACCCTCGGGCGCCGCTCCGCGGCGGTCCTCGGCGTAGCTCTCGCGTCACTCTCGCCGAACTCTTTGGTCCAGCAGGCGAATTCGAGCGTAATGCCGTCCGGGTCGAGGAAGTAAAACGACCTGACGTAAACGCCGGGATGCACCGTCGGCGAAACCTGGGCCTCGCTATCGTCATGATTGAGCACAGGACCGACCCGCACGCCCTTGGCCTTGAGCCGCTGCCGATATTCGTCGAATTTCTCGGCGGGTACGTGAAATGCCAGATGGTTCATCGTGCTGACGGCGCTGACGATGTCCCCGATCCCCGGAATGGCCTCGGGCGAGGAGACGCCGGGAACCCGGTCCGGCGCGTCGGCGAACCAAAAGAATGCGACACAGTCGCCGTTACCGGCGTCGAAGAAGAAGTGCTGCCCCATGCCTCCCGGCAGATCGAGCGACTTTATCAACGGCATACCGAGGACGTTGCTGTAGAAGTCGACGGTTTTCGCCATATCCGAGCACACCAGCGCGACATGGTTGATGCCGCCGAGTTCGAACTCGGTGTTGGGATTGTCGGGCCTGATCACTGGGCGCCTCCTAGCGCGAATCTCTGGCCAGAAACGCAAATCGAATTTAGCATCAGGGGCAATCACGAGCAATGACGAACGGACCAGCACCGTTATGACGATCGTCCCGCGCGTCCCACCGCCGGTCAGACCGATCATCAAGATCGTTGAACAGCCTGTAGCCCTTGCTTTTTGGCTCGGCAGAAGGCAACCCGGATGACCAAAACGCCATCGAGCACCGCAACGCCGGGTGTCATCCGTGAGTTCGTCGGCCTCGATTCCCCGACCGCCCGGCGGGCGGGTGCGGGTGGGCATCCGTGCCAGGGCCTCTATCACCGCGGGGTGGGCCGCAAACCGAAGGTCGCGATGATCGCCACGCACTACCAGATCGATTTCTCCGAGCACTATCTCGCCGACTACATGGCCACCCGCGGCATCGGTTTCCTGGGCTGGAACACCCGTTATCGCGGATTCGAGAGCAGCTTCCTGCTCGACCATGCGCTAGTGGACATCGGTGTCGGCGTGCGATGGCTGCGCGAGGTCCAAGGCGTGGAAACCATTGTGCTGCTCGGAAACTCCGGGGGTGGATCGTTGATGGCGGCCTACCAGGCACAGGCCGTCGACCCACATGTGACACCGCTTCCGGGAATGCGTCCCGCAACGGGCCTGACCGACCTGCCTGCCGCCGACGGGTACGTCTCGACCGCGGCGCATCCCGGCCGCCCCGACGTGCTGACCGCCTGGATGGACGCGGCGGTCGTCGACGAGACCGACGCGGTCGCAAGCGATCCCGATCTCGATCTCTTTGAGGAGAATAACGGCCCACCGTTCTCGACCGAGTTCGTCGAGCGGTACCGGGCCGCTCAGATCGCACGAAACCACGCAATCACGGACTGGGCCGAGGCCGAACTCGAGCATGTGCGTGCATCCGGTTTCTCCGACCGCCCGTTCACGGTGCTGCGGACATGGGCGGACCCGCGCATGGTCGATCCCGCCCTGGAGCCGACGAAGCGACCCGCGAACATGTGTTATGCCGGAGTGCCGATGCAGGCCAACAGATCTGCACGCGGTATCGCTGCGGCCTGCACATTGCGCAACTGGATCGGCATGTGGAGCCTTCGACACGCCCAAACTCGCGCCGAACCGCACCTCAACCGGATCACGTGCCCGGCTCTGGTGATCAACGCCGACCAGGACACCGGCGTGTTCCCGTCGGACGCCCAGCACATCTTCGACGCGCTTGCCGGCTCGGACAAGATGCAGTTCTCGATCGACACCGATCATTACTTCACTACTCCCGGGGCGCGCAGTGAACAAGCCGATACCATCGCCAAGTGGATCGCGAAGCGGTGGCGTTAGACGCCGACCCGTCGCGCGAACGCTCGCCGCTGAGGGTCCTCGCTCACTTCATTCCCGGTCCGAAGTCCATCGATTTCGTGGCACCGCAATCTGATTGGCTCGACATCCGCTACTGCGCCGAGGACGACGACACCGCCTTCTACCGGGAGCTTCCCGAGGCCGAGGTGATCTGGCATGTGCTTCGACCGATTTCGGGAGACGATCTCGCCCAAGCGCGACGCTGCCTGTTGGTGCACAAGATGGGCGCCGGAGTCAACACCATCGACGTGGACGCCGCGACCGCCCAAGGCATCGCGGTCGCCAACATGCCGGGGGCCAACGCACCGTCGGTAGCCGAGGGAGCCGTGTTGCTGATGCTGGCCGTCCTGCGCAGGGTGACCGAACTCGACCGCGCCACCCGGGAGGGACGGGGCTGGCCGTCCGACTCGAGCCTGGGCGAAACCGTGCGCGACATCGGCGGCTGCACCGTCGGTTTGGTCGGTTACGGCAACGTCGCCACCCGGGTCGAGAGAATCGTTGGGGCGATGGATGCCGAGGTTCTGCACACCAGCACGCGCGACGACGGCCATCGGGGCTGGCGTGCGCTACCCGACCTGCTGGCCGCCAGCGACATCGTCTCGCTGCATCTTCCGCTGACCGAGGCGACAGCGGGCATGATCGACCGCGCAGCGCTGGACCGGATGAAGCCCGGCGCCGTCCTGGTCAACACCAGCCGCGGGCCCATCGTCGACGAACCCGCCCTCGTCGACGCGCTGCGGTCTGGAAACTTGGCCGGGGCGGGCCTCGACGTCTTCGCCACCGAGCCCGTAGAGGCCGACAACCCGCTGCTCGGGCTCGACAACGTCGTGCTCACCCCGCACGTCACCTGGTACACCGCCGACACGATGCGCAGGTATCTGGAACATGGTCTGGACAACTGCCGGCGGCTGTGGGACGGCCGTGAACTGGCCAACGTCGTGAACGGTATCGTGTCTCCCAACCGACCGGTTAATGGGGACGGTCCGTCACAGTGAGGTGCAGGTATGCCCATCGCCATCAATCCTGAGCACAGCGACCTGGCCGACTCGGTGCGGTCCTTCGTCGCTCGGGTGGCGCCCTCCGAGGTGCTCCACGAAGCGCTGGAGACGCCGATTCCCAATCCGCCGCCCTACTGGAAGGGCGCGGCCGATCAAGGTCTGCAAGGTGTGCACCTGTCCGAAGACGTTGGCGGGCAAGGCTTCGGGATACTCGAGTTGGCCATCGTCGCCGCCGAGTTCGGCTACGGCGCGGTGCCGGGGCCGTTCGTTCCGTCGGCCATCGCCAGCGCACTGATCGCCGCACACGACCCCAACGCCCCACAACTAGGCGACCTGGCCTCCGGCACGACGATCGCGACCTACGCCATCGACTCGAGCCTGACCGCCACCCGCCACGGCGAAGGTGATGCCGCCGGTCTGGTCATCCGCGGCGAGGTCCGTGCCGTGCCCAGCGCCGCAGAGGCGTCGCTGCTGGTGCTCCCGGTCGCCATCGAGAGCGGCGAGGAGTGGGTGATCCTCGACGCCGACCAACTGGAGATCGAAACCGTCAAGAGCCTCGACCCGCTGCGCCCGTTGGCACACGTGCGGGCGAACGCCATCGAAGTCAGCGACGACCGGGTGCTGAGCAACCTGAGCCGGCCGCTGGCTCGCGCGCTGATCTCGACGCTGCTGTCGGCGGAGTGCATCGGCGTGGCGCGGTGGGCCACCGACACCGCCGCGGCGTACGCCAAGATTCGCGAACAGTTCGGCAGGCCCATCGGACAGTTTCAGGCCATCAAGCACAAGTGCGCTTCGATGATCGCCGACACCGAGCGGGCCACCGCCGCCGTCTGGGATGCGGCCCGCGCCATCGACGAGTTCACCGCGCACGTGCGCAGCGGAGAAGACCCCGAAACCGGTTCTGCGGAAATCGCATTCGAGTTCGCCGCTGCCGTGGCGGCCACCCTGGCGCCCGAGGCCGCCCAGCACTGCGCTCAGGACTGCATCCAGGTGCACGGCGGCATCGGGTTCACCTGGGAGCACGACACCAACGTGTACTACCGGCGCGCGCTGGTGCTTGCGGCCGGTTTCGGCAGGCACGCCGACTACCCGCAGCAAGTCGTCGACGTCGCGACCAGCACGGGGATGCGCAAACTCAACATCGATCTCGATCCCGAGACCGAGAAGCTGCGTGACGAGATCCGCGCGGAAGTGGCTGCGCTGAAAGCCATTTCACGCGAAGAGCGCAACGTCGCGATCGCCGAGGGTGGTTGGGTGCAACCGCATCTGCCCAAGCCGTGGGGACGCGCCGCCGGCCCCGTCGAGCAGATCATCATCGCCCAGGAGTTCGACACCGGCCGGGTCAAGCGCCCGCAGATGGGCATCGCGGCCTGGATCATCCCCTCGATCGTCGCGTTCGGCACGGACGAACAGCAACAGCGTTTCCTGCCGCCCACCTTCCGCGGCGAAATGATCTGGTGTCAGCTGTTTTCCGAACCCGGTGCGGGTTCGGACCTGGCCAGCCTGACGACCAAGGCCACGAAGGTCGACGGCGGCTGGCGGATCACCGGGCAGAAGATCTGGACCACCGGTGCGCAGTACTCGCAGTGGGGCGCGCTGTTGGCGCGCACCGACCCGTCGGCGCCCAAGCACAACGGGATCACCTACTTCCTGCTCGACATGGCCAGCGAGGGCGTCGAGGTCAAACCGCTTCGCGAGCTGACCGGCAACGCGATGTTCAACACGGTCTTCATCGACGACGTGTTCGTCCCCGACGAGATGGTGCTCGGTGAGGTGAACCGCGGCTGGGAGGTCAGCAGGAACACGCTGACCAACGAACGGGTTTCGATCGGCAGCAGTGAGCCGCCGTTCCTGGCCAGCCTGGCCGACTTCATCACGTTCCTTCAGGACGGGCAGTTCGACCAGATCGAGCAGAACCACGCGGGCAGGCTCATCGCCGAAGGGCATGCCGCCAAGGTGCTCAACATGCGCTCGACGCTGCTCACACTCGCCGGTGCCGATCCGATGCCGTCCGCGGCGATCTCCAAACTGCTGTCGATGAAAACCGGCCAGGGCTATGCGGAGTTCGCGGTGTCCTCGTTCGGCACCGACGGCGCGATCGGCGACCCAGAGCAAGAGCCCGGCCGGTGGGCGGAGTACCTGCTCGGCAGCAGGGCAACCACCATCTACGGCGGCACGACCGAAGTGCAGCTCAACATCATCGCCGAACGCCTGTTGGGACTGCCGCGCGATCCGTAAAAGCGCTTGCTGAAACGGCGTAGCCTGAGATCTGCGGTTGCGTCCAAGGGTTGGCGGTAGTCATGAGCGGTCTCGGTGTCCGTATCGCCCGCGTCGTCGCCGGCACGGCGGCGATGACAGGGCTGTTTCTGGCGCCGATGGTCCTTGCCGACGATCCGACGCCACGCGAACAGTCCGCGCCGTGCTATCCCGGCATCATCCCCGGGAACCCCTGGGCGAAGTCGTGCAACTTCGGGTCCCGACCGCCGCGAGTACGTGGTGGCCCGCCCGACCAGACGGCGGTGATCGCCTGCCGCGACATCCCCGGATGCCTGTCCGCGTTCGTCAACAATCCCTGATGAGCGTTTCAATGAACGTACCGACGGCAACATTTCTGTTATGACCGACGACGTCGAGAAACGCTGGGACCGGCCGAAAGCGTTCCGGGCCGCTGCCACCTACACCGCGGTGGTGGTCGCGGTGGCCGCCGTCGCCTTCGTCATCTACGCCCTTGTGTCGAAGACCTCGGTCGTGGCCGCCTCCACCGTGCCCACAATCCTGTTGCTCGGCGGTATCGGCGCGTTCATCAAGACCTACCGCGAGTGGAAGGCGAAGGGCACCTGGGTCCAGTGGCAGGGTGCCGGATGGTTCCTGCTCCTGCTGATGCTGGTGTGCCTGTCGATTCCGGGCGCGGCCGCGATGGCCGATTAAGGCACGACCTGACTATTCCGGCTGGTTGGCTTCTGCCTTCTCGTCGGCGTTTTCGTCGGCCTTCTCGTCCGACTGCTCGTCGGCCTTCTTCTCGCCGCCGCCGTCGGCCTTGGCTTTCTCGCCGCCTCCGTCGGCCTTGGCTTTCTCGCCGCCTCCGTCGGCCTTGGCTTTCTCGCCGCCTCCGTCGACGTCCATCTCCCGGAGCTCACGTTTCAGGATCTTGCCCGTTGGATTGCGCGGCAACTCGTCGAGGAAGACGACCTCGCGCGGCACCTTGTAGCGCGCCAGGTGCTCGCGGACATAACCCTTGATGTCGTCCTCACCGATCGAGGCGCCGTCGGACTTGACGACGAACGCCCGCAGCCGGTGACCCCATTCCTTGTCCTCGACACCCACCGCGGTGGCCTCGACAACCTCCGGGTGTCCGCTGATCAGGTCCTCCACCTCGGCGGGGAACACGTTCTCGCCGCCGGACACGATCATCTCGTCGTCGCGGCCACTGACGTAGAGCAGACCGTTCTCGTCGAAATAGCCGACGTCACCCGACGACATCAGACCGTCGATGATCTGCTTGTGGCCGCCGCCGGTGTAGCCCTCGAACGGGAAGAAGTTGCCGACGAAGATCCGCCCGACCTCGCCCTGGGGCAGTTCATTGCCGTCGTCGTCGAGGATCTTGACCTTCACGCCCTTCACCACCGGTCCGACGGTGGCCGGGTTCTTCTCAAGATCCTGCGGTCGCGCGATCGTGGCGAACGCGATCTCGGTCGACCCGTACAGGTTGTAGATCACGGGTCCGAGCATCTTGAGCCCGCGCTGAGCCATCTCCGCGCCCAGCTGCGACCCCGATACGAACACGATCCGCAGCGACGACAAGTCGGGCTTGCGATCCATGTCGTCAAGCGCATCGAGCATGCGCGACAACATCACTGGCACGACCACCACCGCGGTCACCTTGTGCTCCTCGATGTCCTCGAGGACCTTCTGAGCCTTGAACCGCCTGCGCAGCAACAGCGTCGTGCCCAACATCATCGAGATCGTCGCGTGCAGAAAACCCAACGCGTGGAACATCGGCGCCGGAAGCGCGGTGATCTCACCACCCTTGAACGGAACATGCGAGAGCACACCGCCGATGGGAGCGAGGGTGGGCGGTGTACTTCTGTTGGCGCCCTTGGGTGTTCCCGTCGTCCCACTGGTCAGGATGATCACCGACGAATGCTTGGTCGCCTTGGGCGCCGCCTTACCGGAGTGTCGGGAGACGAAGTCCTCGAGCGTCTCGTCGGTGCTGTTCGACGGTTCGTCCTTATCGGGGTTCACGCCGAGCGCGCGCAGCTTGCCCAGCGGCGGATCCGCTTTGGACACGGCCTGGCAGTACTCGTCGTCGTAGATGATCAGCTTGGCGCCCTCACGTTCGGACACCTCCTTGACCTGGGGCCCGGAGAACTCGCTGTTGAGCAGGATGATCCGCGCACCGGTGCGGGCCGCGCCGTACAGCGCGACGAGGAACCACCGGTGGTTGCGAGCCAGGATCGCGACCCCGTCACCGCCCTTGACACCCTTCTCCAGCAGGCCGTTGGCCACTGAATGTGCTGCGTCGTCGAGTTCCTTGAACGTCATCTCGCCGAAGTCGTCGATGATCGCGGTGCGATTAGGGGTGCGGCGGGCGTTCAGGGCCGGGATCATCCCGAACTCGCCCCAACGCCGGATGTCGGCGAGCATTCCGGCGACGTTCTGCGGTGGTTCGATCTTGAACGCTCCCGCTCCGAACATCTTGGTGGCGTAGTGCAGCTCGGCCGACCCGCGTTCGACGAGTTGTTGAGCCTTGGCGAGCGCTTGCGACGGGAGCTCGGAGAGTCTTGCCATGTCCCCACCATATGTGACCCGCGTCGCAATGCGGCCGGGAAACTAGCATGACGTTATGGCCGCACCCCGGTACCTGGAGGTCGAGGGTCACCGGGTGCCCATCAGCCACCCCGACAAGGTCGTCTTCCCCGATATCGGCGTCACCAAGTCGGACCTGATGCACTACTACCTCAGCGTCGCCGACGGCGCCCTGCGCGGTGTCCGTGACCGACCGATGATCCTCAAGCGCTTCGTCAAGGGCATCACCGAGGAGGCCGTGTTCCAGAAGCGCGCTCCGAAGAAGCGGCCTGACTTCGTCGACGTCGCCGAGTTGAAGTACGCGTCAGGGACGTCGGCGGCCGAAGCGGTGCTGCGCGATGCGGCCGGCCTGGTGTGGGCGGTCAATCTCGGATGTGTCGACCTCAACCCCCATCCGGTTCGGTCAGACGATCTCGCGCATCCCGACGAGCTGCGCGTCGACCTCGACCCGATGCCGGGTGTCGAGTGGCCTCAGATCATCGACGTCGCGATGGTCGCCCGCGACGTGCTCGAGGACCATGGGCTGACGGCGTGGCCCAAGACATCGGGATCGCGGGGCTTCCACATCTACGCCCGCATCCAGCGGCGGTGGCCGTTCAAGTTCGTCCGGCTCGCCGCACAGGCGGTGGCCCGCGAGGTCGAGCGCCGAGCGCCCGAGATCGCCACCGCACGCTGGTGGAAGGAAGAACGCGAGGGCGTCTTCGTCGATTTCAACCAGAACGCGTTCGATCGAACCGTCGCGTCGGCCTATTCGGTGCGCGCGACCCCTGACGCCAGGGTGTCGACGCCGCTGCTCTGGAGAGAGGTGCCCGGATGCCGGCCGGACGCGTTCACGATCGCGACGGTGCCACAACGTTTCGCCGAACACGGTGACCCCTGGGAGGGCATCGACGATTCAGCGGGATCGCTTGACGCGCTGCTGGACCTCGCCGACCGGCTCGGCCCGGCGGAGAGGGCACCGCGCGGGGCCAAACGTTCGAGCGGAGGAACCGGTCGGCGGGTCTCCTCTAAGCCGCTCATCGAGATCGCCCGAACGAAGACCAAGGACGAGGCGATGGCGGCGTTGGACGAATGGCGACGACGGCACTCGGCCGCAGCCGAAAAGTTGGAGCCTGCAGACATTCTGGTCGACGGTATGCGGGGTCCCAGTTCGATCTGGTACCGCATCAGGATCAACCTTCAGCACGTGCCTGAACACGAACGACCCGCCCAGGAGGAGTTGCTCGCCGACTACAGCCCGTGGGAGAACTACTCCGGACCCCAGTGGATGCAGCGCGACTGATTTGCTGGCTAACGCAAAAACTGCTTCTTACCAAAGTATTAGTCGCCGTTGGCGCTTGCCTTAATCTCGCGGCATAAGTTGGGCTTCATCGACGAAGCTGACTAATCGAGGAGGCGGTGATGTACGGGAATCCGACATTCGACTGCGCCGGGGCCCAGCTTCATGCCGTGTGCCGCCAGCTGGCAACGGTTGTGACGGTCGACGGCATCATCGACGACCGGAACATTGAACGGATCACCGCGTTCGCTCGCCGGTTCGTTCTGGCTGAGAAGCCGTTCATCCTCGATCTGAGCGAAGTGAGTTCGTGTGCAGAGCAACTCATTTCGTTGATGTACGACATCGATGAGTGCTGCTTCCACGCTGAGGTGGATTGGGCCGTCGTCGCCAGTGATGAAGTGCAACGAGTGTTGCATGCGTCCGGTGTGAGCGTCCCGGTCGCAGCATCGGTGCCCGATGCGCTTCATCACTTCGCGGAGAACATCGAGAAACGGCGTCGACTGCTGCCGCTGTTGACCCAGAAGACCGCATAGCGGAAGGCGACCAGGTGCTACTCGATATTCGTTGGCTCGGTTACCTGCTTGGCCGTCGGCATCCGACGGCCAAGCAGACCGGCCACGCGTTCTGAACCCGCCCCACCGTCGACCGACGCCGGTCCTCGACACGCGATGCGGTGGATCGTCGACGGTATGAATGTGATCGGATCGCGCCCCGACGGCTGGTGGCGTGATCGTCATCGCGCCATGGTGACCCTCGTCGAGCGGTTGGAATCCTGGCGGTCTCCCCGTGACGATGTCACCGTGGTGTTCGAACGCCCACCCAAGCCTCCGATCGACTCGTCGGCCGTCACCGTCGCTTATGCCCCGCGCCCGGCGCCCAACTCGGCCGACGACGAGATCGTCCGCCTTGTCCTCGCCGATGACCGGCCCGCCGACATCAGCGTGGCCACGTCCGACCGCACGCTTGCCGAGCGGGTACGCGAGGCCGGCGCGTCCGTCGTACCGGCGGAGAGGTTGCGCGATCTCATCGATCCGCGGTGACGCCTGCGGGCCGCCAATCGGGCGATCGGCCCAAGTGGCGCAGCACCCTATCCAGGTCGCTCGCGTCGGCCTGAGGTTCCACGGCACGCGCGAACGGTGAGTTGTCGGCCTCTCGGATTTCACCGTCAGGGACCCCCATCGCCAGGGGCACGACGGCCGCAACAACGTCGTCGGGCAACCCGAACGGCACACCGATGCTGCGGGCGACGTCCCACCCGTGCACGACGTAGTCGACGAAGTGAAAACCGATCGCCATCGCACCCGGAACCGTGACGTCCTCGCCGAACTCCGGTAGCGCGAACGTCGCCTCCAGCACCCCCTCGGCAGCGAACGCGGCCACCACCTCCGCGGCCGCGGCGGCATAGGCGCCGCCGGGGTCGGCGCGGACCGCATCCGCGACGGTCAGGGGCTCCCACACCCCGAGATCGCCGCCGGCTCCGCGAGCGGAGGCGGCAAACCCCTTGTGCTGCACGGTCATATGAGTCAGCAGGTCGCCGAGGTCCCACCCGCCACACGGCGTCGGACGATCGAGGTCGTCAACCGTCACTCGCGAGACGATATCGACGGAGGCGTTGATCGCTGTTCGATGGAGCGGTCGCGGATCACTAATCGTATGCATACACTTACGATATATACTCGCTTATCATTGGTCAACGCTTAATATCCCTGCATGCCGCCCAAGCCGCGACGACGAGACCTCGCGGCCATGCTCGCCCCGCTGATGCGCCGGCTGATCGCCCTGGAGACCCCCGTGCTCGCCGACCACGGCGTCTCGATGTGGGGTTACGCCGTGCTGTCAGCGCTCGACGAGTCCCCGGTACGCAGCCAGGCTGCCCTCGCCGAAGCCATCGGCGCCGACAAGACCCGGATCATCCCCACGCTCGACGAGCTTCAGGAACGCGGCTACATCGAGCGCATACCCGACCCGGCGGACCGGCGCGTGCGACTGCTGGAGATCACCGAATCCGGTCGCGCTCTTAAAGATTCGGTGCAGGCGGAGATCCAGCGCGGGGAGGAGCGGTGGCTTTCGGTGCTCTCGCCCGCCGACCGGCGAGCGTTCCTACGGGCCCTGCACGAGATGACGCGTGTCGAGGACACCCCATAGGGTTTGAGAAATGAACCGCCTCGACCGCTTCTTCGAGATCTCGGCGCGCGGCACGACGGTCGGCGCGGAGGCCCGCGGCGGGCTGGTCACCTTCATCGCGATGGCCTACATCATCGTGCTGAACCCGATCATCCTGTCCGGTTCCGAAGACGTCACCGGCGATCGACTGCAATTCGCCGAGGTTTCAGCGGTCACGGCGCTGGCCGCGGGCGTGATGACGATCCTGTTCGGCCTCATCGCGCGGATGCCGTTCGCGTTCGCCGCCGGTCTCGGCATCAACTCGTTCGTGGCGACGACGCTCGTCGGCTCCCTCACCTGGGCAGAAGCCATGGGACTGGTGGTGATCAACGGGCTCATCATCGTTGTACTGGCGGCGACCGGGTTGCGGCGGCTGGTCTTCGATGCCGTGCCGATGCAGCTGAAGCTGGCCATCACGGCCGGCATCGGGCTGTTCATCTTGTTCATCGGCCTCGTCGACGCCGGGTTCATCGGTTCGACGGGTGTCGCGTCACCGCCGGTCGGCCTCGGCGGTAACGGCAGCGGCTCCATCAGCACCGTGCCCACCGTCGTCTTCGCCTTCACGCTGCTTCTGACCGGCATCCTGGTGGCTCGAAAGGTGCGGGGCGGCATCCTGATCGGGCTCGTCGCCGGCACCGTCGTCGCGGTCGTGATCGAGTCGATCTGGCACCTCGGCTCCGCCGCGGACAAGCCCGGAGGCTGGAGCCTGTCGGTCCCGACGCTGTCGGGCTCACCGTTCGCGCTTCCCGACCTGTCGCTCGTCGGCGCCTTCAGCATGGACAGCTTCGGCCGCATCGGAGTGATCGCCGCGACCATGTTCGTGTTCACGCTCGTGTTCGCGAACTTCTTCGACGCTATGGGCACCTTCACGGGCCTGTCCCGCGAGGCCGGACTCGCCGACGAGAAAGGCACCTTCCCGCGCCTGCGGGCGGCGCTGGTGGTCGAAGGCGCGGGCGCCGTGGTCGGCGGCGCATCGTCGGCCTCGTCGAACACGGTGTTCGTCGAATCGGGCGCGGGCATCGGCGAGGGCGCGAGGACCGGGCTGGCCAACATCGTGACCGGCGTGCTGTTCCTCGCCGCGATGTTCATCTCACCGCTGGCGTCGGTGGTGCCGACGGAAGTGGCAGCTGCCGCGCTGGTGATCGTTGGAGCGATGATGGTGTCGCATCTGCGACACATCGACATCTCCGAGTTCTCGGTCGCGCTGCCCGTGGTGCTGACGGTGGCCACGATGCCGTTCTCGTACTCGATCGCCAACGGCATCGGCGTCGGCTTCATCGCGTGGGTGGTACTGCGGTCGGCAGCAGGAAAAGCCCGCGAGATCAGCCCACTGTTGTGGGTGGTCGCCGCGGGCTTCCTGCTGTACTTCGCGCGAGGCTGGATCGAGTCACTGCTCGGGATTTAACCCGGTCAGCGGTCGGCTTGCCGCTTTTCCTTCTCGGCGTCGGCAAGGTCGTCGATCTTGTCGGCCTGCGCACGCGTCGTGGCGGCATCGACGCGCTTGTCCTGCGCGTCGGCCATCTTGACGCTGGCCACCTTCGCTGCGCTGCGCTCGGCCGCGTCGATCTGCTCTTCTTCGCGGCGCTTGGCCGTTTCGACGTTCTTCTTGCGCTGCTCGGCGATCTCGTCGGCCTTCTTCTTGTCCTCGACGATCTTCTTCTCGGCGTTCTCGACCGCCGCGCGCTTCCGCTCCTGCGCATCGGTACGCGCCTGGCGGGCTTCGGCCTCGGTCTCCTCGAACGTCTTCTGCTTGTCCTGCAGCGCCTTCTCGCGGGTCACCTTCAGCTCTCGGCCCGCCTGCTTGACGTTCTCGTTGGCGGCCGCGTCGAGTTCTGCCGCGCGGCGCAGCGCGTCGCTGCGCTCGACGAGGGTGGCGCCGCGCTTCTGGAGCTCGTGATCACCGAGCGCCGTGCCCACCGCGGTGTCGAGCATCCCGAGGGAACGCTCGTAGAACAGCCGGGCCGGCGCTTCGTCGTCCATCCGGGCGACAAACCGGTCGTCGATCAATTGCAGCGGCACGCGGGCCACCTGGTACTGAAACTTCAGCACCGCTTTCGGAATAGCGGTGAGACTCATCGGTTCAAGCTCCTTCTACGCCCTGCTCAGGCGTCGTCGTTGAGGTTTTCGGCCTGCCGCCGGATACGGGCGGCCTCCGCTTTCGCGCTTGCCGACTCCTCGACGGCTTCGCGATGTTCTTCGAGCGCGCCGGCGAGTTGAGTGTCGGCGTCGTGCACGCCCGCCCGCTGCTGGGCCTTGGCTTCGCGTGCCTTGCGCTCGGCGTCGATTTCGGCCTGGGTGCGCTCGCGCTCGAGCTGCTGATGGGCAGCGGCTTCGGCGGCGCGCTTCTGGGCGGCCTTCTGGTTCTCCACCGCGCCCTTTTCGGCGGCCGCTTCGGCGTTCGCCGCGGTGCGCTCCTTGGCGCCTTCGCGCTTGGCCTCCACCACATCGTTGCGGGCCTCCCGCGCCTCGGCGTCGGCGACCGCGTCGATCGTGTTGGCTTCTTTACGGCGTTCGGCCTCGGCCTGCTGCAGTTGGCCTTCGGCGGTCAGCGAGTCGTTTCCGGTGATAGCGCCAAACATCTCTTTGGCCTTGCCTTTCACCGAGTCGATCAGGCCTTCGCGTGCCTGGCCGGCCTTGTCGTGGTCCGTCATTCGGGCCTCCTCTCAGGGGTCAAGGTTCCACATCCGCGCGGGTCCGAAACCCTCTGTGGGCGGATGCACAGCAAATGGCTTAGTCGCGTCGGAGATCGGGTGCGTCACCGGTGCGGCCCGGTAGCAGACCCAGACCGAGCATGCCTACAGCGAGCCCCAGGTGCAGCCGGTTCGGCGGCGTTGCTGGAACAACCATCACCGCGGGATAGCCGCTCGGGGCCGATCGAAACGCTGCGATGATGTGTCGCGTGACAGCGACGACGATTCCGGCCATCGCTCTGACCGGCTACCTCGGCGCGGGTAAGACCACGCTGCTCAACCACGTGCTGCGCCAGCCGGGTGCGCGCGTCGGCGTCATCATCAACGACTTCGGCGAACTCAACGTCGACGCCGCGCTGGTCACGGGGCAGGTCGACGAACCGGCCTCGATCGCCGGGGGCTGCATCTGCTGCCTTCCCGACGAAGGTGGGCTCGACGACGCGCTGGCCAAGCTCGCCGACCCGAAGCTCGGCCTGGACGCGATCATCATCGAGGCCAGCGGACTGGCCGACCCGATAGCGGTGTCGCGGATCATCCGATTCAGCGGGGTGGAGCGGGTGCGGCCCGGCGGCATTGTCGACGTCATCGACGCCGCCGCACATTTCGACACCGTCGACGACCACGCCACCCCGCCGGCGCGATACGGGGCGGCCACCCTTGTGGTGGTCAACAAACTCGACCAGATCTCCGAGGACGCCCGCGAAGAGACGCTCGGGCAGATCGAAAAGCGTGTGCGCGAACGGAATCCGGACGCACACGTCGTGGGTGCGACGGCCGGACGTGTCGATCCGGCGCTGCTGTACGACGTGTCCGCATCCGTCGACGTCGGCGAGCAACTCTCCCTGCGCGAACTGCTCGTCGACACCGGAGACGCACATGATCACCCGCACGTGCAGGCCGATTCGGTCACGGTGACCAGCAATGGTTGCGTCGATCCCGCGGCGCTGATCGACCTGCTCGAAACGCCACCCCCGGGCGTGTACCGACTCAAGGGCACGGTCGCGGTGCGGTACCGAGAGCGCACGCGCCGCTATGTCGTCAATGTGGTCGGCACGTCTGTCCACATCGCGAACGCGCCGTCGACGGCGGTCGCCAACGGACTCGTCGCGATCGGCACCCATGTCGACGTCGACGACGTCCGCGCGCGCATGACCGCGGCGCTGTTACCGCACGACGGCGTGGTCTCGGCCGCGGGGGTTCGGCGGCTGCAGCGCTACCGCCGACTCAGCATCTGATCGCCGCCCCGCGCTTATGGTGAGGTGATGAGCGCCGAGGAGCAGCGCGCCGGGGTCGACCTGACCAACCTCGACCAACCGTTGACCCCGGACGCCAATGCCACCAAGCGCGATCTGATCGACTACCTCGACGCGGTGTCCGATCGGATTCTTCCCGGCCTCGCGGGACGTCCCCTGACGGTGTTGCGGGTGCTGCGCGGGCGGGCACCGTTCATGCAGAAGAACGTGCCGAAGTACACCCCCGAGTGGGTGAAAACCGTCTCGATGTGGGCCGAGTCCTCCCACCGAGAGGTCCGCTATGCCCTGTGCGACGATCGGCGCACGTTGCTGTGGCTGGCCAACCAGCGCGCCGTCGAGTACCACCCCACGCTCGGGCTGGCCGAGAACATCTACCGCCCAACGCATCTGGTGCTCGACCTCGACCCGCCGGAGGGAAGCGACTTCGCGGCCGTCGTCGCCACGGCTCACCTTGTGCGGCAGGCGCTTTCGGACTGCGGCCTGGCCGGAGCGGTGAAGACGAGCGGCGCCAAGGGAGTGCACGTGTTCGTCCCGGTCGACGACAGCGCACCGGTCGACGACGTCGCGGCGGCCACCCGTGCGCTGGCCGCTCGCGCAGAATCACTCGACCCTTCCCGTGCTACTACGGCTTTCATCGTCGACGACCGCCAGGGCAAGGTTTTCATCGACTCCACCCGCGCCGGGGGCGCGACGGTCGTCGCCGCATACAGTCCCCGGTTGCGCCCCGGCACCCCTGTGTCGTTCCCGGTCGCCTGGTCGGACCTGGACCGCATCACACCGGCGGACTTCACCGTGCACACCGCGATCGACGTCCTGGGCGGCAGCGACCCATGGGCGCAGGCGATGCCGGCACCGCAGACGCTGCCCCCCGACCTGATCGAGCACGGAAGGACCATCCCCGTCGCGCGGGTGGCCGCGATGCACGAGGGCAAGCGGCGGGCGCGTGCGCGCCGCAACAAGGGCGGCTGACGTCGGATTCACCCGGCCGGTTAGCGGGTATCGACAGCGCATCGGCGGAGGGATTCCGGGATGGTGGGCTGGCTGGACCGGCTGCAGCGACGCAACCGCCGCGTGGGTTTCCTCATCGCGGTGATCTACAAGTACGTCGATGATCAAGGCGGCTATCTAGCCGCGCTGATCACCTATTACGCGTTCGTCTCCCTGTTCCCGTTGCTGTTGCTGCTGACCACCGCGCTTGGGGTCATACTCGTCGGCCGCCCGGAGATTCAGCAACAGATCCTGCAGTCCACGCTCGGCCAGTTCCCCGTCATCGGTAGCCAGCTCGAACGGCCGGAGCAACTCAGCGGTGGCGTCACGGCCGTCGTGGTCGGGATCGCCGGTGCGCTGTACGGCGGTCTCGGTGTCGGGCAGGCGCTGCAGAACGCGATGGACTCGGTATGGGCGGTGCCCCGCAACAACCGCCCGGACCCGATGCGGTCGAGGCTGCGCAGCCTGCTGTTGTTGTTCGTGCTCGGTTCGGCCGCGGTCACCGCGACCGTGTTGTCGGCGGTCGGCCACGCGACGGCCAGTTTGGGGTGGTTCGGGAAAGTGGGCGTCACCGTCGCCACCGTCGCGATCAACGCACTCATCTGCCTGGTCGCGTTCCGCGTCACCACCGCCCGTTCCGTGTCGTACCGCGACGTGCTCCCAGGCGCCCTCGCGGCAGCGGTGATATGGCAGCTGCTGCAGTGGTTCGGCGCGAACTACGTCTCCCACGTCGTCAAATCGACCAGCGCGACCAACAGCGTGTTCGCGTTGGTTCTGGGCCTGCTTGCGTTCCTGTATCTGGTTTCGGTGACGTTGGTGATGTGCGCCGAAGTCAACGTTGTGCGCGTCGACCAGCTGTATCCCCGTTCACTGATGACGCCATTCACCGACGACGTCGACCTCACTTCGGCCGACCGGCGCACCTACACCCGACGGGCGAAAGCCGAACGGGCGAAAGGCTTTCAGAAGGTCAGTGTGCGGTTCGATCCGACCCGTGAAACTTCTCCTGATCAATCCGGCGAGGTGCCGGACAGCCAGGGTTGATCCCACCTGTCCACCGCCGCCACTTCCGACAACGGCTTACGACGGACTGTGTGATGGTGGCCCGCCGGCCATCCCAGCGTCACCAACGCCGCCGGCATCCAGTCGTCCGGGATCCCGATCAATGAGCGCAACCGCTCTTCACAGCCCATGTGCCACAACGTGATCGCCGCCCCGAGCCCCTGGGCGCGGGCGGCCAACAGGAAATTCTGCACCGCCGGGAAGATCGAACCGCCTTGCTGTAGCTCGGATGCCCCAGCTTGCGGCCGGACGCAGAAGAGGACGAGACCGGGTGCGGCGCCGCCGTTCCGCATGTGGTCGGCCATCGATCTCAGCACCCGAGACCGCGGATCGTCCGCGCCGTCATCGGGAGACGTGATTCCGTAGAACCGCTGCAGCTCGTCCCACGTTCGGTGTGCGGCCGCGGTGACAAGCGCACGGGATTGCTCGGAGCGCAGCACCACGAACCGCCACGGCTGTTGGTTGGCACCCGACGGCGCCCAGCTGGCCGCTCTCAGACACCTCTGCAGCGTGGCATCGTCGACCGGTTCGTCGCGATACCGTCGCACCGCCGACGCGGTCTCCATCACCGTCCAGATGTCCGTCGACACGGCCGGGGTGGGGTTCACGACGTTGTCGTGCCGGGTAGGACGCCCCGCCATGTGCCACCGCGCACGGGTCCGGTGATCAACGGCAGGTCCAGCGTCGACAGCACTCCGGGTGGTGCGGCCATCACGGCCGGAATGGCGTTCAACTCACGCATCACGGTCGCATATGTCAAGCCACGCATATTGTTTCCACGCCCGTGCATCTCGATGTCGACGGTGTAGGTGGGCAGCCCGTCGACGATGACGCGGTAACCGCCGTGCGGGGAGGGGTGGCGCGGCCAGTCCGGAGCCGACTGCTCACCCATGCGTGTGATGTGCTCGAGCACGACGCGTTCCTCGTCGTCCACCATGCCCGCCAACTTGAACCGCATGCCGCCCATGGTGCCCGGGTCGATCCAGCCCGATGCGACCTCGTAGCGTTCGGTGGCCAACCACTTGTCGATCGTGGTGACGACGCGGTCGAGAGGAAGGCCCACGCCGTCGGCGACGAGATGGACTGTCGGTGCCCACAGCGCCGCGAGGCGCTCGGTGTCGAACAGCGGCGCCGAATGGTCGGGCGGGTGGCCGAAACCCATGAAGTCAAACATGATGTCGGGCTGGCTGATCGGGCCGTAGTCGAGTATTTCGAGCATGGTGATGGTGTCGACGCGACTGCTGAATCCAGTCATCGTCAATGCGATGACGTCGTTGGCCCACCCCGGATCCACACCACTGTTGAAGAAGCTCGTGCCCCCTTCCTCGCACGCCGACGCGATGAGCTCGGCGGTGTCCTTGTCGGCGGCAGGCGGGTAACACATCGGAACCAGGGAGGTGCACACCACGTTCTTGCCCGCGCGCAGACAGCGGGCGATGTCCTCGGCGGCCTCCCGGTAGCGGTAGTCGCCCGAGGCGAAATACGCGACCACGTCGGCATCCAGCGACAGCGCCGAGTCGATGTCGCGGGTCGCGATCACTCCGGTCGCGGGCATGCCGCACAGCGCACCGGCGTCCATGCCGTCTTTGGCCTCGGCGTGTACGACCACGCCCGCGAGGTCCAGGCCGGGGTGGGCGATCAGCGCGCGCAGCGCGCCGACACCGACCTGGCCTGGCCCCCACAGAACCACCCGCGGGTTACGTTGGCAGTCCGACATGTGCACCCTTTCAGTCGATCCATCCAACCCGTGAGAACATACCTTCTCAATAAACGACAACACCATTGCCAGATTGGCCCGATCCGGAGGACACAATGAGCGAGTATCAGTTTCTGAAGTGGGAGACGTTCGACGATGGCCAGATCGTTCGGATCTCGCTGAATCGTCCGGAGCAGCGCAATGCGCAGAATCGCGGGATGCTGGTCGAACTCGATGAGGCGTTCGCCCGCGCCGAGGCCGACGACACCGTTCGCGTGGTCATCCTCGCCGGCGAGGGACCGATGTTCTCCTCCGGCCACGACATCGGCTCCAAGCAGGCGCGGGCCGAGTTCATGCCGGGGCCGGAGCAGCATCCCACGGCGGCCATCAACGGCGGGACGCGCGAGGGCGCGGAAAAGATCATGCTGCAGGAATGGCACTACTTCTTCCAGAACAACCTGCGCTGGCGCAACCTGCGCAAGATCACGATCGCGCAGGTGCACGGTGACGTGTTCTCGGCGGGTCTGATGCTGATCTGGGCATGCGACCTGATCGTGGGCAGTGAAGAGGTGCGCTTCGCCGACGTCGTGGGCACCCGGCTGGGGATGTGCGGCATGGAGTACTTCGGCCATCCGTGGGAGTTCGGCCCGCGGCGCACCAAGGAGCTGATGTTGACCGGCGACGCCATCGACATCGAGGAGGCGTATCGACTCGGGATGGTGAGCAAGATCTTCAAGCGTGACGAATTGGCCGATCGCACACTGGAAATGGCACGGCGGATCGCCACGGTACCGACGATGGCGGCGCTGCTCATCAAGGAGTCGGTCAATCAGTCGGTCGACAACATGGGCTTCTACAACGCGCTGCAGTCGTGTTTCACGTTGCATCAGCTCAACCACTCGCACTGGGTGGGCGTGCGCGAGGACAAACGGGCGACCGCCGGTGAGGAGCAGGGCGTGCCGAACTGGCGGACCGCTCCCCCAATCGTGTTGTCGGTCAAGGATCAGGTGCGGGTCGAATCCTGACGACCGTGCCCCCGCCCCCTCCCCTCTGCGCCGAACGTGGGTTACCGTCACGCGTTCGCCGGGCGAGGCGTGCATCAACCCCACACTCGCGATAGGCAGAGCCGGGTCAGCCGGCGACTGGTCCGTAGCGGGCGTAGGCCACACGGTCCAGGGCGACCGCCGGCTCGCCGAACACCATGGCCCAGCCGCGGACCCGCCGGTAGTACAGCTGGATGTCGCCCTCCATCCCAAAGCCGTAGCCGCCGTGGATGTGCAGGCTGCGATAGGTCGCGTCACGCGCGGTCTCGTAGGCGAACGCGAAGGCCATCGCGGCCAGCTCGGTCGCGCGGTCCGGTTCGTCGGAGAACGCGCACGCCGCTTCGAAGGCCAACAGACGGGCACCGTCGGTCGCGGTGGCGCTGTCAGCAAGCGGATGTGACACGGCCTGAAAGGTGCCGATCGGGGTGCCGAACGCGTACCGCTGTTTGGCGTATTCGGCGCCGATCTCGACGGCCTTGGCCGCGGCGCCCACGAGAGCCGCGGCGGTGAGGGTGAGCCACAGGTCGACCGCGGCGGTGAACAATCGACGGGCGTGGTGACCCTCGGCGAGGACGGTGGCGTCGCCGCGCGTCACCACGTCCGCCAGCGGTAAGGAGCCGAGATTTTCGACGTGCTCACGGTCGGTCGCAGACAACGCGACGAGACGCCCGCCGACCAGGGCCACCACGGTGTCGGCCACCGCCCCGCCGGGAACCAGTCCGAGAACATCGCCGTCGCAGGACCGCGGAGCGAAGCTGACGAGCCTGTCGCCCGACATGGTGGCCGCCAACAGGTCGTCGTCGCCGCAGGCGGCCAGCAGTCGGGCGGCTATCTGCGCCTCGATCACCGGCGCCGACGCGACCGCCCGGCCGTACTGCTCGGCGATCAGCGCCAACTCGAGCTCGGAAGCCCCCCATCCGCCGTCGGATTCGCCGACCGCCATCTCGATGACACCGGTCTGGACGAGGGCCTCCCACAGCTTCGGATCGAACCCGAGAGGTTCTGCGGCACGCACCCGTTGCGACGTCGACTCGCGGGTATACATCGCGGCGAAGGAATCGACGAGTTGCCGCTGTTCGCCGGACAGGCTCAGGTCCACCGGACATCCCTCACATGCGAATATGGATACTCTCAGTTTTGAGAGTAACATTATCGCCTGCGCCGCCCGCCCGCCCGGTACGCGACAGATTGGTTCCCGCTCATGCATTTTCAGTCCGACTCCGCGACCGAAACCTTCCGGGATGGCGTCCGCAGACATCTCAGCGACGTGCTGACCCCCGACATCGAGGAACGGATCTACCGCAGCGGTGTCGCGCACGACGACGACTTCGCCAAAGGGCTGGTCGACAAGGGTTACTTCGCTCCGGGCTGGCCGACGGCGTTCGGCGGGCAGGACCGCACCGCCTGGGAAGAGCAGGCGCTCAACGAAGAACTCATGCGCACGGACGCGCCGGTATACCTGTCCGAGACCACCCGGATGGTGGCGTCGATCATCCGGCAGATCGGTACACCCGCGATGAAGGAGCGCATCCTCCCCGGCGCTTTGACAGGCGACGTCACCATCGCGCTCGGCTTCACCGAACCGGAATGCGGCTCGGATGTGGCCGCCGCGGCCACGAGGGCCGTACGAGATGGCGACGACTGGGTCATCAACGGCTCCAAAATGTTCACCACCAACGGTCACATCGCCGATTACATCTTCCTGCTGGCCCGGACGAGCCCCGACAAACCGAAGCACAAGGGGCTCACAATGTTTCTCGTGCCGACGAGCTCCGACGGCTTCGAAGCGCAAGCGGTGTGGACGCTGTCGGGCGAGCGCACCAACATCACCTTCTACAGCGACGTGCGCATCGGCGACGAGTGGCGCATCGGTGACGTCGACGCCGGCTGGCAGGTGCTGGGCCTGTCGCTACAGGACGAGCACGCGTCAGGATGGGGACCGCACATCGCGCGTCTCCTGCACCACGCCGAGGAGTGGGCGACCACGACGCGCGCGCCCGACGGATCACCTGCGATCGCGAAAACCGATGTGCGGCGGCGGATCGCGCGGGTAGCGATGGAACTCGAAGTGGCGATGCTCCTACAGCGTCGATGTGTGTGGATGACCGAGAACGGTCGTACGCCCGTCGCCGAGGGGCCGATGGCGAAAGTGTTCTCCACCGAGGCGCTCGTGCGCGCGAGCCAAGACATCGTCGAACTCGTCGGGCCCGATGCGACGCGGTCCGTCTTTGAGCCGACGGCGCCGGAGCGCGGCCGCTTCGAACACCTCATGCGCTTCGCGCTGGGCACCACGATCTATGCCGGAACCAGCGAGGTGCAGCGCACCATCATCGCTCAGAGAGGTTTGGGTCTACCCCGTTAGGTCCTTGGGTTTACGGGTGGGGCGCTTGCGTGGCGCGGCCTTGGCGGTGACAGCCTTCCTGGGGGCGTTCGCGGGCGGAGTCAGCGCCTGCAGGCACCATGCCCACAGCTGGTCCTCGGTGAGTTCAGCGCCCTTGACACCCAAGTGGAACACCCCGATCTGGGCCAGGGCGATGAGTGTCGAGTTCAACAGCGTGGTGAGCTGAGCGGGCGTCAGATCCTTGCGGACCAGCCCCGCGCGTGAGCATGCGGTGAGGATCCTGGTGAGCAGCTTCTGATGCGGCTCCCAGATCTTCGCGAAATCGGCAGGGCGCTCGATCTCCAGGCTCAAGTTGTAGATCGTCATCACGCGCCCGCCGATTGCCTCCGACGACTCCGCACGCGAGAGGAATCCTCGGCAGAACGCCTCGAGTTGTTCCATCGGACCGTCCGCGGCCGCCACCTCGTGGCGGATCGCCTCGATGAACTGACTGGTGGCATTCTCATACAGGGCCAGAAGCAGTTCTTCCTTGCCGGCGAAATGCTGGTAGAAGGCGCGCAGGCTGAGGTTCGAGCGATCGATGAGGGTCTGGATGGTGAAGTCGGCACGACCGGACTCCTCGACCAGTTCGAGGGCCGTCGCCAAGAACCTCGAACTACGCGCGAGTGCACGCGCGCGCGCTTGGCTGAGTCGCCGCTCGATCGTTCTTTCCTGCCAGCTACCCGGCATCTCGACGTCGGTCTCGACGAGTTCCAGATCGGCTTCCGAGTCGCGGGCACTCCGCTTCTTAGCAGTCATGATTACCTGAGAATACGCGTTCCGCCGCCGATCCACCTCGGCTACCTACACGCACACGTTGGCTAAAACAGCGTGACCCCGCCGGACTTCGCGCCCCGTCGAGCGGTCCGACGGTCTCGGCGTGCCGAGCGGGGCCTGTACAGTATTGTGGAAATATCGATTCTCGATTGCGAAAACAAGGGTTTCGCGATTGTGCCGCAAGCCGTTCCTAAGGAGTGCAGCGTTGACCGCAGACATCCTGATCGTCTCACCCGACGACCATCTGGTGGAACCGGCCGATCTGTGGACCAGCCGGTTACCCGAGCGTTATCGCGATGTCGGACCACGGATCGTCCGGCACCGGGGACGCATGGACCCGTCGATCACCTCCGACGTCGCGTTCATCGAGGATGACGACGGCCGCGACGCCGACATCTGGCACTACGAGGATTCGATCATCCCGATTCCGCTCATCAGCGCCGCTGCCGGTTACGAACTCGACGAACTCTCCACCGACCCGATCACCTACGACGAGATGCGACCCGGCTGCTATCGACCGGCCGACCGCCTCGCGGACATGGACCTCGCCGGCATCGAGGCCTCGGCTTGCTTCCCCAACACGCTGGTCCGGTTTTGCGGTCAGCGATTCCTCTACGCCAAGGACAAAGAGCTCGCGTTGCTCTGCGTGCAGGCCTACAACGACTTCCAGATCGACGAGTGGGGCGGCGGCTCGAACGGCAGGCTTATTCCGCTGGGCATCATCCCGCTGTGGGACGTCGAGCTCGCCGTCAAGGAGGTCGAACGGGTAGCGGCCAAGGGCATGCCTGCGGTGTGCTTCTCGGAGCTGCCTGCGCGACTGGACCTGCCGTCCATCCACAGCGGTTACTGGGACCCGTTCTTCGCCGCGTGCGAGAGCAACAATGTCGGGATCATGCTGCACATCGGGTCGAGTTCGTCGTTGACGAAGTCCTCCCCCGACTCTCCGCACGTCGTCACCAGCGCACTGATGGCGGTCAACTGCACCATCGCCCTGGTCGACTGGCTGTTCTCCGGCAAGCTGCGGCAGTTCCCCAAGCTCAAGCTCGCGTTCGCCGAGGCGCAGGCCGGGTGGATCCCCTACTACCTGCAGCGCGTCGACGAGGTCTGGGAGGACCGTCGGGCGTGGGGCGGCATCCATCCGCTGCTGACCGAGCCGCCGAGCACGCAGGTCCCCGGCCGCGTGTGGTTCTCCACCTTTGGCGACCCGGTCGCGTTCCGCATCCTCGATCTGGTGGGACCTGACCAGCTGATGTTCGAGACCGACTACCCGCACAACGACACGAATTGGCCCAACAGCATGGACGTCGCCAACAAGGCGACGGAGGGCCTCGATGAGGAGACCAAGCGGAAGGTGTTGTCCACCAACGCGAAGAACTTCTTCGGTTTGGCCTAGGCTTAACCGCCGAGACTACGGTTTCTGACGTATTCCGGGCCGATTCCGTCATAAAGCGTAGTCTCGCGTAGCTCTAGCGCGCCTGCCAGTCGGGCTTGCGCTTCTCCAGGAATGCGCGCGGGCCCTCGATCGCGTCTTTGGTCAGGGCCACCTTCATCCGATAATTCTCGGCGAGCAGCTCCGCTTCGTATATCGGCAGCGTCAGCCCCTTGCGCACCGCCATCCGCGAACCGCGCACCGCGAGAGGCGCATTGGAATTCACGATCTCGGCGACCTCCCACGCCCGGTCCATGAGCGTCTCGTGGGCCACCACCTCGGTGAACACGCCGAGGTCGTAGGCGCGCTGGGCGTCGAGCTGCTCGTGCCTACCCATCAGGATCAACCGCATCGCCACGGGGAGCGGCAGGATCCGGGCTAGCCGGACTCCTTCACGCCCGGACGTGACACCGATGCTGACATGCGGGTCCATCAACGTCGCGCGTTCCGACGCAATCGTGATGTCGGCCGTCGTGACGAGGTCCATGCCCGCACCACACGCAATGCCGTTGACAGCACAGATGATCGGCTTGGTCATCTGCAGCCACGGGGGTGTGGCCTCCTGCGGCGCATCCCATTGGCGCATGGAGCTGAGGATGGGCTCGCCTTGGTTGTCGATCCCGGCCGCGTTCTCCATGTCGTGATCGGCCGCCTTGTTGACGTCGGCCCCGACGCACAGTGCGCGGCCGGCACCGGTGATGATGACGGTCCAGATGTCCTGTGACCGTTCGATTTCGGCGTACACCTCGGCGAGTTCGGCGATCATCTCGTCGTTGATCGCGTTGAGCACCTCGGGCCGGTTCAGCGTCACACACGCGGTGTGACCGGAGACCTCGAACGTGACGGTGTCGTAATTGCTCATCTCACTCCGCAGCTGCCGTGTCGCGGGCGGTCGGCCGGACCCCCAGGATTTCTTCGAACCGGTCGCAGTAACGCGGCAACACCTCCGGGTTGAGTAACCGCGGCGGTATGGCGCCCGCGAAAATCGTCTGCCACTGGCTGGCGGTGGCGACTGCGATGTCGCGAGCCGCCTCGACGGTGATGCCCGCGACATGTGGTGTCGCGACGACGTTGTCGAGCCTCAACAGCGGGTTGTCGTGTCTCGGCGGCTCCTCGTGGAACACGTCGAGGCCCGCGCCGGCGATACTCCCGCTCACCAGGGCGTCGTAGAGCGCCTCTTCGTCGTGCACCGGGCCACGCGCGGTGGTGATGAAGTACGCGGTCGGTTTCATCGCGGCGAATTGCGCAGGCCCGAAAAGCCCCCGCGTCTCGGCGGTCAGCGGACATGTGACCTGAACGAAGTCCGATCGCTCGACCAACTCGGAAAGCCCGACCCGGACCGCGCCCCTGCCGCGGGCGGTCGCGTCATCGACGTAGGGATCGAAGACCAGGACCTCCATCCCGAACGGAGCGCACAACTCGACGAGTCGTCCACCGATGGCGCCCAATCCGACGACTCCGATCGTCTTTCCGAACAGCTGAGTGCCCCGCAACACCAATCGATCTCCGAGGGGACCGCTGCGCAGCGCCCGGTCGGCGGCGGTGATTTTCTTGGCCAGATCGAGCATGAGTCCGAGTGCATGTTCGGCGACGGCTTCGGCGCCGGGACCGGAGTTGTTGCACACCGCCACCCCCGCTCGGGTACACGCCGCGACGTCGATCACGTCGTAACCCGCCCCCGCCGAACACACGGCAAGCAACTGTGGGCAACGATCCACCAGCTCCGGCCCCGCCAGCCACTGCACGCCATCCTCGATCGAGGCGACGTCAGTTCTGGTGGCGACCTGATATCCGTGCGCCGATTCCAATGCTGCCCAACCCCGTTCGACGGAAGCTCCGAGGTCGAGCATGACGAGCTCGATGTCGGCCCCCGCCAGTATGTCTCCTGCGACCTGATCGGTCCATCTCTCGTAGACCAGTCGCGGACGGGTTGTCATCGCTTGATTTTGGGCTTCGCTTGAGCCGCCTTGAACATGTCGGCCAGTGCGGGGTCGACGTTCTTGTAGTCATTGCGTGCGATCGCGCCGTCGCGTCCGGCAACGGGGTCATAGCCCAGGCGCAGATCCTTGTTCTCCATGTGGAAGTACTCCCGCCCGAGGGGGAGGCGGCGATCCTCGCGCGGAACTTCCATCCACGCCCGCAGGAAACAGCGTGCCTTCTTCGGGTCGGTGCTGCTGACGAAGTCCGAGCGCGAGTGGCACATTGCGAAGTTGTTGGCCACGGCGGCTTCACCGGACTCCAACCGGAACTCCACCTGCTGTTCGACCAGGACGGTGCGCAAAAACTCGATGGCGTCGTTCTGTTCGGCGGTGAACTCCCGGCCGAGGGTGTGCATGGCAGGCAGGATGCTGCTGTAGGTGAAGTTGATGCAGATACGACCGTCGATCTGAGAGAAGACCGGAACGTCGTATGGGGTCACGTCCGGTTGATCGTCGGGTTGCTCGCTGCGCCGATGGTGCGGAAACCCCTGGTAGAGCACGGGGAGCAGGTCGGGCCGTTCGTTGAGAATCCGGTTGTGCGCGGCGGGGCCGCTGGCGAACTGGCTCTCGCCACCTTCTGCGGCCGGGTACACGCAGAGCAGCGAAAGGATGTCCGCCGCATCGTTGTGCATCGCGAGCTCGGCCCTCGACTTGGTCCCGCGTGCCGGTTGTACGCCGTTGGGCAGCACCTCTTCCTGCACGCGCACCATCCGGTGACCGAAGGAGTTGTTCGACACCAGGTAGCCGAGGTGGGTACAGAATGCCCAGTAGATGCGTTCCAGGTCCTCGATCGAATGCTGTTCGACGGGGAAACCGCGCACACACGCCAGGCCCCTGCCGAACATCAACTCCCGGTACAGCCGCGCGAGATCCTCGTCGAGATCCGGATGCCGGGCGTCCTCCGGCGTGATGTCGTCGCGATCCTTTCGGGCGGTTTTGGCCAGTATGGATTCCAGCGCGGCCACATTGCTCGACGACAGGTCGAAGGCGAAGTCCTCCTTGCTGCTGAAGTCGGCACCGGTCCATGCCATGGGATCGGTGACTTGCTCGGTGTAGATCGCGGTGGGCATCCGTCCTCCTGTTGTCGTGACGAGGCTCTCGGCTATCGGCTCGCCGCGCGCCTCTCGAGCTCACGCAAGGCGTGCGCACGGGCAGTGGCGGCTTCGGTCATCATCCCGACGTCGGTTCCCGCCGAAATGAATCGCAGCCCCAGCCCTGCAAAGCGTTCCAGCAGGTCAACGGACTTGATCCCGGCCACTCCCAGCGCCACGCCGTGTGCACGACAGGCCGCTGCGACAGAGTCTACTGCACGGTGGAAATGCTCATTCTCATATTGCCCGTGGATCCCCATCTCGGCCGTCAGATCGCTAGGCCCAAGCAGCACCATGTCAACCCCCTCGATGGCTGCGATCTCCTCGGATCCCGCCACCGCGTCGGGCGTTTCGATCATCACCGCCACCACGGTATGGCGCTCGAGTTCCCCCGTGAGTTCGGCGGTTGGACGGGGTGCGTATCCGCTCACCGCGTTGGGTCCGGAGATGGACCGATGGCCGAAGGGCGGGAAGCGAGCGGCGTCGACGACCGCCTGTGCCTCGCGCGCCGAGTTCACGTGCGGCACAATCACTCCGACCGCGCCAGCGTCGAGTACGCGCGCGATCATGGTGGGGTCGTGCGACGGTACCCGCACGAGACCGGAGATGCCCGCACCGAGCGCGGCCACACAGAGCATCCCCGCCGTTTCGAGCGAGCACGAGGTGTGCTCGAGGTCGACATAGACAGCGTCGTATCCGCAGGCCGCCGCGATTGCCGGGACGTCGGGCGTGCGGGCATTCAGCAGAGCGAGGCACAACACCAGGCGATCGCCCTTCAAGGCATCCCGCAGCGGTCCCGGCACCCACCCACGGTAACCGAGCGAGAACGATGATTCCACTACAGCGTTAATGACATTATCGCCTGTGGTAACCATTACTCATGTCCGAGAACCGGGTCGCGGTGGTCGGCGCCGCGCTGTCCGATTGCGGGCGGGTGCCCGACAAAACGGCGATGGCGCTGATGGCGCAGGCCGCGCGGCGGGCCGTAGCAGACGCCGGCCTCACCAAGGACGACATCGACGGCTTCGGCGGCCACGGGACACTGTTGCCACCCGTCGAGGTGAGCGAGTACCTGGGCCTGCGGCCGACGTGGGTCGACGCCACCAACGTCGGTGGATCATCGTGGGAGGTCATGGGACGGCACGCCGCCGCGGCCATCGCGGCGGGCGAGATCGACGTGGCCCTGTTGACCTACGGTTCGACCGCACGCTCCGATGTCAAGCGCCGCGTGCGGGCATCGGCCGCGGCGCTGAGCACCGGCGGCGCGATGCAGTTCGAAGCACCATACGGCGCCACGCTGATCGCCAAGTACGCCATGGCGGCCAGGCGCCACATGATCGAGTACGGGACAACCGAGGAACAGCTGGCCGAGGTTGCCGTCGCCGCGCATGAATGGGCTGCCATGAACGAGAACGCCTTTGAGCGCGATCGGATCACCGCAGAGGATGTCGCCGCGGCGCCGATGCTCGCCGACCCATTCACGTCCAAGCATGTGTGTCTACGAACCGACGGAGGCGGGGCGGTCGTGCTCGCCAGCGAGCGGGTGGCGAAGGACTGCGCGAAGGAACCGATCTGGATCCTCGGCGCGGCCGACGCCGCATCGCACGTGAGCATGAGTGAATGGCCCGACTTCACGACATCAGCCGCCGCAGAATCGAGTCCGCGTGCGTTCGCGCAAGCGGGTGTCACCCCGGACGACATCGACGTCTGTCAGCTCTACGACTCGTTCACCTCGACCGTCCTGCTGACGGTCGAGGATCTCGGGTTCTGCGCCAAGGGTGAGGGTGGTCCGTTCATCGGCTCCGGCGCGCTCCGTCCGGGCGGTGCGCTGCCCACCAACACCGACGGCGGCGGGCTGGCGTCGTGTCATCCCGGGATGCGCGGGATGTTCCTGATGGTCGAAGCGGTTCGGCAACTGCGCGGCGAATGCGGCGAACGACAGGTCGAGGGTGCGCGCCTGGCGTGCGTGCACGCGATGGGCGGCTTCTTCACCCACAGCGCGACGATGATCCTCGGGAGGCAGTGATGCAGTCGCCGAGCGGTCCGAACCGCCCGACCATGGACAGCGACAGTGAAAGTTGGTGGGCGGCGGTCCAGGATCGCACTCTGCTGATCAACGAATGCGGCTCCTGCAGCCGAAATTCGTTGTACGCCCGCCCCTTCTGCCCTTACTGCTGGAGCGAGGACGTGTGCCTCGCGCCGGCGTCCGGACGGTCGCGCCTCTACACCTGGAGCGTCATCCACCAGAACGCCGCACCGTTCGACGCCGTGCCCTACGTCGTCGCGATGGTCGACCTCGAGGAGGGTCCCCGCCTCATGACTCAGATCGTCGACTGCCCGGTCGATCAACTCTGCGCCGGAATGGAGCTCGAGATCGCGTTCCGCGAGGACGACGACGGATTCGTCGTACCGGTTTTTCGGCCGTAATCTTCCGCGAAATTGCATTCCAGCAGGAAAAGTTCGAGAGAGCGCCTGCTGGAATGCCATTTCGCGAAACGGGTGCTACGCAAGGCGGGCGGCGAGTACCCGCGGCCGACCCTTCGAACGCGCCTCGAGCGTATTGCGTTGCACCTTGCCGTTGGCGTTGAGCGGCAATGGTCCATCCCAGAACACCAGCTCCTCGGGCAGCTTGTACTTCGGCATGCCGATTCCGACCAGAGCATCCGCCACATCGGCGAGCGACATCTCGACGCCGTCGTCGAGTACCATCGCCACCGCCAGCCGTTCGCCGGTGGTCGCGTCGGCAACCGAATAAGCCGCGCACTCACGCACACCTGGGATTCGAGCCACGGCCTCCTCGACTTCCGCCGCGGGAATCTTCATGCCGTTGCGGATCACGATGTCCTTGATCCGCCCGACGATGCGCACGCGGTGATCGCTGACCTCGGCCACGTCACCGGTTCGGAACCACTCCCCGTCGAACGCGTCGATGTCGTCCTCGGTATCGATGTAACCGAGAAATGCATGCGGACCCTTGATGCAGCACTCGCCCGGGTCCCCGGCCGACCCCACCCGCACATCGACATCCTGCAGCGCCACACCGTCATCCGCGTGACGCACCGCCCTGCTCTCGGTGCGTAGCCCCGACGTGCTGATCGGCACCTCCGACGATCCGTACGCCCGCATCACGACGATGCCGAAGTCGTCCTCGACCCGTTCGACGATGCGCCTGTCGAGCATGGTGCCACCGAGATAGACCGCCCGCAGCGGCACGACGCTCCCCCTGGCGACCGCTTCGTCGAGCAGACGGTCGAGCAACCGATCCGGACCGCCGTACCACGTTGCGCCGGAGGACAACAGAAGATCAGACGTCGCGGCGGGCTCCCAGCGATCCTCCAGCACCACCGGCACGGCGAGCATGGGTCCGATGAACAGCGCCTGCAGCACACCGGTCACCGAGGCGAGCGGGCTGATGAGGAAGATGCGGTCATCCCCGCCAAGTCCGGCGGCGGCAATGTAGTTGGCAGACGCCTTGGCAAGCGTGCTCAGCGAATGGATGACGCCCTTGGGCCGAGACGTCGTGCCGGAGGTGTAGAGGACAAAAGACGGCTCGTCGGCGGGCCGCATGGGCCCCTCGCTTACCGACATGTCCGAGGCGCGGAAGATGTCGATCCAGGCACACGCGTCACGCAAGGGTCCGTCGACGACGGGAGACCAATTCGGGGCCAGGCCGAACCGGGCCCCGGTCCGGGCCACGATGTCGGCGACCTGTGTCGCGCCCGCGCTGCGCGGCACGAGCAGTACCACCGCGTCGACACGGATGGCGGCGTGTACGGCGACGACCGAACCGATGTCGTTGCCGACCACGACCACGACAGATGTCGACGGGCCGACACCGCCGTCACGAAGCGCACCGACCGCCTGATCGACCTGTCCATCCAGTGCTGCGTAGGTGATTTCGGCACCGCGACCGATCAGCGCCGGTCGTGTCGGATACCGCAGGGCGGCCGACCGCACGACGTCGAGCGGCCGGTCCGACCAGACGCCGGCGGCACGATACTGGTTCCTGAGACCGCTCGCTCGTTCCCGCGCGTGTCGCAGCAGCTCGGTGGCCGCACTCATGGTGTCCTCCGATGCAAATACCGATTCTCGTCTACGTAAATGTAACCTCTCTGGCATGTCACCTTTGACCTTCGATGATCAGGTTGCCGTTGTCACCGGTGCGGGCGGAGGGCTCGGGCGCTGTCACGCACTCGAACTCGCCCGTCGCGGTGCCCGCGTCGTGGTCAACGATCTCGGCACCGCCGTCGACGGAGAAGGCGCCTCGATTACGGCGGCGCAGGCGGTGGTCGACGAGATCACCACCGGGGGCGGCACCGCGATCGCCAACGGCGACTCCGTCGCGACGGAGGAGGGTGGTGCGGCGATCGTCGCAGCGGCGATGGACGCCTTCGGACGACTCGACATCCTCGTCAACAACGCGGGCATTCTCCGCGATGCAGCGTTCAAGAACATGACCGCCGAGCAGGTGGACGCGGTGATCTCGGTCCACCTGGCCGGCGCCTTCAACGTGACGCGCGCCGCGTGGCCCGTCATGCGCGAGCAGAATTACGGGCGGATTGTTCAAACCACCTCTGGCACAGGTCTGTTCGGGAACTTCGGGCAAGCTAATTACGGTGCCGCGAAGATGGGGCTGGTCGGGATGATGCACGTGTTGGCGATCGAGGGCGCGCGAAACGGCATCGCCATCAATGCCATCGCGCCGATCGCTCGAACCCGGATGACCGAGGACATCATGGGCGAGGCCGGCAAGGCGATGGACCCGGAGTTGGTGACACCCGTGGTGGTCTATCTGTCGCACCGGGACTGCGATCGCACCGCTCACATCTACTCCGTGGGTGCCGGCAAGGTGTCGCGGGTGTTCATCGGTGTCACCAAAGGTATCGAGAATCATTCACTTACAGCTGAATTGGTGGCAGAGACGATCGACGAGATCGACGACAGCACGACCTTCACCATTCGCGGGGGCCCTGCGACCGGTTGATCGTCAACGGCCCTGAAAGTTCGGCGGGCGGCGCTCTGCGAACGACCGCAGGCCCTCCTGCAGGTCGGCCGTCCACGACACCACCTCCTGCGCCCAGGCCTCCTGCTCAAAGGCCCGGTCCCGCCCCGATTCCGACGACACCGACAGCAGGCGCTTGGTCAGTGCCAGCATGACGGTGGGGCCCGCGGCCAGGCGGCGGGCCAGTTCCTCGGCGACCGCATCGGTCTCCTCGGGTGCCACGACACGGTTGACCAAGGTGAGTCGCTCGCAGGTCGCGGCGTCGACGGGTTCTCCGAGCATCAGGAGTTCGGTGGCCTTGCGCAGTCCGACGATCCTGGTCAGCAGATGTATCGCGCCCGAGTCCGGCAGGATTCCGCGATGCACGAATGCCTCCACCAGGCGCGCCTCGGTGGACATGACGACCAGATCGCAGGCGAGCATCAGGCTCGCGCCGGCACCCGCCGCCACACCCTTGACCGCGGCGACCACCGGCTTGTCACAATCGAGCACCGCGGAGATCAGTCGCTGATAGCCCTTCTGCAGCATCAGAGCGACGTCTCCGGGCTTCTTCTCCTCGGTGGGTCGCGCCGATTGCGGGCCCAAACCCGCACCCGAGCAGAAGTGCCGATCCCCCGTCGCTCGCAACAACACGCTTCGCACCGAAGGATCATCATCGGCCTTCTCGAATGCTTCCGTGAGGGCTTCACGTGCCAACGGGGACAACGAGTTCGCAGCATCTGCGCGGTCGATGGTGATCCGGCAGACACCATCGGATCCAACCGCGCTCTCGATGCCCGACTGCTCTTGAGTCAACTCGATCACCCCTGCGTTAACGACGTTTCCGTTTTTCGGGTATCTTAATTTCCGCCGACGTTCCCCACTGACGTTATGTGCCGAACTGAGGAGGCCCAAACTGAGGAGGCATGCGTGACCCAGTCCTCGGCAACGGGCCAAATCACGGAGGAGGGTTTGGCCAAGTTGCGCGCCCGCATCGGCGTCGCCGTCCCGCACACTCAACCCCCGCATTACCGTCGGCCCAACGAGGACACGTTCCGGATCGTGGCGGAAAGCTACGGCGACGCGAACCCGCTGTGGTCAGATCCCGAATACGCGACGAAGTCGGTCTGGGGTGAACCGATCGCGCCGCCCGCGCTGATCGGTGGCGACACCTTGATCGGCGAGGACGAGGTCTCCGAACTCACCGACGAGGACCGGCAGCTGACCGCCGGTGACCCGTTGCGCGGCGTTCACGCGTTCTATGGCGGATCGTCGCGCGAGTGGTGGGCGCCGCTGCGCGCGAACCGCCGGGTCTTCCGGCGCAACGCCCTTGTCGCCGCGCTGGACAAGAGCAGTGAGTTCGCCGCCCGGGCTGTGCACGAATGGTCGGCGCAGGTGTTCTGCGACGAGGACGGCGTCCTCCTCGGCGGCCAGTACCGGAACATGATCCGCACCGAGCGCAGCAAGGCCAGGGGACGCAAGAAGTACGAGTCCGTCGACCTCGGAACGTGGAACTCCGACGAGATCGCCGAGATCGACGCGCGGTACGCCCGTGAGGCACCCCGGGGCGCCGAACCGCGTTGGTGGGAGGACGTCGCGGAGGGAGACCAGATCGGCCCGCTCACCAAGGGTCCGCTCACCGTCACCGACATGGTGTGCTGGCACGTCGGAATGGGCATGGGCATGTACGGCGTGCGGCCCCTGAGGCTGGCCTGGCAGAACAGGCAACGCATTCCGCGCTTCTACACACTCAACGAGCACGGTGTCCCCGACGTACAGCAGCGGGTGCACTGGGACCCGGGCGCCGCGCGCGACGCGGGCAACCCGACGACATTCGACTACGGCCGCATGCGCGAGACGTGGCTCATCCATCTGTGCACCGACTGGATGGGTGACGATGCGTCGCTGTGGAAACTGGACTGTGAATTCCGGTTGTTCAACTACGTTGGCGATCTGCACACCATCACCGGCACCGTCACCCGCAAATACCTGGCCGACGGGGCCCGTCCGGCGGTCGACCTGGACCTCGCGGCGACCAATCACCGCGGCCAAATCACCACGCCCGGACACGCCACGATCCTCTTGCCCAGCAGGCAGCGGGGCCCCGTCCGCCTGCCGGAACCGCCCGGCGGGGCGACCGACCTCGCCCGTCTGCTGGCGGTCATCTCCGACCGGTTCGCCGAACATTGAGCCAGCCGTGACCTATCCGAGCGTTCCCGGACTCCGAGCCGAACAACAGGGCCCGGTTCTGCGGCTGACCCTGGACCGCGCCGAACGCCGCAACGCGGTCAACGACACCATGCTCGACGCGATGATCGGGCACCTGTCCCGGTCTGGCACCGACGAATCGGTTCGCGTCATCCGCGTCGACGCCGAAGGTCCGGACTTCTGCGCCGGCGCCGATCTGGTGGCCAACAACGCCAAGTCGGAACGCAAACCGCGCGTGGGGAGCACGCAGCGGCGACTGCCCAATAAGGCCAACAGGCTCATTCCCTTGCTGCTCGAGACTCAGGTGCCCGTCGTCACTGTGGTTCGCGGCTGGGCGGCCGGCCTGGGTTTCCACCTCGCCTTGGCGTCGGACTTCTGCCTGGCAGCCTCGGACGCGGTGTTCTGGGAACCGTTCATGGCGCGCGGCTTCACACCCGACAGCGGTGCGGCCTGGCTGCTGCCACGACTCGTCGGGATGGTTCGCACGCGCCAACTGTTAATGCTCGGCGAGGAACCGTCCGGGACCACCGCGGCGCAGTGGGGCATCATCCATGGCGCCTGCCCCGAGGCTGAACTCGAGGGTGCGGCAACGGATCTCGTCAGCCGGCTCGCCGCCGCACCCACGGTGGCGCTCGGCCTCACCAAGTGGCTGCTGCACAGCGGCAACGGTCTTGATCTCGATCGTCATCTTCAGAATGAGGCGATGGCACTCGAATTATCCAGTCGCAGCGAAGACTTCAAGGAGGGCCTGGCCGCCTTCCAGGACAAGCGGCCCGCGGAATTCAAGGGTCGATGAGCCGAACATGACAGCACTACCGATCACCGCCGACACCACCACCGAAGACGCCGTCGAGGTGGTGCGGCGGTGGGTCGAGGCAGAGGTGCCGGCCGACTGGCGCGCGGCGTCAACCGAGGGCCCCGCCGCGCTGAGAGCGGCGCGAAGCTCGGCCGATTATCGGCGGTGGTATCCGACCTTTGCCCGAACCGGCCTGGTGGCGCCGACCTGGCACCCCGAACACGGCGGCCTCGGTATCGGCAACGACGTGGCTCGCGCCATCGAGAGCGTCCTCGCGCCACTGCGGCTCACCCGACTCAATCCGTTGGGCCTCAACAACACCGCGGCGGCCCTGTTCAGCCACGGCACCGAAGAGCAACGGCGGCGCTTCCTGCCGCCCATCGTCCGCAACGAAGAGAAGTGGTGTCAGCTCTTCAGCGAGCCCGGCGCGGGCTCCGACCTCGCGTCGCTGGCGACCCGGGCGGTGCGCGACGGTGACCAATGGGTGATCTCCGGACAGAAGGTCTGGACGACCTGGGCGGATGAGGCGGACTTCGCGATCCTGCTCGCCCGCACCGATCCCGATCAGCCGAAACACAAGGGCATCACATACTTCCTGCTCGACATGCACCAACCAGGCGTTCAGGTGCGGCCGCTGCGCCAGATCACCGGCGAGGCCGAATTCAATGAGGTCTTCATCGACGGCGCGCGGGTGTCGGACGCCCACCGAGTCGGAGAAGTCAACGACGGGTGGCGGGTCAGCGCGTCGACCTTGTCGAGTGAGCGCCAGATGGTTTCGGGCTCCGGATCCGGCGGTATGGGCAGGCTCGGTGGGTCCAGTGCGGAACGACTGATCACACTGGCCAAGGAAACCGGACGATGGGACGACCCGGTGATTCGCGACAAGGTCATGAGGCTCTGGGCACAGGAACAGATCCGCGGATGGACCAACGCCCGTGTGCGCGCGGCACTCTCGGCCGGCCAATCCCCCGGTGCTGCTTCCTCGATCGGCAAGGTCCACCAGGCCACGCTCAACCAGCAGATCCAGGATCTCATGGTCGACCTGCTGGGCACCGCCGCAGTGGCGTGGCCCGCCACCGACGATCCGGACGCGATGCCCCGCGAGGTGCAGGGCATGATGCGCAGCCTCGCCAACGGCACCGAGGGCGGTACGACCGACATCAACAAAAACATCCTCGGCGAGCGCGTACTCGGGTTACCCAAGGAGACGGACCCGTGGAAAGGAAAACCCTGGAAGGAGATTCCGCGCTCTTGACCGAATACGAGCGGTTGATCGTCGACAAGTCGGACCACATCGGGTGGCTTGTGCTGAATCGGCCCGAGGCAGGCAATGCATTCGACGCGTTGATGCTGGACGAACTCGAGGCCGCGTGGGCACAGCTGGATGCCGACCCCGACGTGCACGTGATCGTCAACGTCGCGAACGGCAAGGCGTTCTGTACCGGAATGGATGTGGTCCAGGTCGCCCGCGACAAAAAGGCCATGCGGCGTCACTCACGCCGCACGCGCGACGCCGAGCTGAAGATCTCCTCGTGGCACTGTGGTGTGTGGAAGCCGGTGATCGCCGCGGTGAACGGGGTGTGCGCGGGAGGTGGTCTGCATCTGGCCGCCGACGCGGACATCGTCATCGCTGCGGAGGCGGCGACATTCGTCGACCCGCATGTCTCGGTCGGGCAGGCGGTCGCGTACGAGGCCATCACCCTGCTGCGCAAGTCGCCGATGGAGGCGATCACCCGGATGGCGTTGAGCGGCAAAGGCGAGCGGATCTCGGCCCAACGCGCATATGAGTTGGGTATCGTCTCGCAGGTCGTGGCGGCCGATGAGCTACGGGCGGCGGCCGGGCAGCTCGCGGCCGCGATCGCGACCAACTCGCCCACCGCGATGAGGGCGACCAAGAAGGCGTTGTGGCATTCCCTGGAAGTAGGACTGTCGGAAGCCAAAGCGGCGGCCTCAGAGACGATCTGGCGACTGCGGAACCACCCCGACCATGCCGAGGGAGTACGGGCGTGGCGGGAAAAGCGCCCGGCCGACTGGCGACCCCTCGCACCGGTGGAGGCTTCGTGAGCTATCAGAGGTTGATCGTCGAACGTCGGGGCCCCGTCGGCTGGATCATCAACAACCGGCCCGATCGCCTCAACGCGTACGACGCGCTGATGCGCAAGGAATTTCCCGCTGCCTGGGCCGAGTTGGAGGCCGACCCCGAGGTGCGGGTGATCGTGCACACCGGCAACGGCAGGGCCTTTCAGGTCGGCGCCGACGTCGACGATCTCGATGGCGAGGGGATCAAGCAGTACCAGGAGACCATGCAGACGCTGGACTTGAAGCTGACGGGCTGGCATTGCAATGTCGGCAAGCCCGTCATCACCGCAGTCAACGGGGTGTGCGCCGGGGGCGGATTGCACTGGGTCGCCGACGCCGACATCGTCATCGCGGCATCGGATGCCACGTTCGTCGACCCGCACGTATCCATCGGTCAGGTCAGCGCCCTGGAGACGATCGCGCTGATGCGCAAGATGCCCGCCGAGGCGGTCTTACGGATGGCACTGGTCGGCAGCCACGAACGACTCACCGCGCAGCGCGCATATGAGCTCGGCATGATCAGCCAGATCGTCGACCCGCCAGGCAAACTGCGCGATGTTGCGCAGGAGCTCGCGGAGAAGATCGCCAGAAATTCACCCGCCGCGATGCGGGCCACCAAACGCGCGCTCTGGGGAGCGCTCGAGCACGGCCTGACCGATGCTTGCCGTGAGGGGGCCAAGCACCTGACGTCGATGTGGGGCCATCCCGACCAGGACGAAGGCCCGAAAGCGTTCGCCGACAAGCGAACACCAGCGTGGCTTCCTCTGGAGCCGAACCCATGAGCCTCTCCGATCTGCTCAACGATCTGCCGGAGGTCGCGGTACACACCTTGGCCGTCGACGTGTCCCGGGCAGACCTGATCGCGAGTGCAGACCGCCTCGCCGCGGTTCTCACCGAAACCGGGCTGATGACCGGTCAGGTGGTCGCGGCGATGCTGCCCAACGACGCCACCACGGTCGCGGCGCTGTTCGGCGTCTGGCGCTCCGGTGGTGTCTACACACCGCTCAACCCCAGGGCTGCCGACGCCGAGGTGGCCGCTCAGCTCAAGACCCTCGAGCCGGTCGCGGTGATCACGACGCCCGAACTGGCCCATCGCTTCTCGGACTTCGCGTTGCCGGTCGTCACCGGGTCGAACTTGACGTGGTCGCTCACGCCGCACTCCAACTCGGCTGACGAGGCTCGGCGGTACGACGCCGATGTGGCGCTTCTGCAGTTCACCTCGGGGACGACAGGTCCGCCGAAGCCGGTGCCGCTGCGTCACTCCACCGTCCTGGACCTGATCGACCGGCTACTGGAGAAACTTCGCGGGTCGAAGCGTACCCCCCGGAGCGGGACGCCGATGCCCAACCTGGTGCCGCTCTCACTGTCCTTGTGGGCCGGTATCTACCAGGTGCTGTTCGCTTTTCGCGCGGGCTCCGGCGTCGTGTTGATGGACAAGTTCTCGGCCGCGGACTTCGCAGCCTTGGTGAAGCGCCACCAACTGCGGTCCACGGTCTTGCCGCCGGCCGCGTTGACGATGGTGCTCCACGACGATTCGGTCACCGACCTGTCCCCCCTGAAGATCGTCCGTTCCATCACCGCTCCCCTGTCCCCCGTCCACGCGGCCCGATTCCGCGACAAGTTCGGTGTGCTCGTGCTGAACTCCTACGGCCAAACGGAACTCGGCGGCGAGGTCGTCGGCTGGTCGGCCGCCGATGCCCGCGAATGGGGTGAGACGAAGCTCGGCTCTGTCGGACGCCCACTTCCGGGCATCGACGTCATGATCGCCGACGACGAGGTGATGGTTCGCACGCCGACGACGGCTGCCCGCAAGATCGACCCCGCGTTCCTGGACAGGCTCACCGACGATGGGTGGTTCCACACCGGCGACCTCGGTTGGTTCGACGAGGACGGTTTCCTGTGGCTCGACGGGCGCGTCTCGGACATGATCAACCGCGGCGGGCTCAAGGTGTTCCCCGGCACCGTCGAAGAGGTGCTGCTGGCCGCGGCCCACGTGCGGGAGGCCGCGGTGGTGGGCGCCCCCGACGAGCGCCTGGGCGAGGTGCCGTGGGCTTTCGTCGTACGCGCCGACGATCGGGTCAGCAAGGATGAACTGATCGCGTGGTGTCGCGAGCGCCTGACCCCCTACCGGGTTCCTGTGCGGGTGGTATTCGTCGAGCGCCTGCCGCGCAACGACGTCGGCAAGGTCGTCAAGCGCGAACTTCTCACCCTGGCCGACGCGTAATCCGAGGCCGGCACGGCCGACCGGGGTCCCGGTGACCCGACTGGAAACAGATCTTCTCGATTCTGAGAACGGTGCTACTCTCGTTCAGCATTGTGCTTTTCGCGGACGAAGGAGCCGTCGATGTGGCAGGAACTTGTCCGACTGACCGTGACCTGGGTCGTGATGTGCGGACTCGTCGCATTCTTCTACTGGATGCTGGGCAACATCGGCACATTCTGATCGAGCCCGGTTAGGAGAATCATGGATGATCAGGATCGACGCCGTAAGCGCGGTTTGATCGCGTTTCAGATCTTCATCTACGGCGTCCTGATCGCGATGTTCGCGATTCAGGTTCAGATGTTCTTCACCCGGGACTGGTGACCCGATGACATCGATAGGCGGGAATCCGTCGCTCACCATGGATGAGCACGAAGAGCAGACGCGCGCGGCCCAACGACGTGCCGATCGATGGTGCATCGCCGGCACCGCGCTCATGGGCACACTTGTCCTCGGCATCATCGGCCTACCCGTGTTCTGCCGCGGCATCTACCTGTTGCGCAAGGCCCAGCGCGGCGGCTTGTCGGTCCGGCCGATGATGGTGACACTGATCGGATACGTCATCATCCTCGACGCCGCGCTCAACAGCATTGGTTGGGCTCTGGACCTGTTCGCCAACCACGCGCTGATCACCCGTACGGTCTTCACCGCGTGGGGCAATCTCATCGACGCGGGCTACTTCTGGCATTACAACGAACTCTGGATCGGCGGTGCAGGCGCACCGGGTGAGAAGGCGTGGGTGATGGTGTGCGTGCTGATCGCCTTCCCCATGCGGATCGCGGCCGCGATCGCGCTGCTGCAGATGAAACGCTGGGGTCACCAGTGGACGATCGTGACGTGCTGGTTCGGAGTCATCGTATGGACCGGTTACATCCTCAACATGACGATGTACGCCGACGTCCGGTACACGGCGGTCGGACTGCCGGTCTTCGGGTGGTGGGCTTTCAACATCTTCTACATCACGCCGTTCCTGGCCATCCCGTACCTGCACACCGTCAACCGCGAGATCTTCTCCGACTAGCAGCCGAAAAAGGACCATCGTGACCAACTCCGCTGTGGAACCTAAGGATTCGCCCGAGTCGCTGCCGCTGGGCACCACCCCCACCTGGGCGCGGATGCATAAATGGCTCAAGCGCGGGCTGTACGTCTGCCTGTTCGGGCTGGTCATCGAGGGGTCGCTGACCGTGCCGGTGATGGCGATCTGGTACGGGTGGCCGACGTTGTCGCTGAACGAGATCTGCAGCGAGCTTCTCAAGGTGCGCTTCTCCGACGACAGCCTGGAGTGCCAACAGCCCTATCCGATCGGCGGCCCACCGTTCGGTGGCGCACCCGAAGCGGCCGGCCAGCAAACCGCGCGCGACGAGTGGGGCATTCAGCCCAAGCCCAGGTACGAAAGCATTGGGTTCCGTGAACTGGTCAAGATCCACGAAGAACGCGTGGCATCCCAGTCGAGCCGGTGACGTGACCTCGTCCACAGTGGTGGTCGGTCCCACCGGTGAGCTAACACGGACGCTCGCAACGGAACTCGACACCGTCACCGTGGCGCCGGGAGGCGAGCTACCGGCGGGTATCACGTGCGTGGTCATCGTCGTCGATTTCTGCCCGCGGCCGGTCGACGTAGCAGCTCTGAGCGGTGATGATTGGCATCGCCTCGTCGACGATTCGATGTGGCGAACGCTCACCGCGCTGCAACAGGCGCGGTCGGGTTTTTCGGGCGGCGGGCGAATCGTCGTCGTCGTTCCGACGATTGGGATGGCGGGTGCCCCGGGGCTCGTCGCGTATACGACCGCGGTCGAGGGCATCCGCGCGATGGTGAAATCGGCTGCACGGCAGTGGGCTTCGCAGGGCGTCGGTACCAATCTCGTCGCCGTGCCGTTGTCCATGTTCTCCGAGGACGGAGCCACTGAGGCCGCTCATCTGACAGTCGCGGCCGTCACGGGCGATTCGACCCTGACGCATACCGTCGCCGAGTCGGTGAAGTTCCTGCTGCGGCCCGATCTCGACCATCTCGCCGGGGAGACGATCGTCGCCGACGGTGGATCGGTGATGCTGCCGTGACCCTCACCGGCTTGACCGCCATGGTCACCGGTGCCGGCGGTGGGGTCGGCCGCGGCATCGCGATGGCACTGGCCTTCGAGGGAGCCCACGTCGTTGTCGCTGCCAGGTCCGAGACCGGACAGGCGGTCGTCGACGAGATCGCCGCACGAGGTCATCACGCGACGTGGGCGCGCTGCGACGTGACCGACTTTGACTCGGTCGCTCAGGCCGTCGACCTTGCCGTGATGACAACCGGCCGACTCGACGCACTTGTGCACAACGCTACGAGCAATCGCAGCAGCCAACCGCACCAGTTGATCGACGTCGACCGCGCGCTATGGACCGACCACTCCTCGGTGTCGCTGAGCGGTGCCCACCACTGCGCGGCCGCCGCCTTTGACGCGCTCAAGGAGCGCGGCGGCACATTCATTGTCATGACCTCGCCCGCCGGCATCGAAGGCAGCGCGACTCTGCCGCTCTACGCCACGATGAAGGGCGCGCTGCGCGGCTTCGCCAAGAGCCTGGCGCGGGAGTGGGCGCCCTACGGCATCACGGTCAACGTCTTGTCGCCCCTGGCGTATTCGCCCGCGATGACCGCTGCCATCGAGGCCGAGCCCGCCATGGAAGAGCGGCTAGCGCGACGGATCCCGCTGGGCCGTATCGGGGACCCGGAGCGCGACATCGGTGCCGCCGTCGCCTTCCTCGTCGGCCCGCAGGCGCGCTACGTCACCGGACAAACCCTGGGTGTCGACGGTGGCCACTACACGAATCTGTAAGGCCGGTGCTATAAACGGGCGACTTGCGGTGAAACCATGCCACGCGCATTATCGCGTTGGCGTGTCGGTCGGTCTCCACTCGAGTTCGCGAGTCGCTTTGGAGTGGCCTGCTGGGGCCATGATGTGGAGCAGGCGAACTCCGTTGACGTTCATTGCAGATCTCGTCGCAGTAGTCGACTGGCGAGGTCGCACGGCGAGGGGGTAGGTGCACGCACCGCTATGCCGAATCGTGGGGGTGCGGCCCCCGTACGCTTAGTCTTTCGCGTGTTCGAGTGTTTGGGTGGCAATGCCAGTGACGACTGCTTCGAGAAGCCTCTCGATGTGCTTCGCGTCGCTTTTGGACCTATCGCCGGAGGCATACCGCGTGAACAATCCCGCGATGAATGTGATGACCGCGTCTCCCTGAGCGTTGCGTACATCATCATCAACCGGACCGAGATTGACTGCCGTGATGGCGTCGTGCGTCATCGCCACAATCCGGGACACGAACAATTCGAATGTTTCGGCTAGGGCGGGATCCCTCGCCCCAGCCAGAAGCAGTTCTTGACGCGCAATGTTGAGCAGCAGCCCGTCGCCTCTGGACTGCATGACGATCAGTTCCGCCAATCGACCGAAGGGAGAGTCAGTCTTGGTCGCGGCATCAGTGACCGAACGCAGATTCTCGCAGTCTATGGCCGCGACTCGTTCGCCCACGCCGCGCAATAGTGCAGCCCTGGTTCGGTAGTAGTAAGACGTCGTGCCGTCCGGAACGTTAGCGGCGCGATCCACCTGCTGGTGGGTGAGCCCGCGCGAACCCTGCTCGGCGAGTACGCGGATACCCGCATCGCAGAGTTCGCGTCTTCGCTCGTCGCCGTCGCGTTTTCGTGGTGTGGCAATGCGCACGAGTGTATCGGTCAACGCAGGACCGTCCCCCCGTCGACGTTGATGACCTGTCCGTTGATCCAGGCCCACTCGTCAGACAGCAGGAAGGCGACAAGGGCCGCGATGTCGGTGGGTCGGCCGACCCGCGCAGCCCGGATTCGCTTGAGCGCCGATTTCTCGAAGTCGGGCCACTGCGGCACAGCACGAATCGCCTCTGTCGCGGTGAAGCCCGGGGCCACGGCGTTGCATCGCACCCCCGTCTTCCCCCAGCGCGTCGCCACGTGCCGCGTAAGCGCGCCAACGCCCGCCTTCGAGCCGGCGGACGCCGGCCAAACCTTGCAGGCTCACGACCGCTCCTTCGAATCAAGGCTTTTCCTTGCACAACTCTACCTCTATAGTCATAGAGGTATAGCTCTAGGGACGTAGAGGGGATCAGATAGTGGGCACCCATCGCGAAAGGCCCGGCGCCGACGGGGCTCCAAGCGGGCGGGTGACGTGCGCCGCTCAGATGCGTGACCTGATTTCGGTGATGCGCAGTCCGTACGAGCCGGACGGTGACGAACTCATCGATGACACCGTTCAGCGGATTCGTCGATGGCTCGCCGAACATCCGCAAGATCGGTTCGGTTCTGCCGCTTGCCCATCGGAGAGGTACGGCTTGATCGACGACGGAATCGGGACCGCGTTCGACGAGTACTTCCCCACCTTCGACTCCGAATTACACAGGACTGAGTGACATGCCCGAAACCGAGTCGAAGACAACCGGCCGCAGGCGAGTCCTGGTGACCGGCGCGGCCACGGGTATCGGCGCAGCCATCGTCGACGTCTTCGTGAATTCCGACGCCGACGTGGTCGCTACCTTCCATGAGGCACCGCCCCCGGAGCGCTCGCAAGCCACCTGGCGTCACTGCGACGTCACCAGCGTCGACAGCGTGAACGACACGGTCGACGCGGCCGTCGCAGCGATGGGAGGCCTGGATGCCGTCATCCATGCCGCGGGCCTCTGGCTGCCGGGGATCGCCGGAGCCATTACCGATGCCGACATCGATCGGCTCGTCTCGATCAATCTGCGGGGCACCATTCACGTTAATCAAGCCGCTCACCGAGTCATGCAGGGCTCGGGAGGCCGGATCATCAACTTCGGCTCCGCAGAAGCGGTGATGGGCAGCCCCATTTCGGCGGTCTACGCGGCCACGAAGGGAGGGGTACACGCGTGGACGCGTTCCGCCGCCAAGGCGTGGGCCAGTGAAGGCATCACGGTGAACGCGCTAGCGCCAGCGATGCAAACGCCCGGAGCCGAGCGCCTGCGTACTTTTCTCGGCCCCGAAGGTGCGGCGTTCATGGACGAGAACCTGAAGCTGGCCATCCCGTTGCGCGGAGCTCTCGGCGACCCGGCTAAGGACCTCGGTCCCTTCCTGGTCTTCCTAGCCGGCGAGGGGTCTGGGTTCATCACCGGCCAACTGCTCGCCGTCGATGGCGGCCTCGTCATGCTGGGCGCTTGAGACACCACACCAATCGGAGTACACCATGGACCGGCTGGGCATCGAATTCCTGAGCATCTTCGGCATGCCGCCGATCGAATTCATCTCTCTCACCGCGGAATTGGGTTGCCACTACATTTCTACGGCGCTCTACGGGGTGCCGCTGCCCGAATTGGGTTACTCCACGTATTCGCTCAAGGATGACAAGCGTCTGCGGCGCGAAATGATCGGCGCCCTTTCCGATACCGGTGTGAAGATCTCGTTGGGTGAAGGATTGCTGATCCTGCCCGAACGTGACTCCGCCATTCTGGCAGACGACCTCGACGTGATGGCCGAGCTCGGTGCCGAAAAGGTCAATGTCGTGAGCTTCGAGCCCGATCTACGCCGAAGCTGTGACGAGTTCGCTGCGATCACCGAGATGGCTTCGCAGCGTGGACTGAGTACAGTCACCGAAGTCGTCCCGGGTTTCACCGTCGGAGACCTCAACACGGGTATGACGGTGGTTGAGTACGTCGACCGGCCCGAATTCCGCCTGCTGATCGACACCATGCACATCGCCCGGTTGGGCGCGCAGCCCGCCGACCTCGCAGCACTCCCCGGGGACAGCATCGGATACATCCAGCTGTCCGACACCACGTTGGTCAGTCGATTCGACGACTACAACTTCGAGGCCATGAACGAGCGCCTGGTACCCGGTACAGGTGAGGTGCCCCTGAGGGAGTACCTGGCTGAACTCCCCAAGGACGTCGTCGTCGGCCTCGAAATGCCGCAACGCGAAGCGGCCCTGGCCGGTGCCGGGGCAGCCGAACGACTGCGACCCGGCGTCGACGCGGCGCGGGAACTACTCGGATCCCTTTGATGGCCGTCCGACATTGTCCACGAGGAAAGGCAACGAATATGGAAGAAGGACAACGAGAATGAAGGCAGACGATCTGTACCACTGCGGGCTCGTCGTCGAAGACTTCGATGCCGAGATGGCATTTCTCACCGACGTAGTCGGTCACCGGTGGACTGAGACTATCGAGGTGGAGCAGACGGTCGAAATCGACGGCCGGGACGAGACCGTCCCCTTGCGGCTGGCGTTCTCGCTGAGCGAACCACGACTGGAACTCGTCCAGGCCGTTCCCAACACCGTGTGGACCCCTTCGACGTCGGGCCTACACCACCTCGGATACTGGTCCGACGACATCGATGACGACATCGCGACACTGCGAGGAAGTCACTTTATTGTCGAGGGCCGGGGTCTGACCCCCGAAGGCGAAACGCTCTGGGCGTACTGCAAAGGACCGATCGGTCCGCGGATCGAACTCGTCAACCGCGTGATGCAGCCCGTAATGGAGAGCTTCTTCGGCATGGGGGAAACCCAACCCACACGCGTGGACGGCGATCGGTCGATCCCATGAAGCAGGCGACAGTCATCGCCGTCGGCGAGACGGGGTTGATCGATGTTCCGAAGCCGCAAACCGGGCCGAACGACGTCCTGCTGCGCATGCGGGCTTGCGGTGTATGCGGGTCCGACGGAATCTACATATCCATGGGCGGGGTTCCACCCGTGGAGGGTCGCATGCCTCTGGGCCACGAACCCGCGGGTGAGGTCGTCGAGGTCGGCGCGCAAGTCGTAGGCATCCAGGTCGGGGATCACGTCGTGGTCAACCCGATGAGCGCGCCGAGCGGCATTATCGGAAACGGCGGCACCACTGGGGCGTTGGCGCCGTACCTACTCATCGAGAACGCGGTGCGAGGACGCAGCCTCGAGGTGATACCCGAGCACGTGCCGTGGGAGGTCGCAGCGCTCAACGAGCCCATGGCCGTCGCCCTACACGGCGCCAATCGCTGTAACCCTCGAACCGGGGACAAGGTCGTCGTCTTCGGTGCCGGACCGGTGGGCCTCGGTGCGATACTGGCCTTCAAATCACTTGGCGTGGGCCACGTGATTGTCGTGGATCCGATCGCCGGCCGTCTCGAAAAGGCGCTGCAAGTTGGCGCTGACGCCGTGATCAATCCCTCCGAGGAGGACGTCGTCGCTCGCCTGCTGGAACTGCACGGCGAGGGCGAGTCAATGTTTGGAGGTCGGGTCGGCACCGATGTCTACCTCGACGCGGCGGGCGCGAAAGTCGTCGTCGACACCGTGCTGTCGGCGGCGAAGCGGGGTGCGCGCTTGACGATCGTGGGCGTCCACAAGGAACCCGTGTCGGTGGAGCTGCTCAACGTGATGGGCAATGAAATCGAGATCGTCGGATCCTGTGGGTACCCTGACGAAATCTTCGAAGTGACAAAGGATCTGGTTGCCAACTGGCAGAAGTACGCCGTGATCGTCAGCCACAAGATTCCGTTCGATGATGTCGAGGAGGCGTTGCGGCTGGCGGCCACCGCCGGTGCCGCGGACAAGGTCATCGTGACGTTCCCCTGACGTTGCGCGCGACCATCTTGGGGCTAACCAATACGGGTCCGTGGTTCCGCCCAAGGCGCTGAGTTGCATCGGGGTCGGCCGGTTGATGGCCATTGTCGTTCACATGCAAAAACTCTAGAGACGAAGAGGAGATCACATGGTGGGCATACATCGCGAAAGGCCCGGCGTCGATGCCCTTGCGGTGGCTACTGGCGATCCCGCTACCGCGCTGAGCGACGACGTGTGGATGTCACCGGGTATCTCGAACTCGTATGCCGTTGGCACCGATGACGGTCGCGTGATCATCAACGGCGGGGTCTTCTTCGAGGGGGAACGCCACCGGAAGGCCTATGCCGAAGTGCCGGGGCCGACACGCGCGATCGTGATCACGCAGGGTCACGCGGACCACTGGGGCGGAGTCAAGGCGCTTCTCGAGCCCGGCACCGATCTGATCATGCACTCTAATTACCGGTACTGGCGCGATGACAACTTGCGACTCATGGGCTATCGCGGCGCCAAGGCCTCCTTCGCATTCCCTCAGTTCCTGGCCGCAACGCTCGAATACTTCAATACAACTGACCCGGCGACCATCGACCTGTCGTTCCCCGAGCCAACCACCACTTTCGACCGGCGTCACCCGATAACGATCGGCGGCCGCCGCATCGAATTGGCCTGGACACCGGGCGGTGAGACCACTGACGCGCTGGTGGTCTGGCTACCCGAAGAACGAATCCTGTTCACGGGCAACCTGTTCGGTCCCCTGTTTGGCCATGTACCGAACCTCATGACGATCCGTGGCGACCGCTACCGGGACCCCGTCCTTTACATCGAGTCGCTCAATACCGTGCTCGAGTTCGCCCCGAATCGATTGATAACAGGTCATTTCGACCCCATTGAGGGTGTCGACCGCATCGCCGAGGAGGTCACGGCCATGCGAGACGCCATGCAGTTTGTTCACGACCGGACCATCGAGCTCATGGCCGGTGGCGCAGATGTATACACGGCGATGCGCGCTGTGAGTGTGCCGGCCGATCTGGACGTGGGCGAAGGTTATGGAAGAACGCCGTGGAACGTCCGCGCCATCTGGGAGATGTACGCAGGCTGGTTCCAACACCGTTCCACCACCGAGCTGTTCGCGATTGCGCCGATGGCCGTCGCCGAGGACGTTGTGCGCATAGCAGGCATAGAACCGCTCGTCGAGGCGGCCCGTGCGCACGTCGCCGAGGACCGACCGCTGTCCGCGCTGCAGCTCACCGACATCGTGTTGGAGACCGAGCCGGGCCATGCGGATGCACGAGCCGTCGCCATAGATGCCCACCACGCCCTACTTGCGAGCGCCGAGAACTTCTGGGAACGAGCCTGGATCACCAAGACCATCGACGATTTGAGGACCGCCGAATGAACTCGATCGAATTCGACTTCACCGGGGCAAGTGTGTTGGTGACCGGAGGTACCAGCGGAATCGGCTACGCCATAGCGTCCGACTTCGCCGCCGCGGGCGCGAAGGTCACCGTCACCGGAACGCGGGCCAACGCATCGGACTATCCCGACGTCGATCTCGGGGGGCTGACGTTCACCCAGTGCCAGCAGTCCGATACCGAGTCGATCGACGCCCTCGCCGAGTCTCTCGGCGACCTCGACATTCTGGTCAACAACGGGGGCGCACCTTACGCCGCCCAGAAGGACGAGTGGGACCCCGACGGATACGTGGGTTCGGTGGCCGTCAACATGTTTGCGCACATGCGTCTGACCATGGCGTGCCACGAACGGCTCCGGGCGAGCACGCTCGCGGGCGGCAGCAGCGTCGTATCCATTGTTTCGATGTCCGCGTTCGTTTCCGCGGTGTTGGTGCCTGCCTACAGCTCGTCGAAGGCCGGCATGGTGGCCTTCACCAAGAACCTCGCGCGGCGCTGGGTCGACGACGGCATTCGCGTCAACGCCGCAGCGCCGGGGCTCATCAAAACGAGAATGACGGCGCCGGTCGCCGATTTCCCCGAAGCACTCGAGGTGGAGATGCGGCACACGCCGATGAACCGAATGGGCCGCGCCGAGGAAATCTCGCCGGCTGTTCTCTTCCTCTGCAGCGACGCTGCGTCCTACATCACCGGTACCACTGTTGCCGTCGACGGCGGCTACTTGACCGTCTAGGAGCACCCATCTTGAGTCAATTCGATGACGTGACAACGTCAGACGACGTGCTGCGCCTTGCTATGGAGGCGACCGGCGTTTCGCAAACGCAGTCCGAGTCGTGGCGCCCAGGACTCGACATCATGCTCGATGAACTCGCCACGTCGACTGCGTTCAGCGCGCATGGTCGGGACTACATCATCGACAACTGCGTCAAAGCGCTCGCGCGTCGCCTCAAGGTGGACGATTACGCCGAGAAACACCACGAGGTCCTCGACGCGCCTGTCGAGCGTCCGATCTTCGTCTTGGGCATGCCACGCACGGGTACCACCGTGATCAGTTACCTGCTCGATCAGGATCCGACTCGGCGGTCGCTACTGCATTGGGAGTGTGTCCATCCGATCCCCCCGGCCACCACTGACACCCTGCGCACCGACCCACGATGCCTGGCGCTGATCGAGGAACAAAACCAGCTGCTCAATGCGCTTCGCAGCGCTCATATGTCCGTCCCACACTGGGAGGACGCCGACGGTCCGACCGAGTGCATGTTCATTCACAATCAGGATTTCAAGGGCTTGTCGTGGGATGCCTTTCTGAAGACGTCGCGGTACACGGAGTGGTTGTTCGAAGAGGCGGACATGACGACCACTTACGAATATCAGAAGCGATATCTCCAGGTGCTTCAGTCCACCGCGCCGGGAACGTGGAGTCTGAAGATGCCGTCTCACTCCGTGCACATCGAGGCCCTGCTCAAGGTATTCCCCGACGCTCGACTCATCTGGGCTCACCGCGACCCCTACCGCGCGACCGGGTCGTTGGCCAATCTCTGGAGGCTGCCTAAACAGCTGACGCTACAACCTGATTCGATCGACCTCGCAGACATGGGGCGACAGGCTCAGTGGCAGATGTCCTACCACGTCGACAGGCCACTGCGGGCGCGCGAGCGCATCGGCGACGAACGCTTCTTCCACATGTACTACTCCGAGATGATGCGCGACCCGCTCGATGTCATGCGGCGCATCTACGCTTGGACGGGTGATCCGCTCACCGAGGACACCGAGCGCCGGATGCGATCCTGGCTCGCGGCTCATCCCCAAGATCACTACGGCACCAACACCTACAGCTTGGATGAGTATTCGCTGACCGTGAAGGCGCTCGAACCGACGTTCGCCGAGTACCTCGACACCTTCCCCATCGAACTGGAAGCTAAAGCGTGACGATTGTTCCGCTGCGACCCGCTGACTTCTATCACACTGCTCCCGGAAGCCGCGGAATGGCTTGCGCATAGCCCTACGATCGAACGTTCCAGTGCGAGAATGTATCCTCTCGTTTTAGGATAATGTCATTGCCAACGGGCAGGACGAGCGCCTTTGCTGGATAGATATCGCTGCCGACCCTGGCGGCCTGACCGCTGGACACAGCGATCGGAGAGGAATTGACGATGACCGAGTCCAAGGCATTCGAAGTGTGGGATGCCGACAACCACATGTACGAGACCATCGACGCCTACACGCGCTACCTTCCTGAGAAGTACTCGGAGGCGTTGAAGTTCGTCGATGTCAAGGGACGCAAAAAGCTGCAGATCCTCGGTGTCATCACCGAAACCATCCCCAATCCGACCTACGAGGTGATCCCCACTCCCGGCGCGTGGGCCGACTACTTTCGGGGCATAAATCCAGAAGGCAAGACGCTGCGGGAGTTGGCCGAGCCCATCCGGTGTCCCGACGAGTTCCGCCGCCCCGACCTGCGTCTGGCATTGATGGACCGTCAGGGCGTCGACGGGGCGGTGATGTTCCCGACCACAGCGGGCATGCTTGAGGAGCGCACGAAGTCGGACACCGAGCTCACCCACGCGGTCACGCATGCGTTCAACCGCTGGCTGCTCGAAGACTGGACGTTCAACTACCAGAACCGGATCTTCCCCGTCCCCGCTATCTCGCTCAACGATCCCGCACTGGGTGTGAAGGAGCTCGAATGGTGCCTGGACAACGGCGCCAGGACGGTACTGATCCGTCCGGCCCCGGTACCGCGCGAAGACGGCACGTCGCGCTCGGCCGCTCTGCCCGAGTTCGATGACTTCTGGCGACTGGTCGAGTCTTCGGGCATCTCGGTGCAAATGCACAATTCGGACTCCGGCTACGAGCGCTACGTCGACGACTGGGAGGACCCGGCGGAGTTCAACGGATTCGCGCTGAGCAAGCTACGAGGCTTCATCTACGAGGAGAGCCGCAACATCTTCGACACCCTCGCCGCCTTCATCGCTCACGGCGTGTTCGAACGCTTTCCCGGGGTACGCATCGGGGTGATCGAAAACGGGGGCTCCTGGGCGCACCGCTTGTTGGACGTCTTCGACCGCGTGTACCACAAGCGGCCGTACGACTTCAGCGAGCATCCCAGCGACGTCTTCCGCAGGCACGTCTGGGTCAACCCGTTCCACGAGGAAGACATGTCGCATCTCATAGAGATCCTCGGTGCCGACCGCGTGATGTTCGGTTCGGACTATCCGCATCCAGAGGGCCTCGCCGAACCAGCGGATTTCGTCAAGGAACTCCAGAACCTGCCGGCCGAGACCACCACACGGATCATGGGCCGAAATCTCAAGGAGCTGATCGGTATCTAGACCGGCCGTCGCCGGCGTTCGAGGCTTAGCGGGTTGATTGCACGCACCAGGTGCGGGCAATCAACCGGTTAATGGATACCGATGCAGCTCGGATGCAGTCTCCCGGCGGCGAAGCGGGCGAGTCAACGCGGCTATCCGAAGCGTGCGCGCAACTCGTTCTTCAAGACCTTGCCTGTGAGGTTGCGCGGCAACGCCTCCACCAGCTGCAGGCTCTCCGGACACTTGTGCATGCTCAGACCCTGTTCTCGGCAGTGCTCGGCCAGCATGGACAGCGTCACCTCGGTGCCGGGTTGAGCCACGACGACGGCGCACACCCGTTCGCCGGTGCGCGGGTCCGGCACCCCGATGACCGCGACGTCGTCCACAGCTGGATGGCTGGCCAAGACGCCCTCGATCTCGAGCGCTGAGATGTTCTCCGCGTTGCGGATGATGGCGTCCTTGATGCGCCCGGTGATCGCGACGTTGCCGTCATCGTCGATCCGACCTCGGTCACCGCTGCGAAACCAACCGTCGTCGTCGAATGCATCCGCGTCCAACGATGCATCGACGTAGCCGAGGAAGCACTGGGGCCCCTTGAGGCGCAGTTCTCCTTCCTCGCCCACACCCACCTCGCGCTCGTTCTCGTCGACCACGCGTATGGAGACCCCCGGCACCGGCCGTCCAACGGTGTGGTCGAGAACCTCCGGTTCGCCGTCCGGCGGCGGCGAGGTCACCACCGGAAACTCGGTCAGACCCCACGAGTTCGCGATCCCCGCCACCGAAAGCGTTTCGCGCGCTTGGCGTCCCAACTCGGGCGTGATCGGCGCGCCTCCTCCGACACACCCGCGTAGATCGGGAAAGAGCGGTTCGGGACCATGTTCCCGCTGCGCCGCCATGTAGGCGACGAAGAACGGGGTCGCCGAACCGAGCATCGTTGGACCGTGCGCGGCGACTGCCTTCGGAGTGTGGACCGGATCGAAGGTGTCGAACAGGACCAGGCGCATACCGGTCAACAGGCTGGCGGCCAGCATCGCGGCGCCGCCGATGTGCGAGACCGGAAACGCGATGGGGTTGATGTCGCTGTTCGAGGCGCCGAACATGCCCACCACCCCGGCCGACCCGGCGATCACCGAGCGGTCACAGTGCCGGATACCCTTCGGGGCCGCGGTCGTGCCCGACGAGTAGTACACCCACCGCGCCTCCTCGGCGTCCGTCGGCGGCGCCGGCAGAAGCGCCGGATCACCCGACGGCAGGCGGAGTTTCCCGGTGATCGGCGCGCTGTGGTCGACCACCACGATCGTCATCGGCCGCTCGCGTATCAACTCGTCGGCGAGCGCGACATGATCGAATCCGCGCCACACGCCGGGAACGATAAAGACCTCGGAACCGAGCTGCGCAGTGACGAAACGGACTTCACTCTCGCGCCAGATCGGCAACACAGGGTTCTGGACCGCGCCGAGACGGGCCAGGGACACCATCACGACCATCGTCTCGAGGGTGGTCGGCAACTGCCACGTCACCACGGTGCCTCTGGTGGCTCCACGTTCGAACAACCCGGCGGCGGTGCGCTCCGCCGCATCGTGCAACTGGCTGTTCGTCAGGCTGCGACCGTAGTCGTCGGCGAGTACGACGCGGTCGGGGTGGTTCTGAGCCGCCGCTTGGATCAGACCCCAATAGGTTTGCGCCATCAGCGAGTCGGCAGCAGCAGGCGTCGCTTGGCCAGGATGTTGCGCATCATCTCAGAGCTGCCACCGGACACGGTGTATGCACGGGACCATAGCCAGCATTCTTTCAGACGCTGTTTGGCAAGCGCCACATCCGAATCGGCGGAGACGGTGCAGACCATTGTCGACAGCTGCGCGCCGTAGGCCGAAACACGGTGATACGTCTCGGCAAAACTGAGCTTGGCGATCGAACCGTCGCCTGTCTGCTCGGCGCCGGCCACCAAGCGTTCGACATGGTCGTCGATGAAGGCTTTCGCCACCTCGACCTCGACGGCCAACTCCGCGACCTGGTGCCGGATGTCGGCGTGTTGCAGGGCCGGCTTGTCGTCGATGCGACCGTGACGGGCCACTGTGACCAGATCGTCGATCAGAAGTTCCAGCAGGATGACGTTGCCGCCGATGCCGAACCGTTCGAAGTCCAGGCCCGCCATGATGATCGACCAGCCCTGGCCAGGCTCTCCGATCAGGCTGTCGGGAGGGATGGTCACATCATCGAGGAAGACCTCGTTGACCTCGATCGCCTCGTTGATCGTGCGGATCGGGCGGATCTCGATGCCCGGTGAGTCCAACGGCACGATGAATGCGGACAGTCCGTGATGACGCGACGACGACGGGTCGGTGCGGATCAGGGCCAGGCCCATGTCGGCCCAGTGCCCGTCGGTGATCCACGTCTTCTGCCCGTCGATCACCCATGACCCGTCGGGCCGATGCGCGCCCTTACAGCGCACCGCGGCGATATCGCTGCCGGCATCGGGCTCGCTGAGCAGCTGGCACCAGACGTGCTCGCTGCTCCGGATCCGCGGCAGCAGAGCGGATTTCTGCTCATCGGACCCGAAATGCAGCAGCACATGAGCGGCCAGGTTGACCTGATCAACGGGGCGCGGGGCGCGGGCACGCAGGATCTCCTCGGAGACGATCCGATCGTGCAGTGGGTGGTGATCGGCACGGCCGCCGTATTCGACGGGCCAGTCCGCACCGATGAATCCAGCGACGAACAGCGAGGCGAACCACGTGCGCAGCAGGGCTTCCTGCTCGGCCGTCTCCGGTGCCCGGTGCCCCTCTCGGGCCTCGAACGGTGGTGCATGTTCAGCGATGTGTGCCCTGACGCGGTTGCGGAACTCGGCGAATTCGGCCTCTCTGGGCCGAGTCTGCGGGGCGCTCACCAGCCGACCCTATCGGCGAACAAAGCGCGGCTGGACCGCGCGGTGCCGAGTAGACACGCGTTCGTGAAAACCCGGCGCAATTCATGGTGCAGCGGGTATTCCCAGGTGAATCCGATACCCCCCGAAAGTTGCATGCACTCGTCGACCGCCGCTGTGGCGTTCGCCGCGATGAAGGAATGCGCCGCGACGGACAGGGTGACCGCGTCGCTCGTGGTGGTATCGGAGGACAGCGCGCGCGCGGCCTTGGTGAGGACCGCGCGGGCCTTGGCCTCGAACACCGACAGTTCCGCCAAACGGTGTTGTACCGCTTGGAAACTCGCGATCGGTGCACCGAAGGCGATCCGGTCCTTGAGGTAGGTGACCAGCCGGTCGAAGGTGGCCGATAGTGCACCGAGCGAATCCGCGCTCAGCAGGATTCTGGCCAGTGCGAGTAGTTGCTCCGCCCGTTCGGGTCCGCCGATGGGCACGCTCTGTGCTCCGGAGAGGTCGACACGCCACACCGGTCGGTTGACGTCCAACATCTCTTCGTCGGCTTCCCGCGGCAGTGTGTTCGCCGCCTCGAACAGATGAATCCCGTTGCCACCGAATGTGACGATGATGTCCACCGACTCGGCGCCCGAGACACGCGTGACATCAGCTGCGAGGGCGCAGGCCGCCGCACCGGTGCCGTCGAGCATGGCGGGCAACCACTGATCACGTATCTGCGGCGGCGCCGAACTCAGCGCCCCAGCGGCCGTGACGCTGCCGAGCCAGTGTGTCGAGTTTCCCGAACGTCCGAGTTCCTCGGCGATGACCGTGGTCTCAACCGGACGCCACCCACTGCCGCCGAGATCCTCGTTGACCAGCAGCCCTGTCCAGTCCATCGCCGCGAGGTCTTTGAGGGAGTCGTGCGTTCCGCACTCTGCCAGGAAGTCGCGCGCCGCGCCACGTACCAGTTCGATGTCGGCCGCATCGTCGAGGGCGGCATCTCCCTCAGTGCCCACCGGTGGTCAGCTCCGCAGCAGCAGATGTTCGGCGTTGTCGCGCATGATGCGACGCTTCGCCGCGTCATCGAGCGGGTCGAGGAGTTTGAGGAAGTCCGCCGGTTCGGCCAGCCCCTCGGCGTGCGGGAAGTCCGAACCCATCACCAACACGTCGTCGTACCCCAGGCTGGAAACGATGCCCGGGATGTCGTCCTCGGGGTACGGCACGACGCGGACGTGCTGTCGGAAGATCCTGGACGGCCGCTCGGTCAGCTTGCCTCCGATCCATGGGCCGTTGCGCCCCATGCCGCGACTCTTGTCCATGTGCTTGAGAAAGAACGGCACCCACTCGGCGCCGTGCTCGGCGACCAACGCGTTGAGTTTCGGGAAGCGGCCGAACAGATTGTCGAAGATCAACGCTGAGAGCGTGTCCTCGATCGGGCGCTGACCGTAGATGTTCATCCACTGCCACGCCGACATGTGCCAGGACGCCGGGTCGGGGTTATGCCCCCAGGCAGGCGAGATCGCGTTGAAGTACCAGAACGGCATGATGTGGTACACGAGCACGCAGCCGGCTTCCTGCAGCCGCGCGTAGACCGGGTCGAAATACGGATCGCCCGGCGACCGCCCGTAGGCGGGCCCGGTCGGCAGCATCACGAACTTCGCACCTTCAGCGATGATCGCCTCGGTCTCGGCGATCGCGGAGTCGAGATCGCGCAGAGACAACAGCGCGGTCGCATAGATGCGGCCCTCGAAGTCGAAGCCCCATTCGTCGTCGATCCAGCGGTTGAACGACCGCAGGTTCGCGTACAGCGCCGCTGTGTCGTCGACGTAGTGTTCGGCGGCCAGTGCCATTCCGCTCGGATAGATCACCATCCGTTCGACGTTCTGCTTGGCCATCACCGCGAGCCGCGCCGAACGTTCGACGTACTCCGGCTGCATGGGTTGCGGCTCGTAGGACTCCTCGGGGTTACCCGACCCCATCTGGCGGAGCATCTCCTTCAGCGAACCGGGGCGGTACGCCACATCCAGACCGAGGCCGCCCTCGCTGTTGAACGTCGCAACGCGGTGACCGGCGAGAATCACCTCAACGCCGTCGGCCCCCCGCACGGTCGTGATGGCACGGTCCTTGAACTCCGCGGGAAGGTACCTGGTGAAAGCATCGCGCGTCTCATAGCAGTGCGTGTCGCAGTCGAAAATGCCGTAATCAATGGTGGTCACCGCGCCGCCCCTTCGTGCGAGAATGATTATTCTCTCTTTCAGGAAAAGATACTATCCTCGATCGAGAATGCCTATCCGGGGTTGTCTCGATCCGATGTCGTCTCCGTTGGACCATTCGCCCCAGGAGAGGTTCACCGCGTCAGTGCGGAAGGAAAAGATGACTGCAGCAACGGTATTCGCCGCGGCGGGAGGTATCTATGTCCACCGCTGAGGCGGTCGATCACCACGACCTGCGCGAAGCAGTCCGCGATTTTCTCACCGCCAGGTCGCCGAGCAGCGCCGTTCGAGCCGCGATGGATTCTCAGCCCGGCTATGACGAGCGGGTCTGGCGCGAGTTGACCGCCGACCTCGGCCTGGCAGCGATCGCCGTGCCCGAGGAGTTCGGGGGCGCGGGCGCGGGCCTGCCCGAACTCGCGGTCGTCTTCGAGGAGATGGGCGCGGCCCTGCTGTGCGCCCCGTTCTTCTCCACCGTCGCGCTCGCGATCCCGACGCTTCTCGCCAGCGGTGACACGGTCGCAATGCGGGAGTATCTACCCGAACTTGTCGTCGGATCGAGGACCGCCACCGTCGTTCTGAACGGAACCCTCGATGCGTGGGAGCCGAACGCCGTCACGCTGACGGCACGCACTGACGGCGGCCACAGCCGGATCGACGGAGTCGCCGAACGGGTCCTCGACGGTTACACGGCGAATACCGTTCTCGTTGCGGCAAATACAGCTTCAGGCATCTCGCTGTTCGCGGTGGACGGGGACGCCGACGGGCTGGGCCGCGAACCGTTGACGACGCTCGACCGGACACGCAAGATCGCCAAGCTGAGCTTCGACGGCGTCGCCGCGCGGCTCATCGGCACCGACGGCACCGTCGCGGCCGCCCTCGAGAGCGCATACCGGGTCGCCGTCATCGCCCTGGCCTCAGAACAACTCGGAGCGGCGCAGCGCTGCCTCGATATGGCCGTGGACTACGCGAAAGAACGCATCCAATTCGGCCGTGCCATCGGCAGCTTCCAGGCCGTCAAACATCGGTGCGCAGACATGCTCGTGCTGGTCGAGGGGGCGCGATCGGCCGTGTGGCACGCCGCCGGACTGCCTGAAGGTGAGGAGCGAGCGGTGGCGGCTTCGGTGGCCAAGATGGCCTGTTCAGAAGCGTTTCTTCAGGTGGCGCTGGACAACATGCGGATTCACGGCGGCATCGGATTCACCTGGGAGCACGACGCACACCTCTACGTCCGTCGCGCGAAGGCCAGCCAACTGATCTTCGGTACCCCCGCCTACCACGCACAACGCCTGGCGGACCTCGTCACATCATCAAGCCACTAGCCGGAAGGACGACCGTGACCGTTTCATATTCGCTTGAACTCCCCACTCAGCGGGTGGAGGAGGCATCGGAGTTCGTCAATGCCGAAGCGATCGCCGAGATCGCGCGCGCCGCCGAGTCCAGCGGATTCGCCGCTGTACACGTCACCGACCACCCGGCACCCGATGCCAAGTGGCTCGACCACGGCGGGCACCACGCCCTTGATCCGTTCGTCGCGCTTTCGTTCGCCGCCGCGGCCACCACCGACGTGAAACTGCTGACCAACGTCTACATCGCCGCCTATCGCAACCCGTTCCTGGGTGCGAAGTCGATTCAGAGCCTCGCTGTCCTGTCCGGCGGCCGCCTCATCCTCGGCACGGCCGCCGGCTATCTGAAACCGGAGTTCAGAGCGCTCGGAATCGATTTCGACGCCCGAGGTGCGCTGCTGGATGAGGCGCTCGACGTTCTAAGCCACGTGATGACCGGTGATGACGTCGCCTACGAAGGGACATCGTTCGCCGCGCGCGGTGTCCGCCTGCGCCCGGTGCCTGCGGCCCCGCCCGTCTGGGTGGGCGGGAACAGCAAGCCTGCCGTGCGTCGCGCGGTGTCTCGCGCCCAGGGTTGGGCGCCGTTCAACACGTTCGGCTACGCGGCGGCGTCACGAACCGCGGAGATCTCCTCCATCGAGGACCTGGAAGCCGCGATCGTGTGGGCGAAGAAATACGCTGCTGAAGTCGGTCGAACCGAGCCGCTGGACATCTGTTTCTCTGCGGGCAACCTGCTCGACGACAGCAAGTCCTCCGACGAACGGCACGCCACCATCGCGAAGCTCGAAGCCATGGGCGTGACGTGGCTGACCATCGCCCCTCAGGGTGCCGATCGCCCCGAGGTGATCGATCACGCGCGGGCGTTCGCCAAGGAATTCATCGCATAAGGCTTCCCGTTGCAAACCCGTCGACACTGATGCGCCTGTGCGCGAACAGCCATCGGGTGTCGCGGGGCACCAGGACGTCTCGGTACCGGCCCCAATGGTCGAGTCCGATGTCTGTGTGCACGGCGAAATAGCTGCTCACTTCGACGCGATCACGCGCCACCTGCCCGAACCGGATACTCGATACATGGTGGCGGACGTGAGACAGCGCTGGGCGCCCGGTATCCGGCTCCCCGGCGATGGCGGCACCGAGACCCGCTTCGATCGCGTCTGGGCCCTTCAGCGGCTCGTCACCACCGCTGAACTCGAGGACGCCGTCGGGCTCGAAGCACTGCGCCAGCGCACGGAGATCGAACCGATCGGTGGACGCGGTGTAGTCGGATAACGTCTGCCGAACCGACTCTCGAACCTCGAGCTCCCAGGTGTCCATTTCTCCTCCGAAGTAAACACAATTGCCGCTGCACGATAACGTGTGTTCTCATGCCGCAACCACGCCTGCAGGACCTCCTCAATCCCGCCACGACCGCGCTGGTCACCCAGGAGTGCCAGGGGGGAGTGATCGGCCCGCAGGCCGGTCTGCCGATGCTCGCTGAAGAGGCACGCCGCGAGGCGATCCCGAACATTGCGAGGCTGCTCGATGCGGCCCGCGCGGCCGGGGCGACAGTGGTGCATTGCCTGATTCAGAAGCGCCCGGACAACCGCGGTTCGAACACCAACGCCAGGTTGTTCATGGCGGGTAAGTCTTTCGCCGCAGACCTGACCCCCGGAAGCCCGGGCGCCTCCGTGCTGCCCGAACTGGGTCAGGCACCCAGCGACATCGTCCTCACCCGCCTGCATGGCGTCGGGCCCATGACCGGCACGGACCTCGACTCAGTTCTCCGGAACTTGAACATCAAAACTATTGTGGGCGTCGGCGTCTCGGTCAACATAGCCATCCCGAACTTCGTCATGGATGCGGTCAACCGCAGCTACCAGTTCGTGCTGCCCCGCGATGCGGTGAGTGGGTATCCGCGCGAGTACGCGGAGTCGGTCATCGACAACACGCTGGCGCTGCTCGCGACGGTGACGACGACGGACGACGTCGTTCAAGCCTGGAAGGAGATCGGCACCTGAGCCGATATGGATGTCGCGATCGCATGGTGATAACGTCATTCTCACTAGCCGTAAATGCTCATATTCGCTGCTCCTAGGAGGTCGGCCACATGCCTACTCGGTCCCTGCCGTACCCGGTCTTCGACATCGACAACCACATGTACGAGACCACCGACGCGCTCACCAAGTACCTGCCGAAGGAGCACCGCGGCAAGGTCGGCTACGTCGAGGTCAACGGACGGCCCAAGTTGGTCGTCAAGGACCACATCAGCCACATGATCCCGAACCCGACGTTCGAGCGGGTGGCCAGGCCCGGCAGTGCCGAGGACTACTTCCTCGGCAACAACCCCGAGGGGCTGAACTTCCGCGAATTCATCGGGGAGCCAATGGATGTCATCCCAGCGTTCCAGGCGCCCGCACCCCGGCTGGAGCTGATGGACGAACTCGGCATCGACCAGTGCGTCATGTACCCCACGCTGGCGAGCCTCATCGAGGAACGCACCACCGACGACGTCGTCCTGACCCATGCGATCATCCACGCCCTCAACGAGTGGATGCACGAACACTGGACGTTCAATTACCGCGACCGGATCTTCGCCACGCCGGTGATCTGTCTGCCGCTGGTCGACGAGGCCATCAAGGAGTTCCGCTGGTGCCTCGAGCGCGGCATGAAGACCTTCCTCGTGCGGCCCGCGCCGGTCCCGAACCGGTTCGGGGGTTCGCGATCGATGGGCCTGCCGGAGTTCGACCCGTTCTGGCAGGAGGTCGTCGACGCCGGCATTCCCGTGACGTTCCACGCGGCAGACAGCGGCTACCAGAAGCACCTCATGGAATGGGAGGGCGGCGACGAGTACCTGTCGTTCAAGCCCAGCGCGCTGCGCGAGGTGGTGATGGGCTTCCGGGCGATGGAAGACACCCTGGCCGCCCTGATCTGCCACGGTGCGCTCTCGCGCTTCCCCGACCTGAAGGTACTCGTGGTAGAGAACGGCAGCGGCTGGGTGCGAAACCTTCTGCGCCTGTTGGACAAGGCCTACCGGACGATGCCCAAGGAGTTCGACGAGCATCCTGTCGAGGTGTTCAAACGCAACGTCTACATCCACCCGTTCCTCGAGGACGACATCAAGGGAATCATCGAGATCATGGGTGAAGACCACGTGATGTTCGGCTCGGACTTTCCCCACCCCGAGGGCATCGGCGACCCGCTGAGTTTTGTCGACCGCCTCGACGGCATCTCCGAGACCGCCAAGGCAAAGATCATGGGCGGCAATGCCATCGAGCAACTGGGCCTTCAAACGGTCCCGGCATGACGCAGACAACCGCTTCGCCGACGGAGTACGACGGAATCGCCGCCTTCGAAGAGCACGTGGGCGAGCATCTGGGGTACAGCGAATGGCGCCAGGTCACCCAGAAAGAGATCGACCTGTTCGCCGAGGCGACGGGGGACCACCAGTGGATCCACGTGGACGCCGAGAAGGCGGCGAACGGGCCCTACGGCAAGACGATTGCCCATGGCTATCTCACACTGTCGCTGGTACCCGTTCTCGTCCAACAGATCTACAAGGTGACCGGCTTGTCGATGCAGGTCAATTACGGCGTGGACAAACTGCGGTTCCCGGCACCCGTTCCGGTCGACTCACGCATCCGCGGAGGCGCCGAGTTGATCAAGGTGGAGCGCACCAACAACGGCGCCAGGGCCACGGTGCGGGTCACCGTCGAGGTCGAAGGCTCCGAACGGCCGGCCTGCGTCGTCGACACCATCGCCGCGATGGTCGACTAGGTCGTCATTGCGCGCAGCTGGGCAGCCGCGATTGTGCGGTTTCATACGGCTGGCCCGGCGCGTCGCGTATGAAACCGCAAAACCGGCAGAAGCAGTTGCTCGCGCAGGGAAGTCAGGCGTTCAGGATCCGTTCGCCGATGACGCGCCGATCGCGCAGGGACGAGATCTCCTCGCCGGTAAGGCCCAGCGCGCCGAGTACCTCGTCGTTGTGTTGCCCGAGAGTCGGTGACGGGGTGCGGTGGTGGCGCGACGGCCCCGGCGTGATCCGAAAAGGCCATCCGGGGTACCGCTGCCGACCGGCGATCCGATGGTCCAGGTCTTCATAGAACCCGCGCGCGTCGAGTTGGTCGATGTCGTACATCCGGTCGGCCGTCATCAGCCGCTGCGCAGGCACGCCGCGTTGAAGCAAGGCTTCGGCGAAATCGTCGGCCTGCCGTGTGGCCGCGCACTCGGCGATCACCTCGTCGAACTCGTCGTGGTGGCCCAACCGTGCCTCCGCTGACGCGAATCTTGGGTCCTCGCGCAATTCGGGGCGGCCGATCACGTCGGTCACGGCTGCCCAGTCAGCGTCGTCGCGCACCGAAAGTGCGATCCAATCATCCTCTCCCGCAACGGCGTAGACGCCTTGTGTATAACGGCGGTGCCGGTTGCCCTCGCGTTCGTGCACACGTCCCGTCAACGAATACTCGATCACGGGTTCGGCCGTCACCGCCGCGCCGACCTCGATCTGCGCCACCTCGATCAGCTGGCCCTCACCGGTTCGGCGCCGGTGTTCGAGCGCTGCGAGGAGCGCCACCGTGGCATGGACACCTGCGATCGGGTCGGCCGGACCCTGCAGGTTGCACGGGGGACCGTCGGCGTAGCCGGTCACCGCGGACATCCCGGCGAGCTGTTCGATGTTCAGGGCCCAGCCGACGTAGTCCCGCCACGGACCCTCGAGCCCGAACCCGGGCATGCGCACCATGACCACACCCGGGTTGATCTGGACCAGTGAGTCGTAGTCCAACCCGAACTGTTCGACCACCCGCGGCGAGAAGTTCTCGATCACCACGTCGGCGTCGGCCGCGAGGCGCAATGCCAACTCCCGGCCGGCGTCGGTCCCGAGGTCGAGGGTGATGTCGCGCTTGTTGAGGTTCGTGCCCTGCCACAGCGGCCCGATCTCGTACCAGTCGTCGCTGTTGCGCAGTAGCGAACCCGAATACCGATGCCCATCGGGCCGCTGGATCGACTCGACCTTGACGACGTCGGCGCCGAACGCGCCGAGATAGCAGGTGAGGTACGCACCGGCCCAGAACGTGCTGAGGTCAAAGACTTTCAATCCGGAGAACGGGCTTGTCGCGTCGCCGACATTCGCAGTGTCGCGTTCCCCGCGGGTCTCCCACTGCACGGTGGCCTCCGCGCCGAGGGGCGGCGCGGGCCGCGACGCACCCACTAGCGTCCTCGACAACCGAAACGGCGCCCCTGGCCGTCGAAACCGTGCGTCCTCGGGTCCGCCGTCGACGAAGAAGCCGCGGTCGCGGTACTGCGGGCAGTCCTGGATCGATGAGCCGTCGTTGATGGGGGCGGCCGGAATCCGCATGGCCTGACTCAGCTCGACGAGATCGCCAACCGAGATCGAGTCCAGCCAGGGCTGCGCCTTCGCGAAGAACTCATCGCGCTCGGGCCCCCCCAACATGATCGCGAGCTGGTGTTCGCCGAATTCGGGGAGCCCCATCATCGCGCAGACGTCCAGCCAGTGCTGTCCGGTCAGACAGTTGATGCCGATCCAGCCGTCAGCCGCGCGGACGATGCCCAACATCGGTGCTGCCTTCGAGTTGGTCGGCAGCCCCATGCTTTTCAGCCGCTCGGCCAGCAGCATCGGATAGGGCAGCGTACACAACAACGACTCGAACGCCGAGACGTCGACCTCCACGAGCCGACCCGGTTCGACGTCCGCGATGCGTAGAGCGGTCAGCGCCGCGAGTGCCGCGTAGCCTCCCGCGATGTATTCGGGTATGCGCGCTCCGGCCTGCACGGGCGTTCGGCCGAACTCCCTGACGTTCACCCACCCCGACGCCGCCTGCAGGGTCAGTGATGTCGACGGGCGGTCACGCCGGGGACCGTCCTGCCCGTAGTCCGAGATCCTCACGACGGCGAGGCCGGGGTTGATCCGTTGCAACGAATCGCGATCCAGCCCCCAGTCGAAACGCTCGGCTGACCCAGCGGCCAGATCCTCGACCAGGAGGTCGGCCTGGGCGATTAGCTCGTGAGCTTGTTCGATACCCGCTGCTGTACTGAAATCCAGTGTCAGACCGTATTTTCCGGCATTGAGGTACTCGAATAGTCCGCCGCCGGGCCCCCAGGCGCGCAGCGGATCACCCGTCGGCGGCTCGATCTTGCACACATCGGCACCGAGATCGGTCAGGAGCTTGGCGCAGTACGGCGCCGCGATGTCGCTGCCCAGTTCGACGACCCGCAGTCCGGCCAGGGCTTCGCTCACGCCGGAACCCCGATCGCCTTGGGCTCCATATACGCACGTAATCCCATGACCCCGCCCTCACGACCGATGCCGCTCTGTTTGAAACCGCCGAACGGAGCGTCGCCGGGGATCGTGCCGTTGATCGAGACCTGGCCCGTCCTGATACGTCGTGCGATGCCGACGGCGCGTTCGATATCGGCGCCCCACACCGCACCGCCGAGCCCGTACGCCGAGTTGTTCGCCACGGCCACCGCCTCGTCGTCGCCGTCATAGCGCAGAACGGTCAGCACCGGCCCGAACACCTCCTCCTGCGCAATGTACGAATCGGGGCTGGTGTCGGTGAGAATTGTCGGCTCGAAATAGAAGCCCTGCGAGTGGTTTTCGGGGCGCCCTCCGCCGGCCACCACCTTCGCGCCGTCGGACTCCGCCCGTCGGACGAAACCCTCCACGCGCTCGAGATGCTCCCTGCTGATCAGCGGCCCCATGCCCACCCCGTCGTCGGCGGGATTGCCGACCGTCACCGCACGCGCCAGATCGGCGAGCCGGGTGACGACGTCGTCGTGCAGTGCGGCGGGCACCACGAGCCGGCTGTTGAGGATGCACGCCTGCCCCGCATGGAGCGTGCACCCTTCGAACAACAGCCGTTCCAGGAGTTCGTCGGTGACTTCGACATCGTCGAGCAGAACCGAGGCCGACTTGCCGCCGCATTCGAGCAGGATCCGTTTCATCGTCCTCGCCGCGCCCGCCATCACGTCGCGGCCGACCGCGGAGCTGCCGGTGAAGCTCACCATGTCTACCCGCGGGTCCAGGGTCAGCGCCTTGCTCGCGTCGATGCCGGTGGGAGTGACGACGTTGACGACCCCGGGCGGAATATCGGTCTCGTCGTCGATGATCCGTGCCAGGGCCAAGCCGGCGAGCGGCGTCAGCGGTGACGGCTTCAACACGACAGTGTTGCCCGCGGCCAGCGCCGCACCCACTTTCATCACGTTGAGGGTGTGGGGAAAGTTCCACGGCGTCATGATCGCCACCACGCCGAGAGGTTCGTACCGCAATAGCGTGGTACCCGCCGCCCCCCACGCGTCCATCGGCGCCTCAGCCGGCTCGAGCGCGAGTTCCGCGGAGTGCCCCGCCATGAATGCGGGGCCGTCAACGTGGATCAGACGTTCGTTTGCCGTGCAACCCCACTCAGCCCGCGCGAGCGCGTAGATCTCGTCGCCATGGGCGAGGAGCGCGTCACTCAATTGCTGCAGGCACCGGGACCGCTCCTGCGGTGTGGTCGTCACCCAGGGCCCGGTGTCGAATGCGCTTCGCGCGGCGGCGATCGCCTGTCCGACCTGCGCAACCCCGGCGTCGGGCGCCGACGCGATGACAGCCTCCGTGGCCGGATCGACGACTGCATATCGGCCGCTTTCCGGTTTCACCCAGCTGCCGTTGATGTAGAGGTCATAGTCGTCGACGAGGGTGGATGCGGCCATCAGATCACTGGACCTTCCTGCTTTACGGCTGCGGGCTGTCGAGTCGTCCCCGGGTTATCGAAATGCCCGACATCTGCGCCTTGTGTGTACACCCGCGAGGTTGGCCGAGTCAACGTCTGGGGCGGTTGTCCTGCGGTGATGTGCATTGACACGGTGATCTTATGTGCTGTAGACACAGTTCGACCGGACATTTGTGTTTGATCTGTCCGATGCCCGATGTGTTGAGGAGAGTCTGCGTGCCTACGGAATCGACGCCCCGACCCACCTCCGCTCACCCTCTGCACTCTCCGGACTTCTACGCCGGCGACCCGTACCCGGCCTACCGGGAATTGCGCGAGACGAGTCCGGTGGTGTGGAACGACGTCACGAACTTCTGGGCGCTGACCAAATACGAAGACGTGCGCTTCGTCTCCGGCCATCCGATGTTGTTCTCGTCTACGCGCGGCATCACGATTCCGGATCCCAGCCAGCCCGAGCCCGTCCAAGAGGGCAACCTGATCTTCACCGATCCGCCGCGACACCGGCAGCTGCGCAAGCTCATCAACGCGGGGTTCACCCGGCGTCAAGTGTCGTTGCTGGAGCCCACGATCCGCAGCATCGTCGACGGCATAGTCGACGGCATCGACCCCTCCCGCGAGTATGAGTTCGCCGAAGAGATCGCGGCTCCCCTACCCACCCGGATGATCGCCGAAATGCTGGGCGCCGCACCGGAAGACTGGGAGAAGTTCCGCACCTGGTCCGATGCCGCCGTCGGCACCGCCGACCCCGACATCGAGCTGGACCACCTGGTGGCGCTCGGTGAGCTGTACGAATACTTCACCAAACTGATCGAGGCCCGGCGCTCCGGCGAGGTAACCGGACAGGACGATCTGTTGAGCATCCTGGCCGCCGCCGAAGTCGACGGGGAACGCCTCACCGATGCCGACCTGCTCAACTTCTCATTCCTTCTCCTGGTGGCAGGCAACGAGACCACCCGCAACCTGATTGCGCTCGGTACGGCGATGCTGCTGAATCATCCCGATCAGTTCGCACTGCTTCGTTCTGATCCGACACTGCTGACATGCGCGGTCGAGGAGATGCTGCGCTTCACCAGTCCGGTGACCCACATGGCGCGCAGAGCCACCGCCGACGTCGAAATCCGAGGACAGAAGATCCGGGCCGGTGACACGGTGGTGATGCTGTACGGCGCGGCCAACCGGGATGAGGAGGTCTTCGGACCCACGAGCGAGGAGTTCGACATCACCCGGAACCCGAACCCGCACATCGCCTTCGGCGCCGGTGAGCATGCGTGTCTCGGCGCTCAACTGGCAAGGCTCGAAGCCAGGATTATGTTCGAGGTGCTCTTCGGTACCTATCCGAGCATTGAGCTCACCGGGGACGTGACCCGCCTGCGCGCCACGATGGTGCCGGGCGTCAAACGCATGCCGGTGCGCCTGAAAGCGAGCGTGTGATGGACTTCGACTACACCCCCGAACAAGAACGACTTCGGGCCGAGTTCCGGGAGCGCCTCGAGGCGGTGATGACCCCGGAGCGGCGTGCGGCGGTCTCCGGCCTGATGGAGGGCGGCGCGGCGATGACCGAGTGCAGGCGCACGCTCGGCGAGGCCGGTCTGCTCGGTGTCGCTTGGCCGGTGGAGTACGGCGGACGGGGGCTGACCGCGCTGGAGCAGTACATTTTCAGCGAGGAGGCGCGCCGCGTGCATGCGCCGTTGCCGATGATCACGCTCAACACCGTCGGCCCCACCCTCATTCAATACGGCACCGAGGAACAGAAGCAGAAGTTCCTTCCCGCGATACTGAAGGGCACCGTTGACTTCGCGATCGGCTACTCCGAGCCAGGGGCGGGAAGCGATCTCGCCTCGTTGCGAACCACCGCGGTGCGTGACGGCAATGAGTTCGTCATCAACGGCTCGAAGATGTTCACCAGTGGAGCGGAGTTCGCCGACTACATCTGGCTGGCGGCGCGAACCGATCCAGAAGCCAAGAAGCACAAGGGCATCACCGTGTTCATCGTGCCCACCGACTCGCCGGGGTTTTCGTGGAAACCCCTGCACACCATGCCGGGTGTGTCGACCTACTACACGTTCTACGACGATGTGCGGGTACCCGAGAGCGCGATCGTGCTCGGCGAGAACCAGGGCTGGAAGCTGGTGACCAACCAGCTGAACCTGGAGCGCGCCGCGCTCGGCAACCTCGGCGCGCTGGAACCGTTGTTCGCCAAGACCGTCGAATGGGCCAGGACCACGCCGCTCGACGACGGACGCGTCATCGACCAGCCGTGGGTCCAACAGGCCCTCGCGCGTGTCGAGGCGCAGGTCGCTGCCTACCGATTGTTGAACCTGCGGGTCAACAGCAACATGAGCTCCGGAGCACTGGGTATGGGAGAAGCCTCTGCGGCAAAGGTTTTCGGAACCGAACTCACTCAGCAGGTGGCCCGTGAGCTTCTCGATGTCGTCGGGCAGACCGGAACCCGGAAGGGCCCCGACGCGCCTCTGAAGGGTGACCTCGAAAGCGCTTACCGTCTCGCCGTCATCAACACCTTCGGTGGCGGCGCAAACGAACTGCAACGAGACATCATCGCCATGGCGGGTCTCGGAATGCCACGCGCACCCCGCGACATGCGAGCGTCCTGAGAAAGGAATCCTGCAGTGACCGACACGACGAAAGCCGATCTGCGCGAGCGCCTCGACGCGCTCATCGGCAAGCCCACCGACGGTGTCGGCAAGCCGGTACGTGCGCCGGATCCGGTGAATGCCGCGATGATCCGGCACTGGGCGTACGCCCTGGGCGACATGAACCCGGCCTACCTGGACCCCGAGTTCGCGAAGAACTCCCGCTACGGCGACATCGTGTCACCGCCGGTGATGCTGCAGACCTGGACGATGCCGCCACCAAAGCTGCAGGGCATCCACGAGCGCGGCGGTGTGCCGATCGAGATGAAGGGTGAGAATCCCCTGCAGTTTCTCGCCGACGCCGGCTACACCGGCATCATCGCAACGAACTCCGAGTTCGAGATCGAGCGCTATCCGCGAGTCGGCGATGAGATCACCTCCGAGACGGTCTTCGACTCGATCTCCGATGAGAAGAAGACGGCCATGGGCAACGGGTTCTTTGTCACATGGGTGACCACATACCGCGATCAGAACGGCGAAGTCGTCGGTCGCCAATGGTTTCGCACCCTGCGGTTCAAGACGGGCGGCGAGTGATCGATGGCCAGCAGACTCGCTCCCAGCATCAGTCCGGACACGGAGTTCTTCTGGTCAGGGCTCAAGGAGCAGGAGCTTCGCATCCAGCGCTGTACCGACTGCAAGACCTTCCGTGTTCCGCCGCGACCGATGTGCGGTAGCTGCCAGTCACTCAACTGGGACTACGTCGTTTCCAGCGGACGGGGCACGGTCTACAGCTTCGTGATGCCGAAGTACCCGCCGCTGCCCTTCCTCGAGTATCCCTACGTCGTCGCGCTGATCGAACTCGACGAAGGCGTTCGCATCGTGTCGAACCTGTGCGACATAGAGCCAGAGGCGATCGAGGTCGGAATGCCCGTCGAGGTCTTCTACGAGACCTTCGGGGCACTGCCAAGCGGCGAAGAGCTGGTGTTGCACCAGTTTCGACCGGCGCGCTGAACTAGAGGAAGCCACTCATGGATTTCACCTTCACCGAGGAGCAGGAGACCGTCGCCAAGGTCGCCCGACAGCTCTTCGAGCACCGCGCCACACCGGAGCATTTGACCGAGCTCGAAGCGGCCGAGGTGCGGTACGACGCTGCACTGTGGGCCGAGTTGGCGGCGGCCGACCTGCTCGGAATCGCGCTGCCCGAATCCGTCGGCGGTACCGGCGGTGGTTTCCTCGAGTTGGGTGTGCTGCTCAGCGAGGTCGGGTACAGCGTTGCGCCGGTCCCGGTGTACGCGACGCTCGTCCTCGGCGCCGATACCATTGCCCGGCACGGCGATTCGGAGCTTCAACGGCGGTGGCTGTCCGGGGTCGTCGACGGCAGCCGCCTGTTGACCGCGGCGCTGGCCGAACCGGGCAGCTCGGATCCGGCCACACCGCGAACCACCGCACGAGCTGACGGGCAGGGCTGGCGGCTCACCGGCGTCAAAGAGTTGGTGCCCGCGGCGCAGATCGCTTCGGCCATCGTCGTATCGGCCGCGACGGACGACGGACCCGGCTTGTTCGTCATCGAAACCGATGGCAGCGGCGTGGATGTGACGCCTGTCTCCACGACCAACGGCGAGCCGTTCGCCGACGTCGAGTTGACCGATGCCATCGGGTCGCGGCTCACTGAAAATGCCGATGCCGACATCGTCCGCGCGTTGTACAGCAGAGCCCTGGTGGGTTTGTGCGCGATGCAGGTCGGGGTCGCCGACCGGGCGCTGAAGCTGGCCGCGTCGTACACCAGCGAGCGTGAGCAGTTCGGCCGCCCTATCGGGTCGTTCCAGGCCGTACAACAACGTCTGGCCGACGCATTCATCGACACCGAAGCGATCCGCTGGACCACCTGGCACGCGGCCTGGCTGATCGCCGAGGGCAGGCCCGCCGAGCGCGAAGCGGCCATCGCCAAGTTCTGGGCGGCCGAGGCAGGCGCGCGGGTCACCGCGTCCGCTCAGCAGGTACACGGCGGCATGGGCATCGACGTCACCTATCCCCTGTCCCGCTACTTCTTGTGGGCCAAGCAGATTGAACTCGCGTTCGGATCGGCGTCACAGCAGCTGGCCCGCCTCGGCAATGCATACGCGGAAGGACCAAACCGATGACCTCCACCCTGAATCGCACCACCACGCTCGCGTGGAACGACGTCACCGTCGGCGACCAGGTGACGCCGCTGGACGTTCCCGTCACCACCACGCTGATCGTCGCCGGCGCAATCGCATCGCGTGACTACATGCCGGTGCACCACGACCGTGACTTCGCCAATTCCCAAGGCTCCAAAGACATCTTCCTCAACATCCTGACGACCAACGGGCTGTGCGTGAAGTTCTTGCATGACTGGGCAGGGCCCGAAGCCATGGTCAAGAAGCTGTCCATCCGGCTCGGCGTGCCCGCCTATCCGAACGACCCGCTGCGGTTCGAGGGCAGCGTCACCGACAAGTCGTCGGCGGACGGCGAGGGGCTCATCGAGGTCACCTTCAAGGGCACCAACAGCCTGGGTGATCACGTCAAGGGCACGGCTGTGTTGAGCCTGCTCGAGGGTGTCTCGTGACAGACGGCATCGGCGGCCGGGCTGCGCTCGTCGGCATCGGACAGACAGAGTTCTCCAAGGAGTCCGGCCGGACCGAAATGCAACTGGCCTGCGAAGCGGTCAAGGCGGCCATCGAGGATGCGGGCCTGAGCCCCAAGGACATCGACGGCATGGTGACCTTCACCGTCGACGAGAACGAAGAGATCGAGGTCGCCCGCAACGTCGGCATCGAGAATCTCACCTTCTTCACCCGCGTACCGCACGGAGGGGGCGCCGCGGCGGGCACCGTGATGCAGGCCGCGATGGCGGTCGCGACGGGTGCGGCCGAGGCGGTGGTCTGTTACCGGGCTTTCAACGAGCGCTCCGGGTTTCGGTTCGGCGGCGCCGGACGTCAACCCGGCGTCACCCCGCTGTGGATGGCACCGTATGCCCCGTTCGGATTCATGACGCCGGCGGCCTGGGTGGCCCTACACGCGCAGCGGTACATGACGACGTATGGCGTCACCAACGCCGACTTCGGCAAGATCTCCGTCATCGACCGCAAGCATGCGGCCAAGAACCCCGACGCCTGGTTCTATGAGAAACCGATCACCCTCGAACAGCACCAGGAGTCGCGCTGGATCATCGAACCGGTGTTGCGTCTGCTCGACTGCTGTCAGGAGAGCGATGGCGGGGTGGCGATGGTCGTGACCAGTGTCGAGCGGGCACGCGATCTCGCCAAGCCGCCAGCCGTGATCACGGCCGCGGCCCAGGGCGCCGCGTACGACGGCGAGGTCATGACAAGTTACTACCGTGACGACATCACCGGCCTCCCTGAGATGGGCGTGGTCGGCGACAAGCTCTGGCGCAACTCCGGATTGAAGCCCGACGACATCTCGACCGCGTTCCTCTACGACCACTTCACCCCGTTCGTGTTCACGCAGCTCGAGGAGCTCGGGTTCTGCGGACGCGGTGAGGCCAAGGACTTCGTGTCCGTCGACGAGCTTTCGCTGGGCGGCAGGATGCCCATCAACACCAACGGCGGCCTGCTGGGCGAGGCTTATATCCACGGGATGAACGGCATCACCGAGGGCGTCCGTCAGGTCCGTGGCACCTCCTACAATCAGGTCGACGATGTCGAACATGTGTTGGTGACCTCGGGCACCGGTGTACCGACCAGCGGCCTCATTCTGGCACCGGACCGCTGAGCGGTTAATGTCATGCGGTGGCGTCGGACATGACCCAATCGGTGGAGGTCGACACCCGGGATGTCATCATCTCGGCCGCCTTCTCCTGCTTCCGCACGCGGGGGTTGGCCAAGACGACCATCGTCGACATCGCCCGCACCGCCGACGTGTCGCGCAGCACCTTCTACGAGTACTTCCGGGACAAGGAGACGATCGTCGAAGCGTGCGCCGAAGCGGCGTCGCAACGGTTCTACCGCAACATGGCCAAGGCCATCGACCGGCACGGGGGCAGCACGCTGGAGGGGCGGTTGGTGCGCGCCGCGGTATTCGTCGCCCAGGCGCGTCGGGTGGTCGAACCCGAGGTGTACTTCGACGCAGCGGAAGTCAGCCTCATGATGACCAAGAACGCCGCCACACTCCTGAAGGAATGCGCCGATTTTCTGGCCCCTTACGTGACCGCAGCCAAGCTGACCGGCGAGGTTCGTTCGGACCTTGATGTGGCATCTGCATGTGAGTGGTTCGCCCGAATGTTGTTCTCACTGTTCACGACTCCGTCAGCGGTGATCGACATGCGCAGCGACGATGCCGTGGCCGAATTCGTGCGCGCATACGCCGTGAACGGATTCGTCGACAGCGGTCGACGCCGGCGCTAGCAGGATTCGCTCATGGACAAGCCGGACAGGTGCGACCTGCTGGAAATCTGTATTCTCAATTCTGAGTATTTCTGCTTCCGCCAGTACGCACCAGGAGGGTCAAGGTGAAACCCACCGTGGCGACCGCAACGCCGATGCCGACCTCGAAACGGACGGGACACCCGCCGGACCGGGACCACGCAGCGCCCTACAGGCTCGTCGTCCTCGCGCCGGATACGGCGGACGCGGTATCGGCGGCAGGCGGACTCATCGTCGACGCCCTACGCGCGGGCTGGCGCGTCGCGATCTACCTCGAGACGCAAACCCATGCACAGGCACTGCAAATCCTCGGTGCCACAGGCCATGCCCTGCCGCCCACCTTCGATATCGAATCGTATCGCCCGGACGCAGTCGTGTTTGCCGCCGCGATGTACCACCAGCATCGCGGAGTGCGCCGCTTCATCGCCGATGCCACGCGGCGGTACGGCGCCGACGTGGCGTCATGGGGCGGAACCTGGCCTGCCGCACCCGCTTCCGCGGCCGACTTCAAACACCGTCTCAGCTCCGCCGCGTACGCCTTCAAGCACCATGCGCTCAAAGCGGTGGGTACAGACGCACCTTCCTCGAACAACGAAGCGTTCAGGGGTCGGCTCAACCGTCTCACCGCAGTCCAACCGGCGCTTCCGGACTGATGGACCGCCTCAGCGCGTCCTGCGCACAGGGACATTCGAATAGCCGCATACGTTTGACATCGCCACCCGCCGGAGACCGTCGCGGTCAACCTCATACTCGGGGAGCAGGTCGAGCAGCGCCTCGAACGCGATCCGGCTTTCCATGCGCGCCAATGCCGCCCCCAGACAGCTGTGTATGCCGTAACCGAAGGCGAGGTTGAAGCCCATCTTGCGTTCGCGGTCGATGTCCACTCGGTCCGGATCGGCGAACATCCGCTCGTCGCGCAGGGCAGACCCCGTCACGAGCAATACGGCTGCATCTCTCGGGATCGTGGTGCCGTAATAGTCGATATCGCGTGTCGCCGTGCGAACCTGGTACTGCGATGGCGCTTCGTAACGCAGTAGTTCCTCGACCGCCGCGGGAATCCTGCTGCGGTCTGTGCGAAGCTTCCGCCACTGATCGGGAAAGTCGGCGAATGCGACCATCGCGTTTCCCACCAGCTTGGTGACCGTTTCCGCGCCGGCGCCGCCGAGCATCGTGGCGAATCCCGTGATGTCGACGTCGGTGAGCTTTTCGACCACTCCGTCGCGCTCGATCTCCGTCTCGATGAGACGGCTGATCATGTCGTCCTGTGGCGTTGCCCGACGCTGCTGTACGAGGTCGTAATAGTAGAGCCCGGTGTTCATCGAGGCTTCGTAGCCCTCTCTGGGAACGGCGATCTCACCGGGACGGCGTTCGAGAAGGAGATCCAGCCACCGGCGGATCTGGTCGCGATCTTCCTTCGGCACGCCGAGCATGGTCGTGATGACCTCGTTCGGAAACAGCGCCGAGAAGTCGGCGACGACGTCGAACTGCTCCGGGTCCAGCGCTTCGATGCGTTCGTAAACCTTCTCGCGGACCATGTCTTCCAGCGCGGCGATCGCACGGGGGGTGAAGACGTTGCTGACCAGTCGCCGCATCTTTTGATGCTCCGGTGGATCCATCGAGATGATCACCTTCGGCACCGGGATGGCGTCGTCGTGAGCCTTGACCATGTCGAGAGTGGCGCCCTTGGCCGACGAGAAGGTCTCGTGGTCCTTCGTGGCGGGTGCCACGTCGTCGTAGCGCGTCAGCGCCCAGAAGTCCCACTTCTCGCTGTAGTAGACCGGCGCCTCGTCGCGCAGGCGGCGGTAGGTGCCGTATGCGCCGTCGAAGAAGTCCTGCGAGAACGGGTCGAATTCGACGGGCCGTCCATCGACCTCGCTCGAGGGCGCATTCACAGGATCGCTCCGGATTCCTTGAGTTCTTCGATGGTGTCCCACTCAATTCCGGCGTCCATGAGGATTTCCTCGGTGTGCTGACCGTGCTCGGGCGCGCCACCGGGAGTAACCGAGCGCTCGTTGAACTGAACGGGATTGGTGGGGAGCGCGAACGGCACGCCGTTGACCGTCTGGGTATGGGCCACATATCCGTTGGCTGTGACGGCGGGGTCCTCGCAGAGTTCGCCAGGGGTCTGCACAATGCCCCACGCGCCCGAGAGTGCTGCCAGAGTCTCCCGCCATTGCGCAAGCGTGCGCTCGGCGAACGCCTCGTCGAGCAGGGCGATGAGGCTGACCCGGTTCTCGAACCTTGATGCGGGGTCGGCGAATCGCGGGTCATCGATCAGTTCCGGAAGCCCGATCACGCGCATCGCTTCGGCGTAAAACTTGTCGAGTTGCAGCATCATCAGCTGGACGTAGCGGCCGTCCTTGGTGCGGTACGTCCCCACCAGCGGGTTGGGGGCATCCGCGTGCCCGAACTTGGGAATCGCGCTGCCGCCGTGAATCTGACTCACCGCCACGTCCGGGCTGAGGTTCCAGGCCGCAAGCCCGAGTAGCGATACGTCCACCACCGATCCCTCGCCGGTCGTCACCTTCTTGTACAGCGCAGCGGCGATACCACCGGCTATGGTCATCCCGCCGAGAAGATCGCCGAATGCGGGACGTGAGCGTACGAGCTCATCAGCGTCCTCGGTCAGGACGGTGGCGATGCCACCGCGCGCCCAGTAGGAGACACCGTCGTAACCCGGCTTGTCGGCGTCCGGCCCCTTGGGGCCGTGACCCGATCCCCGCACGTACACGATGCTCGGATTGACGCGCCGGATGTCGTCGACATCGATGCCGAACTTTTGGCGGCGATCCGGCAGATAGCTGGTCAGAAACACATCGCAGGTCTTCGCCAGTGCGTGCACCACATCCCGGCCGCCCGGCGTGCTCAGATCTATAGCGATCGATTTCTTGCCGCGATTCGGGATCTCGATCATGTAGTTGACCGCGCCACCACCTTCGTCGACGATCCCCATGGTGACGAGGCCACGCTGCGGATCACCGCCGTCACGCGGCTCGACCTTGATGACTTCGGCACCCCACTCGGCGAGCACCGCACCTGCCGACGGCACGAATGTCCATGCGGCGACCTCGAGCACCCGAACTCCGCTGAGTACGTTGTCGACGGAAATGTCGTCCTCCTATTAGCGTTAACGGGCATTTTCAGATTTGAGAATCACACTATCGTGGGGCCTCCATGAGTGCTACGGCCGCCGGGACAGGCGCTCGGGAAGCGTCGGGTCACCGCTGTCCCAGAATGCGCGCCAAGTCGGCATCCGGTGTGGCATCTGTGCGCGGAGCAGTACGTCAGCGGGCCACCGGATGAATTCCGGTCCGGGCCGCTCGGTCACGTCGACGGAGTACCAGGGATGTTCGCGCCGCCTGACGAAGTACCAGGCACCGTCGCGACGCTCGTAGACATCGTCGTATCGCATCGTGATCACGTACCAGCCGTCACCGTCCTCGTGCTCGGCCCGACAGTAGGTCGACCCGGTCGCGTGGTCGGCATCAATGAAATCGACCATATGTCCGCAGATCAGGTGGATGCTTCGATAGAACCTGCGCAGCACCTCGTCGTACCACCGTTTCAGGGCCGCCCTGCCGATGCCTTCCGTCCCGGCGGCAACGTCATCGACGAACAACCCCACCAGCGCATCGAGATCTCGCGCATCGAGCGCCATGGCGTAGCGACTGGGCAGTTGGGCGATCTCGATGCTGGACTCGAGCCGATCCACCCGGTCGAACATCGACATGGCTGGAGTCTAATCCCGTGGACTAAACAGCGAGAACCAATATTCTCGTTTTGGGTGAGGATGGCTATCCTGTTGAGGCCAGCCCGTTCGAGCGCAGGATTGCTAAGGACTTCACCTCGTGCCCTTCCCGACACTCACGCCAACGATTCCCGCCCTTGTCAGGTCGTCTGCGGCGCAGTTCGGAGACAAGCCGTTTCTCATCTCGGATGGTCACACGCTGACCTACACCGACCTGGACCAGCAGTCCGCGCGGTTGGCGATGGTGCTGCTCGACGAAGGCTTCGGAAAGGGCGACCACGTCGGCATCCTGATGCCCAACAGCGTCGAGTGGGCGATCGCCTGGTTCGCGACCACCCGTATCGGCGCGGTCGCGGTGCCGCTCAATACGTTCTACAAATCGTCTGAGCTGGCGTGGACCGCCCGTCATGCCGATCTACGCGCGATCCTCGCCCTCTCGAGCTTCCGGCACCACAGTTTCCTCGACCGCCTCGAGGAGGCGCTGCCCGGCCTCGCCGACCAGGGCAATCCCGGCAGGCTGGCCGTGTCGAACGCGCCGTTTCTACGCACGATCGCGGTGTGGGGACGCTGCGACCGCCCGTGGGCGACGGCGCTACCGGTCAGCACCGCTGGGAGATATGACGACGACTTCCTAGCCGAGGTCGAGTCGTGCGTGACGCCGGCCGACGACGCGATGATCATCTACACCTCGGGCAGCACCGGAGATCCGAAAGGCCCTGTGCACACGCACGGCACGTTGGTGCGCCACACCTACAACCTGACCTTCGACTACGGCGTCACAAACACCACGGTGATGTTCACGGCGATGCCGTTCTTCTGGGTCGGCGGTCTGATCACCGGCATCCACGCGGTGATCCACCACGGCGCGACCCTTGTCACCCAACCGGCGTTCGACGCCGCTGACGCGTTGGAGTTGATCGAGCGTCATCGCGCGACCATCACGCTGGGTTGGCCGCAGCAAGGGAAATCGCTGGCCGAACACCCTGACTTCGTGCGGCGCGACCTCAGCTCGGTGCAGCGCACCAGCATGCCCGCCATGGTGCCCCCCGAACGACGCCCTGAGGGCCCAAATGCGCTGGGGATGACCGAACTGTGCGGTAACCACATCGGCGTCGACCCGTATCCACCGCAGCCAGCCGATCGCTCGGTGACGGGCGGATACTCGATCGAAGGGTTGACGCATGTTCTCGTCGATCCCGCGACGGGAGAGCCCGTGCCCCCGGGTCGTGATGGTGAAATCTGGGTACGCGGTTACTCGTTGATGCAGCGGCTGTACAAGCGTGAGCGCGAGGACGTGTTCACTCCGGACGGCTACTACCGCACGGGTGACTGTGGAGTCCAGTACGACGACGGCTGGATCAAGTTCACCGGGCGGTTGGGCGACCTGATCAAAACGAGCGGCGGAACCAACGTCACTCCGGGAGAAGTGGAATCGGCCCTGTCCGATTGTGACGGCGTTCTCGAGGCATACGTCGTCGGCGCCGAGGATGGCCACAACGGAACGATCGTGGCCGCGGCGGTGGTTCCGCGCGGCGACGCGCAGCTGGATGCCGAGGCTTTGCGGGCAGACATCCGCAGTCGCCTTTCGGCATATAAAGTTCCGAAGTTCATTTGGGTGACAGACAAAGAGTCGCTGCCGTTCACTGCCACGGGAAAGGTCAAGAAGTCGGACCTCGCAAAGCGGCTCAGTGATCGCTTGTCAGGAAGGTGAGCGCGGCAGGCGTCAGCGGTCAAGCAGCTAAGCGCTGGACTGCCGGGTGACGACCGACGGCCCAGACAGGGGGCTGGTGATCACGCCAGGTGGCGCTTTGACCACGCTCGGGATGGCGTTCACCGCCGCGAACGCCGTGGCCGCGACGCCGGGATTCACCCGGTCGTCGTGCGACTGCTCCAGGTGCAGTTCGAGGTTCATGTTGGGATTGCCGTTGACGCGGAAGACCATTCCACCTTGGCCTTCACGCGCCGGTTTGGGCCAACGATCGGGCCACGGCGTGCTACTGACCGTCGCGAAATACTGAACCGCGACGGCGGGGCGACCGCCCACGATGCCGGCGAGCTGCCACCGATGCGCACAGATCGTCCCCTCGGGGATGGCACCGAGTGCGGTCGGGAGGTCGGCCGGCGCGAGCAGCGTCTCCCAATCCAGTTCTATTCCATCGAGTTCGAATCCGAGGATGTCGGCGATGTAGGTCACCACCGTGCCCCAGTCCTTGTTGACCTTCCCCGACGCGATCCTCACCGGCACATGGCCGTCGGGCTTACCGAATCCCATCGACTCATGCAGGACGTCCCATATCGGGTATGACTTGTCGAGGTCGACCGCGTACTCGTCCATCCGGTACGAGTCGACCCGACCCGCTCCGGCCAGCAGCGCTGTGGGGATGTTCAGGCTGATGAACCCCGGCTCGCTGCCGGTGGCATAGAACGTTGAATTACCCTGAGCGGCCGCCTTTTCCAGGGCTTCCCGCCATGGCGCGGGAGCGGCTCGGGGATAGATCATCGGGATCAGCGAGAACGTGACCACATTGACCCCGGCGTTGAGGTACGTGGCGATGTCGGAAATCACCTCTTCTTCGCGTCGAACGGCGGTCGCGCAATAGGTCACGCAGTCGGGTTGCAGCGCGAGAACGGCCGAGAGGTCATCGGTCGCACGTACTCCGACCGACGGCGCCCCGCACAGTTCGCCTGCGTCCATCCCGGCCTTTTCCGGTGTCGACACCTTCACCCCGACGAGATCGAGCGAGGGGTCCCCGATGACGGCGCGCAACGCCTCCCTACCGGTCAACCCGGTGCCGACGTGGACAACTCGATAGCGACGGCCGGAGAAGTCGGTCATGGTTGTCTCCCTCCTCACCCCTGCGGGGCAACAGTTCTCGTTATCGTGGGACTGACCTGGGATGGACCATGTCAGCGGTAGAACGGTCCCGGCTTGCCGGCTTCCTCGAGATGACCGTATGGGTCGTACAGGTTCACATCCGGATACGGGTTCTGATCGAAGGAGGGTCGCGACAGACCTGCCTCCCTCAGCCCGGACAACACGGCCAGCGGCACAGCGAACGACACCAGGCCCACAGTCACAGATATCAACAACTGCCGAGTCAGCGTCACCTTTGGGCGTCCCCGCCTCGCGGGCAACCAGCGCGCGAGTCGATTGATCAACACCAGTTCGCCACTCTCGTCCCGCACGCACATCACGGCGACCATGGCGAAGATCGGGGCGTCGTACACCGCCATGATCACGGGAAAGTGGATATGTCCGATGTGCAGCACCGGCCCGACGGCCTCTGTGTAGTAGAAGATTCCGGCTCTCATCCAGGTGAACTGGATGAGCCCATTGATCGGGACGGCGATGATCGTCGCACCGATGAACACCCGAAGCAGCCTGCGGGGCGCCAACCAGCCGGCGCGACGCATCAGCGAATCCAAGAGGCTGTCGTGCAGCTTCAAGAAGCCCAAACCGTTCAGCAGGTAGTAAGCGGCGTAGCCCCCCAGGAACGCCAGCGCCGGTTCAAGGTTCGGTGAGATGTTCACGTACGGCCAGGACAGCGGGAAGTGCAACATGCGCGGATCGAATATCGCGAACGTCGCCCAGTTCGCCAATGGATCCAACGCCCCGGTGATCAGGCCGGCGAACGCAATGATCACCGCCCAGTGCACCTTCCGTTGCCGCCACGACAACCACGTCAGGACGGCGATCAGGCCGATCGCCAACGGGATCGAGCTGATGGATACGGCCAGCGGCCAGTTGTCGAAGCCGAGAAACGGCGGATACGGATCGGGGCCGGGATTCGGCTTCGCTCTCTTCGGGTCCCCCTGCAGACCTGTCTGAATGTTCGCGACCGTCACGATGGCGAAGGTGAGGTAGGCGATGAAGAACAGCGACCACCCGATCCTGGCAGGCCACGGCGAGATATGGGCCTCGGCCGGTTCTCCGTGAGCGGAGTCCGGCGTGCGGTCAACGGTATTGGTCACCTCAGACCACCACCGGAAGCGTGGCCCACCCTCTGACGCTGGTGGTGTGAGCGCGTTTGGCCGCCGCGTAGTCGACTTCCCAGTCCGGCCATCGGTTCAGAACCTCCTCGAGCGCGACGCGCGCTTGCATCCGCGCGAGCGCGGCGCCAAGGCAGAAGTGGATTCCGCGGCCGAATGACAAATGAGTGGCCCGCCGGTGGATGTCGAAACCGTCTGCGTCCGGGTACTGCCGCTCGTCCCGATTCGCCGATCCGTTGATCAGCAGCATCACCGAGCCCTCGGCGACCGTCTGGCCATAGAATTCAACATCATGAGCTACGTGTCGCGCCTGTACAGGCGACGGTGCCTCGTAGCGCAGCACCTCCTCGATCGCCGCGGGGATGAGACTGAAATCCGCCGCCAGTTCGCGGCGTTGGTCCGGATGATCCGAGAGCAGTTGTCCGGCAAAGCCGATCAGCCGCGTTGTCGTTTCGTTTCCCGCGCCGACGAGGGTGCCGGTATAGGTCAACACCTCTCCGCGGGTCAATCGCCTGCGGCTACCGTCGCGTTCCTCGATCTCGGCGTTGACCAGTTCGGTCATCAGATCATCTGATGGGTGGTCGTAACGCCAATCGATGAACTCCTCGAGCATCGAACCTTGTCGCGTCAGCATGTCGTCGGCCACATCGACCAGTTCGCCGTCTTTGAGTTCGAGAAGCCGGTCGGTGTTCTGGCGGATGGCGATCTGCCTGTCCTCCGGTATGCCCAACAGGTATCCGATGGTTCGCATCGGCATCCATGCTCCGAGGTCGGCGATGAAGTCGAAGGTCTCGGCGTTCTCCAGTGGGTCCAATGCGTGCCGGCAGAACTCTCGCGCCAGCGGTTCGATGGCAGCCATGCGCCGTGGCGTGAACACACCCGACAACAGACGACGGTGGAAGTCGTGGATCGGGGGGTCCTCGAACAGAATGATGCCCGGCGGTACCTCGACGCCGTTGAGAATGACGTCGATGGTGGTGCCCTTACCCGAGCGGTAAACCTCCCAGTTGGCCAGCTCGCGGGCGACGTCGGTGTGCCTGCTCAGCGCGTAGAAACCGTACTTGTCGTTGCGGTAGAGCGGCGCTTCGTTGCGCAGCCTCTTCCACACGGGGTAAGGATCGTCGTCGATGTCGAAGTCGAACGGGTCGTAGTACGGCTCAACCTTCACCCTGTAGGTCACACCGCGAGAATAGGCGTTATCGAAGGCCGCCACGGCGGATTTCTCACCGGCCGCCCTCCAGATACGTGCCCAGGTTCACCAGTGTCACCGCCGTCTACCGCGACCAACTCACGTATGAGAATATGAATTCTCGCATCGCAGAAAGGTCGGGTGCACCTAGGTAGAATCGGAATCGAAGGAGGCGGGAATGGCTCCAGCCGCCGTTCGCAGCTTCATCTTCGCCGTCGAGTTCCGCATCGCCGAATCCGAGCGCGTGGGACCGGTACTCGCGCAGCACGAGGAAAGTCTTCGCGATCTCGGTGCCCGATATGCGTTCGTGTACGAGTCGGTGGTCGATCCTGGGAAGGTCCTGGTCGTCATCGGCATCCGAACCGAACGGCCGCTGCTCGACCTCCTCCGTTCGCCGTATTTCTTTGACTGGTTCGACGCGGTCGGCATCGAAGATCTTCCCGCCGTCTTCGCAGGCGAAGTCGTCGAGCGCTTCGACCTCGGCGAACCACCCGCGCCGGGTACCGAGGTGGTGGTCGCCGCCGTCACCCGGATCCAGAACGTCGAGGTCTTCATGGCTCGTGTGCGCGAATCACTCGCCGACTTCGCCCGCTCAGGAATTCGCCGGACACTCGTGTACCGCGCCTTCGACACCCCTCGCGAAGTGCTCTTTCTCCATCAGCTTGCGACGGCTCGTACCGCGCTGCAGTGGGTCGCGAATTCCGACATCGCCTCGGAGTGCTGACATCCGCCGGCGTCGGCGCGTATCCGCCCGTCTTCGTCGGGCGGTTCGTCCACGCGATGCGACTGGCCGAGACGGCCGGGACGGATCTGCACTGATGTACGTCTGCCTGTGTCTCGGCATAACGATCGAGGCGGTCTCAGATGCCGTCGCCTCAGGCGCCAAGACGTCGCGGCAGGTGTCCGACGCGTGCGGCGCCGGATCGGATTGTGGTCGGTGCCGACGAACGATCCGCTCGATCATCAAATCCGCGGAAGCGGGCACGGAATCAGGTAGGAGAAGCACGGCATGAGCGATCGACACTCCAATATCGAGGGCGCGCGGATGCTCGTAATCGGCGCATCGTCGGGTATCGGCCACGCACTCGCGCGCGCGGCTCACACCAGGGGCGCCCGAGTCGCGCTCGCGGCCAGACGGGTCGAGCTCCTGTCCGGACTCGCGGAGCAACTCGACGGTTCCGCACACGAGCTCGACGTCTCCGATCCACGCGCCATCGAGCGGGTCGTCGACGAGGTCGCCATGATGTTCGGCCAGCTCGATGCGCTGGTATTCACCAGCGCTGTAGTGCCATTCGCGTTAATCGAGGAGACCGACGTCACGACGTGGTTACACGCCTACGCCGTCAACGCGGTAGGCGCATCGCATGCGCTGCGAGCGGCCCTCCCCCACCTCGCCGACGACGCGGTTGCGCTCGTCGCGTCGAGCCATGATGTCGGTAGGCCACGCGCGGGCGTCGCGGCCTACCACGCGAGCAAGGCCGCTCTGGACGAAATCCTGCGATCATGGCGGGCCGAGCATCCGGAACTGGCCGTCATCCGTGTCAGCGTCGGCCCGACGGAGGGCACTGAGATCCTCCGCGGGGCGGACCGCGACTTACTGGCCGATCTGTACCGGGCCTGGGCACAGGAGGGTCAGATTCCGGCGAAAATGTCCGCCGTCAACGACGTGGCCAACGCCATGCTGTCGCTGATCGCCATGTCTCGCGCCAACCCCACGGTCGTGAGCGACATCGTGCATCTGGCCCCCCGCCTGAGCACAGGCCGATAGAAGGGATCCGACAATGGATTTGGGCTTCGAAGGGGCGACCGCAGTGGTCACCGGCGGCAGTAAGGGGATGGGACTGGCGATCGCCGAAACGCTGGGTGCCGAAGGAGCGTCGGTGGCGATCATGGCGCGCGGACGACGGGGCCTCGACGCGGCGACCGAGCGGATCCGCAACGCCGGGGCGCCTGAGGTGCTCGCACTGAGCGTCGACATGGCCGACCCCGAGTCAATCGCGGCCGGGTACGCCGCAGTCAGCGAAGCCTGGGGCCGCCTCAATGCGTTGGTTCACACGGTCGGGCCGGGTGCCGGCACCTTCGACGAACTCGATGACGACGACTGGTATGCCGCCTTCGGCCTGGGCACCATGGCGGCAGTCCGGTCGGTACGCGTGGCACTGCCACTGCTGCGCGCCGCCGAGTGGGCACGCATCGTCACCTTGTCCGCACACTCGATCCAGCGTCAGAGCCCGCGGCTCGTCGCCTATACCGCGACGAAGGCGGCACTGTCGAGCTTCACCAAGAATTTATCGAAAAGCCTTGGGCCCGAAGGCATCCTCGTCAACTGCGTATGCCCGGGCACCATCGTGACCGCGAGCTTCACCGAGATCCTCAAGGACGTGCTGGCCGCCGAAGGACTGGACTCCGCGGACCCGCATGATGTGATGACATGGGTGGAGCGGACCTACGGGCACCCGTGTGACATCGGCCGGGCCGGGCTTCCCGAGGAGATCGCCTCAGCCATTGCGTATCTTGCATCACGACGGAACGGCTACGTCACGGGAGCCACGCTGAACGTCGACGGCGGCTCGGACTTCGTCTGACGGACCGATCAGCTGTTCTTCGACATCTCTGCGGCGGCCGTGTCGGCCCACTGCGCCTGGTGCCGGCCCATCGTCATGGCGCCATTCCAACCGCCGTCGGTCCACAGCACCTCACCGCCGACATAACTGAACCGCGGGCTGCCGAGACAGACCAGCGGCCAGGCTTGTTCCTCGGCAGTCGAATACCGTCCGATCGGCCCGATGGCCTGATCGACGGTGTCCTTGCCCATCAAGTCCTGGAAGGCCGGCATCATCGCCGTTTCGGTCGGGCCTGGGTTGATGCAGTTGATCCGGATACCGCGGCGACCGAGCTCGGGATACCACCAGCCCACCCAGGCGTCGATGATGTACTTCGAGTAGGCGTAACCGCTCCAGGACCACTTCTTCTCGTTCGCCCTCAGCCAATCGACGGCACCATCGAACCCTTTGGTCTCGAGCAGCCCGGTGATGACCTTGATGTGGTCCTGCCAGCCGATCGCGGCCGACGACGAAATGACGCTGATGGCCGACCCTTTGGACATCTTCGGAACGAGCTGCTCGGCCAAGTGACGCGCCCCGACGAAGTTGACCAGAATCGTGTCCCATTCGCTGAACGGGGGGCCGGGCAGCCCCGCACAGCTGAAGAGCCCGTCGACGGGACCATCGATGGACGCCGCGACCTCTTCGATGCTCTTCGGGTCGCGCAGATCGATCTGTAGCGCGCGGGCGACGGGAACGGTGGTCGGCTTGATGTCCAGGGCGGTGACCGTCGCACCGAGATCGACGAGGATTTGCGCGGTCGCCTGGCCCATGCCCGACGCCGCACCCGTTACGACCACCGACTTGCCCTGGTACCTCAGCACATCGTCCACGGCACGCTCCTGTCGAGAATTTCATTTACCGATTGTGAGAACCTACGTTATCACCGGTGTAATGTCGCACCGTGACGGTTTCGAACGGGGCCGCCCAATGACCGCCGGTGCTCGCCCATTGCGCATCATTCAGTGGGCGACCGGCTCCGACGGCTCCGAGATGATCACCACCATCCTCGATCACCGCCCCGACCTCGAGTTGGTCGGAGCCCGCGTGTATTCCGACACCAAGAACGGGGTCGACATCGGGACGCTCGTCAACAGCGCTCCCATCGGCGTCACCGCCACCACCGATGTCGCCGCCATCCTCGCGCTGGACGCCGACCTCGTGTTGTACGCGCCGTCTTTCACCGATCTCGACGATGTCTGTGCGCTGCTCGAGAGCGGCAAGAATGTGGCAACGCCGTCATTTCTGTTCCATCCTCGGCGCATTCCCGAGGCCGACAGGGACAAGCTTCTGGCGGCGTGCGAGAAGGGCAACAGCACCATCCACGGCAGTGGCCTCAACCCGGGCAATCTGTCGGGTGTGCTGCCGCTGGCGCTGTCGGGCATGAGCCGCACAATCGAGCGCCTGACCCTGCAGGAGAGAGCTGATTGGACGCTGTGGGAGAGCACCGAAATCACTTTCGATGGAATGTGGTTCGGCCGACCGGTTGATGAGGTGACCCCCACCGCCAACAGTTACCTGAGTTTTCTGACGAAGCTGTTCGTCGAGCAGACCTGGTTCATCTCCGACAGCTTGAATGCCGACATCGACGGCGTCTCGGTGTCCCTGGAAACGGTGCAGGCGACCAAGGACCTCCAGGTCTTCGATCACGTGGTGCGGCAGGGCAGCACGGCCGGACAGCGCTGGAATTTCATCGGCCATCGCCGCGGTGAGCCGCTGATCGAATTCGAAACGCTCTGGACCGTCGGCGGTGAATATCCCGACCACTGGCCGCAACCGCTCGATGGCTGGACACTGACCATCGAGGGTGACCCGTCCATGCGTACGCACTTCTTTCCGCTGGCCAGCTTCTCGCGCGAGGCATCGATCTCCGAGCACGTCCGCGCCGGTCTCATAACGGTGGCGATGCAGGTCGTCAACGCCATCCCGGCGGTCTGCGCGGCCCCCGCAGGATTCGCGACGATGGCGGACCTGCCCCTCATCCGTAGCTACACAGGATTCGGAAACAAGCCCTGACGTCGCTGGCCCAGCTAGCCCCTGCGGTTCGTCCAATGCGCGACGAACGGCGCGATGTCCGACAGGTCATAAAGCCCCGGCTCAGCCGCGACGACCGTGGGTATGGCGTTGATCGCATGCATCGCGGTGGCCAAGCACCCCTGTTCGGCGTGGTCTTCACCGGGAGAACCGATTTCGAGGTGTATTCGCATGTTCGGCTCGCCTTCGAACGCGAGATCGTATCCGGTCTCGTTCGGCCAGTGCGGGGCCAGATCATCAGCCATGCGGGTGAGATGCTCGACCGATAGGGTGGTCTCGCCGCAGTCGACGACCACGCCGAACCGCATCGCACCGACGGTGCCCGAGGGGATCTCGCCCGCGGCGACGGTCAACGCGCGCGGCGTCGTCACGACCTCACGGAAGCCATCGACCGCGCGGATTCGCAGTCCGAGCGCCTGAGCAAGAACCGTCGCACTACCGATCCAAGCGCTCGCCGCATACTCGGTGTTGGCGAGCAGTGGGGTGGTGTCGTCGGGTGCGTGCCCGAAACCCATGGCATTGAAGATCAAGTCGTGACTGGCGTAGGTGGAGTAATTGAGCACCTCGCGGACGCTGATCCGGTTCGTCTGCTGTGTGAGCCGCGACAGTAGAGGCGCGATCGACTCGCCGAAGAAGCCCGGGTACAGGCCCACCCCGAGGAATGATGATCGGCCTGTTTCACAGGCATTTTCGATGTCGTCGGCCAGCGATTCGTGCAGTGACCGCGGATGGACGAACCTGCTACCCGTGGCGACAACATTCTTACCCGAAGCGAGCAGGTCACCGACATCGGCGAAGCAGCCCGGGGTGTTGGTCTCGACCTTGCCCATGTAGAGCACGACGTCAGCATCGGTGGCGATGATGGCGTCGCGGTCGTCGCAAGTGACCACTCCGGCCTCACCGGCACCGCACAACGTGCCCGCGTCGACACCGGCTTTCGCCGGATCGTAGACCCGAACACCGACGACAGAGAGATCCGGCCGGCCGAGGATGTGGCGAAGCGCCATCATTCCGGTGACGCCGGTCGCCCACTGAATCACTCGCGTCATACGGGTGCTCCCTCAATTCCACACGGCGTCGAGGCGAGGGGGCGACCGGAACATCGTTCCGGTGATGTAGGGCGCCGGCGCGTCGGGATCGAGCCGGAGTCCGGGCAATTCGTCGAACAAGGCGTTGAAGATCTTCGTGGTCTCGAGCCGAGCCAGATGCATGCCCAGACAGACATGGGCCCCGTGCGCGAACCCGATGTGCGGCTTGCGTTCCCGGAAAATGTCGAACTTCTCCGGTTCATTCCACCGCGTTTCGTCGTGGTTCGCGCTGCCGAGACTGAGCATCATCGTCGCACCCTCGGGTACGTGAACCCCGCCGATCTCGGTGTCGCGGGTGACCTCGCGCATGAAATTGAGCAGCGGGGTTTCCCAGCGAATGCCTTCCTCGATCGCCTGCGGCAGCAGGCTGCGGTCGGCACGCACCGCGTCGAGCTGATCAGGATGGGTGAGCAATGCGTAGGCCAGGCTGGCAGTCGAGCGGGACGTGGTCTCGGCGCCCGCAGGCAGTAGGTTGCGCATGAAACCGTAGATCTGTTCGTCGGACATCTTGACGCCGTTGATCTCCGCACCCGCAAGGATCGACACCATGTCATCCCTGGGCGCTTTCCGCTTCTCGGCCAGAATCCCGACGAAGTACTCCTTCATCGTCGCCGACGCCCGCATCGCGCGGTCCATGTCGGCGCGGAAGCCCAGCAGGTCGATCGCGAGTCGGTGGAAATGCAGCACATCGGAATCGGGCAAACCCAACAGGGCAGCGATCACACGTACCGGAATCGGCATGAACACCGCGTCGACCAGGTCGGCCCGCTTGGCGGCCTTGATCTTCGCGATGGTCTGGTCCACGAGCGGACCGACCAGTTCGGTGTCCCACCGCTTCATCGACGAGCGAGCGAACGCGAACTCGTGCAACTTGCGATAGACCGCGTGTTCTGGCTCCTGCATCTCAAGGATGGTGGGACCCTGCAGTGGCCGCACGACGTCTTCGTAGCAGCGCGTGCTGAAGGTGATGTTGTCGGTGAAGATCGCCTTGACGGTGTCGAACGTGTACGCCGTGAAGGTCGGCGGGCCGTCTCCCGAATTGCCGATCATGCCCATCTCGGGCCACCCCGCATGCACCGGCGCCTGTGCCCGCAGCTCCCTGAGGAGGGGGTACGGGGTGGCGTCACCGTCCGCGCCCATCCCGGCATTGAATTTGTCCTGAGCGTCTCGAATGCTCTGCTCGAGATCCTCGACGCTCGCCGGCTCGAACATGCGACGACTCCTCACTGCGGATCGGCCGCTCTCAACATACACCCTGGTGGTTGCCGACCTCCATCATGTACGTTTGGCCGAAGTCAAGCCATAGCCTCAGCGAAAAGCACACCGGGAGCGATCGATTGGTAACTCGAGTCGTCCAATGGGCCACGGGCGCCGTCGGTCGCGCTGCACTGGCCGAACTGATCGAGAACCCTGATTTTCAGTTGGTCGGCGTCCTGGTGTACGACCCGGCCAAGGAGGGGTTGGATGTCGGCGCACTGTGCGGCCTCCCGCCGACCACGGGCGTGCTCGCCACCACCGACAAGGACGAGATCTTCGGACTCGGTGCTGACGTCGTCATCCACACCGCCAGCAAGGCCCATGCCGTCGACACCAACGCCGACGACATCTGCCGACTGCTCGCGGCGGGCACCGACGTCATCACGACGACGTCCTACAACCACCTGCCCACCTACGGCGCCGAGACCGAGGAGGCATTCGTCAAAGCATGTCGCGCTGGACAGTCCCGCTTCCACGCCGCGGGAGAGAATCCGGGGTTCATGTTCGAACGCCTGGTGGCGACCGTGACGGGACTGAGCAAGTCGATCGATCGAATCGACCTTTACGAAGCGACCGACGTCTCGGCGGTCGACAGCCGACCGATGCTCGTCGATCTCATGGGTATGGGTAGACCGCCCGAAGACGTCAGCGTCGACTCGCCGATCATCCAGAAGCTCGACATGGCCTACCGTCAGGCGCTCAACGCCACCGCCGACGTTCTCGGCGTCACACTGTCGCACGTCGAGGTTTCCGTCGATGCCACGACGCTTCCGCACGACCTGGAGGTGCCGGCAGGCACTATCGAGGCGGGAACGGTTGTCGGTCAACGGTTCTCATGGGTCGGGCACTGGGCAGGCCGCCCGCTGTTGGCGATCCACGAGGAATGGGTGCTCACCCGTGATCTGCCGCAGTGGGGACTCGAACCGCTCGCGCCAGGCGAGAAGGCGCCGCTGATCCGCGCGGTCATCAAGGGTGAACCGAGTTTCGAGCTCGCGCTCGACGTCGGCTGGGACGGCCGGGAGCCCAGCGGGCAGCACGCGCAACCGGGGCATCTGATGATCGCGATGGGCGCCGTCCGGGCGATCCCCTACGTGAGATCCCAGCCACCAGGGATCGTCACGGCGCCGGTGTTCGGCGCGATCCAGCTGGGGAGCGGGCGCCGAAACTGAAGAAATACACGAAGTTCCGCTCGATTTTGCTACAAAAGCTCAGTTTCGGCGGGTGTCCGAACCGACCGCACGTGAGATGTTGTCGCTCGGCGCCGCGTGGAACACGTGTCGGCTTCCATCCGGTAGCACTCGCCGCGCGATCAGGTAGTCGGAGCCCAGCCAACCCTGCCTGATGTAACGGCCGAACCGGAGGAACGTCCCTGGGGCTCCACTCGCCGACGGCACGAGCTTCACCTGCTCGATTCCGTGTTTGACCCCTTCACCGGTCAGCGGCCTCGCCGCCGCCAGACCCCGGGCGATCACGGTCGCGACGTCGTGGCACAGTCCCGGCATCGAGTGTGCCGGTCGGCGGCCGTAGCGTGCCTCGAACCGGTCCAGGAACGCCTGACCGACACGGTTGCGCTCGTCGTAGCTATCGAGACCGATCCAGCCGCGCAGGTGATGCATCCACTCGGCGTTGATGTGCGCCATCTCGAACGCCGTCGTGGTGTAGCGCGGCGGATCCCAGCCGGCACTCTCCAGGGCGTCCGAGAAGCCCCACAACCCGTGGCCGAATCCGACGTGAACAAGCGCATCGGGACGGGTGGCTCGGAGTTCGGCGACCACCGCCGTCTTGTCCGCTTCGACCTGAGGGATGGCCACCGTGGCGACAACCTTCAATCCCGTTGCGGAATACGCCTTCCCGGCGAACGCCAGATACTCCTTGCCGATTAGAGAGGCCTCATACGCGATGGCGATACGCGACCTTCCATCGCCGAGCATCACCGCGGCGAGCATGACCGGCTCCTCGGGCATCGATCCGTTGTTGAGCGCGAACGTCCACTCCCCCAGCGCCTCCTCCGATCCCGACAGGATGAGATTCGGAACCTTGGCAACGCGGGCGGCGTGCGCGGACAGCGGCACCGCGTTATCGGAGACGTACGGACCGAAGATCACCAGGCAGCCTTCGGCGACCAGCTCGTCGTAACCGCGTTCGACGGCGTGGTATGTGCCATTGGGCAGGCCGATGACGTCGCGCCGCACCACCTCGATCGGCCGGTCGACAAGCCCGGCGGAGCCCGCTTCCTCGAACACCAGCCGCAACGTGTCCAGCGTGTCGTCCTCGGTGCTGGACCTGGTCGGATAGTCGTTGAGCAGGCCGACTTTCAGCGGGGCCACCGAACCGTATGCGCGGGCCCGTTCCTCTGCCATCCCCGCAACATACACAATGAATGTCGCTAGGATGCCCCTATGGCCAAGCGTGGTGGCACGGAATCCGAACGACGCGCTCGCGGAGATCAAACCCGCCGCCACCTCGTCGACGCCGGTCGCGTCCTGTTCGTGGAGAAGGGCTACTTCAACACCAGCATCGGCGACTTGGTCACGACTTCTGGCGTCGGCACCCGCGGCGCTTTCTATCACCACTTCAAGGACAAGGCCGAACTGTTCCGCGCGGTGTTCGAGGAGGTCGAGCGAGACCTCACATTGCGTTCGCTGTCCTCCCCGCCGCGCGGCGCGGACTCGTGGGAGCGACTCTGCGCAGGCCTTCACGGCTTTCTCGAGTCGGCACTCGAACCCGAAGTGCAGCGCATCATGTTGGTCGACGGGCCTGTCGTCTTGGGCTGGCGGACACTTCGCGCGATCCAGGAGGACAACAGCATCGCGTTGATCAACGAGATGGTGCGCAACGCCATCGCCGAAGGCAGCATCGACGATCTGCCCGTCGCCGAGCTCACGCACATGCTCGTCGCATCGCTCGAGGAGGGCGCGCTTCTGGTGGCGCACGCCAAGAGCCCCGGCCGAGCACGCAGTCGTGCGGCACGGATTCTCGACCGGCTTCTGCTCAGCTTCGCTACGGAGCCGCGCAAAGTGGTCAGGCGGTAGTAGTGGTTGATTTGCGACTCAGGATGATGGCCTACCGTATGGAAATGAGCGTTTCCATTTTTGATTATTGTTCTTCTACCTAACTGATAATGTTGCTTCGCCCATGTCTGAAGGAGACTTGATGCCAGACGCGCCACCACTGCGAGTCGCCGTAGTCGGAGCATCTGCGGGTCTCGGCCGCTGCATCGGTGTCGGGCTCGCGAAGCAGGGTGCCCGGGTCGCGTTCCTCGCGCGGCGTCGTGACCGCCTCGAGAACGCCGCCAAGGAGGCGGGCAGCGGTGCGGTGGCCGTCGCGTGTGACGTCACGGACGCGAATGCCTGTCAACGCGCCATGACAGCCGTCGTCGAAGAATTCGGCGGTCTCGACGCGCTGGTCTACACGACCGGCGTCGGTATTCTCGCCCCGCTGACCGACGTGACAGCCGAGCAATGGGCGAATCTCTTCGCCACCAACGTCACCGGTGCATCGCTCATCACCGCGGCGGCTGCACCTCATCTCGCCGCCGACGCGGGTTCGGCGGTCTACCTCTCGTCGCTCAGCGCTTCTTACTCCGCCCCGTGGCCCCTGCTGGGTGCCTACGCGGTATCGAAGGCAGCGTTGGACAAATTGGTCGAGGCCTGGCGGATCGAACACCCCAACATCGGCTTCACCCGCCTGGCCGTCGGCGACTGCTTCGGCGGCGAAGGCGACTCGCAGACCGAGTTCAACAAGACCTGGGATCCCGAAGCAATGGAAAAGGCGATCCGGTTGTGGATGGATCGCGGCGAGATGCAGGGCGGTCTGGTGGAGGCCGATCACCTCGTTGACGTCGTGCACAACGTACTTCGTTGCGGAAACAGCAGTTTCATCCCCTACCTGACACTGGCTCCCAGACCGTCGGGCGCGGTGGCCGAACTTCGACAGTGGTGAAGGACACTCGGTGACACACGAATCGCGCATGCTCATCGACGGCAAGCTCGTCGAATCAGAAACAGGCCGGCAGTTCGACAACGTCAACCCCGCGACCGAGGAGGTCCTCGGCGGCACCGCCGACGGCACCCGCGCCGACATGGAACGGGCGGTGGCGGCCGCCCGCCACGCGTTCGACCACACCGACTGGTCGCGAGACGGACAGGCCCGTGCTGCCGGACTGCGTCAACTGCAGACGGCGCTCGAGGCCGAACGCGAGGAGATCCGCAGCGAGCTCATCGCGGAGGCCGGCTGCCCGCTGCTGAGCACGTTCGGACCACAGCTCGACGTGCCGCTCAAGGAAGCCCTGGGTTGGCCGGCCGATATGATCAGCCAGTTCCCCTGGAGGCGAACACTTCCCGACAAGGATGCGTTCGGCATGGGCACCCTCGCTGCCCGTGAAGTGTGGAAGGAACCTGTCGGAGTCGTCGGCGTCGTCACGCCGTGGAACTTTCCGTTCGAGATCATCCTCAACAAGATCGGGCCGATTCTCGCGATGGGTAACACGATGGTGCTCAAGCCCGCACCCGACACCCCGTGGAACGCCACCCGCATCGGCCGGATCATCGGCGAGCAGACCGACATCCCGCCCGGGGTGATCAACATCGTCACCTCGTCGGATCATCTGGTCGGCGAGGTGCTCTCGACCTCTCCCCTCGTCGACATGGTGGCCTTCACCGGGTCGACGGCGACCGGCCGGCGCATCATGAAGGCCGCCGCCGACACCGTCAAACCGACATTCCTCGAACTCGGCGGCAAGTCGGTGTATCTGGTGCTCGACGACGATGGCGACATCAGTGCATCGGTGGGCGGCAGCGCGTTCATATCTATGCATGCCGGGCAAGGCTGCGCCATGCCGACCCGGTTGCTGGTGCCCCACAGTCGCTACGCCGAGGCGGTCGAGATCGTCAAGGTCGCCATGGAGAAGAACAAGTACGGTGACCCCACCGACCCCTCCGTGCTGCAAGGCCCTCAGGTTTCGAAGCGCCAGCAGGACCGGGTGATGGGTTATATCGCCAAGGGTAAGCAGGAAGGGGCACGGGTCGTCACCGGCGGCAACGTTCCTTCGCACCTCGAGAAGGGTTTCTTCGTCGAGCCAACGGTTTTCGCCGATGTCGACAACCGGATGACGATCGCCCAGGAGGAGATCTTCGGCCCGGTGCTGTCGGTCATCGGATTCGACGACGACGACGATGCGGTGCGAATCGCCAACGACTCCATCTACGGCTTGTCGGGCGTGGTATTCGCCAACGACCTGGACCGGGCCAAGTCGGTCGCGAGCCGGATCCGCACAGGAACCCTCGGAATCAACGGCGGTCTCTGGTATGGCGCAGACGCCCCCTTCGGCGGCTACAAGCAATCCGGCATCGGACGGCAGTGCGGCATCGAAGGCCTCGAAATCTTCACCGAAACCAAGACTGTCGGCTGGCCGAAGGAGGCGTAGATGAAATCACGTGCGGCCGTGTTGCGCGGTGTGGGCATCGACTGGGAAGTCACCGACATCGAACTCGACCCGCCCCGCGCCGGTGAGGTTCTGGTCAAGATGGCCTACGCCGGGATCTGCCATTCCGACGAACACTTCTACACCGGCGACAGCGTGCCCAGTCCAGAGATGGAAGAGCTGATGCGAGCCTCCGGCGTGACGGTGCCGGAGTGGTTCCCGATGCTCGGCGGACACGAGGGCGCCGGCATCGTCGAAGAAGTCGGCCCCGAGGTGAGGGCGCTCAAACCCGGTGACCACGTAGCGGTTTCGTTCTTTCCCGCCTGTGGAACCTGCCGCTGGTGCGTGACCGGACACACCTATCTGTGCGACGTCGGCGCCGACATCTACAGCAAGGCCATGACCACCGACGGCACGTGCAGGCGCCACGTCGGCGACGAAGACCTGATGGCGATGATGCAGGTCGGCACGTTCTCCGAATTCGTGGTCGCGTCCGAGCGCTCACTGGTCAAGATCAACGACTGGGTGCCGTTGGAAGCGGCCTCCCTCGTATCCTGCGGTGTCACAACAGGTTTCGGTTCCGGCTCGGTGGCGGCAGGAACTGAACCCGGCGACACCGTCGTGGTGGTGGGTGTGGGCGGCATCGGCATGAACGCCGTGCAGGGTGCCAAGGTCGCCGGCGCCAAGCACATCGTCGCCGTCGACCCGAACGAGTTCAAACGCGAGATCGCTCCCACCTTTGGCGCCACGCACACCGCCGTCGACGCCCACGCCGCCCTGGAACTGGTCAAGGAGATCACCTGGGGCGTCATGGCCGACCGCGTCGTACTGACGCCGGGAGTTGTGCCGGCCGACCTCGTGATGGTGGCGCTGATGCTGCTGCGCAAGGGCGGCACCTGCGTCCTCACCGGCATGGCTAAGGTCAGCGACTTGATGGTCCCGCTGAGCCTGCCCGACATGGTGAGTTCTTGTAAGACCCTCAAGGGGGTGCTCTACGGCGAGATGAACCCGCGCGAAGCCATGCCGAGGCTGCTGTCGATGTACGAGGCGGGCACTCTCAAGCTCGACGAACTGATCACTCAGAAGTACAAGCTGGACGACATCAACGAGGCGATGAAGGATCTGAGATCCGGGAGCAACATCCGTGGGGTCATCGCTTTTTAGTAAGTAGCGCCTTTTAGATACGCAGCCGCGACGATGTTTCGGAACGACTCGCAGCGGTGCAGGGTAGAGTCGGTTTCAATTCAGGGGCTGAGCCCACGCCTCGCAGTAAGTTCGCCTGTCTGCAGGGGTGTGATGCTTTCCAGTTCCGACGTGGATTTCCACGGTGACCGATGACCAGCGACAGAAGCGTGGGAACCGAGGCGCCGGGTGAAGCTGCCGGCTGGCAGGCCGTTCCTCACCCCGTGGTCATGGTCGACCGCTCAGGTGTCATTCGCGGGCTGAGCGACTCCGCGCGGTCCCTCTTGCCGGACGCCGAGGTCGGGGCCAGGTTCGCCGACACTGCGCCGCCGTGGTTGACGTACGCGCATGTCCGATTTCTGCGAGACCAGTCCGCCGACGCCGCGCAGGCGTCGACCATGGGGGAGCTCACAGGACGCAATTTCGAGGCACGCCCCTCGGCGCTGCCCGGCGGTGAGGTCGCGTGGTGGCTGGTCGAAGACACCCACCGGACGCTGCGGGATGCGCACGAGGAACTGGCAAGGGAACGCGAGCGCGCTGCGCTTCTCGACGATGTCTCGGCGGTGCTGATGGCCTCGCTGAACTTCGAGCGCTGCATGGAGACGACGGCGCAGATGGCGGAGCGTCACCTGGCGGACGCCGCGGTGGTCGTCGCACCCGTCAGAGGTGAGCGGATGCCGATCGTCTGCAGCGGAGCCGACGGCGCCGCAGAACACCGCAGCGTGGAAGCCGACCCCGCCGAGGTTTCGGGCCTCAGCGAGGCGCTTCGCGGGTTCCCGCCGGTCCCGTCGCGCTGGATCGACCCCGCGTCGGTGCCCGACTGGTTGATTCCCTCGCACTTCGTCGGGCAGGTCGGATCGGTCCTGATCACACCGCTGCCCGGCCACGGCGTTCCGGCAGGCGCACTCGTGTTGTTGCGCCGCGACTCGCACACGGCATTCAGCGAGAACGAGGAACGGTTCGCGCGGCTGTTCGCGTCACGCGCGGGCGCGGCGCTCTCCGCGGCGCGGTTGTATGCCGAACAGTCGGCGATCACCCGCACCCTGATGCGCGAACTGCTGCCCCCTGCGTTGACGCCGAATGGGGATTTCGAGCTCGCAGGCGGCTACCGCGCGTCGGCAGACCACGAGCTGGTCGGTGGCGACTTCTACGACGTCCATCCCGCCGTGGACGCCGACGGCGAAACCCTTGTCGTCCTCGGTGACGTCTGCGGCAAGGGCCTGGAGGCCGCGGTACTCAGCGGCAAAATCCGCAACACGCTGCAGGCGCTCGCGCCACTGGCCGATCAGCACGAGGCGGTGCTCAAGCTGCTCAACAGCGCGCTGTTGACCCCCGACAACAGCCGTTTCGCCACCGTGGTGCTCGCCTCCGTCGCGCACCGCGACGGTCAGTTGAAGTTGCGGCTGACCTGCGCCGGGCACCCACCCCCGCTGATCGTGCGAAACGACGGAACGGTGGAGCAGACGGACACCCGTGGAATGTTGGTCGGTGCGCTGCCCCAGTTCAAAGCGCGCTCGACGGAGGTCTCGCTCGCCCCCGGCGAGACATGCCTGCTCTACACCGACGGCCTGTCCGAAGCCCGCGGCGGCCCACTCGGCCAGGAGGCCTTCGGCGAAGAACGCCTGATCGGTGCGTTGGCGCAATGCGCGGCGCTGCCCGCCGAAGCGGTTGTCGAGCGGATGATGATGCTTGCCTCGCAGTGGGTAACCGATCGGGAACACGACGACATGGCCGTCGTGGCCATCACGGCGCCGCGCCGGACACATCTCAGTGCGGTCGACGGCCACACTGCAGGCAGGTATATAGCGTGAGCAGACCGGACATCGGCGCGGGAACAGCCGCGACCGATCCCGCAGCGGTGCGCGAGCGACTGTGGAAAGCGGCGCTCGACGGTGACGAACAGGCCGCGGTTGCAGTCCTCTTCGCGGCGGTGGACGCAGGACTGACGCCCGAGGATGCGCTACTCGAGGTGATCGCGCCCGTCCAACGCAGGGTCGGCGCGGAATGGGCGGCCAACCGGATCACCGTCGCCCAGGAGCACGCGGCCACCGCGATCAACGACCGCGTCATCGCGGCTCTGTCGCAGCACCGCTCCGGCGAATCCACCGACGAGGCCGGGCGGGTCACCGTGGCCTGCGTGGACGGGGAATGGCACGCGCTTCCCGCCCGGCTGCTCGCGGAAGTTCTGCGCCTGCGCGGCTGGCGGGTGGACTTTCTCGGCGCCCAGGTGCCGACTCCGCACCTGATCGCGCATCTGCATCAGCACGCACCCGACGCGGTCGCGCTGTCGTGCTCGATCCCCACTCGCCTGCCCACCGCGCACGCCGCGATCACGGCGTGCCAGGCCGCGGGCGTCTCGGTGCTCGTCGGCGGCGCCGCGTTCGGCCCCGACGGCCGCTACGCACGGCTTCTCGGTGCCGACGCGTGGGCACCGGATGCCCGGGCCGCCGCGCAGTGCCTGCGCGCCGACATCGGTCGACTACGCCTCACCCCGAACCGGCAGGCGGCGGACCAGCTACCGCACCTGGCCGACCAGGAGTACTCGATGATCAGCACCGCCAAACCGCAACTGGTCAAGTCCACCGTCGCCGAGTTGGAGAACCGCTTCCCCGCGATGCGGGACTACAGCGAGGCGCAACGCGAACACACCACCGAGGACATCGCGCACATCGTCGACTTCCTCGCGACCGCGCTCTATATCGACGACCACGAGTTGTTCACCGGGTTCATCGTGTGGACGGCCGAGGTGCTCAGTTCCCGTGACGTACCGGCGGCCTCGCTGATCCCCGCACTGGAGCTGCTGTCCGCTCAGCTGCAAGACTTTCCCCGAGCTCAGCGCCACCTGGCCGCTGCGCGCACCACCCTGGCCTCCGACACCACATCGATCGCATGAAGCTCACCTTGAAGTCTGACGTCACGATTCCCTCGGCACGCATCCACGTCGCGGGCGACCTCGACTACGGACACACCGCGTCCCTGGTGGATGCCGTCTCCGAAATGCTCGCCACCAATACCGGCGTGAAAGACCTGCACCTCGACTTCACCGAGCTGGCGTTCCTCGATTCCACCGGGCTGTCGGCGCTGCTGGTGATCCACCGGGAGGTGACACGCTCCGGTGTCGTGCTGCACCTCGACAATCGGCCACGACAGCTCGACCGCGTCCTCGAGATCACCGGCCTGCTCGAACATCTGACCTCTGGTGAGGCCACCGCTTCCCCACGTCCCGACGAAATCGAGATCGGTTGAGCGACATGGCCGGACGGGTGTCCGCACTGCAGCGCTACCCCGTGAAATCGATGCTCGGAGAAGTACGCGACCGGGTCCGGATCGGGCCGCTGGGCATCGACGGCGACCGCCGGTACGCCCTCATCGACGAGGAGACCGGACGAGTCGCCACCGCCAAGCACCCGCGGCGATGGAGCACCCTGTTGCAGTGCGCGTCGACGACCGGCGAGGACGGAAGCGTCACGGTTACCCTGCCCGACGGGCGAAGTATGCCGGTCACCGAGGCGGCCGAGCCGCTGTCCGAACTGCTCGGGCGCACAGTGCATGTCGCCGACGAGCGGGCTGCCGGCGTGGTTCTCGAGCGCTCCGATCCGATGGAGGTGCTCGCACACGGCATCGACGCCGAGTTCGAACCGGTGCTGCTCGAACTCGGGCAGGGTGCACCCGGCGGCGCGTTCGTCGACCACTCGCCGGTGCATCTGATCACCACTGCCACGCTCGACGCGATCGGCGTGGGCGCGGCTGAGGGGCTGCGGTACCGACCCAACGTTGTCATCGACGTCGGGTCCGAGCCCTTCGTCGAGAACGAATGGGTGGGAGCCCAAATCCAGCTCGGTGAGGCCACGCTACGCGTCACCCTGCCCACCCCACGCTGCGCCGTCCCGACACTGCGACATGGTGCGACCGAACGACTTCCGGATGCCGTGCGGTACCTGCTGGACCACAATCGCGTCGAGGTGCCGGGCTTCGGTAAGGCGCCGTGTGCGGGGGTCTACGCCGAGGTGGTCGCCGTCGGCGCCGTCAGTATCGGCGACAAGGTGCGAGTCGGATAGCCCATGCGGCGAGCGCTCACCTTGGCTTTGTCACCACCGTCCTGATGTCAGGGTCGCGGAAGCGGGTATGAAGAGGTGATGACGAAACCCTCCCCCTCAGGTAAGACCGTTTTCATCACCGGGGCCGCCGCCGGTATCGGGCGAGCCACGGCGCTGACGTTCGCCCGCAACGGATTCGTCGTCGGCGGCTACGACATCGACGAAGTCGGGCTCAAGTCGCTGGCCGACGACATCGAGCAGCTGGGCGGTGTCGTGCACACCGGCCACCTCGACGTCACCGACCCCGACGAGATGGCCGCGAGGGTGCGGGACTTCGCCGAGGCCGCCGGTGACCGGCTCGACGTGATGATCAACAACGCGGGGATCCTGCGCGCCGGTCGCTTCGAGGAAATGGACATCGCCGGCCACCACAAGGAGATCGACATCAACGCCAAGGGTGTGGTCAACGGTCTATATGCGGCGTACCCCTACCTGCGTAAGACCCCGAACTCGGTCGTGGTGAACCTGTCCTCCGCGTCGGCGATCTACGGTCAGGCCGAGCTGGCCAACTACAGCGCCACGAAGTTCTTCGTCCGCGGGATCACCGAGGCGCTCGACATCGAGTGGAACCGCTACGGCATCCGGGTCATCGCGATGTGGCCCCTATATGTGCAGACGGCGATGACCCAGGACGTCAAGACCGGAACGACGGACTCGCTCGGCATCCGGCTGACCGCACAGGACATCGCCGACGCGATCCTCGAGGCCATCGAACCGTCGCGGCTGCGGCGCGCCATCCACCAGGTGCACTTCCCCGTCGGGAAGCAGACCAAGGTGATGACCATCGCCTCCCGGTTCTCGCCGGGTTGGCTGACCCGTTACGCGAACAAGAAGCTGTCACGATCCTGACGCCCACCGGCATCTGTTGAGGTTCAAATCGGGCTGATCACAACGGATGTCCCCTACGCGGCGGCCGACGTACGGTCCGCGCATGAACGAGGACTGGCTCGCCGCCATTGTCGGCCTTTCGCTGCTCGCGCTCGTCCTGGTGGGCGCGATTCCGGGAAGCGTGATCCCGTGACCGAACAGACGACCACGACGAAGCCGCAGACCTCACCCTCGGGGGTCGGCTACGTCGTCGCCGGGGTACTCGTGGTGCTCGCGCTGGGGGCCGTCACGCGCTACCTGGAAGCGCACGTGCCGCAGTGGGCCGACGGCACCGCGTTCGAGCGCGTCGCGAAATCGATCGAATTCCCGGTCTACGCCATCGCTTTGGGCCTACTGGGCAACGTCGTGCTGTCACGCCTGGCCCTACGCGACGCACTGTCGCGCGGTTTCCGCACCGAGTTCTTCATCAAGACCGGTCTGGTGCTGCTCGGCGCATCGATCAACCTCAAGGTGCTCGTCACCGCGGCGGGCCCGGCCATCGTCCAGGCGCTGCTGTTGATCTCGATCGTCTTCGGCTTCACCTGGTGGCTGGGCGGAGTGCTGCGACTCGAGGACAAACTGCGCGCGCTGCTCGCGTCGGCGGTGTCGATCTGCGGGGTGAGCGCGGCCATCGCAGCGGCAGGTGCCGTGCAGGCCAAACGCGAGCAACTCGCCTACGCGGCATCTCTGGTCATCGCGTTCGCGCTGCCGTCGATCTTCCTGTTGCCTTGGCTGGCAGACGTTTTCAACCTCTCCGACGCGGTGGCCGGCGCCTGGATCGGCGGAAACATCGACACCACCGCCGCCGTCGCGGCATCCGGCGCCATCGCCGGTGAGGACGCGCTGCAGATCGCGACGATCGTCAAGACGACCCAGAACGCGCTGATCGGGGTCGTCGCAATCGCGCTGACCGCCTACTTCGCGCTGAAGGTGGAGCGCAAATCGGGCGCCGAGGCGCGGCCGTCGATCGGGCAGTTCTGGGAGCGCTTCCCCAAATTCGTGCTCGGCTTCGTCGCCGCGTCGATCGTGGGCACGCTGTATCTGGCGTGGGGCGGGGACAAGTCGGCGATCAGCACGGTCAACGACCTGCGGACGTGGTTCCTGATCTTCGCGTTCGTCGCGATCGGTCTCGAGTTCTCGCTGAGGGGACTCAGGGAAGCCGGTTGGCGACCGGTGGCGTTGTTCGCCTCGGCGACCGTGGTGAACATCGTCGTGGCACTGGGTCTGGCCGTCGTGTTGTTCGGGAACTTCCAGGTCGGTTAGCTACGCTCGCCGGGTGGCCACGGGGCTGAATCGACGAGGCTTCCTGACGATGACCGCCGGCGCGGCGCTCGTCACGGCGGGATTCACGGCCGGCTGCGGTTCGGACAAACCCGGCGCCGTGGCCAAGGACGGCTCGGTCACCGTCAAGCACGCCTTCGGCGAGACCAAAATCCCCGCGCCGCCCAAGCGGGTGGTCAGCGCCGGATTGACCGAGCAGGACGACCTGCTCGCGCTCGGCGTCGTACCGGTCGCGGTGACCGACTGGTTCGGAGGCGAACCGTTCGCGGTATGGCCCTGGGCGCGAGCCAAACTCGGCTCTGCACAACCCGCCGTGCTCAGCCTCGCCGAGGGCATTCAGGTCGACCAGATCGCAGGGCTGAACCCCGACCTCATCGTCGCCACCAACGCCGGACTCGATTCGGACACCTACTCGAGGCTGTCGGAGATCGCGCCGACCGTCGCGCAGGCCGGTGCCGAGGCGTTCTTCGAGCCGTGGAAACAACAGGCCACCACCATCGGGCAGGCGGTGTTCAAACACGACGAGATGCAGGCGCTGCTCGTCGCCGTCGGCGACAAGTTCATCGCGGTCGCCGAAAGCAATCCCGGTTTCGCGGGCAAGTCGGCGGCGCTGTTGCACGGCCAACTGGACAACGGAGAACCGCAAGCCCTGACGCCCGCATGGCGCACCGAGTTCCTCACCGCCATGGGCCTGAGCGTCACCGACGGACTCGGCGCCGACGTGCTGATCTGGGCCACCGAGTCCGACGAGGAACAGTCTGCGCTGCTGGCCGAGCCGAGGGTCGCCGAGCGCGGCACGGCGAACGTCTTCACGGGCAAGGAACTCGCGGGCGCGATCGCCTTCGCCTCACCGCTGTCCTATCCCCTGGTGGCCGACCAACTGCCGGCGCGCATCGCCCAAGCCCTCGCCTGAGAAGATTGCGCGGTGACCGCCGACATTGAGGCCGAACACCGCGGGTTCGCGACCACGGGATCGGCCTACTACCCGACGCTGGTCGCGGTCTTCACCGGCCTGGTGCTGATCTCCAATATCGCCGCCACTAAAGGCGTCGCGTTCGGCCCGCTGCTCACCGACGGTGGATTCCTCGTCTTCCCGCTCACCTACGTCATCGGTGATGTGTTGAGCGAGGTATACGGGTTCAAAGCCGCCCGGCGCGCCGTGATCATCGGCTTTTGCATGCAGGCGTTGGCGGTACTCGTGTTGTGGGCGACCGTGCACCTCCCTGCTGCGCCCGACTACACCAACCAGGAGGCGCTTGCCAGCACCGTCGCGTCCATCACTGGGTTGGCGGCCGCCGGGCTGGCCGGCTTCCTGGTGGGACAGTTGGTCAACGCCTGGGTGGTGGTGCGTATCAAGGCACGCACCAAAGAGAAGCACCTGTGGGCCAGATTGCTTGGCTCGACAGTCGTCGGCCAGTTCGCGGACACGTTGGTGTTCTGTGCCATCGCCGCACCGATCATCGGATTCGGCGACATGCGCTCGTTCGTGGTGTACGCCGCGTTGGGATGGGTCTACAAGACCGCGGTGGAAGTGGTCGTGCTGCCCGTGACGTACCGGGTGATCGCCTTCATCAAGCGCCGCGAGCCGACGTATCGGCCCGCCGCTTGAGGCATCGCTAAAACTCCTCTGGCAAGGCTCATAGAGCAGGCGTATTGCAAGCTACTCGCGGGTAATTTCGCAGGTATGACCGTGACAGCCGAGATGGAACGTGACGTGCCGGGCGCCGGCGCGATGCCGATCCGCGACTACGGGGATCGGGCGCTGTTGCTCGAGTTCGGCACCACCGCCGAGGTGCTGGCGTGGAACGAGGCGATCCGACGGGCCGACCTGCCCGGCGTCCTCGACATCGTGCCCGCCGCGCGAACCGTGTTGGTCAAGCTCGCCGAGCCCAGATATCAGGCGCCGACGCGACAGCGTCTCGGCGGGTTGCGCATCGACGCCGATCCGGAGGCCGAGCTGACACCGCCCGCCGGCGGCCGCGCCGACCTCACCATCGACGTCGTCTACGACGGTCCCGATCTCGACGAGGTGGCCCGACTGACGGGGCTGACCCGTGACGACGTCGTCGCCGCACACACCGGCAGCCTGTGGCGGGTCGCGTTCGGCGGGTTCGCACCGGGCTTCGCCTATCTCGTCGGCGGTGACCGCAGGCTCGAGGTGCCGCGGCGATCCGAGCCGAGGACCAAGGTGCCTGCCGGCGCCGTGGGTCTGGCGGGTGAGTTCAGCGGTGTCTATCCGCGCGAGTCGCCCGGCGGCTGGCAGCTGATCGGCCGGACCTCCGCGGTGCTGTGGGACATCAACCGAGACAGCCCGGCGCTGCTGACATCGGGCATGTGGGTCCAGTTCCGGGCGGTCGAGTCATGACGACGACGCTGGAGATCCTGCGCTCGGGCCCGTTGGCTCTGGTCGAGGACCTGGGCCGGCCCGGGTTGGCGCATATGGGCGTAGGCCGCTCCGGTGCCGCCGACCGCAGCTCGCACACACTGGCCAACCGGCTGGTGGCCAACCCCGGCGATCGGGCCACCATCGAGGTGACGTTCGGCGGGCTGGCGGCGCGGGTGCACGGTGACGATATCGCGATCGCGGTCACCGGCGCCGACACCGATCCCTCCGTCGACGGAGTGTTGTTCGGCACCAACAGCATTCACTACGCCCGCGACGGTGAGGTGATCTCGCTCGGCGCGCCGCGCGCCGGCCTTCGGACATATCTGGCGGTGCGCGGCGGCATCGACGTCGAACCGGTACTGGGCTCGCGGTCGTATGACGTGATGTCGGCGATCGGTCCGCAGCCGCTGCGGGCGGGCGATGTGCTGCCCGTCGGCGAGCACACCGACGACTTCCCCGAGCTCGACCAGGCTCCCGTCGCGGCCATCGAGGACGACGTGCTCGAGTTGACGGTGGTGCCCGGCCCGCGCGACGACTGGTTCGTCGATCCGGATGTATTGATTCGCACGAACTGGCAGGCGACCAACAAGAGCGACCGCGTGGGCATGCGGTTGGTCGGCGGGCCACTCGAGTACCGCTGGCCGGACCGGCAACTGTCGAGCGAGGGTGCCACGAGGGGCGCAATTCAGGTGCCGCCGAACGGTTTTCCCGTCATTCTCGGGCCGGATCACCCGGTCACGGGCGGGTACCCGGTGATCGGTGTGGTCGCCGACGAGGACATCGACAAGGTTGCTCAGGTGCGACCCGGGCAAACGGTGCGGATGCATTGGTCGCGGCCGCGCCGACCGTTCGGGGACCGTTAGTCTCACCGCGCTGGTAGAAAAGCAGTGTGCATGTTCAGGATCCGTACGCTCCCGTCGTGCGCATCCACAGCGCACGGCTGATCCATACCTCCGACCTCGACCCGGAGACGCGCTCGGACGCCAAGCGCATGGTGATCGACGCCTTCGAAGGCTCGTTCACCGACGTCGACTGGGAGCACTCGCTCGGCGGCATGCACGCGATGATCTTCGACCACGGTGCGCTGATCGCGCATGCGGCAGTGGTGCAGCGGCGGCTGCTGTACCGCAATACCGCGCTGCGGTGCGGTTACGTCGAAGCGGTCGCGGTCCGTGAGGACTGGCGTGGGCAGGGCCTGGCTCGCGCGGTGATGGACGCCGCAGAGCAGGTGATCCGCGGGGCGTATCAGCTCGGGGCCCTCAGCGCGACGGAAGCCGGCAGGCCGATTTACACCGCCCGCGGTTGGCTGCCGTGGCAGGGACCGACGTCGGTGTTGGCACCGGCCGGGTTGACTCGCACTCCCGACGACGACAACGCACTGTTCGTGCTGCCGGTCAGTGTGGAACTCGACACCAGCGCCGAGATCACCTGCGACTGGCGCGACGGCGACGTCTGGTGAGACTCACACCCGCACCGGGTGTGGGGTGAGGGGAATTTCACGGCGGGGTCACCGCGCGGCACGTTGAGGCAATAACGCCTCGTTAACGTCGGGTTTCATGACGTTCTGCAGGCTGCGGGCGGTGTCGACACGCCTCGGAAATGGCCAAGTAATCACTTGGAAACATGCGCTGCTTACACAGGTTCCATGACTGAGCCGGACTGGGCGCCGCTGACCGGATTCCGGGTGGCCGTCACTTCCGCTCGGCGCGCCGACGAGCTGAGTGCACTGCTGCGCCGCCGCGGTGCGACGGTGACGAGCGCGGCGGCGATCCAGATGGTGCCGTTGCCCGACGACGACGAACTGCGTGCCCACACCGAGGGCCTGATCGACGTCCCGCCCGACATCGTGATCGCCACCACCGGCATCGGGTTCCGCGGCTGGGTCGCCGCGGCCGACGGCTGGGGGCTGGCCAACGATCTGACCGCCGCGCTCGCGAAGGCGCGCGTCGTGTCGCGCGGCCCCAAGGCGACCGGTGCGCTGCGCGCCGCCGGGCTGCCCGAGGAGTGGTCCCCCGACTCGGAGTCGTCACGCGAATTGCTGCACTACCTCGTCGAGGGCGGTATCGCCGGGCAGCGGATCGCGGTGCAGTTGCACGGAGCCACCGATGACTGGGACCCGTTTCCCGAGTTCCTCGACGAGTTGCGCGCCGCGGGTGCCGAGGTCGTGCCGATCCGGGTGTACCGGTGGCATCCGGCGCCACACAACGGTGACTTCGACCAACTGGTGGCCGGCATCGCCGACGAGAAGTTCGATGCGGTCAGCTTCACGTCGGCGCCCGCTGTCGCGTCGGTGTTGCTGCGGGCCAAGGAGATGGGCCTGGAGAACCAGGTGATCGCCGCCTTCCGCCGGGACGTGCACGCCATGTGCGTCGGCCCCGTGACCGCCCGCCCGCTGGTTCGGTTGGGTGTACCGACGTCGGCTCCGGAGCGAATGCGATTGGGGGCGTTGGCCCGTCACATCACCGATGAACTGCCGCTGTTGTGCACGCGCACCATTCGGGTGGCCGGGCACCTGCTCGAGATCCGCGGCACGTGCGTCCTGGTCGACGGTGTCGTCAAGCCGGTGTCGCCGGCGGGCATGGCGACGATCCGCGCGCTCGCCCACCGGCCGGGAGCGGTGGTGTCGCGCGCGGACCTGCTGCGGGCTCTGCCCGGCACCGGCACCGACACCCACGCCGTCGAAACCGCCGTCTTGCGGCTGCGAACGGCGTTGGGCGACAAGAACATCGTGTCGACCGTCGTCAAGCGCGGCTACCGCCTGGCCGTCGAGGACAACCTGGTGAGTGCGCCGTGAGCTATCTGCTGGTAGCGCACGGCACGCGTAAACAGAGCGGTGTCGCGCTGATCGGAAACCTCGCCGACCGGGTGTCGACGGTGCTCGGCACCCCGATCCACGTCGCGTTCGTCGACGTTCTCGGCCCGACACCGAGCGAAGTGCTGCAGACGTTGTCCGATCGGACGATCCTCGTGCCGGCATTCCTGGCGCGCGGATATCACGTCAACGTCGACATCCCCGCACACGTCGCGGCCAGTGGGCATCCCGACGTGACCGTGTCCGAGGCGCTCGGACCCAGCCCAGCGTTGACGCGGGTACTCATGGATCGCTTGATCGAGTGCGGCTGGCGGCCGGGCGATTCGGTGGTGCTGGCGGCGGCGGGCACGTCCGATCCCGGTGCATTATCTGATTTGCGCCAGACGTCGGCGTTGTTGTCGGCGGTGATCGGCGAGCGGGTCGAACTGGCGTACGCCGCGACCGGTGAGCCGCGCGTCGCCGACGCGGTGGCAGGGCTGCGTCGCGCTGGTGCGCGGCGGGCGGTCGTGGCCTCTTACCTGTTGGCCGAGGGCCTGTTTCAGGACCGGCTGCGGGCCAGCGGTGCCGACGCGGTCGCCGACCCCTTGGGCACCCATCCCGCGATGGTGCGGCTGATCGCCAACCGGTTCCGCCGCGCCCGCGTTCCGCTGGCAGCCTGACTCACCGCCGCGAAATGGCATTCCAGCAGGCGTTCACTCGAACTTTCGCTGCTGGAATGCAATTTCGCGCAAGACGAGTAAGGGTCAGCCGCGGACCTCGACGTGGCCGTCGGCGGTGAGGCGCGTCGGGTAGACCGGCAGCGAGAACTCGGGATCGTCGAGGCACACGCCGTCATCGATCGCGAAGGCCTGCTTCTTGATCGGTGACTGCACGGTCGGTCGGCCGCCGCGATCGCCGACGAGGCCGCGCGACATCACCGCCGCGCCCGAGAACGGATCAATGTTGCCGACCGCATGCAGCGACCCGTCGTCCAGCCGGAACAGCGCCGCCTGGCTGCCGTCGGCGAGTAACACGCCGACCCCGCGGTTCGGGATCAGGAAGTCGTAGCGGCAGGCTGTCGTCCAGACCTGGATATCGTTGAGAGTTGTCATCTTTGGGGCACCTTCGGCATTCCGATGGGGACGGGCACCTTGCGGCCGGACCGCTCGGTGAACTCGACTGTGGGGTCAGCGACGTCCGGGGCGTTGACGAACGACACGAAGCGCGACAGCTTGTTCGGGTCGTCGAGTACGCCCTTCCATTCGCATGCGTAGCCCTCGACGTGGCGGGCCATCGCGGCCTCGAATTCGGCTGCCAAGCCCAGGGAGTCGTTGCAGACGACATCGCGGAGATGGTCCAGTCCCCCGTCCATCGCCTCCAGCCACGGCGCAGTGCGCTGCAACCGGTCGGCGGTGCGGATGTAGAACATCAGGAACCTGTCGATGTACCGGATCAACGTCTCGTCGTCGAGGTCGCCGGCCAGCAGCTGCGCGTGTCGGGGCGACATGCCGCCGTTGCCGCAGACGTAAAGATTCCAACCTTGTTCGGTGGCGATGACGCCGACGTCTTTGCTCTGCGCCTCCGCGCATTCGCGCGCGCATCCCGACACCGCCATCTTGATCTTGTGTGGTGCGCGAAGCCCGCGGTAGCGCTTCTCGATTTCGACGGCCATGTCGACGGAATCCTGCTGGCCGTAGCGACACCATGTGGAGCCGACACAGCTCTTGACGGTGCGCAACGACTTACCGTAGGCGTGCCCGGACTCCATGCCGCCGTCGACGAGGCGGCGCCAGATCTCGGGAAGCTGGTCGACGCGGGCGCCGAACATGTCGATGCGCTGTCCGCCGGTGATCTTGGTGTACAGGCCGAAGTCCCTGGCGATCTCGCCGATCAGGATCAGCTGCTCCGGTGTGATCTCACCGCCCGGTGACCGTGGCACCACCGAGTAGCTGCCGTTGCGCTGGATGTTGGCCAGGAAGTGGTCGTTGGAGTCCTGCAGCGAGGCCTGCTCCCCGTCGAGGATGTGCTCGCTGCTCGTCGAGGCCAGGATCGACGCAACCACCGGTTTGCAGATGTCGCAACCCTTTCCGGTGCCGAACCTCTCGATCAACCCGGAGAACGTGCGGATCTCGGTGGCGCTGATGATCTCGAACAACTCGGCGCGCGACTGCGAGAAGTGTTCGCACAGCGCCTTGGACTGTTCGACGCCCTCGGCTTCCAGCAGCTGCTTGAGCAGCGGCACGCACGAACCGCAGGAGGTGCCCGCGAGCGTGCACTTCTTCAGGCCGGGCACGTCGGCGCATCCGCCGCTGATGGCCTCCTTCAGGTCACCCTTGGTGACGTTGTTGCAGGAGCAGATCTGCGCGATGTCGGGCAGCGCGCCGACGCCCAAAGCCGGTGCGTCGCCGTCGGAGGCGGGTGCGATCAGCGACAGCGGGTCACCGGGCAGCTCGCTGGCGACCATCGGACGCAGCACACCGTAGGCCGACGCGTCACCGACGAGGATCCCGCCCAACAGGGTCTTGGCGTCATCGGAGAGCACCAGCTTCGCGTAGGTCTGCTTGACCGGGTCGTTGACCACGACGTTCAAGCAGTTGGGCGTATGGCCCTGGGCATCGCCGAAGCTGGCCACGTCGACGCCGAGCAGTTTGAGCTTGGTCGACATGTCGGCTTCCGGGAACTCGGCGGCGCCACCGAGCAGGCGATCGGCCACCACCTCCGCGCTCGTGTAGCCGGGGCCGACGAGCCCGTAGCAGCGGCCCTCGATCGCGGCCACCTCGCCGATGGCGTAGATGTCGGGATCGCTTGTGGCGCAGGATAGGTCGGTCAGCACACCACCGCGCTGGGCGATGTCCAGGCCCGCTTCGCGAGCGAGTTCGTCGCGCGGGCGCACGCCGGCGGCGAACACGATCAGACCGGTGTCGATATGGCTTCCGTCGTTGAGGGACAACCGCACTGAGTCGTCCTGGTCGGATTTGCGCAGCGGCCGGTTGCGCTGTGCCGGCGCGATGGTTTCGGTGCCCACACCGGTGTGCACCTCGATGCCCAGGCTCTTGACCATCCTGCTCAGCAGCGCGCCGCCTGCCTCGTCGAGCTGTGCGGCCATCAGATGGGGCGCCATCTCGACGACGTGGGTCTTCAACCCGAACGCGCGCAGCGCATTCGCCGCTTCCAGGCCGAGCAGGCCACCGCCGATCACCACACCGACGGGCGCCTTCGACGCGAGTGCCGTTTCGGCGCCTGCCCGGATCGCGTCGAGGTCGTCGAGGGTCCGATAGACGTGGCAGGCCGGCAGGTCGCGGCCCGGCACCGGCGGCACGAACGCATACGAGCCGGTCGCCAACACCAAGGCGTCGTACGGAATGCGGAAACCCTCGGCGGTCAGCACCGCCTTGTCCGTCCGGTCGATCCCGGTGACCCGCGTGCCCAGCCGCAGCTCGACCAGCTCGTCATCCGGGTAGTCGTTGCCCGCGAGCGCCAACCGGCTGCGGTCCCAGTGTTCGGTGTACCCGGTGAGCCCGACCCGGTCGTAGGCGGCGTCGGCCTCCTCGGCGAGGATCGTCACCCGCCACTGGCCGTCGGCGTCACGGGACCGCAGCGCCTCGACGAATCGGTGACCGACCATGCCGTGGCCGACCACGACCACCTTTCTTGTTGACCGCATGCCGCCGACGCTAAGCAGCCGATATTGCCGCAATGTCGCCTCGTGTGAAGCAGCGATCACGGTGTGCTCACATCAACCCGCGGCCGCTGTGAGCCCGATGCTGCGGCTTCGCTCGCGGCGAACGACCTAGCGGAATATGAGTGTGGGTGACTCAAGTTTTACTGATTGAGAAACCGGCACAGTGCCGGTTCGACAGCGAGGAGGGCAGACATGAGCACTTTGGCATTACGCACTCGTCCCACGTGGGATCTGGACCGTTGGGTACGCGACTTCTTCGGTCCCGCGACCGCTGAAAGCTGGGCCGCGGGGGCGTTCACCCCCGCCGCGGAAATCGTCAGGGAGGGCGACGACGCGCTCGTCCGCGTCGAGCTTCCGGGCCTCGACGTCGAGAAGGATGTGAACGTCGAGGTCGACCGGGGCTACCTCGTGATCCACGGCGAACGTCGCGACGAGCGGTCCGAAGAGACTGATGGCCGCACGCTTCGCGAGGTGCGGTACGGGTCGTTCCGTCGATCGTTCAAGCTCCCCGAGCACGTCACCGGCCAGGACATCAAGGCCGAGTACGACACCGGTGTGCTGACGGTGCGGATCCCCGACGCCCACAAGGGCCGCCAGACGCAGCGCATCGCGATCGAAAACAAGTAAGCACCTCGATACGGCAGCCGGTGGAACTTCGGTTCCACCGGCTTCGTCGTCTCAACGCTCGGTCGTCGTGGGGGCCGCGGCGGTGGTGGTCGGCGGTGGCTCCGGTGCCCTGATCTCGGTCGTCTCCACGCTCGGCATCGTGTAGCTGGGGGTGGTTGTCGTCGTGGTGGTGTACGACAGCGGAATCGACGTCGCCGCCGGCGGCGGCACCGAAGCGGGCACCCTGGCCGCGTCCGAGGTGCGGACCACCGCGTAGATCAGGATCGCCACCAGGACCGCCGCGACCACGCCCGCAGCCATCACCAGCGACTGGTCGTCCTGCCAGTTCAAATCGTCGTCGGGCACGTCTTTCGTCCTAGACCCAGCGCTGCAACAGTTCCTTGGCCTGTGCCGACAGCGCGCGCTGCAGGAACGGTCCGAAGCTGACTCGCGCCACACCGAGCGGCCCGATCGACGCGGGGTCGTCCTGGTCGGGCAGCCCGATCGCGTTCACCGGCAGAGGTAACTCGGATGTCAAGCGCCGCAACGTGTCCGGATCATGCCGGCCGACGGGGTAGAGCACGTCGGCTCCTGCGGCGGCGGCTTCGGTCAACCGCGCGATCGCGCGATCGACCCGGTCGGACTCGTCGCCGTCCTGGCGCAGGAACAAGTCCGTGCGCGCGTTGATCACCACGTGCACGCCGGTCGCGTCCGCCGCCTCACGCAGCGCGCCGACGAGTTCCGCGTGCTCGGTCGCCGAGCGCAACCGGCCATCCTCGCTGTGCACGGTGTCTTCGATGTTGAACCCGACCCCGCCCGCCTCCAGCAGGCCGTCGATGAGCCGCGCGGGCGGCTGGGCATAGCCGGACTCGAGGTCGACCGAGACCGGCACGTCGACGGCAGCGGTGATCTGCTTGACGCGGGCGATCACGTCGTCGAACGACATGCCCTCCTGGTCCGGTTTACCGACGGAATCGGCCAGCGGATGGCTTCCGACGGTGAGCGCAGCAAATCCTTCGTCGACCGCCAGCCGGGCCGACCAGGCGTCCCAGACGGTTGGCAGGATCACCGGGTTCCCCGGTACGTGTAAGGCCAGCAGGGCCACGGCCCGCTCTTTGAGGACTTGGTCGGGCATCGGGCCGTCTCCTTTTAGTTTGACGTGATCTGTCTCACGGTGCACTGCATGATGGAGCTAGCATCGGGTGTCGTACTGTGATGCCTGACACCCTTCAGCCCAAGGAGGTCAATTGTCCAGCACTACCGAACTTGCCGAGCTGCACGAGCTAATCGGAAGCCTGCGGCGGTGCGTGACATCGTTGGCGTCGAGGTACGGGGACACCCCCGCGACGCGTCGGATCGTCAACGACGCCGAACGCATCCTCAACGACATCGACCGTCTCGACATTGACGCCGAAGAGCTGGAGCTGACCCGAGGCGTGGTGCACCACCACGCCGGAGACCGCATCCCGATCCCGGACACCCAGTACGACACCGATTTCTGGCGCGGCGTCGATGACGAAGGGCTCGGCGGCGTCCGCTGACGCGGACCCCCGGGCACCGGGACAACTCAACACCGAAAGGCAACAGTGAGCGCACCCACCGCCGACCGCAAGGCGACCGGCGTCTTTTCGCCGAGCCGTGCCGAGATTCCGCAACGCACGCTGCGCACCGACCGGTGGTGGCAGTCACCGCTGATCGTGAACCTGGGCTTCGCGGCCTTCCTGATCTACGCCACGGTGCGGGCGTTCATGCAGAAGTGGTACTACGTAGCCGACTACCACTACTTGACGCCGTTCTACTCGCCGTGTCTGGCGAAGTGGAACGCCGCCGAGCAGTCCGGGTGTATCCCGGAGTCCAGCCACTTCGGCCAGTTCCTGCCCGATGTGTGGTGGCTGCCTTACGCGGCGGTGTCGCTGCCGTTCCTGCTGCTGTTCCGCTTGACCTGCTACTACTACCGCGGCGCCTACTACCGGTCGGTGTGGCAGTCGCCGACGGCTTGTGCGGTGCCGGAACCTCGGGCGCACTACACGGGCGAGACGCGGCTGCCGCTGATCATCCAGAACACCCACCGCTACTTCTTCTACATCGCCGTGCTCATCTCGCTGATCAACACCTACGACGCGATCGCGGCGTTCCACTCGCCCTCGGGTTTCGGATTCGGCTTGGGCAACGTGATTCTCGTCGGCAACGTGATCCTGCTGTGGACGTACACGGTGTCGTGCCACTCCTGCCGTCACGTCGCCGGCGGCCGCCTCAAGCACTTCTCCAAACATCCTGTGCGGTACTGGATGTGGACCCAGATCAGCAGGCTCAACGTGCGCCACAAGCAGTATGCGTGGATCACCCTCGGCACGCTGATGCTGACCGACTTCTACATCATGTTGGTGGCCAGCGGTGCCATCTCCGACCTGAGATTCATTGGCTGAGCGCCTAATTCAATCGGTAGTGAGGTTTTCTTAATGGCGGAACTGGAACGGCACTCCTACGACGTCGTCGTGATCGGCGCCGGCGGTGCGGGTTTACGCGCGGTCATCGAGGCGCGCGAACGCGGCCTGAAGGTCGCGGTGATCACGAAGTCGTTGTTCGGCAAGGCCCATACGGTGATGGCCGAGGGCGGCTGCGCCGCGGCGATGGGCAACGCGAACCCGAAGGACAACTGGCAGGTCCACTTCAAGGACACCATGCGCGGCGGGAAGTTCCTCAACAACTGGCGCATGGCCGAGTTGCACGCCAAGGAAGCCCCGGATCGGGTGTGGGAGCTGGAGACCTACGGCGCGCTCTTCGACCGCACCAAGGACGGAAAGATCAGCCAGCGCAACTTCGGTGGGCACACCTATCCGCGGCTGGCGCACGTCGGTGACCGCACCGGCCTGGAGATCATCCGCACCCTGCAGCAGAAGATCGTTTCCTTGCAGCAGGAAGACAAAGAGGAGTTCGGCGACTACGAGGCGCGCATTCGGGTCTTCCACGAGTGCACGGTCACCGACCTCATCAAGGACGGCGATCGGATCGCGGGCGCGTTCGGCTACTACCGCGAAGGCGGCAACTTCGTCCTGTTCGAGACGCCGGCCGTGGTGTTGGCGACCGGTGGAATCGGCAAGTCCTACAAGGTGACGTCGAACTCATGGGAGTACACCGGCGACGGCCACGCGCTGGCACTGCGGGCGGGCGCGACTCTGATCAACATGGAGTTCGTCCAGTTCCACCCCACCGGCATGGTCTGGCCGCCCAGCGTCAAGGGCATCCTCGTCACCGAGGGTGTGCGCGGCGACGGCGGAGTGCTGAAGAACTCCGATGGCAAGCGCTTCATGTTCGACTACATCCCGGCGGTGTTCAAAGGCCAGTACGCCGAGAGCATGGAGGAAGCCGACCAGTGGCTCAAGGACAACGACTCCGCGCGGCGCACCCCTGACCTGCTGCCCCGCGACGAGGTGGCCCGTGCGATCAACTCCGAGGTGAAGGCCGAGCGCGGCACCCCGCACGGCGGCGTCTACCTCGACATCGCGTCGCGGCTGCCGGCCGAGGAGATCAAGCGGCGGCTGCCGTCGATGTACCACCAGTTCATGGAGCTGGCCGAGGTCGACATCACCAAAGAGCCCATGGAAGTCGGGCCGACGTGCCACTACGTCATGGGCGGCATCGAGGTCGACCCGGACACGGGTGCGGCCAAGACGCCGGGACTGTTCGCCGCGGGTGAGTGTTCGGGCGGCATGCACGGCTCGAACCGGCTGGGTGGCAACTCGCTGTCGGACCTGTTGGTGTTCGGCAGGCGCGCCGGCATGGGCGCGGCCGACTACGTGCGCGCGCTCGGTGAGCGCCCGACGGTATCCGACGCGGCGGTCGAGGAATCGACCAAGTTGGCGCTGCATCCGTTCGAGGGCCCGTCCAACGGCGACAACGCCGAGAACCCGTACACCCTGCAGCTGGACCTGCAGGACACGATGAACAGCCTGGTCGGCATCATCCGTAAATCCGACGAGATCACCGAGGCCATCGACAAGCTCAAGGAGCTGCGCGAGCGGTACAAGCGGGTTCGGGTCGAGGGTGGCCGACATTTCAACCCGGGTTGGCACCTGGCCATCGACCTGCGCAACATGATCCTGGTCAGCGAGTGCATCGCCAAGGCCGCGCTGGAGCGCACCGAAAGCCGCGGCGGGCACACCCGCGACGACTATCCGTCGATGGAATCCGAGTGGCGCAAGACGCTGCTGGTGTGCCGCGCCGAAGGTGAGACCGTGGTTCCCGACATCGACATCACCAGGCAGGACCAGGTGCCGATGCGCGACGACCTGCTGGAGCTGATCGACATCGAAGAGTTGGAGAAGTACTTCACCCCCGAAGAACTCGCCAACCACTCGTCTAGGAGAGACGCATGAGCTACCAGGCAAAGATGCGAGTGTGGCGTGGCGACGACAACGCCGGCGCGCTGCAGGACTACTCGGTTGAGGTCAACGAGGGTGAGGTGGTGCTCGACATCATCCACCGGCTGCAGCAGACCCAGACCGGCGACCTGGCCGTGCGCTGGAACTGCAAGGCAGGCAAGTGCGGATCCTGCTCGGCGGAGATCAACGGCAGGCCCCGTCTGCTGTGTATGACGCGGATGTCGACCTTCGCCGAAAACGAGGTCATCACCGTGACTCCCCTGCGCACCTTTCCGGTGATCCGCGATCTGGTGACCGACGTGTCGTTCAACTATCAGAAGGCCAGGGAGATCCCGGCGTTCACGCCGCCGAAGGACCTGCAGCCCGGCGAATACCGAATGGCGCAGGAGGACGTCAACCGGTCACAGGAGTTCCGCAAGTGCATCGAGTGCTTCCTGTGCCAGAACGTCTGCCACGTGATCCGCGATCATGAGGAGAACAAAGAGGCGTTCGCCGGCCCGCGGTACCTGATGCGTCAGGCCGAACTCGACATGCATCCGCTCGACGTGCACGAGCGGCGCGCCGAGGATGCGCAGGAAGTGCACGGTCTGGGCTATTGCAACATCACCAAGTGCTGCACCGAGGTCTGCCCCGAACACATCAAGATCACCGACAATGCGCTGATCCCGATGAAGGAGCGGGCCGCCGACCGCAAGTACGACCCGGTGGTGTGGCTCGGCGACAAGCTTTTCCGGCGACGGTAGGAGCCGGAACAAACAGCTTGAGCCGGCGACGGTAGAGCCGGGAACTTCACTGACGGGTTGATCGCATGCACGAGGTACTTGCGATCAACCCGTTAAGGCTCTCCGCCGTGCAGCGGGGCGACGGCAGGCCGTTGACGGGCACGATTCCGCAGGTACCCTGCGGGTAGCGGCCAATCAACGACGAAAGGTTGCATCGTGGCACTTCGACACCCGCATAGCATCAACGACATTCGCACCGCGATCCGCGAGCTCAGCACCCGCGCGGTCCTCGCCCGCAAGGAAGGCCGAGCCGCCGACGCGGACGAGCTGGAGCGACGGGTGGCCGGGTATCGCGAGGAGCTCAGCGCGCGGCCCTGATCCGACGGCTTTGGTGCATCACCGATCGCTGAGCGACCGGTAGCGCACCCAGATCAGCCGTTGCCGAGGCGGCGGAACGTACTGCGGTGGAACACGATCGGCGCGACGTCGGCATGCACGGTGATGTCGCAGACCCGAAGGATCACGATCGTGTGATCGCCGGCGGGGACGAGTTGCTCGATCACGCTTTCCAGCCATACCGCGGTGCCGTCGATGAAGACCGCGCCGGATTCTCGCGACACGGTGTGCAGGCCGGCGAAACGATCACCGGTCTTGGCGGCCAGCGTCCGCGCGGCTTCGTCGTGTGCTTCGCCGAGCACACTGATCCCCAGTGACGGGACTTCCTTGAGCCTGGGCCACGTCTCGGAGGTGTTCTGGACGCAGAACGACACCAGCGGCGGGTCGAGCGAGACCGGAACGAAGGTGCTCGCGGCCAGTCCGATACGGGTGCCTTCCATCTCCGCGGCGATCGCGATGACACCGGACGGGAAGTGCCCGAACGCTTCGCGAAGTGTCGCCGGGCTCAGATCAGTTGCGCTCATATCCCGTCCATCTTCACACGCGACCGCACGCGGCGGCCACGTCCGGCCCGCTGACCGGACCGCGATACGTCGTGGACGCGGCACCTGGTGACGGTCGGAATCGGCGTGACGGCAACCGGTAACGTGACGCCCATGCTCGAGCCGCCAGCGGATGACCGGTAGGTCGGGGAATCGACGAACATATGTGGATACCGCTCCTCTTGATGGCACTTGCGGTCAGTCTGGAGCCGTTCCGCGTCGGCATGACGGTCGTGATGCTCAATCGCCCACGGCCTGCACTCCACTTACTCGCGTTTATCATCGGCGGTTTCGTCATGGGCATCTCAGTCGGCGCCATCGTGCTGTTCGTGCTGCGCCCACCGCTTGCCTCCGGAAATTCGACGCTTCCATGGGTGCAGATCGTTGTGGGCGCGGTCGTTCTGATCAACGCTGCGTTGGTGTACACGGGGATCGTTGGACGTTCCGGTGGCATCGCGTCCCCCGGCCCCCTGACTCGGATGTCGGCGCACCTTGCGGCACGGGCTCGACGACTGCTGGACAGCCGGTCGCTGTGGACAGCGGGCGTCGCGGGCCTCGGCATCGCCCTGCCGTCGGTCGATTACCTGGCAGCGCTGGCACTTATCGTCGCCTCCGGAACTGCGGCGACAATCCAGTTCGGTGCACTAATCCTGTTCAACGTGGTGGCATTCGCGCTCGTAGAGATTCCGCTGCTGTGCTACCTGGTGGCCCCGGACCGCACGCGCGCGACACTGTCCGCGCTCTACGACTGGGTGCGGGAGCAAGGCCGACGCGGAGTCTCTCTGCTGTTGGTGGCCGTGGGAGGCGTGCTGCTTGCTGTAGGCTTCGCCGGCCTGTAACGGGGGCAGCGGCTAAGGGGCGTTCTTCAAGACGTATTGCATCCCGGCCAGCATCTGCGAGAGCGGATCAGCGGCGCCGCCAAAGGCGGCCTGGGTCGCAGGCGCCGTGACGGCCGCAGGGTCGTAACCGTTACCCGGAGCCACGGTGATGGGCGCGGTCAGCGGATTGTCGGCTCGCGAGTATCCCGCATCCACGTAAGGCTGCAGCACCGCATCGAGCTTGAGCAGCGTCTCTTCGGGGACCCCGACGTATTTGAACGGCAGAACCAACGGAAGGTGCTCCTCGGGGATGAAGTAGGTGGTTGTCTTCGCGCCCCGTGAGTTGACAGTCGTTCGGATGTTCTGCGGCGGCACCATGCTCGGTTTGGTGAACGCCACCGAGGTGTGACCGGACGCGAGGCCAGCAAGCGCATTGATGATTGACATCCAGTTGTCCGGCCGGTCCGGCCAGTCGGCGATGCTGTCATACGCGGTGACGAACTGATAGGTGTCGTACTGGCTCTCCACGGGCGGCGGGACCCGATAGTCGAGGAACGGCGTCAGGGTCCCCACCGGGAACGAACGCGTCAGAAAGCTCTCACCGAACGCGTGCCGCGCCACCGGGTCGCCGTACATCGCGAAGCTCAACTGATCCGGGGGCGGGGCGGCAGGGTCGTACGCGAGTCGCGCCTGGACCTCATTGAGCACCATTGCGCCCTCGGATAACCCAAGGACTGTGCCGGGCCCGCCCTCCCGGATCGCATTGATGACGTTCGGCGCTCCTACGTCGACCGATTCCGCGACGCTGGGGCCGTCAAGACCCGCTCCGGGCATGATTTCGTCGTCAAGTCGACCGATGCCCGGGAACAGTCGTTCCAGGGTGTGACCCTGCACCTGTCCGGAGGGATAGTCGACGATCTGACGGTCCAGTCCCGGAAACCAGTCCGCGCCGGTACGCATGATGTATTCGTCATAGGGGATGCCCAGTACGCGGGCGCCGCCAAGGGCGTAACCCTTCCCTGGGGTTCCCTTAGGCAGGGGAACGTTCGCCGGGTTGTCAGGTGTAGGCGGTACGAACGGCGGTTCGTCGGCTATAGCGATGCCGATTCCGAAACAACCTGTCGTGCCGATCGTGGCGAGCGTGACGCCGAGTGCGAGAAGTCGTTTCATGGCTTTCTGATACGCCTCCGCCCTATTCGGCTTCAGTGCGATGCACCTTACTCCAGTCATCGGCTTCCTCAGGCGTCCAATCGATGGAATTCATTGCGTCGATACTGCTCGGCGCACGCAGAGCGACGGATCTTGCCGCTCGTCGTCGTAGGAATGTCCCCGGGAGCCACCAAGACGAGGTCTGCCACGCTGAGACCGTGCGTATTCGATATTGCGGCAGTGACATCGCTCTTGACGGCGTTCAGCGAGCGCTTCGCCGTATCGTCGAGCTCACCCGGGGTCTTGACCTCGACGACGGTGACGAGTTTTTCGGTACTGCCCAAGGGAACCGATATCGCCGCGGCGCGACCGCGAGTGATCTCTTGAATTGTCGCTTCAATATCCTCGGGGTAATAGTTGCGACCACGGATGATTAGCAGATCCTTGATGCGGCCGACGATGAACAACTCGCCCTCGTAGGCGAAGCCGAGGTCTCCAGTGCGCAGCCATGGTCCGTCCGGCGTGCCAGGTGATGGGTCGACAAGGGTTGCGCCGAAGCAGCTCTGCTCCCCAACCGATTTGCGCCAGTAGCCCTCGGCGACGTTTTCTCCGTGAACCCAGATCTCCCCGACCACGTCCGCCGCACACTCCTGGTGCGTCTGGACGTCGACGATCCGTATCGACGGGGATTGGGGCATCCGATACTTCACCAGCCCCGTCCCTTCCCCGGATCCGCAGGGTTGAACGCGGCCAACACCCAGCGCCTCCGCGTCGAAGTGAGCCGCGGGCGACGATTCACTCCACGTGCCCGTCGCGACGAAGACCGTCGCCTCGGCCAACCCGTACGCAGGGCGCATCATGTGGTCGCGGAAATTGAAATGCGCGAATCGATCGACGAAGCGATGCAAGGTCGCCGGTTCCACCCGTTCCGCGCCGCTGATGATGCCCACCACCCCGCCAAGGTCGAGTCCATTCAAATCTTCGTCAGACGTCTTGCGCGCGGCTAGGTCGAAGGCGAAGTTGGGTGCCGATGACCACGCGTGCGGGTTTTCGGCCAGCGCACGCATCCATCGGGCCGGTCTTTCCAGGAACGCAACGGGGCTCATCAGCGCAGCGCGACGACCGCACAAAATCGGGGCACAGACTCCCAACACCAGACCCATGTCGTGGTAGAACGGCAGCCACGACACGAGCGTGGCGTCCTGTGGGAGTGGAGAGTCCGCAAAAAAGCTCTTCATCAGCTGCTCGAAATTCACGGTGAGATTGCGATGCGAAACCATGACTCCCGTCGGTAGCCGGGTCGAGCCCGAGCTGTACTGCAAATACGCAACGGAGGGCCACTCGTCCGGCGCAACACTTACGTCGTTCTCGGCTTCGATGTTCAGTGCATCGATCTCGATGATCTGCGGTGCGGCCTTCTCGCGAGCCGCATTCACGAAATCGCGGACGTGGTCTCCAGACGCTGAAGTCGTGAGGACGACCGACGGCTCAGTGTCGGCAAGTACCGCTCTAACTCTCTCGTGACCGGAACCGGGGTGCGGCAAGGGGAGCGGCACCGCCATCAGTCCAGCCTGCATGGACCCCAGGAATGCCAGGATGTACTCGAGACTCTGCGGGGCCAGGATCACGGCCCTGTCGCCGGGCGAGCCATGGCGCCGAATTTCGTGTGCCACGTTCGTTGTTCGTCGTGCCAGTTGCGACCAAGTGACACTCTGGGCAACCGCCGAGGCGTCGATGTAATCAGTGAACGTGAATGCGATTTCATCGGGTCGCAGGCTGGCTCGTCCGTGCAGCATCGACAGAATCGATGACTGGGTCGTGGTAGTCACAATCCTGGCTGCTCCGTTTGTTGTTTCAATATCTGACCTGTGGCGCTGGGCCAGCGTCTGCTAGGTGACCTCGGCCGGCATCCGCGTGTTCGACGATGACGGCCGAATCCGTGAGGGCCACCAGTTCGCCTTCCCAATCAGCGCGGCGACGGCAGGAACCGTGATAGTGCGAACCACGAAGGTGTCTAGCAAGATCCCCACGCCGATCACGAAACCACCCTGGACCACGGTGCCGATACTGGAAAACAGAAGCCCGGCCATTGAGGCGGCGAAAATCAGGCCCGCCGCGGTGATTACACCACCAGTCGAGCTCAAGGTGCGAATGACGCCAAAACGCACGCTGTGGGGCGATTCGTCCCGCAGACGCGACACGAAGAGCATGTTGTAATCGGCGCCCACTGCGACCAGCACCACGAACGCCAGCGGAGGCACGCTCCAATGCAACTCCTCGTCGAGAATCACTTGGAACGTCAAGACGCCGAGACCGATCGCTGCGAAGTAGGAGACCACGACCGAAGCGACGAGATAAAGCGGAGCGACGATCGAACGCAAGAGCACGATTAACGTCAGCATGACGACGATGAGTGCCATGACGATGATGAATCGGATGTCGTTCTGGTAGTAGTCGCGCGTGTCCCGCAGAGCGGTGGGAAATCCGCCCATCGATATCGACGCGTCTGCGAGGGCAGTGTTGGGCTGAGCCCCGCGGGCGATGTCATTGATCGTCTTGACCTGATCCATCGCCTCAGAACTGAACGGGTTGAGTTTGGTCTGCACCAAATACCTCACCGAGCGGCCGTCTGGCGAGACGAAAGCCTCGGCGGCTTTCCTGAACTCCACTGAGTCCAGCACCTGGGGCGGGATATTGAACCCTGCCATCGACGAGTCTGCCGCGTCGTGCCGCATCGTCATCAAGAAAGCCGATGCCTGGTCGAGGCCTGTAGCCACCAGCTTGACCTGCTTGACAAGTTCGTCGACTCCGTCGGCCACTTGCTGGCTTCCCCCGGCCAGGCGGGCGGCACCCTTCTGCAGATCGGACAGACCTTCTTCAATACCACCCGGTTTGTCCAGCCCCATTTCACTGACCGCCTCGCCGACGGCGGTGAGCGCGCCGTTGAGCTTGTTCATCGTGGCCTTGAAGGCCTGCTCGTTCTCGACGCTCTGCAATTCGCCCGCGAGCTGATTGATCTCATTCCGGCTTCCGTCGTTATTTTCATCTACCACGCGCTGGAACTGGGCACGGGTGGCTCTGCAAGACGGATCGGCATCGCAGACCGCGTTGCCATCGAGCGCAAACAGGACGGGACCCATCCAGGCGAACATGTCCTCGACGGCGGCGAATCTCATGCCCGAGGCGGTTCCGAGCTTGTTGAGGCTGTCGATGAGCTGCGCTGCGATTTCGACGTACCGCACTAAGGTGTCGCCGCTGTACTGAGTTTTCACCGACGAGACCGTTTCCAGCAGACTCTTGATACTCGGCGCGATTGAATCGATCTGTGCACGAACGTCGACCAGGGAGTCGGCCAGCGTGTTGGCGCCGGTTGCCAGTTCGTCCAAGTCGTCTGTGCGCTGCCCGATCTGGGCGGAGCCCGCGGACAACCGGTCACCGACGAGTCCCGCCTGGAATGTCGCCCGGAACTCCCTGGGTACCTCTCCCAGCGGTCGTGTGACACCGCTGACCACAGAGACATCGGGCAGTTGCGCGATGCGCGACGCCATTTGCTCCAAGTCCGCGAGGGCACGTGGTGTGCGTAGATCGTGCGGGGACTGAATGAGTATGTATTGCGGGATTGATTGGCTGATCGGGAAATGACGTTCCAGTGCCGCGTATCCGACCGAGCTCGCCGCTGACGCCGCCACGGCTTCGCGATCGTCATAGTTGAACCGCGCGGACATTGCGAAGCTGGCCAGAAGAATCAAGACGAGCAGACTCACAACAAGGTGCGGCACGGGTCGGCGCACTATCCGTATACCCGAGCGTCGCCAGAACTGCGCCGTCAGTTCGCGCCTCGGTCTAACCCACCCACGCGGTCCGGCGATCATCAAGATTGCCGGCAGCAGGGTTATTGCGGCTAGGAAAGCGATGCCGATCCCTATCGCCGACGAGACCCCTATCGTCTTGAACACGCCCATTTGAGTGAAGCTCATCAGCAGAAAGGTGATGCCTACAGTGGCGGCAGATGCGGTGATCACCTTGCCGATCGAGACCAGCGCGGCTGTGACCGCTCGCTCGATATCGACACCTGTCCGGAGATAGTCGTGGAAGCGGCTGATGAGGAATACTGCGTAATCGGTTCCGGCACCCGCCATGATCGCGCTGAGGAAGACGATGGACTGGTTCGAGACACCCGAACCTGTCAGCTCGGAAAAACCGGCTACGACGGCCTGCGCGATAAGTATCGACGAGCCAATGGTGACCAATGGCAGCAACATGGTGACCAAGCTGCGGTACACCAACAACAACACGGTAAGGACCAGGACAGCGATCGCGATCTCGATCGGCAGGCGATCGTGCTGGCCGGCGACGGTGAGGTCGGCGACTGTAGCTGCGGGACCGGTGACGTAGACGGTGAGGGCTCCGGTCACGTCCTTTCCGCCGACGTTATGCCTGATGACGTCGGACACCCGATTGAATGACTCGAAGCCCCGCGGTGTCCCCAGCTCGCCCTCCAGGCTGACTGGCAGTACCCAGGTCGTCTTGTCTTCGCTCGTCAGAAAAGGGCGCAGCTGTGGCGTGCTCAGGAAATCCTGCACCGATACGACGTCGGTGACGTCGTCGCGCAGCGCATCCACCACCTTGCGGTAGGTGGTTTCGTTGGCAGGCACCAGCCCGGCTTCGTTGATGAATGCGATCACTAAGAGGTTGTCCGAGCCCGACTCGTCGAAAGCCTCTGCCATCCTTTTGGCGGTGACGCTCGACGGTGCATCGTCGGGCAAGATGACGAGCGGGTGTTTCTCGGCCATCTCATCGAGGGATGGGAGTGCCAGCGGCAGCGCCAACGCCATCGCGAGCCAGACCCCGATCACCACCCAGGGCCACCGCACGACGAGATGGGCTAACCGCCGCATATCTCTCTCACCCCCCGCCGCTCCACGCTATGCGACACCCCCCCAATTCCCGCTGTCAGCGACCATTTCCGACACCGTCTTCATCTTGTTCATATAGCGGGCGACCGATTTCCTTGCGACCAAATTATCGGGGTGCAGGACCGCCATCGCCGTGCCCTCGCCGTAGCGGAAGATGTAGATAGTGAGTTGATACGAGAAACGACCATCCGGATATATTCCGATATTGTTGGCGAGACCCATGTCGGCGGCTGCCAGAACAGCGTTGAGCGGAGCGGCGCCACCATGAAAGAAATTCGAGACCGGAAAATTCGGCTGGGGCCAATTCAGCCCCGGTGCCAATTCCAGAACGCGGTAATAGGGTACCTTCGCCATATTCAGGCTCGAGTCGAAAGCCGCCTGCGCTGACCAAGCGGCGTCAGCGAAGGACGCAGCGCCAATCGGCACGGTGATCGGAATCAGGCCGGTGAACCATCCTTGCGTCATGAAATTGTCCGTCGCGCTTCGCGAATCCCGAGGAGTGAGCCCGTAATAGGTGAGGGCACCGGTCAGCTCGTGTTCGACCTGGGCAAGGCAGGCGAACAAGCCGCCGATGAAGCGCGCGCCGGCGGTTGTGCAAGCTGATTCAAAGCGCTCCGTCTGAGCTGGGTCCATGAGGACTTCCGACATCATGTCACTGCTGCTCGACTTGAGCGGATCACCTAGCGGGAGCGGAAATTCTGGGAAGCCGCCGTTGTTGGCTTCGGCGAAATCGATCCAAGCCCGAACCTCAGGCGAATCCACGGTCAAAGCTGACGTGCGCTCACGCTCGCGGACACAGAAATCGTCGAAACTACCGGCATCCGGAAGTGTGAGCGCAGTTCCACGCTCGTTGAACGACGAATACATGCCATTTGCTTCCAACATGGTCGTGCCGATCAATGTCGCGTCTCCATGGACGTGATCCGCGGCAGCGAAGAAAGTGAAGTAGTCCTCGTTCTGGATGATCCCGAAAGTGAAGCATGCCCATTCCAGTGGGCTCGGTATGCCCACCACATGGGCGTGTATCTCATCAACAGTCAGGAAGCCGTGATTGACGGGCATGAACTCGATGTCGGAAGGATCCGCGAGGGCATGCCGAATGAACTCCCCCTCGTCGGTGGTTGCAAACCAACTGCGGAAGGTGTCGTGTCGGCGCAGATAGGCGTTGACGGCGTGATCCATCGCCGTGATGTCGCACTCACCGACCACGTCGCAGCTCGCGATGATTTGTCGAGAGAAGTTCAGTCCCGCGGCTGTCCGTTCGCAGAAATTGCGGAGATGCTGGCGCTGCATGTAACTGATCGGCACCGCACTGACCGGCGCGTGCCGCGCCTTTTCCCGAGCGGCGTCTGTCGGATGCCATGACGTGACATTTCCCGGCTTCAGCGACCATTCGTCAAGTGCGCCAACCGTGATCTTGCCGATGCGCAAATCGCCGTCCTTCCGCTCGGCTGCGGACCCACGCCAGCCGTGCGGCTCAACATACCTCCGCATCGAACGCGGCCGCTCGACGTTTGTCGAACATCGGAAGACCAACACACCCATATGGCGCGCGGAGATGCCATAGTGTCCCCTGCGGACATGCATTTTTCGGCGTGAGAGATGCCTCAGCGGCCACCTTCTTCGCCGACGCAAGGGAGGACCACGCATGGCATCCGCATCCGCCGCACAGCCGACCGAGCCGGCTCCGCATCTTGCAGTCATCGGATACGCAGCGCGCTTCCCGGGCGCCAGAGACGTCGACGAGTTCTGGGAGGTGCTGCGCGACGGCCGCGACGCGGTGTCGGAGGTGCCGGCGGATCGTTGGGACGTCGATGAATTCTTCGACCAGGATCCGGACGCGCCCGGCAAGATCGTGACCCGTCGTGCCGGTTTTATTGACAATGCAACGGGTTTCGACGCACCGTTCTTCGCCGTCTCCCCACGCGAGGCCAGGTTGATGGACCCGCAACATAGGTTGTTGCTGGAGACGGCCTGGCACGCAGTGGAGCATTCGGGAACTGCGCCAACGGCTTTAGCCGGCACAACAACCGGGGTCTTCGTGGGCATGTCGACTCACGACTACCTCGGAATGGCGTCCGACGAGCTGACCTATCCGGAAATCGAGGCCTACATGGCCATCGGGACGTCGCACGCTGCGGCGGCGGGTCGGATCAGCTACAGGCTGGGAATACAGGGACCTGCGGTCGCGGTCGACACAGCGTGTAGTTCGTCGCTTGTTGCTATCCATCAGGCGTGCCAAGCGCTGCGTTTGGGCGAATGTGATCTCGCCCTTGCCGGCGGAGTGAACCTTCTGCTCACTCCCGCCACCATGATCACCTTCTCCAGCGCACACATGCTCGCGCCCGACGGTCGCTGCAAGACGTTCGACGCGGCCGCCGACGGCTATGTTCGGGGTGAGGGTTGCGGCGTCATCGTCATCAAGCGACTTGAGGACGCGGTTCGGGATGGTGACCGGATTCGAGCCGTGATCCGCGGCAGCGCAATCAACCAAGACGGTGCGTCGGGCGGATTGACCGTACCCAATGGCGTTGCCCAGCAACGCGTTATCACTGATGCGTTGAAGCAAGCTGGCGTCGAACCCGGTGCGGTCGGCTACCTGGAGGCGCACGGTACCGGGACTTCGCTGGGCGACCCGATCGAGACACAGGCGGCAGGTGCGGTGCTCGGCGAGGGACGCGACGTGAACCGCCCGCTGCTGCTTGGGTCGGTAAAGACGAACATCGGCCACTTGGAGGCAGCAGCAGGTATCGCGGGTGTCATCAAGGTCATCCTGGCGCTCGAGAACGAGTTACTGCCGCAGCACCTTCACTTCCAACATCCCTCACCCCACATTCCGTGGGACCGGCTCCCGGTCGAGGTAGTCAAGGACCCCACTGCGTGGAAACGCAACGGCGTGCCACGTATCGCCGGAGTCAGCTCATTCGGATTCGCAGGCACAAATGCTCACGTCATCGTCGAAGAAGCTCCGATGGAGACAACGCGGTCCGTCAAGGGTCCGGTCGTCCATGTAGCGGACCGGCAGTTCGATCTTCTCCCGCTCTCTGCGCGAACACCGTCCGCGTTGGCACAGGTCGCCGCGCGATACCGCGATTGGTTGAGCGCACACCCGGAGGCCGGCCTCGCGGACGTGTGTTACACCGCTGGGGCGGGTCGAGCGCCCCTGACACACCGGGCCGCAATCGTTGCCAACTCAAGAGAATCCGCCATTGAGCTGCTCGGTGCACTCGCAGAGTCCCGGCCAGCGCCAGGTCTGGTGCGCGGAGAATCCTCGGAGGCGCCGAAGACGGCGTGGCTGTTCACCGGCCAGGGCAGCCAATACCCCGGGATGGCGCGCGGGTTGTTCGATACCGAGCCGGTGTTCGCCGAAACGCTACAACGGTGTGCAGCTACTGCGGACCGTATCCTCGAAAAGCCCTTGCTCGAGGTCATTTTCGATCAGGACACTCCCGCCAGCGCAGACACGCTGAGGCAGACCTCCTATGCACAGCCTGCGATATTCGCGGTGGAGATGGGCTTGGCCGCTCTCTGGCAGTCCTGGGGGTTGGAACCAGACGTCGTCGTCGGTCACAGCGTCGGCCAATATGCGGCGGCTTGTTTCGCGGGTGTTTTCAGCCTCGACGACGGCGTCCTGTTGATGGCCGAGCGCGGACGCATATTCGCTAGCTTGCCCTCCGGCGGCCGAATGGCCGCAGTGTTCGCCGACGCCGATCTTGTCGAGACTCAGACCGATGAGTTCCCCAGCTTGTCGGTAGCCGCGTACAACGGCACGAACACCGTATTGTCTGGTCCCGCAGAGGATCTGCAGAAGGCAGTGGCTGGCCTAGTCGCTGACGGTGTCCGATGCGACTGGCTCGAAACCAGCCATGCGTTCCACTCGGCGCTGCTTGAGCCGATCCTGGATGACTTTGAGGCGACAGCGCAGCGGATCCAATTCAACTCACCCCAACGAATCCTCATCGACAACAGAACCGGTGCTGCGCTTGGCAGAAGCGTGAAACTCGATGGCACTTACTGGCGCCGTCACGCGCGTCAACCCGTGGAGTTCGCCAAGAGCGTCCGAACCCTTGCCGACCAGAACTGCAAGGTGCTGCTCGAAATCGGCCCCCGACCCGTACTCGCCGCCGCGGCCCTGGGGGCATGGCCGGATCCGTCCACCACGCCACGGGTGATCGCGTCCCTGCGAGAGAACACTCCCGACCAACGCCAGATCATTGAAGCGGTTGCCGAGGCTTATGTGTTGGGCCACCTGCCCAACTTCAGCGCAATGAGGCATGCCCGAGCACGGAAGGTCGACCTACCCCTCTATCCGTTCGAGCATCGCGAATATTGGTATCGAGACAACCGGGAGCGTCCTCACCAACAGCAGAACCTCGAAGGGCCCCGTACCGACACCGTCCGCCTTCTCGAGGACGGCCGGATCGAAGAACTTGCATCCTTACTCGACGGGCCGGATAACGACCACCGGACCATCGATGTGCTGACCAAGCTCGCGTCGCAGCACAACCGACAACGAGCGAGTCACTCCATCGCTGACGACCGCTACGAGGTGTGTTGGGAGAAAGCCGGTACTTCCACTTCCAGCGCTGCCGCTGCGACGGGCACCTGGATTCTGATCACCGAGACTGCCGATACGGTACGACCTCTGATTGAGGCCTTGACGACGAGCGGTCATCGGCACCGGATCGTCGGATTGCCCGTGTCCGACTCCGACGAGGAACATCTCGCCGACGAATTACGCGTTGCGGCCGCGGACGATTCGATGGTCCGGATCCTGCATGTTCCCACCGTCGGCTCCGAGACCACACCGTCGTTGCAGTCACTCCTGCAGATGCAACACCGATTCTTGAGCGCAACACGACGGCTCTTTCGCGCAGCGAGCGCGAGTGGTGTGCGCATCCCGATATGGATGGTGACCAAGGGTGCCCAGCGAGTCGTGGACGGGGATGTCGTAGCACCGGATCAAAGCTGTCTGTGGGGCTTCGGTCGCGCCGCGGCGCTGGAGCTACCACAGGTCTGGGGCGGTTTAGCAGACTTACCGCAAGGCAAGGAGATCCGAGCCGACGAGTGGTCTCGGTTGCTCCAACGGGTCGAGTCCTCAAGCGAGTCCGCTCTCAGAGATGACCAATTTGCCCTTCGCGACGACGAAGCTTACGTCCCGCGACTGGTACGGCGCGCCGGTCAGCCGAGCGGTACACCGCTGATACTCCGCGATGATGCGACCTACTTGGTGACTGGAGGACTCGGTGCGATAGGACTGGAGATCGCCGACTTCCTCGCGACACAGGGTGCCAGGCAGGTGGTGCTGACCAGTCGCCGCGCTCCCGCCGATTCTGTCCGACAACGCATCGAAGCATTGAGCGAACGCCATGGCTGCGAAATCCATGTCATGACCGCCGACGTCGCCGACGCGGACGCAATCGGGGACCTGTTGAGCACAATGCAAACCGAGTTGCCGCCGCTGGCCGGTATTGTCCACGCAGCGGGGGAGGTGGGAACCACTCCGCTCACCGGGGACTCCGAGTCACAGCAAGCCGAAATGGATCGGGTATTTGCGGGGAAGGCTCTGGGCGCCTGGCATTTAAGTGAAGCAGCTGCCACGCTCCACCTAGACTTCTTTATTAGCACCTCGTCGATCGCGTCGGTATGGGGCGGATACGGTCAAACGGCCTACGGCGCAGCGAACGCCTTTCTCGACGGGTTGGCCTGGCGTATGCGCGAGCGAGGTGTCCCTGGATTCAGCGTCAATTTCGGCCCTTGGGCATCCGGCATGGCGGACGCGGAGTCCCGCGCACGGTTGGATCAACGGGGTGTCAAGACGTTATCCCCTGCCGACGCACTTGCGGGGTTCGCTGATGTGATCACAGCGTCTTCCGTGCAAGCAGTGGTGGCCCGGATCGACTGGAATCGTTTCCTGCCGCTCTACGATCAATCAGGTAGGCGGGCATTTTTGCAGCAGCTGGCCGCAGAGGCGCCTACCGACCAGCCGGCAACGCCTGTGCTGCCATCGGGTAACACAGAGTTGGTCGAGCGGCTGGTCAAAGCCCCGGTGCAGCAACGCAAGAAGCTCTTGACCGATTACTTGCGCAACGCGGTAGCAGATGTGACGCGGGTAGAGACCGGCCAAGTCCGCGAAGACACAGGATTCTTCGACCTCGGCATGGATTCTCTGATGGCCGTCGAATTGCGGCGGCGCCTCGAACAGGGAGTGGGCCGTGAGATTCCTGTCACGCTGGTGATGGATCATCCCCGCCTGTCCGATGTAACCGAGTACCTGCTCGACGACGTACTGGGCCTCGGCGAGCAAGCTGCTCCCACCCCGCAGGCCTCGTCATTGGGGACGCGTACAGACGAGCCCATCGCGGTTATCGCGGTGTCGTGCCGCTTTCCCTGCGCGCCAGACCCAGAAGCTTTTTGGGACTTACTTTCTGACGGTGTCGACGCGATCCGCGAAGTCCCCGAGGATCGCTATGACATCGACGAGTTCTACGACCCCGATCCCGAGACACCGGGCAAGATCTACACGCGATGCGGCGGTTTCCTCGATGGCATCGACGGATTCGACCCCGAATTCTTCGGTATCTCTCCGCGCGAAGCCGTCTGGATCGAGCCACAGCAGCGGCTGACGCTCGAAACGGTTTGGGAGGGTCTCGAACGGGCTGGGTATGCGCCAGCGACATTGCGCGGCAGCCGAACCGGCATCTTCATGGGAGTTGCGGCCAACGAGTACGCACATCTGCTGTCCTCCGAGTCGGTCGACAAAATCGAGCCGTACTTCATCACCGGCAACGCGCTCAATGCGGTATCCGGCCGCGTTGCGTTCGCCCTTGGCCTGGAGGGGCCTGCGGTCGCGGTTGATACCGCATGTAGCTCGGCGTTGGTGGCGGTCCATCAAGCCTGCCAGGCATTGCACACCGGTGATTGCGATATGGCCCTGGCCGGTGGCGTGAACGTTCTGCTGAGCCCGGTGACGGTGATCGCCGCATCGCGCGCCAGGATGCTTTCTCCTGTGGGTCGCTGCAAGACTTTCGACGCATCAGCTGACGGTTATGTGCGCAGTGAAGGCTGCGGCGTTCTGGTGCTCAAGCGGTTGAGCGACGCGCTCCGCGACGGTGACCGTGTCCAGGCGGTGATCTCTGGCAGCGGAGTCAACCAGGATGGCGCTTCCAGTGGCTTGACAGTGCCCAATGGCGGCGCGCAGCAACGGCTTATCGCTTCTGTGCTAGCCCGCGCGGGTGTAACGGGCAACGATGTCGATTATCTCGAGGCGCACGGGACCGGCACGCCGTTGGGCGATCCGATCGAGGTGCAAGCGGCCGCAGCGGTCTACGGCGCCTCACGCGATCAGAACCGACCCTTGCTGATGGGATCGGTCAAAACCAACGTCGGTCACCTCGAATCCGCCTCCGGAGCAGCTGGCTTGATCAAAGTCGTATTGTCTTTGCAGAACGGATTGTTGCCACGGAGCCTGCATTTCGACAACCCCTCGCCGCATATCCCGTGGGATTCGCTGCCGGTGCGAGTCGTCGATGAGGCAATTCCGTGGCAGACCAACGGGAGGCCGCGCCGTGCCGGCGTGAGTTCTTTTGGTTTCACCGGCACCAATGCTCATGTGCTGATTGAGGAAGCACCGCCGCTTGAGGTCGCTGAAGGCGCAGCAGGAGCGCCGACCGAAACGTCCTCGGCGTCCTCAGAAAATGAGCAACCGGTCAACGTATTGCCGCTTTCCGCGCGGTCTCCCGAAGCTCTGATCGCCTTGGCCCGGCGGTACAGGGTCTGGTTCGATAAATATCCGAACGTCGACCTCACTGATGTGTGCCTTACCGCGGGGACGGGCCGTTCCCATTTCGAGCATCGGGCTGCGTTGGTCGTCGATTCGCTCCAGAGCGCCCGTGAGGGCGTGACCGAGTTGGCCGAGGACCGGCAACGCCCAGGTGTCCTGCGTGGCGAGTGCGCCGATCGACCGACGACCGCGTGGTTGTTCACGGGACAGGGAAGTCAGTATCCGGGCATGGCTCGCGAGTTGTACGGTGCCGAACCGGTTTTCGCTGAAACGGTACGACGTTGCGCGGACGCGGTTGACGGTATGCTTCCGCGCCCACTGCTCGATGTCCTCTTTTCTACAAACCGTGACGATGCAGAAGTGTTACAGCACACGTCATTTGCGCAACCTGCACTTTTTGCGGTCGAGATGGGCCTGGCTCGGCTGTGGCAGTCGTGGGGCGTTGAACCCGACGTCGTCCTCGGTCATAGCGTCGGACAGTACGCGGCGGCCTGTGTGGCCGAGGTATTGAGCCTAGAAGACGGGGCACGGCTGATGGCCGAGCGCGGCCGGTTGTTCGGTAGCCTGCCCGAAGGCGGTCGCATGGTAGCGATCTTCACCGACGCGAAGCATGTCGAGGATATCGCCGGTGAGTTCACACGAGTGTCGATCGGCGCTTACAACGGGCCGAACACAGTCCTCTCCGGTCCCGGCGAGGATCTGGAGCAGATAGTCGCGAAATTCAGTGATGAAGGCATCCGTTGCACCTGGCTGGATACCAGCCACGCCTTCCACTCTGAGCTGTTGGAACCGGTGCTCGACGAATTCGAGTCGTACGCAGAGCAATTGCAGTTCGCCGCACCGACGCTCCCCTTGGTATGTAATCGCACCGGTGCTGTGCTCGCCACCCAAACGCCGCTGAATGCACAATACTGGCGGCGACACTCCCGCCAGCCGGTGCAATTCGCCGAAAGTGTGCGCTCCGCAGCCGCGCTCGGATGTTCGGTGTTGATGGAGATCGGTCCGCAACCGGTGCTAACCGGCGCCGCGGTGCAGATCTGGCCGGAGCACATGCCTGCACCGCGGGCAGTGGTCTCACTGCGGAAAGGCGTTGATGACCGCCGTCAGATCGCGGAGGCGGTGGCCGCGGCGTACGTGGGCGGTCACCGCCTCGATTTCGCTGCGCTCAACCGCCAGCGCCGTCCCAAAGTCGAATTGCCAACATATCCGTTCCAACGCCGCCGCTTCTGGCCCAAGACGTCAGGCATCACGGTGGATGGACCCGCGACATCCGGATTACTCGGGAGCGCGAAGGATCTCGCCTCCGGCGACTCCGTTTACACCACAAGGCTGTCCGTCAAGACACAGCCTTGGCTGTCCGACCATGTCATCTACGGAACGGTCGTTGTTCCGGGTGCCACGTACGTGGCCATGGTCTTAGCCGCCGCCGGAGCGCCGGCCCGGGCCAGAGACATCTTCTTCTATGAACCGATTATCCTGCCTGAGAAGGCTTCTCGCGAAGTACAGCTGACGCTGCATCCGCTCGAGGACGGCGGAGATGTGAGCTTCAAACTGCATAGTCGACCGTACGGAGTTCGTGATGCCGAATGGTCGTTGAACGCCGACGGCACCGTCCTGAGCGCCGATTCCGCTGTGAGCGATGAACCGGTAGCGCAGAGCACTGAACCAATCAGTGAAGTGGTGGAGCGGCTGGGGCGCATGCGCACCCAAGAGTTGTTCGAAACCTTCGCTGACGCGGAATTGGTTTGGGGGCCGGTCTGGTCCAGTTCCCTGAAGTCACTGTGGGTCGGTGAGGGCGAGGCGATTGGCGACATTCTCGTCGGCGAAATGCTGGCCGAGCACCTCGGCACCGAGCCGATGCACCCGGTGCTGATGGATCTGTGCACCGGTGTCACCTTCCCGGCATTTCCGTCGCATCTCGCTCTCGAACGAGGCGTCAACGACATGTTCTTACCGTTGCGGTACGGACAAGTGTGGTTGCAGGAGAGGATTCCACGCAGGTTCTACTGCCGGGCGAAGTGGCACGCCAGCGGCGTCGACAATGAGACTCAAGTCTTCGATCTGGACTTCGTCGATCGAGACGGTCGGCTCCTCGGAGGAATTCGCGAGTTCACAGTCAAGCGGGCGCCACGTGAGGCGCTACTTCGGGGCCTAGGTGGGGACGCCACCCGGCTGCTCTATACCCTTGGCTGGCACGAGGTGCCGCTAGCGCCGCTCGATGATTCCGCCGTCCCGGCGAATGGGACGTGGCTGATCGCCGGATTCGATGAACTTGCCAGCACTGTCCCCGGCTGCACTTCATTCGACCGGACCACCGATTCGGCGACGTTGGGGACGTTGTTGGTAGACGCGTACGACCGCGGTGTCGGGTTCTCCGGTGTCGTTTGGCGCGCGTCCGTGCCTCAGACGGAGGAGACGAGCGCTGAAGCTGTCGCGCGGCTCGAAGCCGAGATCGTCAACCTCCTCAGCGCTGTGCACACCGTTCAAGCGAATTCGGGAAGCGGCGGTGTAAAGCTTCCCGGTGGTGTCTGGGTCGTCACCGAGCGGGCCGTGGCCACTGAGTCGGGCGAACCGGTTGATCCCTTACAGGCCGCTTTGTGGGGACTCGGGCGCACCACTATCAATGAGGAACCGGCTCTGCGCTGCAGATTGGTCGATAGCGACGGATCACCGGATGCGGTGCGCATACTCGCCAACCTGTTGACGGCGGCGATCGACGAACCCGAGCTGGCTATCCGGCAGGGAAAGCTTTTGGCCTCGAGATTATTGCCCTGGGCGCGCAGCGGCCATCTCACCGTTCCCCGCTCGGGGGACTACGTCCTCGCGCCGACCGAACGCGGCGCGATCGACAATCTGCGTCTGACTGAAACCGAGTTGTCACCACCGGGCGATGGTTACGTGCAGGTTCAGGTGGAGGCTGCGGGGCTTAATTTCCGAGATGTGCTCAACGTACTCGGCCTGTACCCGGGTGATCCTGGGCCTATCGGCGGGGATTTCGCCGGTATTGTCACGCAGCTGGGGAACGGCGTCACAGGCGTTGAAGTGGGCCAACGCGTCTACGGATTCATGCAGGGCGCATTCTGCAGCCGATTCAATGTCCCGCTCCAGCTGGTGGCGCCATTGCCGAAGGGACTAAGCGCGGTTGCGGCAGCGACCATCCCCGCTGCGGCGCTGACGGTACGGCTCGCGTTTGACTGGGCGCAGTTGAAAGCCGGTGACCGCGTGCTCATTCACGCCGCCAGCGGCGGTGTCGGCCTATACGCGGTTCAAATGGCGCAGCAACACGGAGCCATCGTCTTTGCGACCGCCAGTAAGTACAAGCGTGCGACGCTGCGCAAAATGGGCGTCAAGTTCGTCTACGACTCGCGCACTACGGATTTCGCGGACCAGATTTTGGCGGACACCGATGGTTCAGGCGTCGATGTCGTCCTCAATAGCCTGACCAACGAGGGATTCGTCGAAGCCACCGTGCGGGCCACCGCGCTCAACGGTCGCTTTGCCGAAATCGCCAAGCGCGACATTTGGACACCTGAGCAGATGGCGGCGGCCCGACCCGATATTGCTTACGAGATCGTCGCATTGGACCTCACCGCCTTGCAAAACCCTGACCACGTCAAGCGCTTGTTGACTGAGGTGTCGGATGGGATGGCAAGCCGCGAGTGGACGCCACTGCCCGCTGAGATCTATCCAATTACGGAGGCAAGGGCAGCGTTTCGCCGCATGCAGCAAGCCCGGCACATCGGGAAGATCGTTATGCAGATACCGAACCCGCTGCAGGCAAGGTCCGATAGAAGCTATCTGATCACCGGCGGGCTCGGGGCGATCGGTCTGCACACCACCGCCTATCTGGCGCAATTGGGCGCTGGTGACATCGTGCTGACCAGCCGCCGCGAGCCCGATGCGAACGCGCGGCGCACGGTGGACGAGATCACCGAGCGCTACAAGTGCCGTATCCACATCTTTGCGGCCGATGTCGGCGACGAGTCCGAGGTTGCTCAGCTCTTGCAACGGATCCGCGAGGACTTGCCCCCACTCGCCGGCGTGGTGCATCTTGCCGGCGTGCTCGACGACGCATTGCTTCCTCAACAGAGCCTCGACCGCTTCCGGACAACACTGCGGCCCAAAGCTTTTGGCGCATTACACTTGGACCGGTTCACGCGAGCTGATGATCTCGACTTCTTCATCGTCTCCTCGTCGGTTTCCAGCGTGTTTGGATCACCCGGACAGGCCAACTACGCGGCAGCCAATGCACTGCTCGACGGGCTGGTCGCGTGTCGTCGCGCACAGGGCTTACCCGCCACGTCGGTCAACTTCGGCCCGTGGGCCGAAGGTGGCATGGCATCGTCGGAAGCCGTGCGCAACAACCTCAACGCACAGGGCCTGGTACCGCTGGAACCGTCGGCGGCACTGAGCGCATTGGCCGAAGTTGTCACCAACGGCACCAGCCAGGCGACCGTCGTGAAGGCCAACTGGCAGCGGGCCGCAAAGATATTGGGGGCTGCCCGTCCACCGATCCTGGACCTCGTGCTGCCTCGCGCCGAAGGTGAAACGACCGGTGACAGTGAGTTGCTGCGCCAGTTGCAGGAGATCCCGGTACCTCAACGCGCCGCCTTCGTCACCGAGTTCTTGCAACGCGAGGTGCAGAACTTCCTGCGGTTGGCACAGCCACCCGCGGCGACCAGCCGCTTCCTGGATCTCGGGACGGACTCGCTGATGGCGATCGAACTGCGCAACCGGCTGCACAGCCAGTTCGGCGGCGCGTTCACGATCAATGCGACCGCGGTGTTCGACTATCCGACGATCGGCGGGTTAGCCGAGTACCTCGTTGGCCAACTGCCTGACGCCGAGCAAACGGAAACTTCGGAGACGGAAGCGATTTCGGAGACGGTAACTCTGCAAACCCAGATGATTTCGGAAACAGAAGCTCTGGAACCGCAGATGAATTCTGAGCCGCAAGCGATTCCGGACGCCACCTGATGCCGCCGAGCGCACAGTTGTGTTCGTCCTCTCATCAGAAGAGCGCTGGTCAAAGGAGAGGTACGCCAGAGTGCTATGCCCAGCGCTGCGCCTGCACCTCGGGAGGCAGCGTCGTCTGCAGCGGCGCGTCGAGCCCGTCGTAGATGCCCGGCTTCTGCTCGACGAGCCAGGCAAGCGCGCCGAGCAGCCGATTGGCGGCGGTGGTGTTGCCGCCGTCGGCGCGGGTCCCGCCGGGCACGTCGGCGCGCGTCGTGATGGTCAATCGCGGATCGCCGTCGATGATCACGCGGTGGTCGCCGACGCCCTCGTCGGGATACGGCCAGTCCGGCGCACACGATGAGTGGATGCGGGTGATGTGGTCGATGACGATTCGTTCGCGTCCGCCCGACTTTCCGATCACCTTCAACCAGAACGCGCCCTGGGTGCCCTTCTCGAACCGGCCCATCACCGTATCGACGGGCTCCTCAAGCGGGCGTCGTTCGACCTCCTCGGCGATCTCGTCGATCTCCATTCCGAGGGTGCGGCCCACCAGCCGAATGTTGCCGCCCCACACCATCGTCGGGATCGACGGAAGCAACATCATCGGCGTCTCGTCCATGGACCCCCCGAAACCACACGACACCTTCACCGCGAACGGCTGGTTGTAGGTGGAGTAGTCGAAGATCTCCTGGCAGTGGATGCTGTTGATCCTGGTGCACAGACCGGCGGCAATCACCGCGAGCGCGTCGTTGCCCCAGCCCGGGTCGACGCCGCTGACGAGCAGCGTGGAGTTGCCCTCCTCGGCGGCGCGGGTGAGCCGGTCGACCCATTCAGGTGGCGCCGAACGCGGGTCGTAGAGCGAGTACAGCGACGGCGTCACCACGTGCCTGCCCGTCCGCAGGCAGCGTTCGATGTCAGAGACGGCGTCGTCCGGTCGAATGTCGCCGGAAGCCATGTAGGCGACGGCATCACAGTCGGCGAGCGCCGCGTCGACGTCGGTGGTGGCGGTGACGCCGGTCGACCCGTCGAGTCCGGCGAACGCGGCGCCGTCCTTGCCCGCTTTGTCCGGCGATGACGTGATGACGCCGGCCAGTGTCAAGCCCGGAAAGGCCGCCGCTGAGCGGATGGCCGCCGCCCCCATGTTGCCCGTCCCCCAGACCGCGATACGAAGCATCGCAACACCCTATCCGGACCCGCGTGACGATTCTCACAATGGGCATCAACGCCTGGCCAGACACCTGTCAACTGCGGATTTGGTTCCCCGACCAACTGGGGGGTTAGTTAGGTCCCGGAAATTGTTTCGAGGTGGTTTGAGTTGAAGTTACTGATGGGTATAGTTCGGGCAGTTACTGGTGGGTAACTTAAGCAAAAAGTACCCAACCAACAGTGGCCGTCTCACCGAGGAGGAACCGTGAGCCACTATAAGAGCAACGTTCGTGACCAGGTATTCAACCTTTTCGAGGTCTTCGGCGTTGACAAGGCGCTTGGCGAGGGTGACTACGCCGAACTGGACGTGGACACCGCCCGCGAGATGCTCGGCGAGATCGCCCGGTTGGCTGAGGGCCCGATCGGCGAGTCGTTTGCCGACGCCGACCGCAATCCCCCGGTCTTTGACCCCAACTCGCACACGGTGACCCTTCCGGAGTCATTCAAGAAGTCGGTGCGGGCGCTGGTCGACGGCGGCTGGGACAAGATCGGCGTCCTGGAGGAACTCGGCGGTATGCCGATGCCTCGGGCCCTGCAGTGGGCTTTGGTCGAGCACGTGCTGGGCGCCAACCCGGCGGTCTACATGTATGCGATGGGCGCCGGCTTCGCGCAAATTTTCTACAACCAGGCCACCGACGAGCAGAAGAAGTGGGCCGTGCTGGCCGCGGAGCGTGGCTGGACCTCGACGATGGTCCTCACCGAGCCCGACGCCGGCTCGGACGTCGGCGCCGGCCGCACCAAGGCCGTGCAGCAACCCGACGGCACCTGGCACATCGACGGGGTGAAGCGCTTCATCACCTCCGGTGACGCCGACGATCTCGGCGAGAACATCATGCACCTGGTGCTGGCTCGCCCCGAGGGCGCCGGACCCGGCACGAAGGGCTTGTCATTGTTCTTCGTGCCGAAGTTCCACTTCGACCCCGAGACTGGTGAACCCGGCGAGCGCAACGGTGTGTTCGTCACCAACGTCGAGCACAAGATGGGCCTCAAGGTCTCCGCGACTTGCGAGCTTTCGTTCGGGCAGCACGGGGTTCCCGCTGTGGGCTGGCTCGTCGGCGAAGTGCACAACGGCATCGCGCAAATGTTCGAGGTCATCGAGCAGGCTCGAATGATGGTGGGCACCAAAGCAATCGCCACGCTGTCGACCGGCTACCTCAACGCGCTCGAGTACGCCAAGGAGCGTGTGCAGGGTGCCGACATGACGCAGATGACCGATAAGACGGCTCCGCGCGTGACCATCACGCACCACCCCGACGTGCGTCGTTCGCTGATGACCCAGAAGGCCTACGCCGAGGGTCTGCGCGCGCTGTACCTCTACACGGCGACCTACCAGGACGCCGCGGTCGCCAAGGCCGTGCACGAGGTGGACGCCGAGTTGGCGGCGCGGGTCAACGACCTGCTGCTGCCGATCGTGAAGGGTGTCGGCTCGGAGCAGGCCTACGCCAAGCTGACCGAGAGCCTGCAGACGCTCGGCGGATCGGGCTTCCTGCAGGACTACCCGATCGAGCAGTACATCCGTGACGCCAAGATCGACTCGCTCTACGAGGGCACCACGGCCATCCAGGCGCAGGACTTCTTCTTCCGCAAGATCGTCCGCGACAAGGGTGTGGCGCTGGCTCACGTGGCCGGCCAGATCGAGCAGTTCGTCAAAAACGAGTCGGGCAACGGCCGGCTCAAGGCCGAGCGTGCGCTGCTGGCGACCGCGCTGGAGGACGTCCAGGCGATGGCGGCCTCGCTCACCGGCTATCTGATGGCGGCGCAGGAGAACTCGACCGAGCTGTACAAGGTCGGCCTGGGTTCGGTGCGCTTCCTGATGAGCGTCGGCGACCTGGTCATCGGCTGGCTCCTGCAGCAGCACGCCGCGGTGGCCGTCGACAAGCTCGACGCGGGTGTGTCCGGTGACGACCGCGCCTTCTACGAGGGCAAGGTCGCGGTGGCGTCGTTCTTCGCGAAGAACTTCCTGCCGATGCTCACCAGCACGCGTCAGATCATCGAGAACCTCGACAACGAGGTGATGGAACTCGACGAGGCGGCCTTCTAAGAGAGCCTTCAGTCGCTTCGCTGAAACAAAACGCCCCCGGTCTCTTCCCGGGGGCGTTTTGCATCGGAATCAAGTTCACATAAGGGCGGGTTCGGGAGGACACCAGGTGCGTCACATCAGTCTCGCGCGGTCGGCTTTCAACCCTTGCCGACTCTTCGGAAAAGTCACTCCCGAACCCGTCGTGCGACCGATCGTACGCCCGTGATCTCGATCACACCAGTGCGAATTTTCTTCGGTCAGGCGTCCCTGGACCGCAACAGCGCCCGGGTGCGCGCACGCGCCTCGGGGTCGGAGTCGAAGACGCTGGCGACGAACTCGTCGACGCCGGCGGCGCCCAGTTCGTCGAGCCGCTGTGACACCGTTTCCTCGTCGCCAATGATCGCCGCGTCCGCGGGTTCTGCGTAGCCCTCGCGGTCGAGCATGGCGCGGTACGACGGCAACTGTCCGTAGATGGCGAACTCCTCGGCGGCTTCGGCCCGGGCGGCGTCGATGTCGTCGGTGACGCTGATAGGCAACGACGCCACCACCCGAACCGAGGTCTCGTCGCGGCCCGCCTCCACTGCGGCCGTGCGCAGGGTCGGGACGACGTGGTCGGCCAGCGTCCTGGGACCCGTCATCCACGTCATCGTCCCGGCACTGCGACGACCGGCCAGGCGCAGCATCTGCGGGCCGAGTGCTGCGAGGTAGACGTCGGGCCGCGGAGCGCCGGGCACCTTCAACGAACCTCGGGTCGTCCAGATATCTCCGGAGGCGTCGGCGGGCTCGCCGGCCAGCAGGGGCAGCAGCGCGTCGAGGTACTCGCGCATCTGCCGCACCGGTTTGTCGTACGAGATGCCCCACACCCCTTCGGTCACCATGCGATGGCTCAGTCCGATGCCGAGGGTGAAGCGGCCCCCCGCGATGGCGTTCAGTGTCAACGCGCGCTGCGCCAGTTGGGTGGGGTGCTGCACCTGGATGGGGATCACCCCCGAGGCCACCTCGATGGTGTCGATCTCACGGAACGCGACGGCCAGGATCGTCAACAGGTCGGGGTCGTAAGGCAGCTGTGCCATCCACACCCGGCGGAACCCTTCGTCGCGTAACGGCGTCAGCTTCGCCAGCACGCCGTCAAGCGGCGAGCGGCCGTCGGCATCGCTGATGAGCCCGGTGAGGGCGACGCTGGTCTGCACCCCACCATCGAAGCACGACCGGCGGCGAGCCTTCACGCTTGCTGGAACACGGCCCGGGCCTGAGGCCCGAAAAGTTAAGAGCCCCGTGCTGCCGTCGGGTCGGGGGGTCAGACGGCAGCACGGAGCTATCCGGTGTATCGGCGCGCTTCCGGGGGGCGTTACACGCTGCCGTAAATATATTTGATGCGGTCCTGCAGGGCTGGTCAGGCTTCCAGGATGGCCGCCACGCCCTGCCCGCCGGCGGCGCAGATCGAAATCAGCCCGCGCACCGATTGACCGGTCTCTTTCTTCTTCTGGGCCAGCTGCTTGGCCAACTGCGACACGATCCGCCCGCCGGTCGCGGCGAACGGATGGCCCGCGGCCAACGACGACCCGTTGACGTTGAGCTTCGACCGGTCGATCGACCCGAGCGCGGCATCCAAGCCGAGGCGTTCCTTGCAGTACTCCTCGGACTCCCACGCCTGCAGGTGCGCGAGCACCACCGACGCGAACGCCTCGTGGACTTCGTAGAAGTCGAAGTCCTGCAGGGTCAGGCCGTTGCGGGCCAGCAGCCGCGGCACCGCATACGTCGGCGCCATCAGCAGTCCATCCTTGCCGTTGACGTAGTCCACAGCGGCGGTCTCCGCGTCGACGAAGTAGGCGAGCGGTTCGATGCCATGCGCCGAGGCCCACTCGTCGGTCGCCAGCAAGGACACCGAGGCGCCGTCGGTCAGCGGCGTGGAGTTGCCCGCCGTCATCGTCGCGTCGCCGTTGCGGACACCGAAGACGGGCTTGAGCTTGGCCAGCTTCTCGGCCGACGAGTCGGGACGCAGGTTGTTGTCGCGGTACACGCCGAGGAACGGCGTGACCAGGTCGTCGAAGAAGCCGCGGTCGTAGGCGGCGGTCATGTTGCGGTGACTGGCGGCGGCCAGCTCGTCCTGGTCGACGCGCTTGATGCCCATTTCCTTGGCGGTGACGGCGGCGTGCTCGCCCATCGACATGCCGGTGCGGGGCTCGCTGTTGACCGGGATCTGGATGCCCACCGAGGCGGGTAGCTTGCCCACGAGCTTGAGCCGGTCGACGTTCGACTTCGCACGGCGCAGCCCGAGCAGCGTGCGGCGAAGGTCGTCGCCGAGCGCGATCGGCGCATCCGAAGCGGTGTCGACGCCGCCGGCCGCCGCGACCTCATAGCGCCCCGCGGCGATGCCGTCGGCCGCGGAGATGGCCGCCTGTAGACCCGTCCCGCACGCCTGCTGGATGTCGAACGCGGGCGTGTAGGACGAGAGCGCGCTGCCGAGCACGCATTCGCGGATCAGGTTGAAGTCGCGGCTGTGCTTGAGCACGGCACCGCCGATCACCGCGCCGAGCGTCTCCCCGTCGAGGTTGAAGCGCTCGATCAGGCCGCCCAGGGCGGCGGTGAACATGTCCTGGTTCGACGCATTGGCGTACGCGCCATCGGAGCGGGCGAAAGGAATTCTGTTGCCACCGAGGATGGCGACGCGTCGGCGGGTATCACTAGGCATGCACCCATAGTACCCACCCTTCTTACTCTGGAGTAAGTTCGTCCTCATGGCATCGGATCTGTACTCGCAAATCGTCCACTCGACGCCCGGATCGTTCCTCGCCAAGCAACTGGGCATCCCCCAGCCCGAGACGCTGCGCCGCTACAAGCCGGGTGATCCGCCTCTGGCCGGCACGCTGCTTATCGGCGGCGAGGGCCGACTCGTCGAACCGCTGCGCACCGCGCTGGCCGACGACTACGACGTCGTCTCCGACAACCTGGGCGGTCGTTGGGCCGACTCGTTCGGCGCGCTGGTGTACGACGCAACGGGCATCACCGAACCGAGCGGCCTCAAGGGGCTCTACGAGTTCTTCACCCCACTGTTGCGCAACCTCGGACCGTCCGGCCGCGTCGTCGTCATCGGCACCACCCCCGAGGAGGCGGGCAGTGAACATGAGCGCATCGCGCAGCGCGCGCTCGAGGGCTTCACCCGCTCGCTCGGCAAGGAGATGCGCCGCGGCGCGACGGTGAACCTCGTTTACGTCTCCCCCGACTCCAAGCCCGCCGCGACGGGCCTGGAGTCGACGATGCGGTTCCTGTTGTCGGGCAAGTCGGCCTACGTCGACGGGCAGGTGTTCCGGATCGGTGCGGACGACGCTTCTCCGCCCGCGGACTGGGACCGGCCGCTGGACGGGAAGGTCGCGATCGTCACCGGTGCCGCGCGCGGCATCGGCACGAGGATCGCCGAGGTGTTCTCCCGCGACGGGGCGAAGGTGATCTGCATCGACGTCGACGGTGCGCAGGAAGCGCTCGGCGTGACCGCCACAAAGGTCGGGGGGACCGCGCTGGCCCTGGACGTGACCGCCGACGACGCGGTCGACCGCATCACCGAGCACGTGCGCGACCACTACGACGGTCGCGTCGACATCCTGGTCAACAACGCGGGCATCACCCGCGACAAGCTGCTGGCCAACATGGACGAGGGTCGCTGGGACTCCGTCGTCGCGGTGAATCTCGTTGCGCCGCTTGCCCTCGCCGAAGGGCTGGTGAGCAACGGTGTGCTGGGCGAGGGCGGCCGGATCGTCGGCTTGTCGTCGATGGCCGGCATCGCGGGCAACCGCGGGCAGACCAACTACGCCGCGACCAAAGCCGGCATGATCGGGCTGACCGACAGCCTGTCGGAGGCCTACGCCGACAAGGGCGTCACGGTCAACGCGGTGGCGCCTGGCTTCATTGAGACCAAGATGACCGAGGCGATCCCGCTGGCCACCCGCGAGGTGGGCAGGCGGCTCAATTCGCTGTACCAGGGCGGCCAACCGGTCGACGTCGCCGAGACCATCGCCTACTTCGCCAGCCCCGCGTCCAACGCCGTCACCGGCAACACGGTGCGGGTGTGCGGCCAGGCCTGGCTGGGGGCGTGACATGAGCCAACCGTCGGGCCTGATGAACCTGGCGCGCGCGGCGGCGGGCGCCCTGCCGTTCGTGCCGCGTGGCGAGACTCTGCCCGATCGCACGCTGACCGTCGAGGATCTGAGCATCGATTCCGAGAACGTGGCGGCCTACGCGTCGGTGACGGGTTTGCAGTTCGGGGACACGGTGCCGCTGACGTATCCGTTCGCGCTGACGTTCCCGACGTTGATGTCGTTGGTGACCGGGTTCGACTTCCCTTTCGCGGCAATGGGATCGGTGCACATCGAGAACCACATCACCCAGTACCGCCCGATCGGGGTCACCGACTCCGTCTCGGTGAAGGTGCACGCGGAGAATCTGCGAGAGCACCGCCGAGGGCTGCTGGTCGACATCGTGACCGACGTCAACGTCGGCAATGAGCAGGCGTGGCACCAGGTGACGACGTTCCTGCACCAGCAGCGGACGAGTTTGTCCGACGAGCCGAAGCCGCCGCCGCAGAAGCCGCCGAAACTCGGCCCGCCGAACGCGATGCTGCGCATCACCCCCGCGCAGATCCGGCACTACGCCTCCGTGGGCGGTGACCACAACCCGATCCACACCAAGTCGATCGCGGCCAAGCTGTTCGGCTTCCCGACGGTCATCGCGCACGGGATGTTCAGCGCGGCAGCGGTTCTGGCGAACATAGAGGGTCAGCTGCCGGATGCGGTCAAGTATTCGGTGAAGTTCGCCAAGCCGGTCGTGCTGCCAGCGAACGCCGGCCTGTACGTCGACCGCGTGTCCGACGGCTGGGATCTGACGTTGCGCGACATGAAGAAGCGCGAGCCGCATCTGTTCGGGACGGTGCGCTCACTGTAGTCGCGTTGACTCTGCGCCGAGGGCGTCGCCTACTCCGACAATTGTGCCGCAGCCGCAGAGTGAACCGATGAGTCCGAATGTTCGGACGGGGTGCCCTTCAGGCCACGCCAGAACAGGTTGATCATCAGCTCGGCGGCCTCGTCCACGCCGGCGTCGCCGGTGCTGACCCGCGACGCCACTGCCTCGCCGGCGCCGACGAGGGCGACGGCCATCATGTCGAAGTCGGTGTCGGGCTCGGGATTTCGGGTTCCCGAGCGCAGCAGTCTGCCCACCAGGTCGATGATGCGCTCCCGGCCTTCGCGCACGGTGTGGGCGAACGCCTGCGAACTGGTCGCCTGGCTGTAGAGCACCATCCACGACGCCCGGTTCGCGTCGATGTAGTTCAGGAACGCCAGGACCGCGTTGCGCAACAGGTCTTTCGGGCTCTGCTTGAAATCGATCTGGCTGCGCACCTCGTCGACGAACCGCGCCAGCTCACGATCCAGGCACGCCGCGAACAACTCCTCCTTGGAGCCGTAGTACAGGTACAGCATCGGTTTGGAGATCTGCGCCTCGGCGGCGATCGCGTCCATCGACGTCTCGTGGTAGCCGTTCACCGAGAAGATCTGCACGGCCGCGTCCAGCATCTGCTGCTCGCGCACCGCGCGCGGCAACCGCTTGGTACCTCCGGCCATTCCACCAGGGTAAGCAATGCGCGCCACCAGGGCGTCAGCCGCGGGCTGTGATCGGGGACCAGCAGTGGGCGTGGGCGGGAATCAGCAGCGCGGGTTGGGCCCCTTCATTCCCGCCAGCCGAAGCACGGAGGCGTCGACGCTCGACATCGACAGCTCACCGGCATCCAACGCCTTCTCCAGCCGGTCGAGCACGGCGGGCACCTCACCGGTACTCAGCCATAGCGCGACGTCGGCGCCCGCTTGCAGGCTCCGCAGCGCCGCCTCGGCGACCCCGAACCGGTCGGTGATGGCCCGCATACCGGACAGATCATCGGTGAACACCGGGCCGTTGAACGGCTGGCCGCCGTAGTTGCCCGACCGCAGCAGCGCGTAGGCCGCCGGGCTCAGGCTGGCTGGATCGCTGCCGGTCAGCCCGGGCACCTGCAGGTGACCGACCATCACTCCGACCGGTGCCTGGCTGGTCAGCGTCCGGTAGGGCACCAGATCGGTGGTCTGCAGGTCGCTGATCGGTGGCGTCGTGACGCCGCCCGTGTGCGAGTCGCCCGAGGCGCGCCCATGGCCGGGGAAGTGTTTGAGCACCGGCATCACGCCGCCGTCGCGCAGACCACGGGCGTACGCGCCGGCGAAGTCGGTGACGACGGCCGGATCGGAGCCGAACGACCGGTCGCCGATGGACCCGCCCCCATCGACGTCGACGACCGGCGCGAAGTCGACGGTGATACCAAGCCCGCGCATGGCCTGGCCCCGCTTCAGAGCGATGTTGTACACCTCGTCAGGCGTGCTGCTGGCCGCCAGCGAGGCGGGCGACGGTTGGCTGCCGATCAGCCCGGCCAGCCGCGACACCTGGCCGCCCTCCTCGTCAACGCTGACCGCGAGCGGTAGCGGGGTCGCCGATCCAGCGATGGCTGCCAGCGAGCCGTCGGACAGCATCGACAGGTCGGTCCAACTGCCGACGAAGATGCCGCCGACGTGGTGGTTGTCGACGACCGCGCGTGCGTCACCCGCATTGGAGACGCCCACCATCAGCAGTTGGGCGAGCTTGTCACGGGTCGACATCGACGACAGCAGCGATTCACCGGCTCCGCACGCGGGGGCCGCCGGCGCGGCCGGGGCCGCGGGCACGGCGGTGGCCGCCTTGGTGATGGGCGCAGACGTCGGTGACGGCGCGGCTTCCTGCGCGGCAGGCGAGCACGCCACCAGCAATACGGGAGCGGCAACAAGGGCACACAATGCGCGGGGCAAGGCCATGGGCCTCGACACTAACGGCTGTGGTGGCTCAGTTCTATCTCGTGGTCGGCGTGTGCGGCCAGAACATGGGTTCAGCTGGGCACATGGGCCGCATGCTAGTTTTGCCGCATGGATCGGTTCCTCGTGCCCGCCGCCGCCAGCATCGTGGTCGGTCTGCTGTTGGGTGCGGCGGCTGTTTTCGGTGTGACGCTGATGGTGCAGCAGGACAACAAGCCTCCTCTGCAAGCGGGCGATCCGGCGTCTTCGGTGCTCAACAGGGTCGAGTACGGCGACCGCAGCTGAATCCCGGGCCGCCACTGAGACGGCCCCGCTCTCCCGGCGCTGGTTGTGGGTGGCCGCTGCGGCGGCGCTGGTCCTGACTTTCGCCCAGTCACCCGGACAGATCTCACCCGACACCAAGCTCGACCTGACCGCCAACCCGTTGCGGTTCCTCGCGCGCGCGTTCAACCTGTGGAACAGCGAGCTGCCCTTCGGCCAGGCCCAGAACCAGGCCTACGGGTATCTGTTCCCGCACGGCACCTTCTTTTTGATCGGCGACATCGTCGGGCTGCCCGGCTGGGTCACCCAGCGGCTGTGGTGGGCGTTGCTGCTGGTCGTCGGGTTCTGGGGTGTGCTGCGGGTGGCCGAGGCGCTCGGCGTCGGCAGCCCGACGTCGCGGGTGATCGCCGCGGTCGCCTACGCGCTCTCGCCGCGGGCGCTGACCACCATCGGCGCGATCTCGTCGGAGACGCTCCCGATGATGCTGGCGCCGTGGGTCCTGTTGCCGGTGATCTTGGTATTGAAGGGCGGGTCCGGAGGGGCGGGAGAAACAGGGGGCGACCCGCGCGTGCGGGCGCTGGCGATGCGCTCGGCGGTGGCGATCGCGTTGATGGGGGCGGTCAACGCGGTGGCCACGCTCACCGGCTGCCTGTGCGCGGCCATCTGGCTGTTATGTCATCGGCCCACCAAGCTGTGGTGGCGGTTCACGGCGTGGTGGGCGCTCGGCATCACGCTGGCGGTGCTGTGGTGGGCGGTCGCGCTGGTGATGCTGGGCCGGGTCAGCCCACCGTTCCTCGACTTCATCGAATCCTCCGGCGTCACCACGCGGTGGATGTCGCTGACCGAGATGTTGCGCGGCACCGACGTCTGGACCCCGTTCGTTGCGCCCAACGCGACGGCAGGCGCGTCCCTGGTGACCGGTTCGGTCGCCGTGCTGGCCACCACGTTGGTCGCCGCCGCGGGCCTGGCGGGGCTGGCGATGAAGACGATGCCCGCCCGCGGTCGGCTGATCGTCATACTGCTGACCGGCGTCACGCTGCTCGCCGTCGGCTACTCGGGCGGGTTGGGCTCGCCTGTCGCACTGCAGGTTCAGGCGTTCCTCGACGCGTCGGGCACCCCGCTGCGCAACCTGCACAAGCTCGAACCCCTGCTGCGACTGCCCTTGGCGCTGGGGTTGGCGCATCTGCTCGGCCGCATCCCGCTGCCGGGCAGCGCGCCACGAGCGAAGTGGACGACCGCGCTGGCGCATCCCGAACGCGACAAGCGTGTCGCCGTGGGAATGGTGGTCCTGGTCGCACTGGTGGCGGGCACGTCGCTGGCATGGACCGGACGGCTTACTCCGCCAGGCGCATTCGACGCCATCCCGCAGTACTGGCACGACACTGCCGACTGGCTTGATGAGAACAACACCGGCGGCCGCGTCCTGGTGGCGCCCGGTGCTCCGTTCGCCACCCAGGTGTGGGGCAACAGCCACGACGAACCGCTGCAGGTGCTCGGCGAAAGCGCCTGGGGGGTCCGCGATTCGATCCCGCTGACCCCACCGCAGACCATCCGCGCGCTCGACTCCGTGCAGCGGTTGTTCGCCGCGGGCCGACCCTCCGCAGGCTTGGCCGACACCCTTGCCCGCCAAGGAATTTCGTATGTCGTGGTGCGCAACGATTTGGACCCGGAGTCATCCCGTTCGGCGCGACCGCTGCTGGTGCACCGCGCCATCGACGGCTCCCCCGGCCTGGAGAAGGTCGCCGAGTTCGGCGATCCGGTCGGCGCGGGCACCCTGGCCGGATTCGTCTCCGACAGCGGCTTGCGCCCGCGCTACCCCGCCGTCGAGATCTACCGGGTTGACGCCGAAACCCCGGTGACGCCTTACCTCGTCGACACCGACCGCATGGCGCGCGTCGACGGCGCACCCGAGGCGCTGCTACGGCTCGACGAGCGCCGCCGACTGCTCGACCGCCCGCCGCTGGGCCCGATGCTCCTGACCGCCGACGCCGAACGCGCGGGCGTGCCGACCCCGCTGGTCACCGTCACCGACACCCCGCTTGCCCGGGAAACCGACTACGGCCGCGTCGACGACCACTCGTCGGCGATCCGCACCCCCGACGATCTGCGGCACACCCACAACCGGGTCATCGACTACCCCTCTCCCGGAACTGATCTCGTCTACGGGCAGTGGAACGGTGGCCGCGTCTCGGTGTCGAGCTCGGCGGCCGATTCCACCGCGCTCCCCAACGTTGCGCCGGCGGCAGGTCCGGCCGCCGCAGTCGATGCCGACCCGTCGACCAGTTGGGTCTCCAACTCGCTGCAGTCGGCGATCGGCCAGTGGATGCAGGTGGGCTTCGACCACCCCGTCACGAACGCGACCATCACGGTCACACCCAGCGCCACCGCCGTCGGCGCACAGATCCGCCGCATCGAGATCTCGACGGTGAACGGCACCAGCACCCTGCGGTTCGATGAGGCAGGCAAGCCGCTCACCGCGGCACTGCCTTACGGCGAGTCGCCGTGGGTGCGGCTCACCGCGGTAGCCACCGACGACGGCTCGCCCGGCGTGCAGTTCGGAATCACCGACCTCGCGGTCACCCAGTACGACGCGAACGGCTTCGCCCACCCCGTCAGCCTGCGCCACACCGTCGTCGTACCGGGCCCTCCCCCGGATTCGACTGTCGCGCAATGGGATCTGGGTTCGGAGTTGCTGGGACGCTCGGGCTGCGCGCAGAGTCCGACCGGCTACCGGTGCGCCGCGTTGATGGCGCTGTCGGCCGAGGAGCCGGTGAACCTCAGCCGGACACTGACGGTTCCGACGCCGATCGCGGTGACGCCGACGGTGTGGGTGCGCGCCCGACAGGGTCCCCAGTTGGCCGACCTCATCAGCGCACCCGGTACCGCCCGCGCGGTGGGCGAAGCCGATCCGATCGACGTGCTCGGCTCGGCCTACGCCGCCGCAGACGGCGATGCGGGCACCGCCTGGACCGCCCCGCAGCGGGTCGTGCAGCAGGGGACGCCGCCGACACTGACGCTGAAACTGCCGAAGCGGACCGAAGTTGCCGGCCTGCGGGTGACGCCGAGTTCGTCGGAGTTGCCCGCACGTCCGACGCTGGTGGCCGTCGACCTCGGCGACGGTCCGCAAATCCGTCCGGTCGCCGGCGATGCCGGCGCCCAGACCCTGGATCTCAAACCGAGAGCCACCGACACCGTGACGATCTCCCTTCTCGACTGGGACGACGTCATCGACCGCACGGCGCTCGGTTTCGACCAACTCAAACCCCCCGGCCTAGCCGAGGTGACCGCGCTCGACATTCGCGGCGAACCGATCGCGGCGGCCGATGCCGCGGCCAACCGGAACCGCACCATCGACATGCCGTGCGGCAAGGGCCCGGTCATCGGCGTCGCCGGCGAGTTCGTGCAAACCTCACTCAGTACGACCGTCGGCGCCCTCCTCGACGGTGAGCCCGTGGCGGCACGCCCGTGCCGGGCCGAGCCGATCCTGCTGCCCGAGGGCCAACAGGAACTGGTCATCAGCCCCGGCGCGGCGTTCATCGTCGACGGCGCTCAGCTCGCCGGGCCGCGCGCCGGTGAAATACGCGAGGCGTCAACCATTCCCGCGCAGACCGGACAATGGAGCGCAGACCACCGCGAGGTGACCGTCGCACCGTCGTCGGCGTCCCGGGTCCTCGTGGTCCCCGAAAGCATCAACCCCGGCTGGGTCGCCCACGACAGCGCCGGGTCACAACTGACGCCGATCACGGTGAACGGCTGGCAGCAGGGCTGGGTGCTGCCGCCGGGTACGGCGGGCCCGGTCACGCTGAGCTTCCCGACGAACGCGCCCTACCGCGCCGGGCTGATCGGCGGGCTCGCGCTGCTGCCGGTGCTCGCACTGCTCGCCTTCCTGCCGATGCGCAGGCGCCCCGCGCCGGTTGAGCCGGTGCCGGTGTGGCGACCGCCCCCCGTCGCCGTCGGCGCCGCGGCGCTGGCCGTCGGTGCGGCGATCTCGGGGGTGGCGGGCGTGGCGGTGGTCGGACTGGCGGTCGGCTTCCGTTGGCTGCTGCGCCACCGCGAAAACCTCTGCGAGGCAGTCACGGTCGGCACCGCGGCCGGTGGGTTGATCCTGGCCGGTGCGGTGTTGAGTCAGTATCCGTGGCGCTCGGTCGACGGCTACATCGGGCATTCGTGGGGCGTGCAGCTACTGGCGTTGGTCTCGGTGGCCGCGGTCGCGGCGTCGACCGTGCCGATTCGGACGGAGAAACGGCTCAGCTGACCGCGATCAGATGCTCGAGCTTGGGTTCGCCGACGACGTACTTGTCGACCTCCTGCTCGGCGATCAGGTCCTGGCCCGTCTGCCGGATGACGTGCTGGTGCAGGTGCTCGTACCACGACCGCACGACGAACGCCTCGACGAATGTGTTGGGGAATTCGCCGCTACGGAACAACCGCCATTGCACGGCCCCGGTACGCTGCCGCGAACGCTTCACCCGGTCCATCGCCGCGACGAACGCCGCCTCGTTCTCCGATGCGACCCGGTACGTCTTGAGCACGAGGACCGGGCCGTCGGGCGGGGCGGGTTCGAACACGAGCGCTGGTTCAGGCCAGTGCCCCGACGGTTCGACGTCGAGGTTGCCGGTGCCCGGATGCAGCGGCCACCACAGCAGAGATACCGCGCACGCGGCGAGCAACCCGGCCGCGGTCAGCAGCGCGGTAACGCTGTTGGTCGCGCCGGCCACCAGCCCCCAGACCAGCGAGCCGATCGCCTGTCCACCCATGAACACCAGCTGGTAGACCGACAGTCCGCGCGCCCGCACCCAGGCCGGAAGGCTCAGCTGCATGGACGCATTCAGGGTCGACAGGGTCAGCAACCACGACAGTCCGCCGACGATCATCGCGACGATCACCACCGCGAGCACCGGAACCAGCGCCAGCACCGCGGTGGCGAGCGCGAAACCGACCGCGCCCACCGTCAACAATGCGTTGCGCCCGAACCGGACCTGCAGCCGGGACAGCACCATCGCCCCGCACACCGCGCCGACACCCAGGGCGCCCAGCAGCACGCCGTAGCCCGCCGACGACAGGTGCAGTTGTCGATCGGCGATGACCGCGAGCAGCCCCCACAGCGCGCTGCCGGGAGCGATGAACAGCAGCGCCCGCAGCAGGATGCGTCGCACCACCGGCGAGCTGCGGATGTACCGTCCGCCCGCGCTCAGCGCCGACAACGGCCGCTCGGTCGGCAGCAACCGTTCCTCAACCGGCCGGCGCCAGGTGAACAGCACCACGACGATTCCGACGAACGAGACCGCGTTCAGCGCGAACACCGTCGTCGGCCCGGACAAGGCCACGAGCAGGCCGGCGATCGCGGGCCCTATCGCCCTCGCGCTGTTCAGGGCCAGGCTGGTCAGCGCCGCCGCAGCGGGGATCTGTTCGCGCGGAACGAGTTCGGGCTGGATAGCCTGCCACGCCGGAGCCGTCAGCGCCTGTCCGCAGCCGATCAGGAACAGCAGGATCAGCAGAACCGCCGGCGTCGTCAACCCGACACCGGTCAAGATCGCCAGGATCGAGACGCCGGCCGCCATCGCCGACTGCGTGGCGATCAGCAGGCGTCGCCGGTCGACCAGATCGGCGACCACACCGGAGGGCAGCGCCAACAGCATCACCGGCAGCGTCGTCGCGGTCTGTACCAGAGGCACCAGCACGGCGGCGCCGGGATCGGCCACCAGCATCCACTGGGCGCCGACCGTCTGCATCCAGGTCCCGAGGTTCGACACGAACTGCGCGATCCACAACGCCCGGTACATCGGCGACCGCAGCGGCGCCCACGCCGACGGCGCGGTGCGGACGCTCGACGATGTCGCCATTCGGTTCTGGCCTTTCGCTATGAATCGAGTTTCAAGTACCCGATTGGTCGACCGCTATCTCGTAGCATCGGCCGCGTGCCGGAACTGAACACCGCCCGAGGACCGATCGACACCACCGACCTGGGCGTCACGCTCATGCACGAACACGTCTTCATCCAGTCCCTCGACATCTCGACCAACTATCCGGAGGTCTGGGGCGACGAGGCCCAACGGGAGGCCGACGCCGTCGTCCGCCTCAACGAGCTCAAATCGCGCGGGGTCGACAGCATCGTCGATCTCACGGTGATCGGAATGGGGCGCTACATTCCGCGTATCGAGCGTATCGCCGCGCAGACCGACATCAACATCATCGTCGCCACCGGCGTCTACACCTACAACGACGTCCCGATGTTCTTCCACTTCAGCGGGCCGGAGACCCCGCTCGGCGAGCCGATGGTCGACATGTTCGTCCGCGACATCACCAGCGGAATCGCGGGCACCGGGGTCAGAGCGGCGGTCCTCAAGTGCGCGACCGACGAACCCGGCCTAACACCGGGCGTCGAGCGGGTGCTGCGCGCGGTGGCCCAGGCGCACCGGGAAACCGGCGTCCCGATCTCGACGCATACGCACGCCGCGACCAAGCGAGGCCTGGATCAGCAGCGCGTGTTCAGCGAGGAGGGCGTAGACCTCTCGCGTGTCGTCATCGGGCATTCCGGCGACAGCACCGATCTGGACTACCTGGAACGGTTGATCGACAACGGGTCCTACATCGGGATGGACCGGTTCGGGGTCGATGTGTTCCTCGGTTTCGAGGAGCGGGTCGACACCGTCGCGCGGATGTGCGAGCGCGGCCACGCCGACAAGATGGTGCTGTCGCACGACGCGTCCTGTTTCATCGACTGGCTTCCGGAAGGACTCGTCCCGCAGACGATGCCCAACTGGCACTACCTGCATATCCACAACGACGTGATCCCGGCCCTCAAGAAGCGAGGCGTCTCCGACGAGCAGCTCACGACGATGCTCGTCGACAACCCGCGCCGGATCTTCGAGACCCGGGGCGCTTACTGACATGCCCGAACAGACTCCGCCGATCAGCGTGCAGGTCTCACGGCTGGCCGAGACCGAACCCGACGCGCCCGCGATCACCTGCGAAGGCGTCACCCTGACCCGAGGTGAGCTCGACGCGTCGACCAACCGGCTGGCCCGCGCCTACGCCGGACTCGGTGTGCGAGAAGGCGATTACGTCACCGTGGTGTTGCCGAACTCCATCGAGTGGGTGCAGGCGGTGCTCGCGACGTGGAAGCTGGGTGCGATCCCCCAACCACTCTCTCCGAGGCTTCCCGATGTCGAACTGACCGGGCTGCTCGAACTGCGGCCCCGCGCCCTGGTCGTCGGCCGCGCCGACCCCACCGGCCGAATAGTAAGCGTGCCAGCGGGTTACGTGCCCGATGAAAACCTCTCGGATGCAGCGTTACCCGAGAAGGTGTCGCCGGTGTTCAAGGCGATGGCATCGGGCGGCAGCACCGGCAGACCCAAGCTGATCGAGGCGGGCAACGACAGCCGCTACCCGCCGATGGTGGGTTATCCCCTTGGGGCGCAAGAGGGTGACGTCAACCTGATCTCGGTGCCGATGAGCCACAACACCGGCTTCACGACCTTCGCGATCGGGCTGGTTCAGGGCCATCACCTGGTGATCATGCCGCGGTTCGAACCGCACGAGTTCCTCCGGCTCGTGACCGAACACCGCGTGACGTTCCTGACGACGGTACCGACGATCATGCAGCGCCTGATTCCGGTCTACCGGGCCGACCCCGATGCCTACGACCTGTCCTCGATCAGGCGGTTCTGGCATGTCGGGGCGCCGTGTCCACCCGCGGTCAAGCGCGCCTGGATCGAGATTCTTGCACCGGATGTGCTGTGGGAACTGTACGGCGGCACCGAATTACAGGCGTTGACGTTCATCTCGGGAAGTCAGTGGTTGGCCCACCCGGGGTCGGTCGGTGTCGTCGTCGCCGGCGAGATGAAGGTGCTCGACGACGACGGCAACGAGTGCCCGCCCGGTGTGGTCGGCGAGGTCTACATGCGGCCGTCGCCGGGCAGCAGACCCACCTACCGCTACGTCGGCGCGACGGCGAAATCACGCGACGGCTGGGATTCGTTGGGCGACCTCGGGTACTTCGATGCCGACGGCTTCCTCTACCTCAGCGACCGGCGGGTGGACATGTTCACCGTCGGCGGCCGCAACGTTTATCCCGCCGAGATCGAGTCGGCGTTGTCCGAGCATCCCGCGGTGCTGTCGTGTCTGGTGGTCGGCGTCCCCGACGACGACCTCGGTCAGGTGCCGCATGCGCTGGTGCATGCCGAAGGTGGGCTCGACGCAGCGGCCGTCGTCGCGTTCCTGTCCGAGCGACTCGAGCGCTACAAGGTGCCCCGCACAGTCGAGATCACCGATGAGCCGCTGCGCGACGACGCGGGTAAAGCGCGCCGGTCAGCGGTCCGCGACGAGGTCATCTCGCGACGGGCTCAGGCACGCTGCTGACCGACGAGTCCAACGGCGGCACCGGACGGGCGTGGCGATACTCCCAGCGCCGCAACGCCGTTCGGCACGGTGACTCCACCAGCGCATAGCTGACCGCGGCGATCGCGAACCCGAACACGACCGTCAGCACCAGCACCACCGGCATGTGGCCGTTGAACGCGAACTCGCCGATGACAGGGAACACCATCGCGAGTGCGGCGAGGTGCCAGATGAACAGTCCGTAGGACCATCGCCCCAACGTCACCATCGTCGTGCTGCCCAGCACCCGGTGCGAGGTGTCGGGGCGGTCGAGCACGAGCGGGGCGAGCAGCGCACCGGCGACCACGGCGCCCATCGCGATCTTGACGACGAACTGGCTGACCGTGCCCGGCGTGAGGCCCTCGGGTCCGGCGATCGGCGAGGCGGCGACCAGGAACGCCGCGACCGCGATGACCGCCATCAGGACGCGCCGCCGGGCCAGTCGGTGCGGCCATCCGACCGGCGTGACGGTCAACTCGGCGAGCAGCATGCCCGCGGCAAACCAGGAGAAGAAGGCCGGCGGCCAGTTCAGGTGGTTGACGCCGGCCGATGTCGCGATCGGCAGCACCGCCCACCCGAGGCTGACGAGCGCCGCGGCGGCGATGACGGGAATGCGCGCCCGCACCGGGACGCGTCGCACCAGGAGCGCGAGAAGCGGCAACGCCATGTAGAACGCGACCTCGACCGACAGGCTCCACATCTGCGTCAGCCCCGCGGTGAGTGTCAGCGGCACATAGATCTGGGTCAGGGTGAGGTTGGCCAACCACACGGTGAGGTCCGCTTTGGCCTCCGGCAGCAGCGACAGGATCACCACGACCGCCACGAGGTATCCGGGCATGATGCGCACGATCCGGGAGCGCAGGTAGTGGCCGGTCGGCGGGGTCGGCCGCAGCCCGCGCGCTGCCGAGGCGTGCCCGCGCCACAGCAGAAAACCCGAGAGGGCGAAGAAGAGCGCCACCGCGAGATCGAATCGGCCGAACAGTCGTCCGCTGACCCCGCCGGTGTGCCCGGTCTGGAACGCCACGTGGGTGACGACGACGCCGACGGCGGCGCAGGCGCGCATGCCCTCCACCGCAGGCAGGAACCCGCGGGTTCCGCCCACCTGCTCCTCGCGCGTCTCGCCGGCCACCGCAACTGCCACGAAATCAGTGTGCCCGGTGAAGCCGAAGACGGTGACCACGGGTCGGCGGATGCGTCTGGAGCGACGACGACCTTAAATTGTGCTGTTAGGGTCAAACGGGTTTCTGCGGGCATACCGCAGGTGAAGGAGGCACGGTTTGAACCGCGCAGTGGCGCTGCGGATTGCGGCTTGCGGGATCTTGGGGCTGGGTGCCGCCCTGTTGATCGCCGCGCTGTTGCTGTCCACCTACACCCAAAGCAAGATCGCCAAGATTCCGCTGGACATCGATGCGACGCTGATCAGCGACGGCAGCGGCACAGCCTTCGACCCGGCATCGCTGAACAGCGAACGGTTCGTCGTCGACCGCGACGTGCCGATGGTTCAGCAGGAGCAGCTCACCGTCGAGTCCCCGTCGAACGCCGACGTGGTGACGCTTCAAGTGGGCTCCACGCTGCGCCGCACCGACAAGCAGCAGGAGGCCGGCCTGCTGTTGGCGCTTGTCGACACGGTGACCGTCAACCGCAGTACCGCCGAGGCGGTGTCCAGCGAGAGCAATCCGGGCGGTGCGGTGCAGAAACCGCGCGCCATGGAGGACGACAAGCCGCCGACCAACATCGCGCTGCCGCACGAGGGACTGGCCTACCGGTTCCCCTTCGACACCGAGAAGAAGACCTACTCCGTCTTCGACCCGATCGCGCAGAAGGCGTTCGACGCCAACTACGACGGCGAAGAAGACGTCAACGGGCTGACCACCTACCGGTTCACCCAGAACGTCGGCTACGACTCCGACGGCAAGCTCGTCGAGCCGGTGAAGTACGCGTCGCTCTACGAAGACGACGCCGACAGCGAGGTCACCGCCCGCGCGGCGATGTGGGGTGTGCCCGGTGAACCCGACGAGCCGATCACGATGTCGCGGTACTACGCCGCGCAGCGCACCTTCTGGGTCGACCCGGTGTCGGGGACGATCGTCAAGAGGGACGAGCACGGCTACCACTACTACGCCCGCGAGCCGCTCAAGCCCGAGGTCACGTTCGTCGACTACAAGGTCGCGTTCAACGAGGAGACCGTCGAGTCCCAGGTCACCAGCGCGAGCGACGAGCGCGACCGGGTCGCGCTGTGGGGCCGCATCCTGCCGATCACCTTCACCGCGATGGGGCTGGTGCTGCTGGTCGGCGGCGCGCTGCTCGGCTCGTTCAGCCTGCGCGCGGAGTCCGCGCTGATCGACCCCGGTCTCGACGAGGCCGACCACGGATTCTTCGACACCCAGGGCATCAAGGTCCCGGGAGCCGAAGCCAAGACCGAGAAGATCCCGACATCTCGACCGACCGACCTGCCCCCGGACAGACCGGTCTGATCGGGCGGTCGGTCGTGGCACCGGCCTACGCGTTGGTGCTCGCCCTCGTGGTGACGGCGCCGTTGCTCGCACCCGGGTATCTGCTGTTGCGCGACGCGGTGTCCACGCCGCGCTCGTATCTGTCCGATGCCGCGCTGGGACTGTCCGAGGCGGCACCGCGGGCCCTTCCGCAGGACTTCTTCATGGCCGTCGTGTCCTCGGTGGTCGACGGGGGCGTGGTGGCCAAGGCACTGCTCATCGCGGGATTGTGGCTGGCGGGCTGGGGCGCGGCGCGGTTGGCCGCCGCGGTGGTTCCCGAGTCGGGGCTCGCCGGTCAGTGCGTGGCGGTGACGGTCGCGGTATGGAACCCGTATGTCGCCGAGCGGCTGCTGCAAGGGCACTGGAGCCTGCTCGTCGGCTACGGGTGCCTGCCGTGGGTCGCCACGACGGTGCTGCAGATGCGGGAGTCGGCGCGGTGGACCCCGTTGTGGGCGTTGGCTTTCTGGTTGGCACTGGCCGGGTTGACGCCCACCGGGCTGATGCTGGCGGCGACCGTCGCGCTCGTGTGCGTCGCCGCGCCCGGCGAAGGGTGGGGCCGGTGGCGGTGTGCGGGCGTGACGATGGCCATGACGGTCGTCGCGGCGCTGCCGTGGCTGGTCGCGGCGACGGTGTCGCGGGCGTTGGAGTCGTCGCAGGCTGACGGCGTCCTCGCGTTCGCCGCGCGCGCCGAACCGGGCCTCGGAACACTGCTCAGCCTGGCCGGGCTGGGCGGCATCTGGAACGCAGAGGCCGTACCACCCTCTCGCACAACACTTTTCGCGATCGTGGGCACGGCGGTGTTGCTCGGCGTGGTCGCCCTCGGCTTACCGGTCGTGCTGCGCCGACCGGCGGCCGTACCGCTGATGGTGCTGGCGGGGTTCGCCGTCGTGGTGCCCGCGCTCATGGCCACCGGACCCGGGCTCGTCCTCGTCGAGGCGGCCGTCCGCCCCGTGCCCGGCCTGGGGGTGGTCCGCGACGCGCAGAAGTGGGTGGCGTTGGCGATGCCGGGCTATGTGGTTGCCGGCGCGGCGGCGGTGATCTTCGCCCGACGCTGGTTGCCGGCGGCGGCGACCGCGGCACTCTGCTGCGTCGCGCTGATCGCGACGTTGCCGGACTTGGCGTGGGGCGCGGGTGGCCGCGTCACCGCCGTGCAGTACCCGCCGGGATGGGCGAAGGTGGCCGCGATCATCAACGCCGACCCGCGGACGGTCGCGGTGATGCCGATGGGCAGCATGCGCCGTTTCGAGTGGGCAGGTGAGGCTCCCGTGCTCGACCCGCTGCCCCGGTGGGTGCGTGCCGATGTGTTGACCACCGGCGATCTGCACATCGGCGAGCGGACGGTGTACGGGGAGGGGCAGCGCGCACGCGACGTGCAGGAGATCCTCGTCGAGAGCGCGGACCAGAACCTGCTCGCCGATGCCGGGGTCGGATGGGTGGTGGTCGAATCCGGCGCTCCGACAGAGCGTTTGCCGTTGCCCGTCGCCTACACCGACGAAGACCTCACCCTGTACCGGGTGAGCGGATCGTCGCCGCAGGCCGACGGTCGGACCCTGGTGCTGGCCGCACACTGGGCCTGGCTGGCGATGCTGCTCGGCGGTGCGGGCGCCCTGATGGCGCGACGGTTGAGCAAGTCGCCGCCGCGAGTCAAAGCACCTCACCGTCGATGACCTCGGCGTCGCCGGCGGAACAGAAATGTCGGTGGGCGATGGCATACTCGCACACATGTTCGATACGACAAGCGACGCAGGGTTGGTCGACCTGATGGGCCAGGCGCAGCGCGCCAGCCGGGTCGAGATCGCGCGTCAGCTGTTGGCAATCGGGCACTTCAGCCCGCGCCGCGTTCCCGAATGTGACGGCGAGAACGACGACAAGGTGGTCGACGACTGGGAGGTCGTGGCTGCCGAGATCGGTGCCGAACTCGGCATCAGCCGCGGACGGGCCTCGTCCATGATGAGCTCGGGCCAGGCCCTGATCAAACGGCTTCCCAAGGTGGCAAAGTTGTTCGCTGCCGGTGAGATCGAGTGGCAGGTGGTCAACATGCTGATCTACCGCACCGACCTGATGGTCAGCGAGGACGCCTGCGCACTGATCGACGCGATCTTCGCCGACCGGGCCGCCCAGTGGAACCACCTGTCGTACAACAAGCTCGTCGAGGTCGTCGACTGGCTGGTCCTTCAGATCGACCCGGACGCGGTGCGCCGAGCCAAATCCCGTGACGACGACCGCCATTTCGATGTCATACCTGGCCAGTACGGAATGGCCGACATCGTCGCCTGCCTACGCGGCGTCGACGGGGTGGCTTTGAGTCAGCGACTCGACGCGCTGGCCGCCACGGTCTGCCGGGAGGATCCACGAACGCATCGCCAGCGCCGGGCGGACGCGATCGCGGCGGTGCTTGCCCACGAGGACGCGATGGCGTGCCTATGCGAACGACCTGACTGTCCCGCCACTGGCAGGACGGCAACTACCGTTTTGGTCCATATGCTCGCCGAGCGGGACACCGTCGAAGGCACCGGCACGACACCGGGGTACGTAGCCGGATTGGGTCCGGTTCCGGCGTCGACCGTCGCCGACGTAGCGCGCCACGCCAAGCGGCGCCCCATTGAGATCCCCGACGACGCAGCACCCGAACCGCAGTACCGTCCCTCGACCGCGCTTGCCGATTTCGTTCGCTCCCGCGACCTGACCTGCCGGTGGATGAATTGCGACCGTCCCGCCTGGCGATCCGACATCGACCACGCCGCGCCCTGGCCCTACGGGCCCACCCATCCGTCCAACAACGCCTGTTTCTGCCGGCTGCACCACCTGATGAAGACGTTCTACTGCGGACCCGGCGGCTGGATCGTGCGCCAAAAACCCGACGGCGCCGTCATATTCACCAGCCCGACCGGGCGCATACACACCACTACTCCGTTCGGAGCGATGCTGTTTCCACAACTCGGCGCTTCCACCGGCACGCTTCACCTGCCCGAGGTGCCTGCAGCGACACCGGGACGCGGGATCTGCATGCCCACCCGCCGACGCTCCCGCCGCCAGAACCGCGAGCGGCGCATCCAACGCGAACGCGCCCTCAACGCCACGATCCGAGCGGAAAACACCACGCCGGCCACCCAGACTTTCGGCAGCTTCTACCCGCTGGGCACCGGTCCGCCGACCGATCCGAGAGTTCTGCTGGACGATCCGCCGCCGTTCTAGCACCCGAGGGGGACGGTTCGATGACGGGGAGCGTCGCGAAGGCTAGACCACGCCGCTGACGTACTGGCCGCGGTGCACCGCTTCCAGCACAGTGCGCATCGCCTCGGCACTCTGCTGCCAGGAGAACTCACCGCAGCGGACATGTGCCTTGGCTCCGAGTTGCTCGCGCAGCACGTGATCGGACAACAGTTCAGCCAGACCGTCGACCAGACCGTCGAAGTCGTCGACCAACACGCCGGTCACGCCGTCGACGATGGAGTCTGTCAGTCCACCGGACGACCGGTAGCCGATCGTGGGCACCGAATGCTGGCCGGCCTCGATGACCGCCAGCGCCCAACCCTCCTTGCGCGAGGGCAGCACGTGTACCCACGCCTCTTGCAGCACACGGTGTTTGGCCTCGTCGTCGATGTGGCCGTGAAACGTCACCGCATCGGAGATGCCGAGCAGGGCTGCATGTTCGACCAGCCGCTGCTCCCACCAGCCACCACCCACGACGTCGAGCGTCAGCCCTGGCAAGCGCGGCCGCAGCACAGCGACGGCCTCCAGCGCGTCCTCGAGCTGCTTGTGCGGCACCAGACGTGACAACACCACGACCCGCGGTGCCGGCGCGCGCCTGGGGGCCAACGTCGAGGCCGGCGCCTCGTCGAGCCCGTTGCGCACCACCGCGATCTGCCCGGGACGCACGCCCAACGCGGCCAAATCACGCGACGACGGCAGCGACACCGTGACGTACTGGTTACGCCGGTGCGCCCGCGGCGAGAGCCTCGACTCGACGAACCAGCCGATTCGGCCCTTCACCGGCCCGGCGACCGGCCACTGCTCGCGGTGGCAGTGGTGCACGAGCACAGCGACGCGCCGCCCGTAGGCCAGTCGCGCCATGAACGGGATGCCGTTCTGCGTGTCGATTACGACGTCGGGTCGCGCGCGCCGCAGGGGCCCGAGCCCGAAGCGGGCCAACACCATCGCCAGCCCCGCCCAGATGTAAACGGTGTGGCGCCCGCCGCCGCGGCTGACGCGGACCCCGTCGACGACCTCGCGACGCGCGGCTCCCGGATAGCGCGCTGTGCGCAGCGTGACCTCGATACCCGACGCGGCCAACTGCGCGCCGATGCGCTGCAGGTAGGCCTCGCTGCCGCCACCCTGGGGGTGGCCGGTGTCGCGCCAGCACAGCAGCAACACCGATCGGAGCGGACGGGCAGACATCGGCAACAGCGTAGTCGGATCGCGGCGCTGCGTAGTCTTCGGTTCCATGCCAGTCACCGACCGGTTCGCCGAGCGGGCGACACTGTCGCGGTCGCTGCGCCTGCTCGCGCAGTTCCGCTTCGAGCAGAGCGACCCGGCACGGTTCTACGGCGCTCTCGGCGAGGACACCGCCGACATGGTCGCCGACCTGTGGCTGGCCACGGATGGATCGACGCCGGCCGGGCGCACGGTGCTCGACGTCGGCGGCGGGCCCGGTTACTTCTCGGAAGCGTTCGTCGACAAGGGTTTTCGCTATATCGGGGTCGAACCGGATCCGGCCGAGATGCACGCCGCTCCGGGGATGGTGACCGCGAGCACCTACGTGCGGGCATCCGGGACGGCTTTGCCGTTCGCCGACGACAGCGTCGACATCTGCCTGTCCTCGAACGTGGCCGAGCACGTGCGGCGGCCGTGGCGGATGGGCGCCGAGATGCTTCGGGTGACCCGGCCCGGCGGGCTGGTGGTGCTGTCGTACACGGTGTGGCTGGGTCCGTTCGGCGGGCACGAGACCGGGCTGTGGCACTACCTCGGCGGCGCCCGTGCCGCACGCCGGTACACCCGCAGGCAGGGCCATCCGCCGAAGAACAACTACGGTTCGTCACTGTTTGCGGTGTCGGCGGCCGACGGCCTGCAGTGGGCGGCGAGCACCGGTGCGTTGGTCGCCGCTTTCCCCCGCTACCACCCGAGATGGGCGTGGTCGCTGACGAAGGTACCGGTTGTGAGGGAGTTCCTGGTGAGCAACCTGGTGCTGGTTCTGCGGGCGCCGTAAGCGGCCGACTGCAACAGGTTCTACTTCGGCGGCTTCCTAGGTAGTGTGACGGTCATGACACAGAGCACCGCGTATCGCACCGAATGGGACCAGCTGTTCATCGGCGGCAAGTGGGTCGAGCCGGCCACCTCCGATGTGATCGAGGTGCACTCGCCCGCTACCGGCGAGTTGGTGGGCAAGGTGCCGCTGGCGTCGGCCGCCGATGTCGACGCGGCATGCGCCGCGGCCCGCAAGGCGTTCGACGAGGGTCCGTGGCCGCACAAGACGCCGCAGGAGCGGGCCGCGGTGCTGGCTGCTGCGGTCAAGCTGATGGAGGAGCGCGGCGACGAGCTGAAGTTCCTGCTGGCCGCCGAGACCGGCCAGCCGCAGACCATCGTCGACATGATGCAGTACGGCGCGGCGATGTCGTCGTTCCAGTACTACGCGGGCGCGGCCGACAAGTTCCCGTGGAAAGAGATCCGCGACGGCATCTACGGCCAGACCATGGTTGTACGCGAACCGATCGGCGTCGTCGGCGCCGTCACCGCGTGGAACGTGCCGTTCTTCCTGGCCGCCAACAAGCTCGGCCCCGCGCTGTTGGCCGGCTGCACCGTCGTGCTCAAGCCGGCCGCCGAGACACCGCTGTCGGTGTTCGCGATGGCCGAGATGTTCGCCGAGGCCGGTCTGCCCGAAGGCGTGTTGTCGATCGTGCCCGGCGGCCCCGAGACCGGTCGCGCGCTGACCGCCAACGACCAGATCGACAAGTACACGTTCACCGGCAGCTCCGCGGTCGGCAAGGAGATCGCGAAGATCGCCGCCGAGAAGCTCAAGCCGTGCACGCTGGAGCTGGGCGGTAAGTCCGCCGCGATCATCCTCGAGGACGCCGACCTGGATTCCACCCTGCCGATGCTCGGGTTCTCGGGTGTGATGAACAGCGGCCAGGCCTGCGTCGCCCAGACGCGCATCCTCGCGCCCCGGTCGCGCTACGACGAGGTCGTGGAAAAGATCGCCAACTTCATCGGCGCGATGCCCGTCGGCCTGCCCGACGACCCGAACGCCGCGATCGGCCCGCTGATCTCTGAGAAGCAGCGCGACCGCGTCGAGTCCTACATCAAGAAGGGCGTCGACGAGGGTGCGCGCCTCGTCACCGGTGGTGGCCGCCCGGAGGGTCTGGACAACGGCTGGTTCGTGGAGCCGACCGTGTTCGCCGACGTCGACAACTCGATGACGATCGCCCAGGAGGAGATCTTCGGACCCGTGCTGGCGGTCATCCCCTACGAGACCGAAGAGGATGCGATCCGCATCGCCAACGATTCGGTGTACGGCTTGGCCGGCTCGGTGTGGACCACCGACAACAAGAAGGCGCTCGAGGTCGCGTCGAAGATCCGCACCGGCACCTACGCGGTCAACATGTACGCGTTCGATCCCGGCGCTCCGTTCGGCGGCTACAAGAACTCCGGCATCGGCCGCGAGAACGGTCCGGAGGGCATCGAGGCCTACGTCGAGCACAAGAGCGTGCTGCTGCCGTTCGGCTACACCCCCGAGGACTAGAACGCGTCTTCGGGCACGTCCATCGCGTCGAGGCCGATGGTCTCGATGATGCCGCGCGCAGAGGTCAACAGCGGCAGCATGTGCTCGGCGAAGAAGTTCGCCGCGGCGACCTTGCCGGTATAGAACGCCCGGTCGCCCGCGGAGACGTCGCCGTCCAGCGCGGCCAGCGCGATCTCGGCCTGGTGCAACAACAACCAGCCGATCACCAGGTCGCCGACCGCGAGGAGGAAGGGCACCGAGACCAGGCCGATGCGGTACAGCTCGCGCGGGTTCTCCTGCGCCGAGACCAGGTATCCGGTCAGGGCCGCGACCATCGCCTGCACGTCCTGCAGCGCGGTGGCCAGCCGGGCGCGACCGTCGGCGAGTTCTGCACGCGCGAGGTCACTGCGGATGAACTCCTCGATCTGACAGGCCAGGTGCGCCAGCGCGGCACCTTGGTCGCGGGCGATCTTGCGGAAGAAGAAGTCCTGCGCCTGGATGGCGGTGGTGCCCTCGTACAGGGAGTCGATCTTGGCGTCGCGGATGTACTGCTCGATCGGATAGTCCTGCAGGAAACCCGAACCGCCGAAGGTCTGTAGGGATTCGGTCAGGCACTGATATGCCCGTTCCGACCCCACACCTTTGACGATCGGCAGCAGCAGATCGTTGACGCGGCCTGCCATCTCGGCGTCGGCTCCGGAGACGATCTGCGCGACGGGGGGATCCTGGTGGGCGGCGGTGTAGAGGTAGAGCGCACGCAGCCCTTCGGCGTAGGACTTCTGCGTCAGCAGCGCCCGGCGCACATCCGGGTGGTGCAGGATCGTCACCCGCGGCGCGGTCTTGTCGGTCATCTGGGTCATGTCCGCACCCTGCACCCGGGTCTTGGCATAGTCCAGCGCATTGAGGTAACCCGTCGACAACGTGGCGATCGCCTTGGTGCCCACCATCATTCGGGCGTACTCGATGACCTTGAACATCTGGGCGATGCCGTTGTGGGAGTCGTTGACCAGCCAGCCCACGGCGGGCACCCCGTGTTGACCGAAGGTCAGCTCGCACGTCGCCGACACCTTCAACCCCATCTTGTGCTCGACGTTGGTGACGAAGACGCCGTTGCGCTCGCCGAGTTCACCGGTCTCGGGGTCGAAGTGGAACTTCGGCACGATGAACAGGCTCAGACCCTTGGTGCCCGGTCCCGCGCCCTCGGGGCGGGCCAGCACGAGATGCACGATGTTCTCGAAGAGGTCGCCGGCGTCGCCGTTGGTGATGAACCTCTTCACCCCGTCGAGATGCCATGTGCCATCGGGCTGTTGGACGGCCTTGGTGCGGCCGGCGCCGACGTCGGAACCGGCGTCGGGTTCGGTGAGGACCATCGTCGCGCACCAGTCGCGCTCCACCATCAGCCCGGCCCAGTGTCGCTGCTGTTCGTTGCCGATGCCATAGAGGATGTCCGCCATCTTCGACCCGGCCTGATAGATGAACACCGCCGGATTGCCGCCGAGGACGAACTCGTTGATCGCCCACTCCACGGCGGCCGGTGCCGCCACCCCGCCGATGTCCTCGGCCATCCCAACGCGGAACCACTCGCCGTGCTGCCAGGCCTTGAACGACTTCTTGAACGGCTCGGGCAGCGTCACCTCATGGGTGGCGGTATCGAATGTGGGCGGGTGCCGATCGGATTCGGCGAACGACTCGGCGAGCGGACCCTCGGCCTGCCGGGCGGCTTCGTCGAGCATCTGGCGCACCGAATCGCCGTCGAGCTCGCCGAACTCGCCGGTCGCCAGCGCCTTGTCGAGACCCAGCACCTCGAACAGGTTGAACTCGAGATCCCGCACGTTGCTTCTGTAGTGGCCCATCACGAGCGCCTTTCGTTCGCGTGGAGCCGAGCGTAGCCGCCCGAAGGCGCCGCGACCTGCACTTCAGCTCAGGTGCCTGACCACGATCGGATTATGGTATTTCCCATAATCGTGGTCTGCGGCTCGGCAGGGTTGACGCCGCTAGACAAGCCCGTCTAGCTGGGCCGATCCAAGCCAAAGCTGTGATGTGGAATACATTGATTGCTCCTTTGTGTTGACGGTTTTATGCTGTTCGTCATAGCCAGGGAGGCACCCGATGTGGGTCATTGAAGTCAACGTCGCCGGATACCGGTTCACCCATCGCGTGCACGACCGCCGGGTCTTCCGCTTCAGCCCCCGTACGTTCGGTTGGCGTCCGGCGCACCTGCGTCGCACGCCCGCAGCCTGATCGCCCCATTGGAGGTTGACCTGTCTTCCATCGGGACGAAGACCGCCAACAAGCGCGGTTCGACGCGCACCAAGATGCTGATCGCCGCGGTCGAGGTGTTACGGGAGCGCGGCGCGGCAGGCGTCACGATCGACGAAGTGCTCGCCCGCAGCGGCGCGCCACGCGGATCGGTTTACTACCACTTCCCGGCGGGCCGCAACCAGATCCTGCGCGAGGCGCTGAGCTACGCCGGTGACGCGATCACCAAGGAGATCGACGAGGCAGCTGCCAAGGGCGGAATGCACCTGGTCCGCAACTTCGTGGCGTTCTGGGAGGAACTGCTCGTCGAGAGCGACTTCGTGGCCGGCTGCCCGGTGGTGGCGGCGGCGATCGGATCGGCTGCCGAGGAACCGCAGTTGACCAGCGTGGCGGGCAGCATCTTCGGCCACTGGCGTGACGCGCTGACCCGTGCCTTCGTCTCCGACGGCTTCGACGAGTCCGACGCGGCCTCCCTTGCGATCACCTGCATCGCGGCGCTGGAGGGCGCAGTGGTGCTGTGCCGGTCGACCCGCTCGGCCAACCCGCTCCACGATGTCGCGCAGCAGGTCGAATTCCTGATCAGGTCAAGGGATTTCATCCGCCGCTACGGCGTGCCCGACCGCAACTGAGCCGAGCGCCATCGCGCGCAGACGAAGTCTCTGTTCACCGCCGCCTCGACCAGTTCCCATTCCGAACGGATCGGCAGCACCGGCGAACCCGCGCCGAGCGAGCACGGCGCGTAGCTGACGATCATCTCGTCGATGAGATCCGCCTCGACGAACTGTCGCGCGGCATCGCCGCCACCGACCACCCACACGTCCTTGTCCGCCGCGGCGGCGAGCAGTTCGGGATGCAGATCGGCGACGTCGCCGGCGAAGGTTTGCACATCGTGTCTGCGCTCGACGATGTGCGGTCGCCGCGTCAACACCCAGGACGGTTGCTCGTACATCCAGTCACCGGGCTGGTTGCGCACGATCCATTCGTAGGTCGCCGAACCCATCACCACGGCGCCGATCGTGGCGATGAACTCGTCGTAGTGGAACGGTCCGTCCCGGTCGATGTCGCGCGATGTCAGCCAGTCCAGGCTGTCGTGTTCGTCGACGATGAAACCGTCCAAGCTGGCCGCCGTGTAGTACACCGTTGCCAAGTCAGTTGCCCCTCATCCACTCCAACGGATCCCCCATGCGGACGTCGATCCCGTGGTGGGCCAGCATTCCTCGGGCCAGTCCGCGCCGGAGGGCTGCGTACTCCAACACGTGTGCGACGATGCCGTACAGCTGAAACGATTCGGGCGGATCGCACAGCGCGTCGATGACGGTGTCCCCCATCCGACCGTCGGCGGCGTACTCGGAAACCATTGCCGTCCAGCGCTTTGCGATATCGTCGTGATGTCGAGCCAGCTGCGCGGCGGTGGTCGTTTCTCCTCGGGTGGCCGAGCGGTCAGGAAAGTCGCGTCCTTCGATCGTGGCCAGCCACACCTGCTTGGTCCAGACGATCGCACCGAGCACCGCTCCGACACTGGGTTCGGGACCGTCCCAGTCGAGGACCACCTGCCCAGGCGAAATCTCCTCTTGCCACTGCTCTTTCGTCAGGTTGCGCGCGCAGTCGATCAGATACGCGGTGTCGGCGACGTCGTGCGCCACCATCAGTTGGGAGATGTCGGGCTCCTTCGCGTCCCCGGCGTTGTCGAGCCACAGCGAGTGCGGCGGGTGGAAGTGAAGGCCGTTGGGCGCGGTCACCCGGAACTCGACGTCAGCGGCCCTCGACGGCGGCACACCGAAGGTGCGTCGGAAGGCGCGCGAGAACACCTCGACCGACGACCAGCCTTCGTCGGCCGCGACGGCAGTCACGCGCTCACCCTGCTGCAGTCGCCACGCTGCGCGTTCGAGCATGATGCGGCGGCGCATCGCCGCGGGCGACTCGCCGGTCAGGCGGCGCACTTCCCGCGAGAAGTGGAATTCGGAGGCGTGCGTGCTGCGGGCCATGCGGTCCACCCCGCTGTTGTCGGCAGCGACGACCGCGTCGAGCAGTTCGCGCAGGCGGTCGCGGCGCGCTTCGGTGGTCACGATCACCGAGTATGGTCGCGCCGCGGGCGTAAGAACATGACGATTCCTGCTGCGTTCAGCTGTCCAGCACCTCGTGCACCCGGGCTTCGATGTCGCGGTGGTCACCGAGGTCGGTCAGGTCGATCCCGAAGCGGCCGGTCAGTTCGGCGAGGACGTCGGCGGCGGTGTCGAGGCGCACTCGTTCGGTGTCTCCCCCGCTGTGGATGGCCAGGTTACGGCCGCGCAGGTTCCACCGCGCGTCGTCGGTGACCAGCGCCACCGACAGACCGGTGACAAATCCCGACTCGGGAAACGTTGACACGTACCAACTTCCGACCTGCAGGTCGATCTGCGGGCGCGGGTGGGTCTCGAACGTGTACAGCGGCTGCCACTGTCCGTGGATCTCGGCCTCCAACAGGAAGCCCTCGTCGTGCTCGCGCAGCCGGTAGGGCTCGTGGCGCGTCGCCTGCACGGGCCCGGCTTCGAGCCGGATCGGCGAGGTCAGCGTCTGCCCACCGAACCCGACGTCGACCAACCACGGTCCGTCGTCTGCCGGGACACGCACCGACAGCACCTGATGCGTCTGCGCGGGAAGTGCGCCCGACTGGTTCATCCACACCACCCGGCCCGCGAGCCGCTGCACGCCGTAGCCCAGCGCCTCGAGCACGTAACCCATCAGGCCGTTCTGCTCGTAGCAGTAACCGCCGCGGCGACGGCGCACGAGCTTGCGGGCCAGCGCCCCCGCACTGAGATCGACGACGGGAATGCCCAGGAGCGGATCGAGGTTCTCGAACGGGATCGACCGGTTGTGCGCCGCCACCAGGGCGCGCAGTGTGGACAGCGTCGGCTCCGTCGAGCCGGTGTAGCCGATCCGGTCCAGATAGGCCGCCACGTCGAGCGCGGCCGTCACGTCGGTTGCCATGCCCACATCTTGCGACCTCAACGGCCGTTCAGGTCAACCGTTGCCGCGCGGCGGCGAGACTCCGCGCGGCAGCGCGGCCGAACCTACGGCTTGCCGCGGGCCGGCGTCTGATTCGCGACGCCGTGCCGAAGCGGGGTGTTGGCCTGCGCGGCCGTCGACTCCTGCACGGGCGAACCGCCCGCCGTACCGCTCACCTCGGGCGCGTTGCTCGGGTCACCGGACGACGGCTCGGCGCCATGGGTCAACTCCTTGAGCCGCGCGTGCAGCACCTCGAGCACCGGGATGCGGTTGCCGTGCGCGGTCTCGTGGTCGAACACCGCCCGCAGCGCGGGCTCGTCGAGCGCGCGGATGCGGTGCCGCAGCTCGGTCAACGGCAGCTGGTCGTAGTCGGTGATCGGCAGGTCGTCGCTCTGCGCCATGCGCTGTCTCCTTACAGGTGAGGTAGGCCGTCGGCCGGCGAGGGGATCGCTGTCCCCGACCCGTCGGCGCGTCCGCGATAACGGGCGATCACCGCGGCGACCGCTCCGATACCGGCGAGCGCCAGCGTCGGCCACATCGCGGCCTGCACCAACCACACTCGTCGCTGCACCTTGAAGATGCGCTTCTGCGCGTTCCGCGCTCGGGACAACGTTTCCACGTCTAACGGTTGCCCCGGGCGGCGGTTATGAAACCCGTTACGTTCCCGTCCACTTCGGCGCCCGCTTCTCGGCGAACGCGATCGCGCCTTCCTTGGCGTCGTTGGACATGAAGACCGGTCCGAAGATCTCGACCTGCTTCTTCCACATCTCCTGGGAGTTCCAGTCGCGCGACTCGACGATGATCCGCTTGGTCGCGGCCACCGCGAGCGGACCATTGGCGGTGATCTTCTCGGCGAAGGCGATCGCCGCCTCCAACGCCTGACCCGGTTCGGCGAGGACGTTGACCATGCCGAGGTCGTGGGCGCGCTGCGCGGACAGGCTCTCACCGGTCAACGCCAGTTCCATCGCGAGGCCGTAGGGAAGCCGCTGCGGCAACCGCAGCAGTCCGCCGCCGCCGGCGACCAGCCCGCGCTTGACCTCGGGAATGCCGAACGCGGATTCCTTCGACGCCACGATCAGGTCGGTGGCCAGCGCGAGCTCGCAGCCACCGGCGAGACAGTAGCCCTCCACCGCGGCGATGAGCGGCTTGGCGGGCGGGCGCTCGGTGAAGCCCAGGCCGCGGCCCTCGATGGCCACGTTCTCGCCGCGCGCGAACGCCTTGAGGTCCATGCCCGCGCTGAACGAGCCGCCGGCTCCGGTCAGGATGCCCACCGACAGGCCGGCATCGCCGTCGAGTCGGTCCATGGCGTCGGCAAGGCCGCGGCTGACGTCGGCGTTCACCGCGTTGCGGGCCTGCGGGCGGTTGATGGTGATGATCAGGATGCGGTCGCGCTGTTCGACAAGAACGACGGGTTCAGTGTTGTCACTCACGAGGCCGATCGTAACGGTCCGCGGATGAGATCATGCGGGCGCAGCGGGCGCGTGCACGCCGACCTCGGCGATCGCCGCACGGTTCTGACCGTCGGCGGCGCCCAACTTCGTAATCCACACCACCACCCGCGCGACGGGCCGCGAGTCCGTCACGGGAATCCGCGTCACGCCGGGCTCCACGGGTGTGGCGGGCGTGAGCTCGAAGGTGTCGGTCAGCGCCTTCGGGTCATCGGTCTTGTCGGTGCCGCGTACCTGGATCAGCGAGCCCGCGCTGTTCTGGTCGACGGTGACCGCGGTGATCGGCGTGGGTTCGCGCAACGAGATGAGCAGACCCACGCCGGGTTTGAATTTCGGAAACGGATCGGCGTCGTAGTAGCGGTCGGTCGACCAGGACGTCTCGGGCTTGGCGTCGATCGCCAATCCGGCATCGCCGGGGCTGTCCGGAGATCCGTCGGGGGAGAAGACGGTCGCCGCCTCCAACGGGATGCGGTCGCCGGGAGCCAGTCCGCGCACGGTCTTGGTCTGCTCGGGCGGTGGGGGCGCCGCGGTCGTCGTCGGCACCAGCCCGAGCTTGTCCGCGTCCATCGCGACGTTGTCGTCGTTGGTCTCCAGCAGACCGTTGAGCGAGGAGCCCAGCGCCAGCATCCCGACCGCAACGATCGCCGCGGCGGCACCGAGGCCCGTGCGCAGGATGGCGCGGCGGGCCGCCTCCTTCTGTTCCTGGGGTCCGAAGTTGCGGAATTCGGCATAGCGTCCGGACTTGACAGTCGGCAGGGGCGGCATCACTCGGTGAGTCGACTCCATGTCAGACGCCGCAGCCTGCTCCAGCAATGTAAGAAGCGTTGCGGCGCTGTTGATTCCACCATTGTCCCGCAGGAGCGCCGAGGTTGTCGTGGAGATCAGGAAGGGGATCCGGGGATCGACTTCGGCCGGCTCCTCGGGTTGGGCCGCACCGTCCGGCCACTGGCCGAGCAGCAGCGTGTACAGGACGCAGCCGATCCCTCGGAGATCGGTCTGCGCGGTGGCCTCGGGAAGGATGGCGGGAAATGCCAGCGCCACGTGTCCGTCGGCACCCACCCGCAACCGCGCAGGATCGTCGACCGACAGCACGAGGCCCGCACGGTGTGCCGCCTCGGCGGCCGCGGCCAACGCTCGCGTCATGGCGGCGACGGACTCCGGCGCCTGTCCCTCGTCTGCGACGTCACGGAGGCTCTGCCCGGGAAGCCAGTCGGACGCCACGACACCGAAGGCTCCCGTATGCATCACCTCGAGCACCGGGGCGATACCCGCTGTGTCGAGGCCACGAAGCCGGATGGTGCGCGCGAGGATCTCGTGGACGAACTCGTCGGGCAATTCGTGCGCAACATCGACGACGGTCAGCGCGACATGCTGGCCCGAGGCGATGTCGAGCGCCTGCCAGAATTCCAGCAGCGGGCGGCTGCCGTGTGCGGCGAGCAGCCGGTAACGGCCCCCGATCGCCATGCCGGGGATCAGTCGTTGACTTGTCGCCATCGCTCCGAACTTGCTCAACGGTCGCGGTCCGCCCTTCCGCTGCGGTGCGGAGGAAACCCGAGCCGACCCGATTGTCGACGGTGGATAGCCGCGGGGTGCGATGCCTAAACGCGTCAGTCGCCCTTCTTGCCGTTCCCGTTGCCCCGTCCGTTGCTATTGCCCGGGCCGCCCTTCTTCGGCGGCTTGGGCGGTTCGGGCTGCTCGAAGACGGGCGCCGGTGGCGGCAGCGGCGCGGCGCTGGTGGTCGGCGGGGGCGGTGGCGGCTGCGCCGGGGTGCTGGTGCTGACCTGTTGCGGCGGCTGCGTGGTCGACGACGGGTCGAGCGCCAAGGCGAGGCCGGCGACGACCAACGCGACGAACCCCGCGGCCGCGATCAGAAGCTTGCGCTCACGGCTCATCGGCCGCCGCCGCGGTGCGGGAGCGACGAAGTAGTTGGCGGAGGGCGCTAGCGGTTCGGCGAGGATCTTCGTGGCGGGTCGTGGCGCCGCTGCGGGTGCCGGTCCCATCATCGAGGGCGCGCCCATCAGCGCGGCGCGCATGTGCTCGGCGCTGGTGAACCGCTGGCTCGCGTCTCGGGCCATCGCCCGGTCGATCGTCGCGGCCAGCGCCGGGTCGATGTCGGGACGCACCACGCTGATCGGAGGCGGCGGTGCATCGAGGATGGCGTGCAGCAGGGCAGCGGGATTCTCCTGCGGGAACGGCCGCCGCCCGGTCAACGCCTCATAACCCATCACGCCAACGGCGTAGAGGTCGTCGGCGACCGAGGCCGGTGCGCCGGCGACCCGCTCCGGGCTCATGTAGGCCATCGTGCCGACGATCTGGCCGGTCGCGGTGAGCGCGGAGCCCGCCGTCTTGGCGATGCCGAAGTCGGCGACCTTCATCGCACCGCTGTTCGGCGCGATCAGCACGTTGCCCGGCTTGATGTCACGGTGGACGATGCCCGCCGCATGCGCGCAGCCCAGCGCGCCGAGCACGTCGTGCAGCATCGAGCGGACACGCGGTGGCGGCATCGGCCCCGTCTCGATCTCGTCCTGCAGCGTCCGTCCCGGCAGGCGCTCCATGACGATGAATGGGCTGCCGTCATGCTCGCCGCTGTCGTGCACCGACACGATGTTGGGGTGGTTCAGCCCCGCGGCGGCGCGGGCCTCCTCCTCGAACCGTCGCCGCATATCGGTGTCGGCGGTGAACGCCGGATAGAGCAGCTTGATCGCCACCGGCCGGTGCAGCCGGGTGTCCCAGCCGTCGTGGACCTCGGCCATCCCGCCGCGACCGAGTACACCTCGTAGTTCGTAGCGGTCCGCAAGTAGGTCGCGGCCGTCCATGCGGATAAGGTAGCCGCACCCCCTTGAGCGCAAACGCTCGCCGTTTGTCCTGCACAGGGGCGCTCCGCTAAACTAGAACACGTTTCAGTTCCGATCAGAGGGGGTGCGGTGGCCACCGGAGACGCCGAGCCGTCGCAGCTCACAAAATGGGACCCGGGCCTGACCGAGCGCTTCTTCGCCGTCACCCGCCCGCTCCTCAAGCGCTACTTCCGCTCCGAGGTGCGCGGACTCGAGAACATCCCCGCGGGCGGTGCGCTGTTGGTGTCAAACCACTCCGGCGGCATGCTGCCGATGGACGTGCCGATCCTGGCGGCGGACTTCTACGAGCATCACGGCTACGACCGGCCGATCTACACGCTCAGCCACGACATGCTGATGGTCGGACCGACCGGTGAGTTCTTCCGCAAGATCGGCTACATCAGCGCCAACCACGAGAATGCCGACCGGGCACTGCGCTCCGGCGGTCTGGTCGTGGTGTTCCCCGGCGGTGACTACGACGTGTACCGGCCAACGTTTTCGGAGAACGTCATCGACTTCGGCGGGCGAACCGGCTACATCAAGGCCGCCCTCAACGCGGGTGTCCCGATCGTCCCGACCGTCGGCATCGGCGGCCAGGAGACCCAGATCTTCCTGTCGCGCGGCACCTGGTTGGCCGAGCGTCTCGGCCCGATCGCGCGCCTGGCGCGCACCAAGATCCTGCCGGTCTCATTCGGCTTCCCGTTCGGCCTGTCACTGGTGGTGCCGCCCAACATCCCGCTGCCGTCCAAGATCGTCATGCAGGTGTTGCCGCCGATCGACATCGTCGCCGAGTTCGGCGAAGACCCCGACATCGACGAGGTCGACGCCCACGTCCGCCGGGTGATGCAGCGGGCCCTCGACGAGTTGGCCACCGAGCGCCGCCTCCCGATCCTCGGCTGAGACTTGTTTTGGACAGCCGTCTGGGGGATATGACGGACCTCGATGACTAGACGCCGTTTTCCGCTGCTGCGCGCGGCCGCCGAACTCGCCAATGCCGCCAACGGTGTGCAGCCGCTCGGGCGCGAGGGCTACATCACGCTGCCGGTGTTCGCATTCGGCTGGCCGACGACCGAGGCCGCGCCGCTGTACCTGACCGGTTCGGTGCTGGACGCCATACGGCGCGGCCTGCGTGGTGACTTCCGCGGTGCGCCCGGCCGTATCGCGTTGGCGCTCACCGCGATCGCATGGGCGTTGCTCGGCCTGATCATGTACCGCAACGTGACGTCGAAGCGCTATTTCGAGGAACCGCTGCGTGAGGCACTCGGCGACGACTACAAGCAGGTGGCCTCGTCGTCGCAGCCCGGCAGGCGGCGTCGGCTCGCAAACGTCGGCGTTCCCCCGAACGAACTGCTGCGCCGCCGCTACGTCGAGCGGGCCAACACCGTTCAGTACGGCCCGCACGGCCGGGTCAACCGCGCCGACATCTGGCGGCGTGCCGACCTGCCGCGCGACGGCAAGGCGCCGGTGCTGCTGCAGGTGCCGGGGGGTGCGTGGGCGATCGGCATGCGCAGGCCGCAGGCCTATCCCCTGCTCAGCTACATGGCCGAGCGGGGCTGGGTGTGCGTCTCGATCGACTACCGCGTCAGTCCGCGGCACACCTGGCCCGCGCACATCATCGACGTCAAACGGGCCCTGGCCTGGATCAAGGAGAACATCGCCGACTACGGCGGGGATCCCGACTTCGTCGCGATCACCGGCGGCTCGGCGGGAGGGCACCTGTCCTCGCTGACCGCGCTGACGCCGGATGATCCGCAGTGGCAGCCGGGCTTCGAGGACGCCGACACGTCGGTGGCGGCCGCGGTCCCGATCTACGGACGCTACGACTGGGTGTCGGCACGAGGCTCCGGCCGTAAGGAGTTCATCGGTTTCCTGCAGAAGTTCGTCGTGAAAAAGCCCATCAGCGAGAACAAGCAGACCTATGTCGACGCCTCCCCGATCATGCGGGTGCGTCGCGACGCCCCACCGTTTTTCGTGCTTCACGGTCAGGACGACTCGATCATTCCGGTGCAGGAGGGACGCGATTTCGTCGAGGCGCTTCGCAAGGTGTCGACGTCCACCGTGGCCTACGCCGAAATCCCGCACGCCCAGCATGCATTCGACTTCTACGGGTCACCACGGGCGCACTACACGGCGCAGGCCGTCGAACGTTTCCTGTCCTGGGTGCACGCGCAGCGCCACGCGCCGAGCGGTCAACTGCCGCAGGCTGAATCCGCGGGTGCGTAGAAGTCTGAGCGGAAGCCGTCCTACTGCGCCATGGCGGACTCGACCACCGTCAGTTCACTCGAAAGCCCTGCGGCCCCGCGGATCTCGATGAATGCGGCGATCATCGCGTCGGTCAACTCGTGCGGGTCCTCGAGCGTCGCGCCGTCGGACAGCACCGAGATGTTGAGTTGGTCGACGTAGCTCCACACCGTGATGTTCAACCCGCTGCCGGTGGTCAGCGGTCCGACGGAGTAGATCTCGGTGACCAGCGCGCCGCCCACGCGACCGGGTTGCCGCGGACCGGGCACGTTGGAGATCGGCAGGTTCAACACTTTGTTCTGGCCGTCTTTTTCGGCCAGCCAGGAAAACAGCCGCTCGGCAGGGCGCGGCGGGAAGTACGCCGACCACCGGCTCACCAGCTCCGGGCCCATCAGGTGATGCGTTTCCTTGGCCTCCACCGCGGCGTCGTGCACCGCTTGGACCCGCTGCAGCGGATCCTCGAGCTGGATGGGGACCGTCATCATCACACCGGTGAAGTAGTTGCCAGAGATCCGATCCGGTGAGAAGTCGAAACTGACTGGGACGGAAGCCAACAGCGGATGGTCGGCCTGACCGTCGTACTTCAGGGAGAGTTCCCGCAACGCGCCCGCCGAGATCGCGAGCACCATGTCGTTGATGGTGACGCCCAGATGCTTGGCCGTCTCCTTGACGTCGGCGAGCGCCAGGGTGGCGGTGGCGAACTTGCGTTGCGCGTCGACGCGGTGATTCATGAACGACGGCGGCGGCGTGAACGGCCGGGTGAGTTCGGGTGAGAGTTTCTTCGCGCTCTTGCGCACGCGTTGCAGACCCTGCGCCGTATAGCGCATGACGCTCGGTAGCCGGCCGATTTGGCGCATGTGGTCGGCGAACGCGGTCCGCACCAACTCCGCCTTGCCCGGCGGCGGATCCGTTGCGTACGAGTCACGCTCGGCTTGCGGGCCTAGCTGCAGATCCATCCCGCGGGCCAAAAGATTCGCCGACGCGACCCCGTCGGCGAGGGCGTGGTGGATCTTGCCGAGCACCGCGATTCGTCCGTTGGCCAGACCCTCGATGAAATACATCTCCCACAGCGGCCTGCTGCGGTCCAGCGGCGTGCTGGCGATCTGGCCGATTGCTTCGTCGAGTTGCCTGCGACCGCCTGGGCTGTCCACCCGCCAGTGCCGCACGTGGTACTCGAGGTCGACTTCGCAGTTCTCCCGCCACATCGGGTGGTGGAACTTGAATGGGATGTCGACGAGCTCGTATCGGAACGGGTCGAGTTTGTAGAGCCGCCCGTGGATGACGCGGCGGAACTCCTCGATGCCGAAGGGACGGTCACCCAACTCGGAGAGGTCGATCACCGCCAGCTTGAGCGTGTGCATGTGCACCGTCGGAGTTTCGCTGTACAGCAGGATCGCGTCCCAGCCGCTGAGCCTTCTCACGTCGCGGACCCCTCCCTCCGGAGGAGCCTATATAACCTCTTTAGCCCCCACCAGCGTCCGGTTTCGGTGAATCTGGTTCAGGAACAATCCTATTGCCATCGCGGCCGAGCCGGTCCTGGCCCCGTCGGTCATGTCGAACGCGTGCCCGGCGCCGGGCAGTTCGACGTAACTGACCACCGACCGGGACACCGCGCGCAGCCGTTCGACGAACGAACGGGCCTGCGCCACCGGGATGACACTGTCGCCGGTGCCGTGGACGATCAGGAACGGCGGCGCCTCGGGATGCACCTGGGCGATCGGGGACGCCTTGCGGTAGACGTCCGGACGCTTGGTGAGTTTGTGTCCCACGACGACGCGCTCGAGGAAGTCCACGAAGCGCACCCGCTCGACGGTGGACTTGTCCTCCCAGTCGTAGCGACCGTAGATGCCCACCACCGCGTCCACCGACGTGTCGGAGCCTTCCGGCAGCTCGGCCTGCAGCTCAGGATCGTTGGCGGTGAGTCCTGCCAGCGCTGAGAGGTGACCGCCCGCCGACGTGCCCGCGACCGCCACGAAGTCACGGTCGCCGCCGAACTTGTCGACGTTGGCGCGGGCCCACGCGATGGCGGTCTTCACGTCGTGGATATGGGCCGGCCACCGGTGGTGCGGCGCCACCCGGTAGTCGATCGACAGGCACACCCAGCCCTTCTCGGCGAGGTGGGACATCAACGCGTACCCCTGCAGGATCCGGTTGCCGTGCACCCACGCCCCGCCCGGCACGAAGATCAGCACCGGCGCCGGCTCGGCGGGCAACTCCTTGGGCCGCCACACGTCGAGCAGTTGTGAAGACCGGGGCCCGTACTGCACCGAGGTGCGGTACACGCTGCGCCGATGCTCCCGCAGCTTCCACAACGGCGGCGCCGACTCCGGCGCAGGCCAGTCGACGGCGAGGTCCTTGGCGTTGACCACACCGCGCAGCGCGGCCTCGGTGACAGCGTTGGTGCTGTCGCGCTCGGACTGCCTTAGCTCGGCATCGCCCGGGCTAAGCCACGATTTGACCGTCGAACCCAGGAAATCGGGCAGGTGACGGAAACCCCATACGCCGACCGCGGTCACAGTGCCCAACGGTTCCAGGTGCTTTCCGATGACGGGCAGCGAAGCCGCGGCCACGCTCGTCGCCAGCATGTAATCCGACGGGCCGGCGTTCAGCAACCATCGCGCACGTGTCCAGAACGTCGGACCTGGGTACCGGGCATCCGGTCGCACCGCCATTGCGCGACTGTACCGCGGGGCATGTTCGGCACATGTCATCTTTTCGAAGTGTCTACCGGAGACATTTCGGGATCTCGGTCGCCTATACCGTGACCTGCGCAGATGGTCTAGCGTGACTTGCCGACCGTCAACTTCGCAGAGGACTTTCACGTGAGTAAGTCAGCGCTCGCCATCACAGAAGAGCACGTCGACCTGGCCGATGCGGCAATCGGCCAGCTCAACCGTGTCAACAGCCGGGCGGCCGCCCGATCGACGCTTCAGGGCGGTTCGTCGCATCCCGCCGAGATCTGGTCGGCCTCGGCGGGCCTGGGATGGACCGGGCTGGCCATTGCCGAGGAACACGGCGGGTCCGGCTTCGGGCTCGCGGAGTTGGCGGTGGTGCTCGAAGCCCAGGGACGCGAACTGTGCCCTGGCCCGTTCCTGCCCACCGTGGCCGCGGCTGTGGTGATCGACCGGTGTGCCTCCGAAGCGGCTCGCGCACAACTGCTTCCGGGTCTCGCCGACGGCAGCACAGTCGGTGCGCTCGCGGTCTCGGGCAATGTGACGGTCGGATCCGACCTGGTCGTGACCGGTGAGAGTCCCGCGGTGCTGGGTGCGCCGGACGCGAACCTGCTGGTCGTCGTCGCCGGTGAGGACGTCGTCGTCATCGATTCTGTCGCCGAGGGCGTCACGATCAGCCCGCTCGAATCGATGGATACCTCGCGCAGCCTCGGCTCGGTCGCGCTGAGCGGTGTGACGGTCACCGAGGAACGACTGCTTCGCGGTGCGGCACGCAAGGCGCACACGGTCTTTCGCATCCTCGCGTCGGCCGAGGCGGTCGGTGTCAGCTGGGCCAGCATGGAGATGGCCGTCGAATACGCCAAGGTCCGTGAGCAGTTCGGCCGAACGATCGGGACATTCCAGGCCGTCAAGCACCACGCGGCCAATATGCTCGTCGACGCTGAGGTGACGACCGCCGCGACGTGGGATGCCGCCCGCGCCGACGACCTGGACAGCGCGTCGTTCGCCGCCGCAGTCGCCGCATCGCACGCCATCCGAACACAGGTCTTCAACGCAGAGACCAACATTCAGCTACACGGCGGGATCGGCTTCACCTGGGAGCACGATGCCCACCTGTATCTGCGGCGCGCAAGGACGCTCGCGGCGTTGATGGCCGAGGCCGGCGATCCGCTGCTCGACGTCGTCGAAGCTCAGCGCAGTGGCCAGGCGCGCGGTGCGACGTTCACGCTGCCGCCGGAAGCCGAGCAGTTCCGCGAGCAGGCGCGAGAGGCCGTCGCCACGCTGCATTCCCTGCCCGCCGACCAGCAGCGCGACTTCCTCGTCGACTCCGGCTACCTGGTGCCGCACTGGCCCAAACCGTGGGGACGCGCCGCCGACGTGCTCGAACAACTGGTCATCGAGGAGGAGTTCGCCGACGTCGAACGGCCCGACCTGGGCATCACCGGCTGGGTGACGCTGACCATCGCCCAGGCGGGCACCGACGACCAACGGGAACGCTGGGTCGAACCGGTGCTGCGCGGCGAGGTGATGTGGTGTCAGCTGTTCTCCGAACCCGGCGCGGGCTCGGATGCCGCGGCCGTGCGGACGTCGGCCAAGAAGGTCGACGGCGGCTGGCGGGTGACCGGCCAGAAGGTGTGGACCAGCCTGGCCCACCAGTGCCAGTGGGGCCTAGCCACTGTGCGCACCGACCCCGACGCCCCCAAGCACGCCGGCGTGACGATGATGGCCATCGACATGAAAGCGCCTGGGGTGACGGTCAATCCGCTTCGCGGGCTGACCGGCCACGCACATTTCAACGAGGTGTTCTTCGACGACGTCTTCGTCCCTGACGCCGACGTGGTCGGCGACGTGAACAAGGGTTGGCTGGTGGCCCGCGCGACGCTGGGCAACGAGCGCATCTCGATCGGCGGCGGTTCGGGCGGCACCACCGGGTTCACCGCGACCGATCTGGTGAAGCTGCTCGACAATGCGTCTCCCGAGAAGCGCACGACGTATCTGCGGCGGGCCGGCGAGGTGATCGCCGAGACGCACACGTTGCGGCTGTTGAACCTGCGGCGGGTGACCCGCGCGATCGCGGGTTCGGACCCCGGCCCGGAGGGCAACGTCACCAAACTCCTGGTGGCCGAATCGGGGCAGCGGATGACCGAATTGGCCATGGAGCTGGCCGGTTCCGCGGCCGTCGTCGGGCAGACCCCGACGCTGACGCTGGCTTACCTCGGCAACCGGGCCATGACGATCGCCGGAGGCACCTCGGAGATCACCCGCAATACGATCGCCGAGCGCATCCTCGGCCTACCGCGAGACCCGTTGCTGAAATAGTCAGGCCAGCAACGTGATTCCGCCGACAGTCAGCGCGACAACCTTCACGGCCTCCAGGGCGACGTAGACGTAGTGGATGCGTGACCGCCCTGCCGGGGTCGTTCCCGCCGGCGCCGACAGGACGGCATCGGAGCGCCGGTTCAATGCGGGACGGACCGCGATCAACTGAACAGCCAACGCGACAATGGCTGCGCCGAGGGCGACGGTGGCACCGGTCGACGGTCGGTCCATCACGATGATGATCACCATGACCACAGCCAGCGCGGCCTCGATGCTGTTGAGCGCGCGGAACACCAACCGGCCGATGCCGAGTCCGATCTGTAGGGACACCCCCGGCGCCCGGAACTTCAGCGGGGCCTCGATGAACGAGATCGCGAGCACCATGCCGAGCCAGACGAACGCGAGCGCGGTTGCGATGGAGTGTGCAGCGGTCATGAGACTCTCCTTCTCGGTGTCAGATTCGCGATACAGAGACCGGGCTCGGCGAACGGGACCAGTGCTTCCACGGTGACCGGCGCATCCCAGGCCGCCAGCGCCCCTTGCATCAGACCGAGATGCACGGGACAGATGATGTCGCGGTGGGTGTCCGCCAGGTCGAGGAACGGGCAATTGTGCAATCCGATCTCATCAAGATCGTCGTTGCGCGAGCGCTCTTGCGGGGCGAATCCCATTTCGGCAAGGAGACTCGTGAGGCGCTCGAAGGCCTGATCCCGGTCCAGCGGCTGGACGGCGCCGTTGGTGGCAGCCTCTTTCTTCGCCCATGCTTGGCCGGCAGCGACCGCACGTCGTTGCGGGTCGTTCTGGCGCGCCAATGCATCGGCGAGCACCCCGGCCAGCACGCGGTAGTCGCGGGGGCCGTCCGGGTCCATACCCGTTGTCGCGCGGAACATCAGCGGGGGCCGGCCCGGTTTCGTGCGGCTGGGCTTGATCATCTCGACCCGGCCGCGCTCGAGCAAGGCCTCCAGATGGAAGCGCGCGGTGTTGGGATGGATCGACAACCGCACGGCCACGTCGAGCACGCTCAAGGGCGTCCCCGCGGCCCGCAGCGCCGCCAGTACCTCATCGCGTCGTGTCATCGACCGGAAGGTCCTCAGTCGTGGCGGGTGATCGCCGCGCGCGGGCATTCGTCGACGGCCTTGGCCGCGTGCGCCTCGAACTCGGGCGGTACCGGGTCGGCGATCACCACCGCGTAATCGTCGTCGTCGAGTTCGAACACTTCGGGCGCATATTTCACGCAGAACGCATTGCCCTCACACCGATCGCGATCCACTACGACACGCATGACGCCTCCTTGACTTGATCAGCAGTTCAGTTCTCATCGGCCGGACCGGACATTGCGCCCACAACACTGGCGTGCCGGCAGACCCATCCCCCGGGGGCGCGGCCCGATTCGACGGACCGAGTCAACTCCGCGCGCATATGCGCGGTGAGATCAATGTCTATGTGCGGGTAGATAATTGGCTCTTCTTTAGAGTTGTGCTCGTGCAACTGATCCAGCAGTACGCCGCAGGCCGCCTCGATCCGGTCGGTGTCAGACGCTGCGAGCAGGCCGTCCAATGTGTCCATGGTCCGCCACAATTGGCCGTGCTCACGCATCATCACGAAGATCGGCATCACCATCCCGGCCTCACGGATCGGCGGGAACACGATGACCTCTTCGAGGTAGATGTGGCGGCGCAGCTTGTCCAGCGCCCAGGTGAGCACTTCGGTTTCGAGGACGCCGGCCCGAAGCTTGCCCACGAAGTCCTCGATCGCGCGGTCGATCTCGCGGTGTTCATGCTCCAGTGCGACATAAGGGGCTGACTTGTGCGTCACGGCGTCTCCTACCACGAGCTGCCGTTAGTTTATACAAGTCTGTTTGTATAAACAATATGGGGCACCCCTCGGCTGCCGGTGACGTAATACTTGTCGGGTGCCGTTCACCGACTTCCATCCCGACCTGCGCCGCGCCGCCCGCCTCGCCCCCAAGCAGGTGATCACACCCGCGACGCTGCCGATCGTGCGCATGGTGACCCGGCGCATGTGGCGCAAAGTGCCCCGCGATGTCGAGGCGCTGACCCTGCCGTCGGGAGTCGACGTCTGGCTGTATCGGCCGCCTGGGGGCATGCGAAAGGGCCCCGCGCTGTTGTGGATTCACGGCGGGGGTTATCTCATCGGCCATCCGGGCCAGGACAACGAGCTGTGCCGCCGGTTCGCCCGGCGCCTGGGGGTCACGGTGGCCTCCGTCGACTATAGGTTGGCGCCCGAATACGCCTACCCGGCCGCGGTGGAGGACTGCTATTCGGCGCTGAAGTGGTTGGTGGCGCTGCCGTCGGTGGACTCAAGCCGTGTCGCGATCGGGGGTGCCAGCGCAGGCGGCGGTTTGGCGGCCCAGTTGGCGCTGCTGGCGCGCGACCGCGGAGAGGTCACCCCATCGGCCCAGCTGCTGGTGTATCCGATGCTCGACGACCGCACCGTGGACCGCCGCGAACTGGACAACCCCGGGATTCGACTGTGGAACAAGTCGAGCAACAAGTTCGGCTGGGCGGCCTACCTCGGTGACGCCGATCCCGCCGTGGCCGTGCCCGCGCGCAGAAACGACCTGGCCGGCTTGCCGCCCGCGTGGATCGGGGTCGGAACGCTGGACCTCTTCCACGACGAGGATCTCGAGTACGCCGAACGACTCAAGGCCGCCGGAGTGCCGTGCGACGTCGAGATCGTCGAGGGCGCGTTCCACGGATTCGACGGCATCGCGCCCAAAGCCTCTGTTTCACAACAGTTCTTCGACAGTCAGTGCGCGATGCTACAGCGGGCGTTGGCACCCGCGGCCGCCTGAGTCACCCGCGGTCCAACACCACCTCGCCCGCGATCACGGTGGCGGCCACCATGTCCGACGCCAATGTCTCGAGCACGTCGCGCGGCGACGGTTCCAGCACCACCAGATCGCCCGGTTGGCCGGGCGCGACGGTTCGGCGCTGCAGCGGGTCATGCCCGGTACCGAAGAACATGCCGAGCGCTTCCAGCGCGGTGATGCGTTCGTCCGCGCCGAGCACCGCGCCGCTGCCGGTCATCCGTCGCACCGCGGCACGCATCGTCGCCCACGGGTCGCCCTCGCCGAACGGCATGTCGGTCGACAGCACGAGCGGCACGCCCGCGCGCAACAGCGAAGCGACGCGCCACAATTCATGGTGTTCGCCGGCGGGCACGTCGTCGAGGTACTGATCGCCGCGCTCGGCGACGAAGTTCGGCTGCGTCACCACGGTCACGCCGCTCGCGGCAAGGGCGCCGATGCCGTCGTCGGGCACGACGGATGCGTGCTCGATGCGGTCCCCCGGAAGCGTTCCGGTCGCCTGTAGCGCGGAGAGCGTGACGACGAGTTGTGCGGCGGTCACACAGTGCACGGCGACCGGTGCGCCCTCGCCGTGCCGCTCCGAGATCCACGAGGTGAGGCCGTCGAGGTCGAGGTCGGTATCGTGCAGAATCCGCTTGCCCGGTGCGAGGCACAGCACGCGCTGGCGCAGTTCCCCGCGGCGGTGGGCCTCCAAAAGCCGGACGATGTCGTCGATCTCGAGGTCGGGGGTGGCGTCGGTGACGCCGGTGACGCCGAGGCCGCTGAGCCGCTCGCTCACCTCACCCAGACCGCTCTCGTTGCGCTGCAGACTATCCGACCAGGAGCGGTCGGCACTGCGCAAGCGTCCGTCGGGGTGGTCAGCCATTCCCACACGGACCAGTCCCGCCGAATTCAGCGTCCACAGCACACCGCTGCGGTGCTGCACGCGGACCGGAACCGACGGCGCCACCTCGTCGAGAACGGTGCGGACCAGGTGACCCGCAACCGCTTCGTGATAGCCCACCGCCCTGACCCAGCCATCGGCACCGGGCTTCGCATCCGCCAACGCACGGGCCAGTTCCGCCCGGTTGCGCACCTCGGCAGGACCGACCCGCACCGAGCGTAAAGCCGCTGCGGCGGAACGCAGATGGACATGGTGATCGTGCAGCCCCGGTATGACGGTGCGACCGGCCGCGTCGTAGACCGGCTCGCCGCGAATACGCTCCAGCTCCGGCTCGACGGCGACGATCATTTCGGCCACCCGGATATCGACGGAAGTGCCGTCGAGAAGCGTCGCGCGCTGGATCAGCAAGACGCGGGCCGTCGCTGGTCGATCAGCTGCTCCACTTCCTCGTTGTCCGCCCCGAGCGGTTGCGCGGCTGCCGACAGTTGCGGCGCTGCGCCACAGGGTGATTGGTCGTCCCGCGGTAGCTGTGCATAGGTGGCGGCGACGGCGGCCATCGACATTTCGATCAGCTCCCCTCCCCCGCTGCGCAACGACCGCGCGACGGCCAGCGCTGCCTGGAGCCCGGTCAGCGGGTCGGCGATCGCATCGGCGCAGAACTCCGGCTCGTCGGGCTCACCACAGACCAGGCCGCCCGACACGGCGGCGTCGTCGCCGAACGCGACCCAGTTGTCACGGTCACCGTCGGTGCCGTGGCCGGTGACCCGTAGCCACACCCGGCCTTCACGCGGCGCCACGTCCGTCGGGGAGAGCCCGCGACGAGCCAACGCCGCGGGCCGCGACGACTCGATCACGACGTCGGCGGCGGCCAGCAGCGCCCGCAAACCGGACGGTTCGTCGAAATCGACACTGTAGGAGAGTTTTCCGGCGTTAATCCAGTCGAAGAACGCTTGCGGTCCGTGACGGGCGCCGTCGGGTCGTGCGGCGCTCTCCACCTTGACCACGGTCGCACCCGCCGACGAGAGCAACCGCCCACACAGCGGCCCGGCCCACATCGCGGACAGGTCCGCGACCAGGAGGTCAGCAGGGCCTCGCGTCGCGGTGGCCGCACCGAACGGGTACACCCGCGGGGCCTCGGGCGGGGTCTCGGCGAGGCCCGCCGCCGGCAGGCCGAGCAACCGGGCGCGCTCGGTCATGTCGGCGCAGTCGTTCTCGGCGACCCAGTCCTGGACCGCCTGCCATGGATCGTCGACCTCGTCGGCCGATATCAGCGCGGGAACCGCGGCGATGTCGTCGGGCCTCGCCAACGTGAGGGCACACCAACTGTCATGGCTGCGCATCAGGCGCGTCGCGCCGCCCGCCGACACCTGACCGGCAGGCGAAAGGCCCAGCAGCGCAGCACGCCCGCCGATCAACTCGGCGGCGTCGACCTCGACGCCGGTGAAGGTTGCGAAGGCGTCGGCTACCCGTCCGGCCCGGTCGAGCACGGCGGTGGGGACAGCCAACATCGTCGACGTCACGCTCCCCATTGTCGCCAACTTCACAACCGGGTGCCGCCGGGGGTGGGCGCGGCTCAGAATTGCAGCGCGGTGAAGCGCCAATCGAGCACGTTGCGATCCTGGTCATCGACCGCATACACCACCGACCGCACCGTCAGCACGCCACCGCGACCGTCCGCAAGCGGCTCGGCCTTCTCGATGTGCACCTCGCTGTAGAGCGTGTCCCCTTCGTACACCGGCCCGGTGTGGTCGCAGGACTGCCAGCCGAGGACGGTGACAAGGTTGGGCAACAGCCGCGTCACCTGAGCCAGCGCCAGCCCGATCGTGTGGCCTCCGTAGACCAGCCGACGGTTGTTGACCCGCCAGTCGTGGTGTGTCGCAGCGATGTTCAACGTCAGCCGGGCCAGCTCGGGTGCGCTGCTCACCACGTCGCCGGTGCTGTGCAGCACCGCCCCCGCGAATCCGGGATCGAAGTGGGCCCCAGGTACCTTCGCGCGGTAGGTCTCGGCGTCCCAGTCCGAGGTCGGATCGGGTACGGGCGGGGTCTCAGCGCCGATCGTCGACAGGTCGTCGGCGTGCCCCGTCTCGCCGGCACCGTCGCGCAGCGGCAGCATCGCGCAGCGGTGAAAATCGAGCACCAAGCGGCCGAGCTCGTCGACGGTCGTCATCCGCAGCGCGGCCAATCCGGTCCGCGCCCGGCCCGGCTTGACGGAGTTCTCCTTGAGCCCGACCACTTCTGTGCGGGTGAACAGGGTGTCGCCGATGACGGGGAACCGGTGAAAGACCAAGCCGCGGTAGAACAGATTGGCCTTCACCCGCTGGGTGACGAGCGTGGTCTGGCCGATCGCGACGTCACAGACCAGCGCCGGATGCGCCAGCGGACCGGCCGCACCAGTGACCGCCGTCGCCAACTCGCCGTCGAGCGCCAGCCGCAGACGATCGCCGACGATCGACTGATGCACCGCGGCCGCACCCGACGTCAACGTCATCGGCGGCGCGGTGTCGAAAACCTGCCCCACGTGCAGGTCGTCGAAGTACGGGCCGCTCACGGGCCCACTCTGGCATTGGGCCGCACAAAGTGTCAATATGGCCGTACATGAATGAGGAAGAGACGATGCTGGTCGCCACCGTGCGGGCCTTCATCGACCGCGAGGTCAAACCGCGAGTGCGCGACGTCGAACACGCCAACGAATATCCCGAGGCGTGGATCGAGCAGATGAAGCAGATCGGCATCTTCGGTCTGGCCATCCCGGAGGAATACGGCGGTTCGCCGGTGTCGATGCCCTGCTACGTGGAGGTGACCCAGGAGCTGTCCCGCGGCTGGATGAGCCTGGCCGGGGCGATGGGCGGACACACCGTCGTCGCCAAGCTGTTGGTGTTGTTCGGCACCGAGGAGCAGAAGCGCCGCTATCTGCCCACGATGGCGACCGGCGAGATCCGCGCCACGATGGCGCTGACCGAACCTGGCGGCGGGTCCGATCTGCAGAACATGGCCACCACGGCGCTGCCGTCCGAAGGCGACGGCCTGACCATCAACGGATCGAAGACCTGGATTTCGAACGCGCGCAGATCCGGGCTGATCGCGCTGTTGTGCAAGACCGATCCGACGGCCACTCCGCGCCACAAGGGAATCTCGGTGGTTCTCGTCGAACAGGGCATGACGGGGTTGTCGGTGTCTCGGGACCTGCCCAAGCTCGGGTACAAGGGCGTCGAATCGTGTGAGCTGATTTTCGAGGACTGCCGTGTGCCCGCGTCGGCGATCCTCGGCGGAGAGCCGGGTAAGGGCTTCGCCCAGATGATGCAAGGCCTTGAGACGGGCCGTATTCAGGTCGCGTCACGGGCGCTCGGCGTGGCGACGGCCGCGTTGGAGGATGCGCTGCGGTACGCCCAGGAGCGCGAGAGCTTCGGGCAACCCATCTGGAAGCACCAGTCCATCGGCAACTATCTGGCCGACATGGCCACCAAGCTCACCGCCGCCCGCCAGCTGACGCGGTATGCCGCCGAGCGCTACGACAGCGGCGAACGCTGCGATATGGAGGCGGGGATGGCCAAGCTGTTCGCCTCCGAGGTCGCGATGGAGATCGCGCTCAACGCGGTCCGCATTCACGGCGGTTACGGCTATTCCACGGAGTACGACGTCGAAAGGTACTTCCGCGACGCGCCGCTGATGATCGTCGGCGAGGGCACCAACGAGATCCAGCGCAACGTCATCGCCTCGCAGTTGGTGGCACGAGGCGGCCTGTAGGCGATGAGGCCCGCGCCGGCGTACCAGACCCTGCGCGACCAGTTGCGCGAGCAGATCGCGGCCGGCCGCTACCGCGACGGAGCGCGGTTGCCGACGGAGTCGGAACTCGTTGCTGCTCATGGTCTGTCGAGACAGACTGTGCGCCGCGCGTTTCAGGACCTGGTGGCCGATGGTGTCGTGTACCGGGTGCCGGGTCGCGGGACGTACGCAAGCGGTTCGGGACGGCGCTACCTGCGCCAGTTCGGCTCGATCGAGGACCTGATGAGCCTGTCCGACGACACCACAATGGAGGTGCTCGGCGGACTGCGGCGTCGCGTGGACGTCGAGGGCGCCAGCAGGCTGCGACTCGACGACGACATCGTGTACACGGTGGTGTTCCGGCGGCTGCACGGCACCGACCCCAGGGTGCCGTTCGTACTGACCACGGTGCATCTGGCGCCGACAGTGGCAGCGGCGGTGGCGGACTCGCCGGAGTTGGCCGACGGGGCAGCCGGGACGCAGACCGTCATCGGACTGCTCGAGCCGCATCTGAGTGCACCGATCGTCGAAGCCGCACAGTCGATCACGGTCGCACCCGCCGATGCCGAGGTGGCAGACGCCGTCCTCTGCGAACCGGGGCATCCGATGTTGCGCGTCGACCGGTTGTACTCAGACGCGCAAGGCCGACCGATCGAGTTGTCGGTCAGCCATTTCCTGCCCGAGCAGTACACCTACCGGGTGACGTTGCGCCGCTCGGGCTAGTCAGCGATCTCGTCGACGAGCCCCCACCGTAACGCCGTCGGCGGATCGATGGTTCGGCCCGACAACACCAGATACGCTGTGCGCCAACGGCCGATCCGGCGAGTGATACTCACCGTTCCGCCTGCGCCGGGGATCAGCCCGAGGCTGAGTTCCGGCAACCCGAAAACGGCGCTCGGGCTCGACTCGATGTGGCCACAGAACGCCGCCATCTCCAATCCGCTGCCGAGCACCTGACCGTGGACTCGCGCGCGGCAGCGGTTGCCGAGCCGGTCGGTCAGCTCGGCCAGCACCAGCGCGGGGCTGTAGCGGGTGCGGGCGAAGTGTGCGCTCGCGGGATCGAGGAAACCCCCGAACTCGGCGAGATCCCCACCGCTGCAGAACGACGGTCCGTTGCCGGACAGGACCACCTCGGTGACCGACGGGTCGACGCGCGCCACCTCGAGTGCCTCCAGCAGCGCGCCGCGAGCGTCGGTGGAGAACGCGTTGTGCCGCCGCACCCGGTTGAACCGCACATAGACGGTGTCGTCGATGCGTTCGGCCACAACGGGATCGGGGATCTCGGGGACCTGCGAGGGTCCGCGCTCGTCGAGCCAACGCGCGAACTCCGGCCCTGCCTGCAGCGTGGAGTATGCCAGCGACTCGGTGATGACGCCGCCGAACGCGGGGGCGGCCGGGTCGACGGCACGAAGGACGTCGTCGCAGATGCCCGCGGCGTGCGGCCACTGGGCGCACCGCTCTGTCACTTCGGCGAGGGTGTCGGCCACGGAGGCCACGGTGACGACCCGGCTGTCGTCGGAGTCGTATTCCGACAAGGTGAATGTGGCGTCGTCAGTTGGCGTTTCGATCGCCACGACGATGCCCGACGGCAACTCGACGTGTGTCACGAGTACTTCTTGACCAGCTCCTGCTTGAGCATCTTGCCGGTCTCCGTACGTGGCAGTTGGGCCTCGAACGAGATGGACCGCGGACATTTGTAGTGCGCCAGGCGTTCACGCAGCCACTCGAGCAGTTCCTCGGCGAACTCGTCGGTCGCGTCGGCGGGCTCGACGGTCTGCACCACACCCTTGACACGCTGGCCCATCTCTTCGTCGTCAACCCCGAAAACCGCCGCGTCCAACACCTTCGGATGGGTGATCAACAGGTTCTCGGCCTCCTGCGGGTAGATGTTCACCCCGCCGGAGATGATCATGTGGTGCTTGCGGTCGGTGAGGAACATGTAGCCGTCCTCGTCGAGATAGCCCACGTCACCGACCGTCACCCACCCGTGCTTCTCACGCGACTCGGCCGTCTTCACCGGATCGTTGTGATAGACGAAACTCATTGGGCCCATGTCGAAATAGATCTGACCGGGCTCTCCCGGCGGCAGTTCCTCGCCGTCCTCACCGAGCACATGCGCCTCACCCAGCAGCGGCTTGCCCACCGAGCCCGGGTGGTTGAGCCAGCCCTCGGCGGTGATGAAGGTGATACCCGCGCCCTCGGAGGAGGAGTAGTACTCATCGATGACCGGACCCCACCAGTCGATCATCTGCTTCTTGATGTCGACCGGACAGGGCGCGGCGGCATGTACGACTCTGCGGATGGACGAGAGGTCATACGAATCACGGATTTCGGCCGGCAGTTTGAGCATGCGGACGAACATGGCGGGCACGAACTGCCCGCTGGTGACCCCGTACTTCTGGATGGCTATCAGCGCCTCCTCGGGCTCGAACTTCCGCATGATCACCGTGGTAGCGCCCATGGCCTGCGCGGACATCGTCCACATACACGGCGCGGTGTGATACAGCGGCGCCGGGCTGAGATACACCGAATCACTGTCCATCTGGATGGCCATCAACAGGGCGGACAGCATATTGCCGGCCTGCGAGGGGGAGACATGGGGCAGCTCGCGCCGAATCCCCTTGGGGCGTCCGGTGGTTCCCGACGAGTACTGCAGCAGGTCACCCTCGATCTCGTCGGGGATGGGGGTTTCCGGGTGATCGGCGACGCATTCCGGATAGCGCTGCCAGCCGTCGAGGTTGTCGTCGGCGATGAGCAGCAGCTCCGGTAGTCCGTTGGGCAGGTGCTCTTCCAGCTCCTCGCACACCTTGAGCATCGCCTGCGATCCGATGACTGCCTTGGCGCCACTGTTGTCGACGATGTAGGCCGCCTCGGCTGCGGTCAGGTGCGTGTTGATCACCGCGTAGTACAGACCGCTGCGCCGGGCCGCCCACATGACGGCGTGCAGATGTTCGTTGTTCTCCATCAGGACAGCGACGGTGTCCCCTTCCACCAGCCCCGACTGCCGGAAGTGGTGGGCCAACCGGTTGGCGCGCGCCTCGAGCTCGCCGAACGTCACCGTGGTGCCACTGGGATGCATGATGACGGCGGGTTTGTCGGGCGTCGCCTCGGCATGTTCGCGGATCTGCATGGGCTGACTCTACGATGCGCCGAGTTGACAGGTGTCAAGTGGTCGATTCTGCCCTTTCCCGCCCTCACCGACTTAGCATGAATCCGCAGGCTATGGGGGTGCGGCGGTGACCGGATGAATGGCGGGCTCCAAGCGGCACCCTCCGCGGTTGTCACCTTCCTGTTCACCGACATCGAAGGGTCGACCCGACGTTGGGAAGCCGACGCCGATGCGATGCGGCGCGCCCTGGCCTCCCACGACGACACGATGCGCCATGCGGTGGAGGTGCACGACGGCTGGTTGTTCAAGCACACGGGCGACGGCATCTGTGCGGCGTTCTCCTCGCCACGTCAAGCGGTGGATGCGGCCGTCGATGCTCAACGGTCGCTGCACCTGCCGGTGCGGATGGGCATCGCAACGGGCGAAGCCGAATGTCGGGAGGGCGACTATTTCGGCGCGGTGTGCAACCGCACCGCGCGCCTGATGGCGGCCGGCCACGGCGGACAGCTCCTGATCGACCGGACGACGGCCGATCTCGTCTCCGGAGTCGACCTCGTCGCCCTCGGTCCACGGCGGTTACGCGACATCGCCAGGCCCGTCGACGTCTTCCAGGTCGTGGCAGAAGGACTGCGGTCGGAATTCCCGCCGCTCAGAACGCTCGACGCGAGCCAGGGCAACCTGCGCCCGCCCGCGACCAGCTTCGTGGGCCGAGAATCCGAAGTGGCCGAGGTGGCCACCGCGTTGAAATCGCATCGCCTGGTGACTCTCACGGGCGTCGGCGGCGTCGGCAAGACGCGCTTGGCACAGGAAGTCGCCGCCCGACTGCAACCGGAGTTTCCGGATGGGGTGTGGATGATCGAGCTGGGTCCGGTCACCGATCCCGCCGCCGTACCCGACGCGGTCGCCGCGGTCCTCGGTCTCAACCAGCAGCCGGGGCTGAGCGTCGCAGACAGCGTGGCCTCCGCGTTGGAGGGGCGCATACGGCTCCTGCTGTTCGACAACTGCGAGCATGTCCTCGACGCGGCGGCCGACGTCATCGGCAAGATCCTCGATGCGACGGACAGCGTCACGGTGCTCGCCACGAGCCGGGAAGGATTGCGGCTCAACGACGAACAACTACGGTCGGTGCCTCCCCTCGACGTCCGGTCGAGCGGCCCGACGCTCTTCGTCGAGAGGGCGTCCGCGGATTCGCCGACGGTCACGCTCGAACCCGACGCCGACGCCGTCGTCGACATCTGCCGCCGACTCGACGGAATCCCGCTCGCGCTCGAACTGGCGGCGTCACGGCTGATGTCGGTGACCGTCACGGAGCTGCGCGACCATCTCGACGATCGGTTCCGGGTGCTCGTAGGCTCCCGGCGCGGCCTCGAACGCCACCAGACCCTGCGCGCCGCCGTGCAATGGTCCTACGATCTGCTCGACGATGCCGAGAAGGACCTGCTGACCCGATGCTCGGTATTCGCAGGGGGATTCGACCTCGACGGCGCAGCGGCGGTGGCGCACACGCGCGACAAGTTCGCGATCTTGGACCTACTCGAGTCGCTGGTCCGCAAATCGCTGTTGGTCGCCGACCAGACCTCGGGGCGGACGCGGTTCTCGATGCTGGAGACAATCCGGCAATTCGCCGAGGAGCAGCTTGTGAGCTCCGGCGGGGCAGACGACGCCCGCTGCGCGCACGCCCGATACTTCGCCGGTCGCAGGCGGGATCTCATCGCCATCTGGGACGGACCCCGGCAGCGGGAAGCGCACGACTGGCTCAACACCGAATTACCCAACCTGCGCAGCGCCTTCCGCTGGGCCAGCGACCACGCCGATCTCGATGGGGCTGTGGATATCGTCGTACTCACCACATTCATCGGCTACTGGGTCGAGGTCTTCGAGGCGGTCTCGTGGGCGGAGGAGGTGCTCGAACCGGCGCGCCGAGAAAAGCATCCGCAACTGCCGATGCTCTACGTCGCAGCGGCCCAATGCTCGGTAAGCGGGAGAAGCGATGATTACCTCCGGTACTCGAGGGCCGCCCTCGCCGCCATCGAGAGCGGCCGGTACGACCCGGTGCCGGATTCGATGGAGGCCACCATCCACGCGGGCTACATGATGAGAGACCCTGGGTGGTGCGTCGAGCGCTGCCGGGCACTGCTCGCTGCTAGCGCCGAAAACCGACTTTACACAAGGCAATCGCTGGTGTTCGCTCTCGTTATCTCCGGTCGCGTCGATGAGGCGATCGCCGAGACCGAAGGCCTGCTCGCCGACGCGGAAGCCACGGACAACCCCCATCTACGCTCCGCGGGGCTCCTCGCATACGGATTCGCCTACCGTGACGTCGATCCCGACGCCGCATACGCCGCTCATCTGAAGGGCCTGTCGATCGCACAGGAGACGGGTAACAGGCAGATCGCATCGATCCACGCGGTGAGTCTCGGCCGGATCGCCACAGTGCGCCGAAACCCGGTGGAGGCGTGCGAGTTTCTGGCCCAAGCCCTCCGCAACTATTTCGACTCAGGCAGCTTCTACATGATGTCGGCACCCATTCTGATTCTGGCGAACCTACTCTTCCGACTCGGGCATCACGAGGCCGCTGCAACGACTGCCGCGTTCGTGGTCGAATCGGATGCCAGCTCGACGTACCCGGAGATCCACGACGCAGTGACGGCTCTGCGCGAGACGCTGGGCCGTGAGCGGTACGAGTCGCTCGCGCGCGAAGGCCGAGCCATGAGCAACGCGGCAATGGCCGCGTACGCGCTCGAGGCCATCGATCGGATCCGACGGTCCGAGAGGGCGCCGACAGACACTTGAGCACGCTCACCTGACGGTGAACGTGCTCAAAGTGTCGCTATTGCGCGGCGTGTCATGTGCAGACGCGCACGCTCGCGGGGCAGGGAGGGAGGGAGGGAGGACGCGAGGGGCTACTCGGCCTCGAGGCGGTGCTTGAGCGCGTCGAACTCGTCCTTGATGCCGGTGGGCAGCTTCTCGCCGACGAACTCGAACCACTCCTCGATGAGTGGCAGCTCCTGGCGCCACTCGTCGACGTTCACCTCCAGCGCGGCGTCCACATCGGCGGCGTCGACATCCAGACCCGACAGGTCGAGATCCTCGGCCGTGGGCACGATGCCGATCGGCGTGGTGCGGCCGCCTGCCTTCTGCTCGATGCGGTCGATGATCCACTTCATCACGCGGCTGTTCTCGCCGAAGCCCGGCCATAGGAAACGGCCGTCGTCGCCGCGGCGGAACCAGTTGACGAAGAAGATCTTCGGCATCTTCGACTCGTCGGACTGCTTGCCGATGTCGATCCAGTGCGCGAAGTAGTCGCCGACGTTGTAGCCCAGGAACGGCAGCATGGCCATCGGGTCGCGGCGGACGGTGCCGACCTTGCCCTCGGCGGCGGCAGTCTGCTCGGAACCGAGCGTGGCACCGATGAACACGCCGTGCTGCCAGTCGCGGGCCTGCGTCACCAGCGGCACCGTGGTCTTGCGACGGCCGCCGAACAGGATCGCCGAGATCGGCACACCCTGCGGGTCATCCCATTCCGGCGCCAGCGTCGGGCACTGCGAGATCGGGGTGCAGTAGCGCGAGTTCGGATGCGCGGCTTTGTCCGGCGACCCCGGTTCCCAATCGCGACCCTTCCAGTCGATCAGGTGCTGCGGGTCGCCCTCGAGGCCTTCCCACCACACGTCGTTGTCGTCGGTCAGCGCGACGTTGGTGAACACGGTGTTGCCGGCCTCGATGGTCTTCATCGCGTTCGGGTTGGAGTCCCAGTTCGTGCCGGGCGCGACGCCGAAGAAGCCGAACTCGGGGTTGACCGCGTACAGGCGGCCGTCCTTGCCGAACCGCATCCAGGCGATGTCGTCACCGACGGTCTCGGCCCGCCAACCCGGCAGCGTGGGCTGCAGCATCGCGAGGTTGGTCTTACCGCACGCCGACGGGAAGGCCGCGGCGACGAAGTACGCCTTGTTCTCCGGTGAGATCAGCTTGAGGATCAGCATGTGCTCGGCGAGCCAGCCCTCGTCGTGGGCGATCGCCGAGGCGATCCGCAGCGCGTAGCACTTCTTGCCCAGCAGCGCGTTGCCGCCGTAACCCGAACCGTAGCTCCAGATCTCGCGGGTCTCCGGGAAGTGGGTGATGTACTTCGTGTCGTTGCACGGCCACGGCACGTCCTTCTGCCCCGGCTCCAGCGGCGCGCCGATCGAATGCAGCGCCTTGACGAAGAAGCCGTCGTCGCCGATCTTGTCCAGCGCGGCCTTACCCATCCGGGTCATCGTGCGCATCGACACCACGACGTACTCGGAGTCGGTGATCTCGACGCCCAGCTTGGGGTCTTCGGCACCGAGCGGACCCATGCAGAACGGGATGACGTACATGGTGCGGCCACGCATGCAGCCGCGGTACAGATCGGTCATGATGCCGCGCATCTCGGCGGGGTCTTTCCAGTTGTTGGTAGGACCGGCGTCGATTTCGCGCTCAGTGCAGATGAAGGTCCGCGATTCAACGCGGGCCACGTCGGACGGGTCGGACAGCGCGAGGTACGAGTTCGGCTTCTTCTTGTCGTCAAGCCTCTTGAAGGTGCCCGCCGCCACCAACTGATCGCACAGTCGGGCGTTCTCTTCGTCAGAGCCGTCGGTGAAAACCACGCGGTCGGGCTGCGTCAGCTCGGCGACCTCTTGAACCCAAGCGAGCAGACCCTTGTGCTTCGTCGGTGCGGTGTCCAAACCCGGGATGGTCGCTGCGGTCATGAAAATCTCCTGTGTCTGTTGCTGCCAGGCCCCAAGGCTCCGTATGCGCCACCCAGACAGGGACAGGCGGCGCTGCGGTCTCCCTATACCGAGGTTATCGCGGGTGGGAAGCCCGCGGTGAATCGGGAGTGTGTCCGATCACTCACAGGAACGATTCAGAAGCCTGTTTCACAGGCGTTTTGCGCCCCGGGCGCCGTGAGTTGACGTGTGTCAACCGTATAAATCGGTATCCCCGATCCGTTAGGGGCCGTCCGCCGAGCTCCTCGCCGGATCCGCACGCCCGTACAAATCGGCGCGAACGGCGTCGAGTGCCCGCTGCAGCGACGGCAGCCTGCGGTCACGCTCGGCGGCGGCCCGTGCGGTCTCGAGCGCGTGCTGGCGCAGTTCGGCGTCGATCGCGGCGATCCGTTTCGCAGCGGTGGCGGCCTCGCGTTCGTCCCGGGTGGCCAGCTCCGATGCCAGCGCGCTCTCGGCGGCCAGCACCCGCGTCGCCACACGTTCGTCGAGCGCCGCCTTGATCGTGCCGGTGACGTCGGTGAGCCAGCGGTCCAGTACCGCCCGGTCCTGCAGCACCCCGCGGATGCCGACCACCCACACGGTCATCACCAGCCCCACCAGACCACCGGCCACCAGACCGGCAACGGTCAGACCGGGGGCCAGGCCGGTGAACAGTCGGGTGACCGCCAGCGCCACCCCCAGACCGAAGCCGGCGCCGAGGATCATCGTCAGCTGCGTCTCCAGCCGCCGCGACGTCAACCGCGGCGGGGCGATCTCCGGGACCGCCGGCGCGTCGGACACCGCCGGAGCCGTCAATCCGACCTGGGCCGCCACGTCGGCCAGCTGCGCGGTGACGCCCTGCTCAACCTCTCCGACGACCACGCCGAGACGTTCCCGCACCCGCGATTCGAAGTCCGCGAGTGCCCTGCGGCCCAGCGCGGACGCGTCCTCGGCGAGTTCGGCCCGCACCGACGTGCAGCGGTTACGCGCCAGGTACCCCAACTGGACACGGGCCTGCTGGATCTGGGTGCGCAGGGCGATGCTGCGTTCGGATTTCGCGACGCGCCGATTGCGCACGATGTCGTCGCGACTCTGGTGCAGCGCCGCGACGCGGGCGCGTCGATGGGCGCCCTCGCCGTCGGTGCGGTATTGGCTTATCACCGACTCGAGCCGAGTCTCCCACGCCCGCAGGCGGTTCCGTCGCGCCAGCTCGGGGTCGGTCAACCGCTGCCGGAGCAGGCCCAGGAGTTCGTCGACGCGCGGCTCCCCCAGATCGGGTGCGGCCGCCGCCCCCACCCACGGCACGGGGGCGTAGCGCGGCGACCGGTCGGCCAGCATCGCGCGATCAGCAGCCAGCACCTCGCGCCAGTTGCGGTGCGTGTCGATCTTCGACACCACACCGACCACCAGATCGGTATGGCGTGAGACCAAATCGATGAGCTCACAGTCGGATTCGGTCAGCGGCGAGACCGCCGACACGACGAACACCACGGCGGCGGGCGCTTCGGACTGGGTGAGATCATCCGCCTCGACAAAGGTGTGCTCGGGCATCCGCTCCCGAAGCGCCGCGGCCACGCTGGTGCTGCCTGCCAGCCAGGGACCCGTCACCAGCACGACGTCGCGGGCGCGCACCGCAGGCGGGGCGAGTCCGGGTTCGATGTCGGCGACCACCGCATCGGCCGCCGCGAGTTGATCGGTGCTCGTAACGTCCGCCGTCATCGCGACCGCCCGAGCAGGCGAAGCGAACCGCGGCTGATGTCGGCGGCGCAGGCCCGGTGCAACGCGTTGACGGGACCGTTGCCGTACCGCCGCCACTGGGCGGCGCGGCGCAGATGAGCGTCCGCGTCGTCGCCCCGGTCGACTCGCGCGCCCGCGGCCTCGACGACGTCCACCGCCGCCGTCATCGCCGCGAGGACGGCGTCGTCGGCCGCCAACAGGTCGCCCAACCGTGGATCGTCCGATTGCGTTGCCAGCGCGCGTAACTGGGCCACCGCGGTATGCAGCTTCCGGTACCGCAGCGGTGCACCCGCCGCATCGATGTGCTCGATGACCCGGTCGAGCTGGCTGAGCTTGCGCAGGTGGTTCGGCAGCGAATCGACGCTCGCGCCCCGGTCCAGCGCGAGCACCGCGTGGGCGATGCCGAACCGGTCCAGCGTGCCCAGCAGCCGCTCGCGCACCTCGCGCGGCAGCGGATGGGGCGCCTCCACGAACGCGTCGGTCGACGACACGTCGGCAGGCTCGGCGAGCAGAGTCCGCAGCGCATCGAGCAGTTCGCCGGTCAGATTCACGTCGGTGAGCAGCGCGACCATCGGCACCGTCGGCAGCCCGGTCAAGGCCCGACACCGCGCGGCCCGGTGATACGCCTGCGCCATCGGCCCCGCCCCGCCGAAGCCAGTGAGGTCGGCCTTGTTGAGGACGACGACGGCGGGCCTGCCGGACCCGTCGAGAAGCGCCCGGTCCTCGGGTTTGAGGGCTTCGGCGATCACAAGCACGTCGACGTCGGCGACACCGTCGGGTGAGACCCCGACCCCCGCGGCAGTCAACGCCGCCGCCACCGTCGCGCGGCCGACACCCTCGCGACCCCGCACCGCGACCCGCGTCGGCGCGCACAGGCGCCGGACGATCGCCGTCAGCCGCGGATCGCGGCGCTCTTCACAGATTTGCAGCAGCGCGTCGACGAAAATCTGGTGACCTTCCCCTTGTCGTGGGCGCGGCGACCTCACCCCGGGTCCGCCTCCGACGATCGTGACACCTCACACAGCGTCGTGGGAGCGGCCGTGCCTGCTCCTGGGGATAGCCGCCGATACCAGCCGAAGGCAACTGTTGGGTATCAATCTGTACCACGATGCGGGTACTCCACTGTCGATGAGCGACCATGGACGAATGCAGCTGCCCGGGCCCGACGTCGCCGAGGGGTCGACTTCGGGACCCGAGGCTTCCCGTCCACCGGCCGGCCAGCAGCACCGCTATCCCCGCGTCACCAGCTTCCGCACGCGGCGTACCACACTGTCTGCCGCGCAGCAGGCCACGTGGAATCGGCTGTGGCCCGAGATCGGCATGCAGGCACGCGACGGCGATGTCCCCGCTCCGTTGGTGGACACCGACTCGTGGTTCGGGCGCTCGGCGCCTGTGGTGGTGGAGATCGGCTGCGGGGCCGGAACCTCGACGCTGGCGATGGCCAAGGCCGAGCCTGATCTCGACGTCGTCGCGGTCGAGGTGTACCGCCGGGGACTGGCCCAGCTGCTGTCCGGCATCGAACGCGAGGGAGTGCCCAACATCCGGCTCGTGCGCGGCGACGGCGTCGACGTGCTGCACCACATGTTCGGACCCGGTTCACTGACCGGTGTGCGGGTCTTCTTCCCCGATCCGTGGCCCAAGGCGCGCCACCACAAGCGTCGGCTGCTGCAGCCGGCCACCGTCGCGTTGATCGCCGACCGGCTGCGGCCCGGCGGCGTCCTCCACGCGGCGACGGACCACGCCGGGTACGCCGAGCAGATCGCCGAGGTCGGCGACGCGGAGCCGCGGCTGCGCCGGGTGAGCCCGTCCGACGCGCTTCCGATCTCCGTCGAACGACCGGTCACCAAATACGAAGGCAAGGCGCAGCACGCCGGCAGCGCAGTCGCCGAACTGCTGTGGGAGAGAACGTGATGTGGGGGTACCGCCCGCTTGCGGGTAACGCCTACGGGGAGAGCAGACGATCATGAGCCTCACCGAGGACATCGGTCAGATCGAGGATGTGGCGCCACCCGAGACGCCGACCCCGGCCGAGGCGACGGCCCGCGTACTGCTGGTCTGGGACGCGCCGAACCTCGACATGGGGCTCGGCTCGATCCTGGGCGGCAGGCCGACGGCCGCGCACCGGCCGCGCTTCGACGCGCTAGGCCGCTGGCTGCTGACGCGCACCGCCGAGCTGTCCGCCGGGCGTCCCGAGGTTTCACTGGAGCCGGAGGCCACGGTCTTCACCAACATCGCACCCGGCAGCGCCGACGTCGTCCGGCCGTGGGTGGAGGCGCTGCGCAACGTGGGGTTCGCGGTCTTCGCCAAGCCGAAGATCGACGAGGACAGCGACGTCGACAGCGACATGCTGGACCACATCGCGCTGCGCCGCGGCGAGGGTCTGGCCGGTCTGCTGCTGGCTTCGGCCGACGGGCAGGCCTTCAAACAACCGCTGGAAGAAATCGCCCGTGACGGCATCCCCGTCCAGGTGCTCGGATTTCGCGAACATGCGAGCTGGGCGCTAGCGTCGGATACCTTGGAGTTCGTCGACCTGGAGGACATCCCTGGTGTTTTCCGGGAGCCGCTACCGCGAATCGGCCTCGATTCGCTGCCCGAGCAGGGGGCATGGTTGCAGCCGTTCCGGCCGCTGTCCTCGCTATTGACCTCGCGGGTCAACAACTGAACCGCTCAGGGGTCGCCATCGACTTCGAGAAAATCGAGTAAGGAGCTTACGTGTTCGCCTGGTGGGGTCGAACGGTGTACCGATATCGATACATCGTCATCGGCGTCATGGTCGCGCTCTGCCTCGGTGGCGGCATCTTCGGGATCAGTCTCGGCAATCACGTCACCCAGAGCGGCTTCTACGACGAAGGCAGCCAGTCGGTCCACGCATCGGTGGTGGCCGACGAGGCCTTCGGTCGCGACCGGACCAGCCACGTGGTGGCGATCCTCACCCCGCCCGACGGGGAAAAGGTCGACAACCCGCAGTGGCAGCGTGACGTCGTCGGCGAACTCGACACCTTCGTCAAGGACCATCCCGACCAGGTGGTGAGCTGGGTCGGCTGGCTGCGGGCGCCCGACGCCGCGAACGCGACCGTCCAGCAGATGAAGACCAGCGATCTGTCGAAGACGTTCGTGAGCATCCCCCTGCAGGGCAATACCGACGACGAGATCCTGAAGAACTACCAGGCCGTCGAATCGGACCTGCAGCAGCTCAACGACGGCCGCATCGAGTTGGCCGGCCTGAACCCGCTGGCCAGTGAACTGACCGGCAGCATCGGTGAGGACCAGCGGCGCGCCGAGGTCGCGGCCATCCCGCTGGTCTGTGTGGTGCTGTTCTTCGTCTTCGGTGGCGTCGTCGCCGCCGCCCTCCCCGGCCTCATCGGCGGTCTGACGATCGCCGGCGCGCTGGGCATCATGCGCCTGCTCGCGGAGTTCATGCCGGTGCACTTCTTCGCCCAGCCAGTGGTGACGCTGATGGGCCTCGGTATCGCGGTGGACTACGGCCTCTTCATGGTGAGCCGGTTCCGTGAGGAGATCGCCGAGGGCTACGACACCGAGGCCGCGGTCCGCCGCACCGTGATGACCTCGGGCCGCACAATCATGTTCTCGGCGGTCATCCTGGTGGCGTCGTCGGTGCCGCTGCTGCTGTTCCCACAGGGCTTCCTGAAGTCGATCACCTACGCGATCATCGCCTCGGTCATGCTGGCCGCGATCCTGTCGGTGACGGTGCTGGCCGCGGCCCTGGCCCTGCTCGGGCCCAACGTCGACGCGCTCGGGGTGCGCACGCTGCTGCGGTTCACCAAGCCCTATCCGGCTCCGTCGCACGCGGAGACCACCGACCGCACCAACCCGCTGGCGATCGCTTCGATCCCGCTCGGTGTGCTCGTCCCATTCGCCGCGATTCCGGTCGGGCACATCGCCAGAGCGCAGATCCGACGGACCTATGACAAGGGCGCCAACTACGCCCTGATCGGCCTGGTGCTGGGCTATGTCGGTTCGTTCGCCTGGATCTTCGTCGGCCTGTTCTCCGCGAAGGACACCCTCGGCACGGGAATCTTCTGGCTGTTGATGGCCATCGCCGTATTCGTGGCGGGCACCATCCTGGTGCTGTCGGCGGCGAGCATGAGCCCGCTGGTCCGCAAGCCGACGGTGTGGTGGCTGAACTGGCTGGCGGAGAAGACCCAGAAGACCAAGACCCGCGCCGAGGTCGAGAAGGGTTTCTGGGGCAAGCTGGTCAACCGGGTGATGAAGCGGCCGATCGCGTTCGCCGCACCCATCGTCATCGTGATGATCCTGATGATCATCCCGCTGGGTCAGCTCTCGCTCGGTGGCATCAGCGAGAAGTATCTGCCCCCGGACAACGCCGTGCGCCAGGCGCAGGAGGCGTTCGACAGGTCGTTCCCCGGTTTCCGCACCGAACCCCTGACGCTGGTAATCGAGAACGACAACGGCGAACCGGTCACCGATCAGCAGGTCGCCGAGATCCGCAGCAAGGCGTTGACGATCCCGGGGTTCATCCAACCCGAGGACGACCCGACCAAGATGTGGCAGCCGCGTCCCTATCAGGACGGCGGCTCGCAAGACCCCTCGGTCCGGGTCATCCAGAACGGCCTTGTGAACCGTAACGACGCGGCGAAGAAGGTCGAGGAACTTCGCGCCATCGTGCCCCCGCGCGGGTTGTCGATCTCGGTCGGTGGCACCCCGGCGTTGGAGCAGGACAGCATTCACAGCCTGTTCGACAAACTCCCGCTGATGGTGACCATCCTCATCGTCACGACAACGATCCTGATGTTCCTCGCGTTCGGATCGGTGGTGTTGCCGATCAAGGCCGCGGTGATGAGCGCGCTCACGTTGGGTTCGACGATGGGCGTGCTGACGTGGATGTTCGTCGTGGGTCACGGCTCCGGGCTGATGAACTACACGCCGCAGCCGCTGATGGCGCCGATGATCGGGTTGATCATCGCGGTCATCTGGGGTCTGTCGACCGACTACGAGGTCTTCCTGGTGTCGCGCATGGTCGAGGCCCGGGAGCGCGGTCTGTCCACCGCCGAAGCCATCCGCGTCGGCACCGCGACCACCGGCCGGTTGATCACCGGTGCGGCGTTGGTGCTCGCGGTGGTGGCAGGAGCGTTCGTGTTCTCCGATCTGGTGATGATGAAGTACCTGGCGTTCGGGTTGCTGATCGCGCTGCTGCTCGACGCCACCATCGTCCGAATGTTCCTGGTGCCGGCCGTGATGAAGCTTCTCGGCGACGACTGCTGGTGGGCGCCGCGGTGGATGAAGCGCATCCAGGAGCGCCTCGGCCTCGGTGAGACCGAGCTGCCCGACGAACGCAAGCGTCCAGCGGTGCGCGAGACCGCCGAGGACCCCGAAGCGCTGGTCGGTGCCGGCGCACCGGTGCCGCCTCGGCCGCGCCCGCCGCACGATCCGACGCACCCCGCCGTCTCGGGCCCGCGTCCCGGCGCGACCCGCGCGGTGCCGCAGCGGGTCCCGTCGGCCACCGGCACGACACGCATCCCCAGCACGACCACGCCACCCGCCGCACCGGCCGACGAACCGCAGACCACACGGTTGTCGATCGCGAAGAACGCCGTTCGCAACGCGGTGAGCAACGCCGCCGCGACGGCGCGACAGGCCGCCCGGCCACCGGCGCCGCCCGCCCCGCCCGCACCCGCTCCGGCGGCTCCGCGTCCGGGTGGGGGCCGCCCGCCGCGGGAGGAACGCGAAATCGAGTCGTGGCTGGGCGAACTGCGCGGCACCGGCACACCGCCCACCCCGCCGGCGCCCGCCCCGCAACGGCCGTCGGCCGAACCCACCAGGGCGATGCCGACCGCGCCGGAAGGCCGGGGACAGCGCCCGCGAGTGGCGCCTCCGACACCCGGCAACGAGCCGACCACGGCGATCCCGACACCGCGGTCACAACCGACCGACCCCGAGTCCACGCAGGACCCCGACGCGACGACCGCCATCCCCACCCCGGGCAAGCAGGGCGACGACGCCGAAGCGGCGACCGAGAAGCTCAACACCCGCGAGGATGACGAGCGTCAGCGCCGCGGCGGCGGCGTCAGCGCACAGGACCTGCTGCGGCGCGAAGGCCGGCTGTAGAGCGCTTCGTCGCGAAAGTTCAGTCGACGTCGTCGCTTTCGGCCTTGACCAGCGGACCCTCGTCGGCTTCGAGGGCTTCCGTCTCGGCGTCGGGATCCCGCGCCGTCAGCACCCGCACGGCGCTGTTGAGGAACGCCAGCACCGGCACCGCCAGAAGCGCGCCCACGATTCCGGCCAGTACACCGCCGCCCGCGATCACCAACACGATCGCGAGCGGATGAATCGACACGGCGCGGCCCATCACCAACGGCTGCAGTACGTGGCCTTCCAGCTGCTGTACCGCGATGACCAAACCGAGCGTGATCAGCGCGTAGATGAAACCTTTGGCGATCAGCGCGACGACCACCGCGAGCGCACCGGCGATCACGGCGCCGACCAGCGGGATGAACGCGCCGAGGAACACCAGCGAGGCCAGCGGCAACGCCAGCGGCACACCCATGATCGCCAGGCCGGTGCCGATGCCGATGGCGTCGACGAGCGCGACCAGGAAGGTGGCACGCACGTATCCGATCAACGAATGGAAGCCGGCCTTGCCCGCCTCACGCACCCGGTCACGGACGTGGACCGGGAAGATCTGGGTGACGAACGCGAAGATGTTGCGTCCGCCCTGCAGCAGGAAGATCAGCGTGAACAACACCAGCACGGCACCGGTCACGATCTCGGTGACCGTGCCCGCCGTCGACAGCGCGCCCGTCGTCACCCTTTCCTGGTTGTTCTGAAGGGCCTCGATCGCGGCGTTTCCCGCATTGTCGATCTGATCCCGGCTCAGATGTAGCGGGCCGTCGATCAACCAGTTGCGCATACCGTCGATGCTGCGGCTGACCTGCTGGGTCAGCTCGGGAGCGCCCTCGATGAACTGGGTGACGACGAACGACATGATCCCGCCGACCACGGCGAACCCGCTGAGCAACATCAGCGCCACCGCCCCGGCCCGGGGCGCCCCACGCCGGTCGAGGAAGTCCACCGCCGGCATCAGCAGGGCCGCCAGGATCGTCGCCAGCGCGACCGGTACGACGATGATCTCCAGCCGCTTGAACACCCACAGCAGGGCGACGACGGCGGCGAGGATGACGAGCAGCCGCCACGACCAGGCTGCCCCTTTGCGAACGAGAGGTGAGACGGACTCGTCATCAACAGATGGGGCCCCAGGCATCCCGATAGCGTAACGGCCTGCCACTTGCAGCGACGGATCTCTCGAAACCGCAGCACCACGCCTTACCCTTACTCCGTGGCACACGACGCGCCTGCGAGTGCAGCCCACAGCCAAGGGCGCACCCTCCGCGGCAAGTACTGGTGGCTGCGGTGGGCCGTCCTCGCCGTGGCGGTCGTCGTGCTCAGCGTCGAACTCGGATTGGTGTGGGATCAGCTCGCCAAGGCGTGGCACAGCCTCTACACCGCACAGTGGTGGTGGGTGCTGGCGGCGGTGGGTACCGCGCTGGCGTCGATGCACTTCTTCGGCGACATCCAGCGCAAGCTGTTGCGATCCGCGGGAGTGCCTGTGCGCCAATGGCGTTCGCAGGCCGCGTTCTATGCGGGCAACTCCCTGAGCACGACGCTTCCCGGCGGACCGGTTTTGTCGGCGACGTTCATCTACCGCCAGCAGCGGCTCTGGGGCGCAACGCCGGTGATCGCCTCCTGGCAGCTGGTGATGTCGGGCGCGCTGCAGGTGATCAGCCTGGCGCTGTTGGGGTTGGGCAGCGCCTTCTTTCTCGGCGCCAAGCACAACCCGTTCTCGCTGATCTTCACGCTGGCCGGGTTCATCATGCTGATCGTGCTGGCGCAGGCGGTGGCCTCGCGACCCGATCTGCTCGACGGCATCGGGGTGCGGGTGCTGTCGTGGGTGAACTACGTGCGCGCCAAACCCGCCCACAACGGGCTGACCAAATGGCGGGAGACACTGACTCAGCTCGAGTCGGTCAAGCTGAGCAGGCGCCAACTCGGCGTCGCGTCCACCTGGTCGATGTTCACCCTGATCACCGGCGTGGGCACGCTGCTGTTCGCCTGTTACGCGGCCGGCGGGCGCCCGTCGTTACTCGGGGTCATCGTGGCCTATGTCGCCGCCCGCGCGGTCGGCTCGATCCCCCTCATGCCCGGCGGGCTGCTGGTGGTCGAGGCGGTGTTGGTGCCTGGCCTGGTGTCGAGCGGAATGACACTGGCCTCAGCGATCTCGGCAATGCTGATCTACCGGCTCATCAGCTGGATCTTCATCGCCGCGATCGGATGGGTGGTGTTCTTCTTCATGTTCCGCACCGACACCGACGTCGACCCCGACGCATGCGACCGGCAGTAGCCGTTCTCGGCGTCGCGGCGCTGATCGCCGCTTGTTCGCAGGGCACCGACCCTCCCGTCGCGACATCGCCCGCCAAATCGTCGCCCCAGACCACGACGGCATCGACGGCGCCGGGACCGCTGCGAGGTCCCGCCCCGTCGGTGGCCACCCCGATCGTCGGCGACGCCATCAGCCAGCCCGTGCCGGTACTCGCCACCGACGGCAGGAAACATCTGGTCTACGAGGTCAGCTTGACCAACACGCTGCCGCACACGGTGACCCTGAAGTCGATCACCGTACTGGACCGCGATGTCGCCCTGCTCGACCTCGAAGGCGACCAATTGGCGCAATGGACCCGGATCATCGGAACACCAAGCCCCACAACGGCAATCGGTCCCGCACAGACGGCGGTGGTCTGGTTCGACGTCGCGCTCGACGAGGACGTGCAGACGCCGAGTCGGTTGACACACGCCGTCGCGCTGTCGAATCCCGACCCGCAGGATCCACTGTTTCCCGCCGACCAGACCGTCGACATCGCCCCTGTCGAAGTTCAACCCCGCGAACCCGTCGTCCTCCGGCCCCCGTTGAGAGGAGCCGGTTGGGTCGACGCAGGCGGATGCTGCGGCACCAGCGCCCACCGCACGGCGCTCAACCCGATCAACGGCCGCCTATGGGCCGCAGAACGATTCGCGATCGACTACGTCCAGCTCGACCCCGACCGACGCCTGATCACCGGCGACCCGTCGAAGCCCGAGAGCTTCGCCTTCTTCGGCGCCGACATCCACGCAGTCCGTGACGGGCGGGTGGTCTCGGTGCTCGACGGCCTGCCCGAGCAGGTGCCCGGCCGCAACCCGACCGGACTACCGCTGAACCAGTACGCCGGCAACCACGTCGTACAAGACCTCGGCGACGGGAACTACGCGCTGTACGCGCATATCAAGACCGGGACCGTCGCGGTCAAACCCGGTGACCGACTGACTGCGGGACAGGTACTCGGAGAGGTCGGCAACACCGGCAATTCCACGGCGCCACACCTGCACTTCCACGTCATGAGCTCACCGGACCCGTTGGGCTCCAACGGATTGCCGTTCGTGTTCGACGACTTCCGGGTGGATGCGCGAATGGTCGACGATGACGACGTCAACGGACCCCTTTTTGAGGGTGAAGCCGCGAAGCTTCAGCCCGGCTTCACCGCTCGTGACGAAAAGAACGCCATGCCATTGGAACTGGACGTGATGACCTATGCCGATCGATAGCTCCGAACAGACCCGGACCGCCCTGACGGCGCTGGCCACCGACGTCGCCTGCCTGATCGTGTTCGCCGCGATCGGACGGCGCAGCCACGACGAGGGTCTGAATCTCGTCGGCATCGCCGAGACCGCGTGGCCGTTCGTCTCGGGCGCCCTCGCCGGCTGGGTGCTGTCGCTGGGGTGGCGACGGCCGTATTCGCTGATCCCGACGGGTCTTGCGGTATGGGTGGGCACCATCGTGGTGGGCATGCTGCTGCGTAAGCTGACGTCTGCCGGTGTGGCGCCGAGTTTCATTGTGGTGGCCTCGATCTCGACCGCCGTGCTGTTACTCGGCTGGCGCGCGGCCATTCACGTCATGATTCGCCGCTGACACCGCCCTGGTCGCGCGCAGACCCCGGGCCCCGGCCGCGGGAGAAACGGCCGAGGACGGCCCGGGGGTCAGGCGGACGCCGGCCTAGCTGTCGGCGAGACCGTCACCGTTGGTGTCGCCGCAGCGGTTCTTGATGTCGACCAGCGGCTGGCGGATCCCCGTCAGGTCGGCCTTGATCTGAGGATTGGCGTTCAAGTACTCCTGCACCTTGCCCCGGACCTCTTCGCGCGGCAGGCCCTCGAGGCTGGTGAAGAACCAGTTGACGTCCGGATGGGTGAACAGGTACGCCGACGTCGACGCCGAGACGCCGGAGGCCACACCGGCGAGATCGGCCGCGGTGCAGTTGGGCGGCTCCGCGGCAGCGAGCGGCGTCGCACCGAGGAACATCGCACCGGCGATCGCGCCGGTGCCGACCGCGCCAGCAACCGCACGACGCGCAGAACGGGCCGAGAGAAACATGGGTGAGCTCCTTCATCGGAAGTGGGGTGGCCGTAACCATGGTGGTTAGCGACGTCTACCAACTGGGACCAACGAAGAAAAGCTAAGCAGAATGTCCGCAGACTTTCTTGCCTTGCGGTCAACGAGTCGCCGAAAACTCGAAATCCGCAGCTGAAAGTGCCCGCGGCGGGTGGCTATGCGTCGTTTCGGGTCAGGGCAGGCCCGCGATGGCCGACGACGGTGCGTGCGAGTTGCCCTGCGAAACCGGTGACGCCCCATGCGGTTGGGCCGTGGCCCCCGGCGCGGTCAGCGGCGGCGTCTTCGCGGTCGGCGCCTCCGCCGGCAAACCCGCCGGAAGACCTGCGCCTTGCTGCTGCGCGGCCTGCATCAGCCCCATCACCTGGGGCAGCGTGAGCGGAAGTTTGCACTTACCCGACAGGCTGGCCAGCGGCTGCTGCAGCTGCTGCAAGTCCTCGGCGACCTCGGGGTTGGCGTCGAAGTACGCCTTCAGCGCGCCCAGCGACTGCGGCCCGGCCTGCTGTTTGGAGATCGTCGTCAACGCCTGGTTGGTCTGCGGATGCGCGTCGAGGTAGTCACCGGTCGAGGTGGCGACGTCGCCGATCGTCCTGGCGACCTCGCTGGCCGCGCACGGGTCCTTGGCGGCGGTCGCCGACGGAGCAGACGACAGGGCCGGCAAAACCAGCGCGGCCGACACGGCCCCGCCCGCGACGGAGGCAGCGACGATGCCAACGGCGCGGCGACGCATCAGCCCGGTGGTCGTTTTCATGACAACTCCTAACGATTCGCAGACGATCTCGACAGGTCCGCAAATGCTCTCGCGATGGACGGCAATCAGTCCCCGACGCCGAAAACGGCCGAGCCACATCCTGCCACCGGTCGCCTCACCCCCGCCAATCCAGCGGGGCCAACGGCCTCGATGCGCACGGGTGGCGTAACGCCGTTCGGCTTGGTCGCGAGAACGAATTGGGACATCGTGAGGCGTTGCTGCGGATCGCTCAGGCAGTATGGGAGCAGGCCGAAGCGACCGGCACCTTACCGCAGGTTGTTGTACGCTTCGGCTACGAAACGCCGGGGAGAAAGCGGGGGATCCAATCCAGCAATTCATGTTGCGCTTGAGTAGCAAACTGCGCAGATATCGCTGGGCGGTTTTCGCCGTATGGGTGCTCTTGCTCGTCCCGTCGATCTGGCTGGCGCTCAACCAGTCGAGCCACCTCACCGGTGGCGGCTTCGAGGTCGAAGGATCCCAGTCGCTGCGCGTGCAGCGCGAACTCGAAGAGCACTTCCCCGACCAGGGCGCCTCACCGCTGGCGCTGGTCGCCGCACCGCGCGCAGATGCCTCGTACGAGGACATGAACGCCGCCGTCGCACACCTGGAACGCCTGGCCGCCGAGGTGCCCAGCGTGAAGATCGCTCCGAACCCGCAACAGCCCCCGCCGCAGCCCGATCGGCCCTACGTCATCACGCTGCAGCTGGACTTCGACAACACCGGCGCGGTCGACGTCGCCAAACAATTGCGTCAGAAGGTCGGGATCGACGGCGAGGACCCCGGCGAGATCGAGAACGGCAGGGTCAAGCTGTACGTCATCGGCCAGGGCGCTCTGGGCGCGGCCGCGACACAGGCCACCAAACACGACATCGCCCAGGCGGAGCGGTGGAACCTGCCGATCGTCCTGATCGTCCTGCTCGCGGTGTTCGGGTCGCTGGCCGCCGCGGCCGTGCCGCTGGTGCTCGGCGTCTGCACCGTCGCGGTGACGATGGGGCTCGTCTACCTGCTGTCGATGTTCACCACGATGTCGGTGTTCGTGACGTCGACGGTGTCGATGTTCGGCATCGCGCTGGCGATCGACTACTCGCTGTTCATCCTCATGCGTTACCGGGAGGAGCTGCGCGCCGGGCGCGAGCCGGATCAGGCAGTCGACGCCGCGATGGCCACATCGGGGCTTGCGGTGACGCTCTCCGGGCTGACGGTCATCGCGTCGGTCACCGGCATCTACCTCATCCAGACGCCCGTGCTGGTCTCGATGGCCACCGGCGCCATCCTCGCGGTCGCGGTGGCCGTGCTCACCTCCACGACGCTGACGCCGGCAGTGCTCGCGACATTCGGCCGGTCTGCTGCGCGACGCTCGTCGTACCTGCATTGGTCGAGACGCCCCGAAGCCACCCAGTCACGGTTCTGGACGCGGTGGACCGGTTGGGTGATGCGCAGGCCGTGGCTGTCGGCGATGGCCGCCGCCGCGCTGCTGATCGCGCTGGCCGCGCCCGCGTTCTCGATGATGCTCGGCAACAGCATGCAGCGTCAGTTCGAGCCGACCCACGAGATCCGCGGCGGCGTCAACGCCGCGGCCGAGGCGCTCGGCCCCGGAGCCCTGGGCCCGGTCCGGGTGCTGGTGGCCTTCCCCGACGGCAACGCCGCTTCGGCACCCGCCAAGGAACCGCTGCTCGACGCGATTCGCCAGCGCATGGCGCAGGGCCCGAACGTGGTGTCGGTGAGCCCGCCGTCGTTCGGCGAGGACTACCGGCACGCGCTGCTGTCGGCGGTGCTGTCGGTCGACCCCGAGGACATGGGCGCGCGCGAGACGATCGACTGGATGCGCGCGGAGTTGCCGTCGACGCCCGGCACCGAGAATGTGCGGATCGACGTCGGCGGTCCGACCGCGCTGATCAAGGATTTCGACGACCGGGTCTCCGTCACTCAGCCCCTCGTGTTCCTCTTCGTGGCGTTGATCGCATTCCTGATGCTGCTCATCGCGATCCGCTCGGTGGTCCTGGCGCTCAAGGGCGTCCTGATGACCGTGCTGTCGGTGGCCGCCGCCTACGGCAGCCTGGTGGCGGTGTTCCAGTGGGGCTGGCTCGAAGACCTGGGTTTCGACCGGATTTCGTCGCTGGACAGCACGATCCCGCCGCTGGTCCTGGCGATGACGTTCGGCCTGTCCATGGATTACGAGATCTTCCTGCTCACCCGCATCCGTGAGCGCTTCCTGCTGACCCGCAACACGCGCGACGCGGTGGCCTACGGCGTGAGCACCAGCGCTCGGACCATCACCAGCGCCGCGCTCATCATGATCGCGGTGTTCATCGGGTTCGCGTTCGCGGGCATGCCGCTGGTCGCTCAGCTGGGGGTGGCCTGCGCGGTGGCGATCGCGGTGGACGCGACGGTCGTTCGGCTGGTCCTGGTACCGGCTCTGATGGCCATGTTCGACGAGTGGAACTGGTGGCTGCCGCACTGGCTGGCCCGCATCCTGCCGTCGGTGGATTTCGAGAAGCCCCTGCCCAAGGTTGACACCCCCGATCTGATCATCATCCCCGACGACCTCTCGTCGCTGGGACCGAAGGGCTCCGAGCTACGCACCGTCGTCAAGTCGGCGGCGAAGTTGAAAACCCTTGTACCGCAAGCTGTCACGGTCGCCGATCCGCTGGCGTTCAGCGGCTGCAGCCCGGACGCGCCGACCACGAAGATGCGCAGCATCGGTCGGCTCAACGCCGGGCACCGCAGCGGCGGCGGAGGTACCGCGTTGGCCACCGCCCCGCCCCCGGTGCATCCGGTGACGATGTGGCGGGGCCGGTTGGCGGTGGCCCTGGACGCGCTGGAGACCGCATCGGAGTGCGAGCACGCCACGATGGAGCGGCGCAGCCCGATGGAAACCACCAACGTCCAACTGCCGACCGGCGACCGGCTGCAGATCCCGACGGGCGCGGAGACGCTGCGGCTGAAGGGTTACCTCATCATGTGCCGCAACACCACACGCGACTACGCGGAATTCGCCGATCTGGTCGAGTGCATGGACGCGCGCACGGCGGCGGAAGTGTTGAGCACAATGGACCGGTACTACTCTGGTTCACAGTCAAGAAAGCAGTGGGTGGCGACTCAGCTGGTGCGCCGACTGGCCGACCCTGCGCCTTCGGACGAGCACGACACCCGGATGTCCGGTCCGGAGGCGGAGGCCGAGTGGGCAAAAGTTCGAGAGCGCTGCCTTTCGGTGGCGGTCGCGATGCTGGAGGAGGCGAGGTGACGGTGACTCCCGACATCCGGGATACCCGCCGCCGAGAGGCTGTCTCCGCGGAGCAGAGCACGAGGCCGCCCGCGACGCAGTCCGTCGACGAGCGCCCGGTCGAATTCTGGCCGACCGCGGCCATCCGCGCGGCCCTGGAGACCGATGACCTCGCCGTCTGGCAACGCATCGTCGCGGCGATCAAGCGGGACCCGTTCGGCCGTACCGCGCGTCAGGTCGAGGAAGTCCTCGAGACCGCGCGGCCATACGGCGTGTCCAAGGCGTTGGCCGAGGTGCTCACCCGCACGCGCGAACATCTGGAGGCCAACGAGCGCGCGGAGGTGGCCCGTCACATCCAGGCACTGTTGGAGCACTCCGGGCTGGGACATCAGGAGTTCGCATCGCGGATCGGCGTGCCCCCCGATGAGTTCGCGTCCTTCGTCAGCGGCCAGACGAGCCCGTCGGCGGCGTTGATGGTGCGGATGAAGCGGCTGTCCGAGCGGTTCGCCCGGATGCGTTCGAGCCGACCCAACGGTTGACGGACCCGTTGGGTATACGCCGGGAATGGACCTCGAACAGATTCTGCGGGAGACCCGCACGGTGGCGATCGTCGGCGCGTCGCCGAACCCCGACCGAGCCAGCCACGAGATCTGGACCTACCTCAAGGCGACCACCGACTACGACCTGTTTCTGGTCAATCCGACCGTCAGCGACATCGAGGGCACCCCGGTCTACCCGTCGCTGGCCGATCTGCCGGTCGTGCCCGACCTCGTCGACGTGTTCCGCAGGCGTGAACACCTGCCAGAGGTGCTGCAGGACACCATCGCCGTCGGGGCCAAGGTGCTGTGGCTGCAACTCGGCCTGTGGGACGAGCAGGTGGCCCGTGACGGCGAGGCGGCCGGATTACAGGTCGTGATGGACCGCTGCATCAAGGTCGACCACGCCCGGCTGCTCCGCTAGCCCCTTCACCGCGCGTGGATCGGCGACACGTTGTCGACCAACCACCGGCCGTCGGTCTTGGACAACGTGACCCGCAGCGCCAGCACCGCGGTGTCCGCCGGTTTCCCCGGCGAACTCTGCGTGGCGTGCAATACCACCGCGACGCTGGCGGCGTTCGGGCCGATCGCCTCGACGCCCGCCGAGACGGTACTGGCCTGGGCCGACACATTGCGGTTCGCCAAATCCTTTGCCACCGTGGCGAACTCATTCTTGAATGCATCAGCGCGTTCCGGAGACATCATGGCCGCCGCCCGGTCGATCGACGCCGTCGGACTCTGCGGGGTGAACGTCGCCGACGCTTCGGCCACACTGCTGGCGATGCCGACGACCTCGGTGCTGTCGTTGCGCAGCGCGCGATCGGGCACCGTCCACTTCAGATAGCCGACGAGCACCGCGGCCACCACCGCCGCCGTCGCGACAGCGACCACTGCCAGCCGCAGGCCAGGACCGTCGTCGTCGGTGCCGACCGTCACCGCGTCGCGGCGCGCCAGCACCACGTTGACCACCATGCCTTGGACGATCAACAAGCACAGCACCGAGCAGACCGAAACCCACCACAGCGGCCACGCCAGCGCGATGCCGATGTACACCAGCGCCGCGATCGCGGCCAGCGGAGGCGCCACGTCGATCGCGGCGACCCGCAAGACGTTCCTCATCGGATCGGCTCCAAGCGCGAGATCATCAGCGTGCCGTCCACATCCGAGACGTCGAGCCGCAGATTCCAGCGCACCGTCCTGGGCTCTTCCCCGCCCACGTTCTCGCTGACCGATGTCGCCACCACCATGACGGTGTCGGTACGCGACGCGAACTCCGAGATCTCGGGTTGGGGTCGGCGCGGCGGCGCGCCGTCCGGGCCGGGCGGCGGGTGATAGATCGACTCGACGGCAACCGAGTCGATCTGCCCGCTGGTGCGCGACTGCAGGGTCTGCACGAGCCTGCGGTACGGCTCGACGGCCGCGTCGAAGTCCGCGTTCAGTTGGCCGACGGTGCCTTCGTGCAGCCGGACCATGTCGGCCTGCACGGTGTCCTTGTTCATGTTGATCAGCACGTTGGTCCAGTCGACCGCGGTCTGCATGGCGCGGGCGCGGTAACGCAACTCGTCGGTGTGGTCGTGGTGCTGGGTCCAGATCAGGGCGGCCAGCGCGACCGCCACCACCGCGACCAGTCCCAGTACCGCCGATGCGATGCCGTACTTGGTGAAGACGGAACCGTCCTCGACTGCGGTGGGCTCGTCCTCGGGCATGCGCGTGAGGGTACCGGTCTGTGGGCCGGACGCCGGTGAGCGGTCAAGGTCACACCCACCGGGTGCTGGAGATTCGAGAAGACGGGTATGCAGGCTTGCGACCGGTGAAGTGAAAGGGATGCGTGGCCCACTATCTGATTGCCGCCAGCCCGATCCCCGGGCATGTCATGCCACTGCTGCACGTCGGCGCCGACCTGCGAGAGCGCGGTCACCGCGTGACCGTGCTGACGGGCGCCGAATACGAAGGTGCGGTCCTCGAGCGGGGGCTGGGGGCGCTGGAGCTGCCCGATGCGGCTCGGCCGAAGCGAGATGACAGCGGCTTGTGTGGTCTACCCGGGTTGCTCGACCGCTGGTATCGAGGGCGCGCCGAGATGCGCTCGGTGTTCATCGAGCCACTGGCTGCGCAGTATTGGTCGTTGCGTAAGACGCTTCAGCGCGACGACTTCGACGCGGTGCTGTGCGATGTCGCCTTCACCGGCGCCCTGCCGCTGTTGACCGGCCACCGGCCGCGGCCGTGGATTCTCGTGTGCGGGGTCGGCCCGTTGACCCTGTCGAGCGCAGACGCTCCACCGTTCGGGACCGCGTGGGCGCCGCGTTCGAACACCAACTACGAACCGATGACCTGGGTGACGCACCGGGTGCTGTTCGGCGACGTCCGTGCCGACTTGAACGCCGCGCTCGCCGCCGTCGGCGCTCCGCCGTCTCCGGTGTTCCTGACGGACTGGCCTGTGCTCGCCGACCGGCTTCTGCAGTTCACGGTGCCGTCGCTGGAGTATCCCCGCAGCGATCTGCCCGCGAACGTCTCCTACACCGGCCCGGTGATACCGAAACCCGCCGCTCAGAAGCGGGGACTGCCGTGGGATCCGGCCGGCGAATCGCGCACGGTCGTCCATGTCAGCCAGGGCACGTGGGACAACGACGACCTCGACGCGCTCGTCGTGCCCACGGTCGAGGCGCTCGCCGACCGCGAAGATCTGCTGGTGGTGGCGACGACCGGGCGCGAGGGGCGCAGGACGCTTCCCTGCCCCGTGCCCGCCAACGCGCGGATCACCGACTTCCTGCCCTATGCCGAACTCCTGCCGCACGTCGACGTGATGATCACCAACGGGGGATACGGTGGCGTGCATCAGGCGCTCTCGCACGGCATCCCGCTGATCGTCGCGGGCGGTTCGGCCGACAAACCGGAGGTCGCCGCCCGCGTGGGCTACGCGCGGGCCGGCATCAACCTGGGCACCTCACGGCCCGGCCGCGCCGAGATCGTCGGCGCGCTCGAGGCGGTCCTCGGCACCGGCGCCTACCGCGCCGCGGCGCGCCGGTTGAGCCGCGAGATCCGCGGGGAGAACGCCTTCGACCGCATCGCCGAAGCGCTGGCGGGTCTGGCGGTGCCGCAGCGGCCAGGGGAGCCGGCCGCGCGTTCTGGCACCCTGGTGGGGTGACGGTAGAAGCAATCAGATCCGGCATCGACCTCAGCTACGTCGACGCCGACGCCCGCCCCCAAGACGATCTGTTCGGCCACGTGAACGGCCGCTGGCTGACCGAGTACGAGATGCCCGGCGACCGAGCCACCGACGGTGCATTCCGCTTGCTGTACGACCGCGCCGAGGAACACGTGCGTGATTTGATCACCGAGGCGGCGGCGTCGAACGCGGAGACGGGCACCGACCAGCAGCGCATCGGCGATCTGTACGCCAGCTTCATGGACGAGCAGGCCGTCGCCGCGCGGGGTGTGCAACCGCTGCTCGAGGAATTGGCGGCGATCGACGCTGCCGACTCCCCCGAGGCGCTGGCGCGCGTGCTCGGCGCGTTGCAGCGCACCGGAATCGGCGGCGGAACCGGCGTCTACGTCGATACCGACTCCAAGGACTCGACCCGCTACCTGCTGCACCTGACCCAGTCGGGCCTGGGCCTGCCCGACGAGTCGTACTACCGCGACGAACAGCACGCCGAAATCCTCGCCGCATATCCGCAGCACATCACGGCGATGTTCGAGTTGGTGTACGGCGCAGGCGATCACGCCGAAACCGCCGCACGGATCGTGGCGTTGGAGACCAAGCTGGCCGCCGCGCATTGGGACGTCGTCAAGCGGCGCGACGCCGACCTCACCTACAACCTGCGCGCCTTCGCCGACCTGCCGGCCGAAGCGCCGGGCTTTGACTGGTCAGGCTGGGTGTCCGGACTGGGCACCGACGTTTTCGGGGACCGCAGCTGGCCGGACGAAGTCGTTGTGCGACAGCCCGACTACCTCGCCGCGTTCGCCGCCGAGTGGTCCGGCGGGGACCTGGAAAACTGGAAAAGCTGGCTGCGCTGGCGTGTCATCCATGCCCGCGCCTTCCTGCTGACCGACGACCTCGTCGCCGAGGACTTCGCGTTCTACGGCCGCAGGCTCTCGGGCACCGAGCAGATCCGCGACCGGTGGAAGCGCGCTGTGTCGGTGGTGGAAGGCCTGCTGGGCGACGCGGTCGGAAAGCTCTACGTCGAGCGGCATTTCCCGCCGCACGCCAAGGAGCGGATGGACGAGCTCGTGGACAACGTCCGCGAGGCCTACCGCGTGAGCATCAACTCGCTGGATTGGATGACGCCGCAGACGCGGGAGAAGGCGCTGGCCAAGCTCGACAAGTTCACGCCGAAGATCGGATATCCGAAGAAGTGGCGGGACTATTCGGGCCTGGTGATCGAGCGCGACGACCTCTACGGCAATTACCGTCGCGGCTACGCGTTCGAGTATGAGCGGGAGCTACGCAAGCTCGGCGGGCCCGTCGACCGCGACGAGTGGTTCATGACGCCGCAGACCGTAAACGCCTACTACAACCCCGGCATGAACGAGATCGTCTTCCCCGCAGCGATTTTGCAGCCGCCCTTCTTCGACGCCGACGCCGACGACGCCGCCAACTACGGTGGCATCGGTGCGGTCATCGGCCACGAGATCGGGCACGGATTCGACGATCAGGGCGCCAAGTACGACGGTGACGGCAACCTGGTCGACTGGTGGACCGACGAGGACCGCACCGAGTTCGGCGCGCGCACAAAGAAGTTGATCGAGCAGTACGACGAGTACGTGCCCCGCCAGTTGAGCAACGGGCACCACGTGAACGGCGCGTTCACCGTCGGCGAGAACATCGGCGACCTCGGCGGGCTGTCGATCGCGCTGCTGGCCTACCGGCTGTCGCTGAAGGGTGAGCCCGCGCCGGTCCTCGACGGGTTGACCGGGGAGCAGCGGGTGTTCTTCGGCTGGGCTCAGGTCTGGCGGACGAAATCTCGTGACGCCGAAGCGATCCGGCGTCTCGCGATCGACCCGCACTCACCGCCGGAGTTCCGCTGCAACGGCGTCATCCGCAATATGGATGCGTTCTACGAGGCGTTCGACGTCACCGAGGACGACGAACTCTACCTGGAACCCGAACAGCGCGTACACATCTGGAACTAGGGGATTTCGGTGTAGTTGGTCGCGCTCACCGCGACCAACTACACCCAAACCGCCTTAGAACATCTGCCAGTCGGACGCGCCGTCGGGCTGGTTGTAGATACCGGTCGAGTTCTTGATCACCACGGCGTCACCGCTGCCGAAGTTGTCGAAGAACCACTTCGCGTTTGCCGGGCTCAGGTTGATACAGCCGTGGCTGACGTTGCTCTCTCCCTGTGAACCGACCGACCATGGGGCGCTGTGCACGAAGACACCGCTGTTGTCGATGCGCACCGCGTCCTTCACCTTGAGCTTGTAGCCCTCGGGTGAGTCCACGGGCACGCCGTACGTCGACGAGTCCATCACGATGTCGGCGAACTTCTCGAGCACGTAATAGGTGCCGTTCTTGGTGTCGTGGCCCTTCTTGCCCATCGACACCGGGAACGTCTTCTCCAGTTCCCCGTTGCGGTGGATCTGCATCTGCAGCGAGTCGTTGTCGATGGTCGCGACGAGCTGCTCGGGCACGGTGAAGCTGGACTTGGTGCCCGACGCGTCGATGTTGACCTTCGTGCCCGCGGGCCAGAAGTCCTGTGGACGCCACCGAACCTGGGTGTCACTGGTCCAGTAGAACCGGCCGGGAACGGGCGGCACCGACGAGATGTGAATCGCGTCCTCGGCCATCTTGCGGTTGGCGATCGGCCGCTGGAAGTTGATGTAGATCGGCTTGGCGGCGCCGACGATCGAACCGTTGGTCGGGTTGAAGGACGGCGGCGCGAACACCGGTGCGCCGACATACGGCGTCGGATTCTGTCCGGCCGGGGTGCCCTCCGGAATCGGCTGCTGCTGAGCCAGCGGATCGGGCGGGGCGAAGAACGGGTTCGACGGCGGCGGAGGCGGCGGAGCCTCGGCAGCCGGGGCCGGTGGCGCCGGTGGCGCTGGTGCGGCGAAGGGGTCCGCCGGTGGGGGCGGCGGCGGCGGAAATACCGGCGCGGGTGGCGGTGCCGCGGCGACAGCCGGATCGACCGGCGCCGGCGGTGGTGGCGGCGGAACACCCGGCTGAGCGAGCGCTGACGGGCTCGCGAGCATCCCCCCTACGACGCTCGCCGCCGCTATCGCAGTGAGCAGCCGACTGCGCTTTACCCTGCGCATACACAACCTCCCAGTCGCAGAACTCCAACCAGTGTGGCATATCGCCCCGGGCGTCCCCGGCCATCGGCGGGCCCCTCCATCTTGGGCAAACGCTCAATCCACACTCGTGACCTGCATTGTTCATCGGTCATGGGCGCTCACTGTTAACACCAGCTACCGGATCGCTCGGCCCGCGGACAACAGGCATGACTTGATCGGGCCTGCCGGTGGCAGGCTGGTCGCATGATTGTGGCTTTCAGCGTGAGCCCGACGGGTGGCGACGACAGCGTGGGCGACGCGGTCGCCGAAGCGGTCAAGGTGGTTCGTGAGTCGGGGCTTCCGAACGAGACCAACGCGATGTTCACGAACATCGAGGGCGAGTGGGACGAGGTGATGGACGTCGTGAAGCGGGCCGTCGACGCAGTGGCCGCGGCCGCACCCCGGGTGAGCCTGGTGCTCAAGGCCGACATCCGCCCCGGCCACACCGATCAGCTGACGGCCAAGGTCAGGCGGATCGACGAGGCCCTGGGCGGCTAGGAGCGCACCAGCCGCGCGATGGCTGCAGAGGCCTCGGCCAGCTTCGTGTCGGCCTGGTCACCGCCTTCGGCGACCGCCTGGGCCACGCAGTGCCCGAGATGCTCGTCGAGCAGGCCGAGCGCGACCGACTGCAGCGCGCTGTTGACGGCGCTGATCTGGGTGAGCACGTCGATGCAATACTTGTCGTCCTCGATCATCTTCGCGATGCCGCGAACCTGACCCTCGATCCGACGCAACCTTTTGGCGTAGTTTTCCTTCTGTTGCGAATATCCGTGCGCCGCAGTCATCTTCAGCCCCTCAACATCTGATTCATCTGGTCGATCTCGGCCTGCTGCGTATCGACGATGGTCTGAGCCAACCGCTTGGCGTCGACGTTCTCGCCGTTGGCGAGCTCCGCGCGGGCCATCTCGATCGCACCCTGGTGGTGGGCAATCATCGACTCCAGCCACAGGGTGTCGAACTCGGGGCCCGAGAGCGTCTGGAGCTTGGCCACGGTGGCGTCGTCGACCATGCCCGGCATCGCGCCGTGCCCCTCGTGGCCGCCCTGCCCGGTGTCGGCGTCGGGGTTCTCCTGCCACTGCACGAGCAGCACCTGCATGGTGCGGATCTCGGGCTCCTGAGCCTTCGAGATCTGGTCGGCCAACGCCTTCACCTCCGGATTCGTGGAGCGGTCCGGAACCAGCGCCGACAGTTCCACGGCCTGCTCGTGATGCGGGATCATGTTCGTCGCGAAGGCGACATCGTCGGCGTTATAGCCGGCCGGTTGACCGCTGATCACCGGTTCGTCGGAATGCTCGTGGTCGGTATGTCCGTCGGAGGCCGGGCTGCTGGTGCACGATGTGAGCAACATCGCGGTGGCGAGGGCGATCAGGATGGCGGTGAGGCGAGCGATCAGCGACGTCATGAAGTCGAGGGTACCGGATACCCCACCGGGGTATCGATAACGGTTTGGCCGGGGCAAAACACCGGAGGCATACTTGTTTGATGCCCTCAGAAACTCCCGGCACCGAAGCCCGCCATCAGGCGGAGCCCGATATAAAGCCCCGCAGTCGCGACGTCACCGACGGCCTGGAGAAGGCCGCCGCCCGCGGGATGCTGCGCGCGGTCGGCATGGGCGACGACGACTGGGCCAAACCCCAGATCGGCGTCGGATCCTCGTGGAACGAGATCACGCCGTGCAACATGTCGCTGCAGCGACTCGCGCAGTCGGTCAAGGGTGGCGTGCACGCCGCCGGCGGCTTCCCGCTGGAGTTCGGCACCATCTCGGTGTCCGACGGAATCTCGATGGGCCACGAGGGCATGCATTTCTCCCTGGTGTCGCGCGAGGTGATCGCCGACAGCGTCGAGACCGTCGTGCAGGCCGAGCGCCTCGACGGCACCGTGCTGCTGGCCGGTTGCGACAAGTCGATCCCCGGCATGCTGATGGCAGCGGCGAGGTTGGATCTCGCGTCGGTGTTCTTCTACAACGGCTCGATCATGCCGGGCACGGCCAAGCTGACCGACGGGACCGAGAAGGAAGTCACGATCATCGACGCCTTCGAAGCGGTCGGGGCATGCGCGCGCGGGCTGATGTCGCGTGAGGACGTCGACATCATCGAGCGCGCCATCTGCCCGGGTGAAGGCGCCTGCGGCGGCATGTACACCGCCAACACCATGGCCTCAGCCGCCGAGGCTCTCGGAATGTCGTTGCCGGGCAGCGCCTCTCCGGTGGCCATCGACAAGCGCCGCGACGAGTTCGCCCGCCGCTCCGGTGAGGCCGTCGTCGAGATGCTGCGCCGCGGCATCACCGCCCGCGACATCCTGACCAAGGAGGCGTTCGAAAACGCGATCGCGGTGGTGATGGCGTTCGGCGGTTCGACCAACGCGGTGCTGCACCTGCTGGCGATCGCCAGCGAGGCCAACGTCAAGCTGACCCTGGAGGATTTCACCCGGGTCGGCCAGAAGGTGCCGCACCTGGCCGATGTGAAGCCGTTCGGCCGGCACGTGATGAAGCACGTCGACGAGATCGGCGGTGTGCCCGTCGTGATGCGCGCGCTGCTCGATGCCGGCCTGCTGCACGGCGATTGCCTGACGGTGACCGGTCAGACGATGGCCGAGAACCTGGCGCACATCGCTCCCCCGGACCCGGACGGCAAGGTGCTGCGGGCGATGAACAACCCGATCCACCCGACCGGCGGCATCACGATCCTCCACGGTTCGCTCGCACCGGAGGGGGCGGTGGTGAAATCGGCGGGATTCGACTCCGACGTGTTCGAGGGCACGGCAAGGGTTTTCGAGCGCGAGCGGGCGGCATTGGACGCGTTGGAAGACGGGACAATCACGCACGGCGATGTCGTCGTGATCCGGTACGAAGGCCCCAAGGGCGGGCCGGGGATGCGCGAGATGCTGGCGATCACCGGCGCGATCAAGGGCGCGGGCCTGGGCAAGGACGTGCTGCTGATGACCGACGGACGGTTCTCCGGCGGCACGACGGGCCTGTGTGTGGGCCATATCGCGCCGGAAGCCGTCGACGGTGGGCCGATCGCGTTCGTCCGCGACGGTGACCGCATCCGGCTCGACGTCGCCAACGGGACGCTCGACATCCTCGTCGATCCCACCGAGTTCGATTCCCGCAAGGCCGGTTTCGAGCCGCTGCCACCGCGCTACACCACCGGCGTGCTGGCCAAGTACACCAAGCTGGTCGGATCGGCGGCCGTCGGCGCGGTCTGCGGATAGCGCTGGCTGCTCGAGCGCGCTATCGAACGGCTCGAGGCGGCGGCGGATCGGTCGGCGTCAGCGCGATGGGCAGCCAGTACGTGCCGGGCCCCTGGCCCGGGCATCCTGGTGCGGGCACGGTGAATGTGCGCTCACCGGAGAAGCTGCCGTCGCCGTTGGGCTTGAGCCAGTCCGAACGCTGCGTCGTCACGGTGCCGCCGCTTCCGTCGGGATTGCAGTAGAAGGGGTAATCACCGGCGGACTCCCACCGGTCGCCGTTCCACCGGTATTCGAATTGCGCTGGCGCGTTGGGGTCTTGGGAGATTTCCGTCTCCCTCAACCAGCGGGAGAGGCAGCCGTTGACGTCGCAGTGCGTGGTGAACAGCCCGAGCTGGGTGGCCGGACCCGCCGAAGCCGGTGCACCGTTGAACGTCTGTCTCGCGTGATCGAGTAGAGCGTTGTAGTAGCCGTAGATCGGTACCGGCTCGGGGCGGTCGGCGTTGGCTAGAGGTGCCAGTGCCACTGCGCTGCAGCCGAGGCCCACGGCGACGGACAATGCTTTCGACTTCACCGGAGCTCCTTCGGCCGGAGCCCTCGGCGGACTGAGAACTCTAGGGGCTCTGGATAACACAGAGCAGCGTCGGATGTCGCCGAATCAGCGGGTTCGGCGCGCGAACGCCAGCCCGGCTATGCGCGGCAGGGCGATCGCACACACAGGAAGGTACGCGGTCGCCCACCACGGCACCCCGAACACGATTCGGGATCCGCCGTTTTCAGCAATCACCTCATGGCGCGTTGCGCCGACGCCTGCGACCTTCCACGCCCAGCAGCGCCCGGGGCGGAATTCGGTGACGGTGAAAGGCAGCGCCACACCGACCGGCGTGAACACCCTGCCTTGTGAGCCGAGGTGCATGGCGCCGCCCTCGTCCAGTTCGGCGCCCGACACGGTCGGACCCCACTTCGGCCACGTGTCGAGGTCGGTGATGACGTCCCACACGGCTTCGGGAGCAGCGTCGCTGAGTAATTCCACCGTCGGCATCCCGCGTCGGAATCCGAAGTCCATCTCTGGCTGATGCCCCGGTCGGTGGCGCGCTAAACGACTAGGTGGGCGGCGGATCGATGGGAGTCAGGGAGAAAGGCAGCCGGTGGGTGCCCGGACCTTCTCCCGGGCACCCGGCCCCCTCGATGAGGAGTGTCCGCTCCCCGAAGAAGCTGCCGTCCGGGTTGGGCATCAGGTAGTCCGAGCGGGTGGCTTTCACGGCGCTGCTCGGGTCGTGGCGATCGCACATGTAGGGATACTCACCGCTTGTCGACCAACGGTCGCCGGTCCACCGGTATTCGTAGAACTGCGGAGCGCCCGGGTTGCGGGCATGGTCGTCCTCGTTGTTCCAGCGCGCCACACACCCATCGACGTCGCAACGAGTCGTCAACTCGACGGGTACGTTGATCGGGGTCATCGGCGTCGGCCGACCGTTGAACGTTTGCTTCGAGAAGTCGATGAATACGTCGTAGAACCCGTAGAGCGGCGGCGGTTCGGCGCGGTCCGCGTGTGCGACCGGAGCCACGACCACGGCTGCGGCGGCAAAGACGGCTGCCGGCAAGGTTTTCGACATAAGACTGGGTAACACGTCGAGAAGATCAGTGCCCGGAGAATCGATCGAAAAGTTCGGGCAGGAATCCGGCGAGGTGGTTCATCTCCTGCGCGCAGTGCACCATCAAGTCGCGTGGATCCGGAAGCTGTCGCGCCGCAACCGGACGAATTACCCTGTCAGTCAATCGATTACCGCGCCGAACGCCGACATGCCTGCCTCCCATCCAGAACCGCGAACGCATCTCGGCGCCGTCCGGCGTCCCGCGGACCTGGTGCACCAGCCAGCCGACATCGACAGGAATGTCGCCCGATCCGAGCCGCGCGCAGATCGCCACACCGTCGCTCAGGTCGCCCAGCCCCAGTTCGGACGGCTGCACGAACCGGATCGCAGGCCGGGTGAAGGACGAGCCGAGGTACTCCTCCACTAGAGATGTCCGACCGACGTACCCGCCTTCGCCGCCGCCGTCGTCCCACCGGACGGACACGTGCGCGCGGGGATGCCACAGCTTGTAGCGGCGTGAGTCGTGGCCGTGCCACCCGAACCACCAGTCCCACATGGCCGGTGTGACCCCGGGCATGTCGGTGCGAACCGACACCTGAATGCCGCCGTCACGCAGAACCCCGTATCCGTTCTCGGTCTGCAGGTATCCGTCGACGCGCATCGCGACGAGATCGTCGAACGCCGGAAGTGTCGGCTCGGCCTGAGGGCCGTGCTCCAGTGCCTCGACGACATGTCGTGGAAGAGCCGACATCTCGGGGCTGTAGAACGCCGCGAACTCGACGCCGAGGTCATCATCGCGGTAACCGAGGTAGGACTTCATGTCACACCCTGCCCATCCAGCTGTGGAAGCGCCCGTCGGGGTCGTACTGCGCGCGCACGCGGTCGAGGCGGGCCATCGCGTCGTCGGTGGCGAATCGGGCCGGTCGCTGTCCGAGGTTCTCGTCAGCGAGTTGGATACCGGTGGCCAAATGCGCCATGGCCGCCATGTTCGAGCAGGCCCAGTCCGCGTAGCGCTCGTCGTCGGCGGCGTCGCGCCAAACCGTATACATTGCGAGGTAGATGTCGTCTTCGAGGCTGTACGCCATGTCCTGGCGGGCCGGCGAAGGGCCCCAGTTCAACCACAGGAAGTGCGACGGGTGCGGGGGCAGAGTGTCGATGATGCGGCGGATCCCGGGCAGCAGGTCGTCCGCGGATGCCGACGTCCACATGTTGTCGGCGGCGTAGCGGTAGCCGGTCGGATAGTTGCTCATCACCCCCTCGTACCAAGTCGCGAGGTCGGCGGGCGCGTATGGGACCGCGACGACGGCCCGGTCGCGCACCGGGCAGGTATCGAGCAGCGCCAACGCTTGCAACGCTTCGTCCTCCGAATCCGCGAACACCGGTGACGCCATGACGATCCCGGGCTGCTCGATTCCCGCGCCGGGCACGCTTTTCGACGCGACGATCTGCAACTCCACCCGTCGGTCGACGTCGGCGCTGATCGCCCTGGCCCACGTGAAGATCTCGTCAACCAACTCGATCGGATACACGTAAAGGCTGCTGCCGCAGATGGCAGGGCGCGCATACACCTTGAGGTGGAACGCGGTCACCACACCGAAGAATCCGGGCCCTGAACCTCGTGCCGCCCAGTACATCTCGGGGTGACTGTCCGGACTGCAGTGAATCCGCTCGCCGTCGGCGGTCACCACATCCAGTCCGATGACGCTTTCGCAAGCCGGTCCGAGAATGCGGCTGTTCCAGCCGTATCCGCCCTGCAGCAGGTATCCGCCGACGCACACGCCCTTGCAATGTCCGGCCGGGAAGAACAGGTTCTGTGCCTCCAGGTCCGCGGCCAGCAGGCTGCCGCCTTTTCCGGGCCCGACGACCGCGGTCATGCGCTCGGCGTCGATGGTGCAGTCGTCCAGGCGACTGACGTCGAGCAGCATGCCGCCGTCGCGCACGTGATTACCTGCCCAGCTGTGACCGCCCGAGCGGACGCCGACTTGGAGGTCGTGTGCGGCCGCATAGCGCAGCGCGGCGACGACGTCATCGACGTCTGCGGCTTGTACCACCACTTCGGGATAGCGGGCCGGGGTGCGCGCATTCCAGACGGTCGCGCACCGGGCAGTCTCGTATCCGTCGTCGGAGCGGGTGAAGGAGCGACCAGATGGGACTGGCATCGGGGACCTCCTTGGTCCATATACCGAATCTTTGTGAACCGGTATGCGGATCAATATAGTGAGGGCGTGACTCGTCCGGACCCAAATGAACGAACCGATGCGGGGCGGGAAGACGGCATTCAGGTGCTGCGCCGCGCAGCAGCCGCCCTGGACGAGATCGCGGCGGCGCCCGGCCGCCTGCGGCTGGTGGATCTAGGCGCTCAGCTGGGCCTGGCCAAGTCGACGGCGCGCCGACTGCTCGTCGGATTGGTGGAGGTCGGCTTCGCGGCGGTCGACGACCAGGGCCGGTTCTCGCTCGGGGATCGGCTGCTCGGCCTCGGAAGCGCCGACGTGGCGGGACTGGCAGCGTTGTTCCGCCCGACGCTCGAGCAGGTCGCGACGACCACCGAGGAGACAGTCGATCTGTCGGTGCTGCGGGGCGGCGAGATGTTGTTCATCGACCAGCTGGAGTCGGCGCATCGGCTGCGCGCGGTGTCGGCGGTCGGCATGCGCTTTCCGCTGGAGTCGACGGCCAACGGCAAGGCGGCGACGGCGCTGTTGAACGGGTCGACCGAGGTGGCGTTCGACCGTGACGAGCACACCGTCGGGATTTCGGCCGCCGGCGTGGCCGGGCGTACGGCCGGCGGACACGTCGTCGCCATCTCGGTGCCCGCGCCGACCGAACGGTTCGCGACCCACGAAAAGCGGATCGTCGCCGCGCTGACGGCGGCGGCCGCGACGGCGCCCTGGTCGAGATGACTATTCGACGATGCGGGCGACGGCGAAGCCGTCCCAGCCTTTGAGCCCGACGGTCTGTATCGCGGCGGTTTCCAGTTGCGGATGGTCGCCCATCATCTCGAGCATCTCGCGCACGGCGCGGGCCTGGGCGTCATCGGCTGCCGGCTCGAGTACGCGGCCGAAACGAGCGATGTTGTCCACCACGATGATTGAGCCTGGCTTGCCGAGTTTGATGGCCCACTCGACGTAGGCGACGTTGTTCTCCTTGTCGGCGTCGATGAAGGCCAGATCGAAGACGTCGCCGCGGTCGGCCAGCATCGGCAGTGTGTCGAGGGCTGCGCCGACGATGATCTCGATGCGATCCTGTACGCCCGCGCGGGCGAAGTTTTCCTTGGCGATGTCGGCGTGCTTGGGGTCGTATTCCAAGGTGACGACGTGGCCGTCCGGCCCGACGCCGCGGGCGAGGTTGATGGTGCTGTAGCCAGCAAGGGTGCCGATCTCCAGGACGCGGGTGGCCGAGGACAGCGACGCCAATAGATAGAGAAGCTTGCCGTGCTGACCGGACACCTCGATGGGCGGCATGCCTGCGGCGTTGCCGGACTCGCGCGCGGCGCGCAGGGCGTCGTCCTCGGTATGCAGGATGCGGTTGAAAAGCTCGTCGAGCGTCTTCGAGTCGGGGTCGGACATCTGCGGAACGATAGCGGAAGCGCTTCTGGGTGACGACGGGCGTAGTCGGGGTTTGCTGGTGGCGTGGGCGTGACCGATTGTCCGGCGACGGTTCGGGAAAGACGCGGCGCCGGTCGGTAACTCGTCACGCAAGGCAGGGACCCTTGAGGAAGGTGACGAGCATGGGAATCTGCATCAGAACGGGTGCTCGCGAGTGGTGAGAATTGGCGCGGTGGGTGGTGTTGGGGGTCGGGTAGCATTTGCCGGGTGACGCCTGAGGGGGCATGCCAACCGATCGGCGCGACGCTGATCCGTGCGCGGAATGACGATGACTGAGACGCTGCGAATCGATACCGACCTGGTGCTCGAAGCCGGTGGGCGGTTGCGTGCGGTCGCGGATGCCATCCCCGAGCCGCCGGCTTCGTTCAAGCCGGCGGGTGAAGATGCTTTGTCGACGGCGATCGCTGCCAAGGTGAATGAAGTGGTCGACCCGGCGATCGCGCAGCTGCCCGTCGCCAAGGCGGAGTTGGCGAAGTACGCGCAGAACGTCGTCAACGCTGCCAACACCTACGACGCGGTTGACCGGCAGATCGCCGAAGACATACGCAAGCGCGTCGAATCGATCAGTGATGCGACGGGGGCGAGCGGCGCGGTCGGCGGTGTGTCTGGTGCCGCCTTAGGGGCGAAGCCATCCTCGGACTCGACGCCTTCGGTCGGGGAGGGACCGGGGACGGCGCTGTGAGCTATCCGCCACCGCCCGGGGGTCCGCCACCGGGCAATCCCGGTCCGCCACAGGGCTATTCGGGGCCGTATGGTCGGACTCCGCAACAGCCGCCGTGGCAGCAGCAGTGGCCGGCGGGTCCGCCGCCGAAGAAGCGTGGCAACGCCTGGAAGTGGCTGCTCGGTGGTGTGGCGCTGTTAGCCGTCATCGGAGTCACTGTGGCAGTGACGATTTCGGCGACGTCGGACGGTGGAGGCAACAACGATCCGACACCGTCGGGCGAAACCTTCGGTCTAGCAAGCGCCGACGACACAGGCCCCGCAAATATCATCACCGAGGACCCGAGTTGTGCTGCTTGGGGACCGATCAACGACACGTTTGCCTCCGTCCAGAAAAGAGGTTGGAATAGACGTGATCCCTCCGTCCCGTCCACCCGATGGACCGCTGACGAACGCCAGCAACATCTAGAAGTGGCCGACGCGGCGCGCAAGGCCGCTGATCAAGCGGAACGACTCGCCGAGATAACACCGCATCGAGTACTACGCGAAAGTTATGAGCAATTCATCGCGTATGCCCGGGCGTACAGCGATGCAGTACCGTCGTATACGCCACTTGATGACCACCTTGCACGCGTCTTTACCTCGACGGGCGCCATGATTGTCTATCTTTGCGCAGCAGCGGACTACGGCTCCGCCGCTGCAAGAGCGCCGCTGATCGGAACTCCGGAGCCCCCGACGAAGCTGTCCCCACTTTCGCCGCCACGGGATTCTGAACGATTCATGCTCAATCCCGACCCAATCTGTTCCGACTGGGAGCGTGTTCTTAACCAGTTCAACGATGATACGAAGGCGTGGCAAGCCCTCGATTCATCTAAGGCCGCAAGCGATTGGACGCCACAGGAGCGTGCGACCGCCGATGCTGCCATCCCTACTATGGAGCGCTTTGCTGACCGCATCGAAGAGATAGGACGCACTAGCGTCAACCCGGTTGTCCAAGACTTCGCAACGCTCTCCGCACAATACCGGCGGGCTTATGCAGCGGCGTTGTCCTCTTACACGCCAGCGGATTCGTTCTTGACAAGCACCTCTCGGAATGCGGCGTCGGCGATCTACGAAGCTTGCGAATCGGCCGAGTCGTAAGGCATGGGAATTCCTCGACCATACGATCCGTATGACTTGACAGCGCCGCCGGCGTGGCCCGAAGTCGACGAGGATCTCCTTCGGACGAACGCAACCGCATTCGAATACGTCTCAAGTAGGGTTGGCGCGCAACTCACCGATGCCCACCGAGAACGATTGCAATTGTTCGGTGGCAGCGGCTTGTGGTCTGGTATCGCCGCCGACATCGCGTCAAGAACTCTTAATGACCGTATTTCGGCTCTCGAGTCAGCGAAGAGGAATCTGGACACCGCGGCGAAGATCTTGGGTGAAAGCGTTTCCGCGACGGTCAGCACCAAGAATGCAATAACTCATACCGTCGAAATCGCAAATGAGATTCTCGACTGGATTCGGACTAGGGAGGACATACCTGAAGACGCCAAGACTGCTGCGATCAATGAGGGAATCGCCGCTATCCGCAGCGAGAACATCTCGCTTATAGCGACCGCCGGAGCCGGCATTTCAGGCGCACCTTCAGCACTCAACTCCGATAGCTCGGACAGGGATGATCTACATCTGCTTCAGGGCATTGGTGCGGAACAGCAGCCGGCCTTTGTCCCCGCCAGCAATGTCGTGGACTCGCAGGGTCCCGCGAGCATCCCGAATTCGCCCGCGGGCGAACATGCCGTGGGTGGGGTTCAGACGGATGGTCTCAGTTCCAGCGAGCCTAGTGCGCCAGACGAACTACCGACAGCTATACCGTCACCCGCGCCGGACACCATTGCAGTCAATGACGTCGCACCTTCAGCTCCGTCTCAAAACCCGACTGCAATCTCGACTGACTTAGAGATGGGCGCGGGGAGCGCAGGTCCGCCAGAACCCGTCATCCCCGGAATCCCCGCCGCCCCAACGGGTCCCGTGGCACCCGCACCTCCGCGCATCAGCGCTCCAACCAGCCCGCTATCGAGCGCCGGTTCGTCGACACCGTCGGTCCCAGCCACACCGTCTGCGCCCACCTCGCCAAGCACGCCGAGCACAGTCAATCCCGCAGCCGCCTCACCGACTCAGACGCCAATGGCCGACTTCCAATCGACCATGGCCGAATCGGCCACCAAAGCTGTTGCTCAGGCACCGATTCCGCCACCGCAATCCGCGCCGATTGCCGCATCGGCCATGCAGCCGTCCAATCTTCCCCCAGTTTCGGACACGCCGCCCACAACGCCATCCCAGACCACAGCCCCGCCCACCGCCGGCCCGACGACCGGCCAAGCGCCCGTCGCGCCGCTTCCCGCACCGGGCGGAGCGCCCACTCCACCCGTACCGCTGGGCCCGCCACCTACGCCGTCACCGGCCGCGCCCATCGCCCCAGCCGCCAACGTCGTCCCCGGCATCCCGCCGAGCACAGCCGCACCTGGCGCCGGCACGGTGGGCGCCCCTGCGCCCGTTCCGGTTTCGGCCGCGCGTGCTCAACGTGAGGCGATCGCGGCCGCCACCCTCCGCGGGCCATCCGGCAGCGATCCCGCTCAACTCGCCCAACGAATCGCGGCTGCCCTGAACGTCGGCCTCACCGACATGGGGTTCTACTGGGTCACCGGCCTCGCCAAAGACGGGACCATTGTCGTCGCCAATAACTATGGCCTCGGCTACATCCCCGAGGATGTCAAACTGCCCGACCGCGTCAAGATGGCCACTGCCGACGAAGGGATCCCCGCTCATGTTCGCGGATCATGGGCAACGTATCCGATCCTCGCACTTCATGGTTGGGCACAGCACCACAACACCGAACTCCGCGCCGTCATCGCCACCGAGGACCAGTTCAAGGGCTTCGACCCCGGCGCACCCCGAATCGTCCTGCGTCCCGACGATATCCCCGAGAAAGGCCGGATGGATGGCCGTCATCGCCTCCAGGTGATATCCCCCGATGCAGCAACTAAGTTGGCCGCTATCACGCCCACCGGCCTCTCCGAGGTGCTGCCTCCACCGCCCACCGACGCCACTCCCCCAGAGGACCGCCGCGCCCTGCTGTGGTTCGAGGTCTTCCGTCCCTTGCTCAGCAACTCACCAGACCGCGCCCCGGTCCAGTTGCAGTGCTTCGTCACCTATGCCGACCACGCCCAGGAACTGGCGCTACACCGAGCACATACCGCGACCGATGCCGCCGACCAGCGCGCCGCCATCGCCGACTGGATCTACTGGCAGCACCTGAGCGTCCTCATGCAGGACGCGATCGCCACCGACGCCACCGTCTAACACCCGCGCCCCGTTCAAGCGCTAAGCCGAAGTTTGGCACTCACTCGAATGGGCACGCCACCCTCAGACCACGAGGAGTCGCCCATGCGAGCAGTCACCTGGCAGGGTCGTCGGAAAGTGTCCGTCGACAACGTGCCCGATCCCGCGATCAAGGAACCCACCGACGCGATCATCCGAGTCACCAGCACCAACATCTGCGGCTCGGACCTTCACCTCTACGAGGTGCTCGGCGCCTTCATGAACCCCGGCGACATCCTGGGCCACGAAGCGATGGGCGTCGTCGAGGAGGTCGGGCGCCAGGTCGACGGTCTGCAGCCCGGCGACCGCGTCGTGATCCCGTTCAACATCTCCTGCGGCCACTGCTTCATGTGCGGCCAGGGCCTTCAGAGCCAGTGCGAAACCACCCAGAACCGCGACCAAGGGACGGGCGCCGCGCTTTTCGGCTACTCCAAGCTCTACGGCGAGGTCGCCGGCGGGCAGGCCGAGTACCTGCGCGTCCCGCAGGCGCAGTACACCCACATCAAGGTCCCCAACGACGGCCCCGACGACCGCTACGTCTACCTCTCCGACGTGCTGCCCACGGCATGGCAGGCTGTCGAGTACGCCGCGGTACCCGACGGCGGCACCCTGGTCGTCCTCGGCCTGGGTCCGATCGGCTCGATGGCCTGCCGTATCGCCGCACACCGCAAGGGCTGCAAGGTCATCGGCATCGACCTGGTCGACGAGCGGCTTTCCCGCGCTCGCGCCTACTGCGATGAGCTGATCGACCTTCGCACCGACGACGCCGACGAGGTCGTCAAAAGCCACACCGAGGGTCGCGGCGCCGACTCGGTCATCGACGCCGTCGGCATGGAGGCGCACGGATCTCCCGTCGCCGAAACCATGCAGACCGCCAGCGGCTTCCTGCCCTCACCCATCGGCCGCGTCGTGATGAAGAACGCCGGCGTCGATCGGCTCGCCGCTTTGAACTCCGCGATCGCCCTCGTCCGCCGCGGCGGGACGATCTCGCTGTCCGGCGTCTACGGCGGCGCCGCCGACCCGATCAACATGATGACCCTGTTCGACAAGCAGATCCAGCTGCGGATGGGCCAGGCCAACGTCAAAAAGTGGGTGCCCGACATCATGCCGTTGCTGACCGCAGAGGATCCGCTGGGCGTCGAGCAGTTCGCCACCCACCGGCTTCCGCTCGAGGACGCCCCCGGCGCGTACGAAACCTTCCAGAAGAAGGAAGACGGCATGGTCAAGACCATTCTGAAGCCCTGATGCCGATGGATCAGTCCGAGGCCCCTCGCTGCAGGACCACCGCCGTCGCAACCGCTACGGCCACCCCGACACAACGCTTGAGACAATTCATGTTGTCGCTACCTGATACCCCTGGTTTCGGTATCGCGGGTTCTGGCAACATTACCGACGAGTAAGGAGTATCTCCGACTTCGGGCAGGTGGGCATATGACGAGTACTTGGAAAGCCTCAGAGATCTCGGTACTGGCGCAGAGCGAGGGCGGCGGCACCGCCATCCACGAGATCATCCTTTTGTCGATCGTCGCCGCTGTGGTCGCGGCGTTGATGTTGTGGATCGGCTGGATGCACCGCACGCACAAGATCGACTGGCTGGCCCGCCTCGGCGACTGGTCCGGTCGCCGCTTCAAGCGCCCGTCGTGGGTCGCCCTGCCGATCGCGATCTTCACCGCGTCGATCATCTGCGCACTGTTCGGATTCATCTGGGACGTCAGCCTGCACATCGGCAACGGCCGCGACGACGGCGCGCTCGCCAACCCCGCTCATTACTTCATCCTCATCGGCCTGTTCGGCATATTCCTCGCCGGCTGCACGGCGATGGTGCTGCCCCGCGGCGAGGAAGAGCGGCCCGGGCCGGCCGCGGTGCGCATCACCGACCACTGGTACGCCCCGGTCGGCGGCATCGTCATGGCCGGGTGTGGTGTCTACGCGCTGCTCGGATTCCCCCTCGACGACATCTGGCATCGCATCTTCGGCCAGGACGTCACGCTCTGGGGCCCCACCCACCTGATGATGATCGGTGGCGCAGGCTTTTCCACGTTGGCGGCGGCCTACCTCGAACTCGAGGGCAAACGGGTCCGAACGCCTGACACGCCGCCCGACGGTATCGGCCTGAAGTTCATCCAGTACCTGGCGTTCGCCGGCGTGCTTATCGGCATGTCCGTCTACCAGATCGAGTTCGACTTCGGCGTCCCGCAGTTCCGCCAGGTCTTCCAGCCCATGCTGATCGCCGCGGCCGCCGCGCTCGCGTTGGTTGCCGCGCGCTTCTTCCTCGGCCGCGGTGCGGCGCTCATCGCCGCCGTCATCGCCATCGGTCTGCGCGGGATCGTGGCGTTCCTCGTCGGTCCCGTACTCGACGCCCCGATCAACTGGTTCCCCCTCTATCTCGGCGCGGCCGTCGTCGTCGAACTTCTCGGCCTGACCCCGCTGATCAAGCGTCCGGTGCTCTTCGGTGCGCTGGCCGGGCTCGGTGTCGGCACCGTCGGTCTGTGGCTGGAATCGCTGTGGATCAACGCCGTCTACCACCTGCCGTGGCACACCAGCATCTGGCCCGAGGCGTTGGCGATGACCGTACCCGTCGCCATCCTGACCGGCGCCTGCGGCGCGCTGATCGGCATGGTGTTGACCGAACAACGACTCCCGCGGCGGGCGCTGAGTGTCGGCCTGGTCGTGTTGACCGTGCTTGCGATCGGTGGCGCCACAGCCAACGGCCTCCGCTACAACGTTCCCGAGAACGCCAACGCCACCATCGTCTTGACCGAAGCTCCCGGTGACGACGATGCGCGGTTCGTCACAGCCGACGTGCAACTCACGCCCGCCAACCTGTTGAGTGAGGATCCGAACTGGGTGTCGGTGCTCGGGTGGCAGGGCGGCCTACCCAACGAGCGAGGCATGTTCATCGACAACCTCGAGCAGGTCGGGCCGGGCCACTACCGGTCCACCGAGCCGATGCCGGCCTCCGGCACGTGGAAGACGCTGCTGCGCGTCCACGACGGCCGGATGCTGGCGGCGGTGCCGATCTACCTGGCCGGCGATCCCGCCATCGGCGCCGAGGAAGTGCCCGCCGAACCCAACATGACGCGTCCGTTCGTCTCGGAGATCACGATCCTGCAGCGCGAACGCAGCCCGGACATCCCCCAGTCGCTGTGGCTGATCGGATGCCTGATCGTGCTCGCGTGCTCGCTTGCCATGGTCGCCGGTGTCACCTGGGGTGGCGGCCGGATCAACCGGAGCGAGCCCAGCGGAAGTGAGGCCGAATTACAACCCAGCGCGCAGTCATGACGGGCGCGCCGGACAGCGCAGATGTCGTGATCCTCGCCGACCACCCGGTGTGGATCGCGGTGCCCGCCTTCGCCCCGGCGATCATCGTCGCCGGGGTAGTGGTCTACATAGCAGTGAAGAACCGTCGAAAACGAGAAGTCGAATCCAGCGGGGAAAACACAACGTGAAACCGACACTCATCCGTTCCAGCGCGGTCTGCATCGCTGCGACACTTCTCGTCGCCGGATGCGGTGGCTCGCGCGATTCCGAACCGGAAGCGAGTCGTCCCGCCCAGTCGACCGTCGGCGCCGCCGACATGCCGGATCAACAGCGCCCACCCGATCGCCTGACCATCGACATCACGATCGAGAACGGCAACGTCGACCCCACCAACGCACAGATTCAAGGCAAGGTCGGTGAGCCGATCGTGCTGCGGGTCAACAGCGACGCGGCCGACGAGCTGCATGTGCATTCGGTGCCCGAGCACACTTTCAAGGTGGATCCCACACCTGGCCAACAGTTCCAGTTCACGGTCGACGTGCCCGGCAACGTCGAGATCGAACTGCACGACCTGAATCGCGTCATCGCGACCGTTCAAGTTCAGCAGTGATGTCGGGGCCGTCGGTCTCCGTACTGGCGCACGGTCTCGGCGGTTCGACGGATCTGCCGATTCCGTTCACCTACGCGGTGGTCGGGGCCGCATGGGCGTTGACGTTCACCTTCGCGGTGGTGGCGCTCGCCTGGAAGAAGCCCAAGTTCGATCCGGCCAATTCCGTTCGCCCCTCGCCTCGCTGGGTGACGGCGGTGGTCGATGCGCCCGTGACCCGTTGGGCCCTGGCGCTCGGCGGGTTGGGTCTCGCGGTGTGGGTCGGTGTCGCCGCGGTCCTCGGTCCCCAAGACGCGAAGAATCCGCTACCCGGTGTGTTCTACGTGCTGCTGTGGGTGGGCCTGGTGGCGGTGTCGCTGATCATCGGGCCGGTGTGGCGGGCGATATCGCCGGTGCGGGCAGTTCTTCGGTTGTTGGGCGGGCGGTCGCTGCGCCTGACGTACCCCGCGTGGCTGGGATACTGGCCCGCGGCCTTCGGACTGTTCGCGTTCGTCTGGCTGGAGTTGGCCAGTCCTGATCCGGGTTCGCTTGACGCCATCCGCATTTGGCTGCTGATCTACCTCGTGGTCACGCTGGTCGGTGCGCTGGTGTGCGGTGAGCGTTGGTGTACGCGGGCCGACCCGTTCGAGATGTACAGCGTGGTGGCCTCGCGGCTCTCGCCGTTTCGCCGGGACCCCGACACGGGCCGCGTGGCGATCGGCAATCCGTTCGACCATCTCCCGTCGCTTCCGGTGCGTCCGGGCCTCGTGGTGGTCATGGCGGTGCTCTTGGGGTCGACTGCGTTCGACAGCTTTTCGGCGATGCCCGAATGGCGGAACTTCGTCGACGACCATTCTTCGTCGACGCTGACCGCCACCCTGATCAAGACCGCCGGCTTGGCGACGTTCGCAGCTGTCGTCGCGGCGACCTTCTGGCTCGCTTCGATCGCGACAGGCGGCGTGGACCGCGACCGGCGCCGCCGGTTGCCGGGGTTGATGGCGCACTCGCTGATCCCGATCGTCATCGGCTACGTGTTCGCCCACTACCTGACCTATCTGGTCGAACGCGGTCAGCAGACGATCATCCTGCTGGCCGACCCGCTGGCACGTGGGTGGAACCTGTTGTGGCTGCAGGACGCAGAGGTCAGCTACTTCTTGTCGCAACACCCTGCGGTGCTGGCGACGCTGAAGGTCGGCTTCGTCCTGGCCGGGCATGTCGCCGGTGTGGTCGCCGCGCACGACCGCGCGCTGCGCCTGCTGCCGTCGGCCCATCAGCTGACCGGGCAGCTGGCGATGATGCTGGTCATGGTCGGCTACACATTCACCGGGCTCTACCTGCTGTTCGGCGGGTAGCGTCGGGAGGCATGAAGGCGCTCATCATCGTCGACGTGCAGAACGACTTCTGCGAGGGCGGCTCGCTGGCCGTCAGCGGCGGCACCGACGTCGCCCGCAACATCAGCCAGTTGCTCGCCGACCAGACCGAATACGCACATGTGGTGGCCACCAAGGACTTTCACATCGACCCCGGCGACCACTTCTCCGACAACCCCGACTTCGTGACGTCCTGGCCGCGGCACTGCGTGGTCGGTACCACCGGTGCCGACTTTCATCCGCAGTTCCGGCCCGATGCGGTCGAGGCGGTCTTCACCAAGGGCGAGTACTCGGCCGCCTACAGCGGCTTCGAGGGCAGCGACGAGGCCGGCACGACGCTGGCCGACTGGTTACGTGAACGCGGAGTCGACCAGATCGACGTGGTCGGCATCGCGACCGACCACTGCGTGCGGGCGACGGCGGCCGACGCGGTAGCCAATGGGTTCACCACACGCGTCCTGCTCGACCTGACCGCCGGGGTCACCGCCGAGTCGACCGCCAAGGCCGTCGAAGACCTGCGCGCGGTGGGCGTCGAGATCGTCTAGTCGCCGGCTGTCGGGTCGACCGGCTTACCCGTCCACGACGGCGCCCGGCCCTCCAGGAACGCCCGCACGCCTTCCTTGGCGTCGTCGTGTCCCATCAGCTGCAGGTGGATCTGCGTCTCGCGGGCGCCGACTTCGGACCGATCGAGGTCGTACGCGTCCCACAGCAGCCGCTTGCTGGCCGCCACCGACATCGGCGCGGTGTTGACGGCGATGTCGCGGGCGAGGTCCAACGCGGCGGGCAGCACCTCGTCGGCGGGCAGTACCCGGCTGCCCAACCCGAGCTGCACCGCCCTCGTCCCGTCGAAAGTGGCTCCGCTCAGCAGTATTTCGGCCGCGTTGGCGACACCGACCAGGCGCGGAAGGATCCAGTGGGAATAGGCGTCACCGACCACTCCGCGCCGCACCTGCACGACGCCGTAGCGGCCCCCGGCGGCGAAGAACCGGATGTCGCACTGCAGCGCCAGCGTCAGCCCCAACCCGATCGCGTGCCCGTTGACCGCTGCAATGACCGGCTTGGGCAGCGTCCACGCGGGCACATCGATACCGGCCGCGCTGAAGCCCGAGCCCGGGGCGGCGAAGGTGGCTTCGCCGGCGGCCAGGTCGGCGCCTGCACAGAACGCAGGCGGGGTTCCGGTCAGCACGATCACCCGCACCGCGTCGTCGCCGCCGAGCCGCCGGTAGGCGTCGGCGAGTTCGTCGCGCATGCCGTCGCCGACGGCGTTGCGCTGCCGCGGCCGGTTCAGCGTGATGGTCGCCACCCCGTCCTCGACGCCGGTCAGCAGCGTGCGGTAACCGGGCAGGTCGGGGCGGGCGGGCACGCGTTTCTCCTGGCTGGTGTGATGTTGGTGCGTAGTTGGTTGTGATGCTGCCGCATCGGGCACACCCGTATCGTCTCGTTGTCCGTGTGTGTCGTCGTCTGGAGTGAGAATTGACCCAAGCCCCCGCCCCCCAAGCCGCGTCCCTGGAGGTCTGGCCCGGTAAGGCCTACCCGCTCGGAGCGACCTACGACGGGACGGGCACCAACTTCGCGGTGTTCAGTGAGGCCGCCGAGAAGGTCGAGTTGTGCCTGTTCGACGCCGATGGCACCGAGACCCGGATCACGCTGCCCGAGAACGACGCGTTTGTCTGGCACGGTTTCATCCCGAACATCGAGCCGGGTCAGCGGTATGGCTACCGGGTGCACGGCACCTATGACCCGCCGTCGGGTCAGCGCTGCAACCCCAACAAGCTGCTGCTCGATCCGTACTCGAAGGCCATCGACGGCAATTTCGACTGGAACCAGTCGCTGTTCAGCTACAACTTCGGCGACCCCGACAGCCGCAACGACGACGACTCCGCCGCGAGCATGCCGAAGTCGGTGGTCATCAACCCGTACTTCGACTGGGGCAACGACCGCCCACCGGACTACGAGTACGCCGACTCGGTGATCTACGAGGCGCACGTCAAGGGCCTGACGCAGACGCACCCCGATATTCCCGAGAACATTCGCGGCACCTATTCGGCCGTGGCGCATCCGGTGATCATCGAGCATCTGCAGTCGCTCGGGGTGACTGCGATCGAGTTGCTACCGGTGCACCACTTCGCCAACGACTCCACGCTGATCGACAAGGGCCTGTCCAACTACTGGGGCTACAACACGATCGGCTTCCTGGCGCCCGACTCCAAGTACAGCTCCAGCCCGAATCCCGGCGGACAGGTGCAGGAGTTCAAGGCGATGGTCCGCGCACTGCATGAGGCAGGTATCGAGGTGATCCTCGACGTGGTCTACAACCACACCGCCGAGGGCAACCACCTGGGCCCGACGCTGTCCATGCGGGGCATCGACAACGGCGCGTACTACCGGCTCGTCGAAGACGACAAGCGGTACTACATGGACTACACCGGAACCGGCAACAGCCTCAACGTCGGCCATCCGCATTCGCTTCAGCTGATCATGGATTCGTTGCGGTACTGGGTCACCGAGATGCACGTCGACGGTTTCCGGTTCGACCTCGCCTCCACGTTGGCCCGCGAGTTCTACGACGTCGACCGGCTGTCGACATTCTTCGAACTCGTACAACAGGATCCGACGGTCAGCCAGGTCAAGCTGATCGCCGAGCCATGGGATGTCGGGCCCGGTGGTTACCAGGTCGGCAACTTCCCGCCGCAGTGGACGGAGTGGAATGGTAAATACCGCGACACGGTCCGCGACTACTGGCGTGGTGAGCCCGCCACGCTCGACGAACTCGCTTATCGCTTAACCGGTTCGGCCGATCTGTACGAGCAGACCGGCCGGCGACCCGTCGCCTCCATCAACTTCGTCATCGCCCACGACGGTTTCACGCTGCGTGACCTGGTGTCCTACAACGAGAAACACAACGAGGCCAACGGCGAGGACAACAACGACGGCGAGAGCCACAACCGGTCCTGGAACTGCGGCGTGGAGGGGCCGACCGACGATCCCGAGATCAACGCGCTGCGATCGCGCCAACAGCGCAATTTCCTTACGACGCTGCTGCTTTCGCAGGGCGTTCCGATGATCGCCCACGGCGACGAGCTCGGACGCACCCAGCAGGGCAACAACAACGTGTACTGCCAGGACAACGAACTGTCGTGGATCGACTGGTCAGACCCCGACACCGATCTGATGGAATTCACCCGCAAGGTGTCGGCGCTGCGCGCGGCGCACCCGGTGTTCCGCCGGCGCCGGTTCTTCTCCGGGCGGCCCGTACGCCAGCGCGGCGGTGACGGGCTGCCCGACATCGCCTGGTTCGCACCCGACGGCTCGGAGATGAGCGACGAGGATTGGGAAACGGGTTACGCGAAGTCAATCGCGGTGTATCTCAACGGCAACGGCATTCCCGATCGCGACGTGCGCGGGCAGCGCATCGTCGATGACTCGTTCGTTCTGTGCTTCAACGCCCACTACGAACCGATCGACTTCGTGATGCCGGAGAAGAAGTTCGGGGACTCCTGGATCGCGGTGATCGACACTGCGGCCGATGACGGCGACGAACCGACACCCGTCGAAGCCGGGCGGAAGGTTCAGGTCGCGGCGCGTTCCGTTCTGGTGTTGCAAGCGGCGACGGAAGAGTAGCCGCCTCCGTCGCCAGGGCTCCGCGAAACTGAGGTTTTGCGCGACAAATCGCCGGATTTTCGATCACAAGCTCAGATTCGGCGCCGAAGAAGGTACCCCTACTCGACCACCGGGAAGAACGAATCGCCGTCTTCAGGGGTGCCGTCGATCTGGCCCATGTCGCGGCCGTGCTGGTCGGGGTCGATGCGCTCGAGCTGGTCGTCGGGGCGCAGCTCGGTGTCGCCGCTCGGCTCACTCCTCGGCTGGTTCAGCTCGGGCTGCTCGGGCTCTTCGGCGGCGAGTTTCTCGTCGAGGCTCTCGTCGACCTCTCCGTCGGCATTGATCTTGTCGGCTTCACGCCACCCCTCTGGCGGATCGACGGTCTCGTCGCCGTCGTCGTTGCGCACGTCGTCGGAGTCCAAGGCCTCCGTCGGGCGCAGCGTGTCGCCGACGCCGCCGCCGTCGTTGGGTGAATAACCTGGGTCAGGGTTTGCGCTCACAGGTATTCGGTTGCCCACCTGCCCGGTGGCTAAACGCCGCACCGCGCGGCGAACCGACCCCTACCGTCCGCCGACCGACCCTCGGCAGCCAGCCGTATCCGGCCCGACGATCGCCGAAAACGACTGTGCGACAGGCTTCTTGACCGGCGAAATCCCTGACGGTGACGTCCTTTTGTGCTACGGTTTGTCCCAGAGCAACCGTGGCCGTCGTGAATGACAGTCTGAGTTGTCACACGCCCTGGCGGGGCGAGTAGGAGCCGATGAGCGGCGGCGCCTACCGGCGGCCACGGTTGCCGTCCAATTCCTTCGTCGCGACGTTGCACCCCGCCACGACTCGCGCACTTCCATAATTTTCGTGAGTGTCAGTAATGCTGGGCCGGTCGCCGTATGCTGCCCTGCATGACGGCCCCCACCAGCACCGGGCGCCGCGTGACCGCTCAAGACTGGATCCAGACTGGTTTTGATGTGCTCGCCGACGGCGGCCCCGGCGCGCTGCGGATCGGCCGTCTGTGTGAGCGTCTCGACGTCACCAAGGGCAGCTTCTACTGGCATTTCACCGATATGCCTGCCTACCGCGACGCGCTCGCCCGTGCGTGGGCCAACCTGCACGACGAACAGCGACGCCGATTCGAGGACATGCGCGGTGCCGAGCCCCGCCCCCGGTTGGCGGCGATGATCCAGACGCTGATGTGTCCCGACCAGTGGGCGTTGGAGCGCGCGATGCGGGTCTGGTCGTTGACCGACCAGACGGTGTTGGCCAGCGTCCAGCAGAGCGATGTGCGGGTGCGCAGCGCCGTGCGGGAGGCGCTCGTCGACTACGGATTCGACGACGGCGAGGCCGATCTGCGTTCGGCTCTCCTGTTCGCTACAGGCATCGGCTTGTTGCACGAAGTGCGGTCGGCACCGCGCGAGCCTGCGGCATTGAGCGAGCGCGTACTCGACCTCATGCTTCACCGATAGGCCGCGACGGCTTGAGCCCGGTCTTTCCGTCGAGGTACTGCAGCAGGTGGTGGGCGGCGAGTTCGACGTCCTTGTGTCGCCACTCCGACGCCCGGTACACGCACGCGATCAGCCCCGACCGGTGGAGTCGCCGAAAGTCGCCGTAGACGAACGCGTACCGCGCCTTGGTCTCGTCGCGCGCGCCCTCGGTCAGGCCGAGATGCCAGGCCGCGTAGTCCTCCCACGAGTGCGTGTCCAGGTAGGAGTTCTGCGCCTCGGCGCGCGGCTGTACCTCGCCCCAATCGCTGTCGAGCACGTACTGGCGCGCATCGATGAGCTCACGCGCTTTAGCCATCGCAGCGTCGTTGAGCGAGTATTTGGCCACGGTCAGATCAACCTCAGATCAGCCGATGATGCGCGCGATCGACTTCATCGGGATCCGCAACCAACTCGGCCGGAAGCGCGCCTCGTACGCGGCCTCGTAGATCGCCTTGTCCAGTTCGTAGGCCGCCAGCAGCTGACCGGAGTCTCGCGGGTCGGTACCCGACACCCCGGCGTACCCCTCGCAGAAAGACGCGGCGTTGCGGTCCACCCACTCGCGGGCCCGCGCACCGAGCTGACGGTCGTGGTCTTCGTCGGAGGACTGTTCCATCAACCGTTGGTAGGCGGCGTATTCGAACGACCGCAGCACCCCGGCCACGTCACGCAGCGGGGAATCCGGTCGGCGCCGTTCCTCAAGCGGCTGGCCGGGCTCGCCCTCGAAGTCGATCAGCAGCCACCCCTCGGGGATGCGCAACACCTGGCCGAGATGCAGATCGCCGTGGATGCGCTGAACAGTGACCGTCTCGTCCGACAGCTTGCGGTACCGCTCCTCGATCAGCGGCGCGTACTGCTCGAGATCGGGCACGGACTTGGTCGCCGACGCCAGCCGCTCCAAGGCCGTGTCGGTCGGGAAGGCGGTGGTCTCGGTGCCCAGTTCGTCGGCCAGCGTGGCGTGCACCGACGCGACCGCCTCACCGAGCCGATACGACTCGCCCGCGAAGTCGCCCCCGACCTCGTCGGCGTACAGGTCGCCCTCGGCGAACAGGTCGCGGGTGCTGGCGGTGGCCATATCCCAGCCCTCGGCCGAGGTCGCCGCGAACTCGGTGACCATGCCGAGCGCGCACGGCTCACCGTCCTCACTTCCGTCCCAGGTGGTCTCGAACGAGCCGAGCAGCCGCGCCACATGCGGGTTGTCGGCGCGGGCCAACACCCGGTTCAGCTCGATGTCCGGGTTGATACCCGGCGTGATGCGGCGGAAGAGCTTGAGGATCGCCTTCTCCTCGAACACCACGCTGGTGTTGCTCTGTTCGGCCGACGAGACCCGCGGCGCCGCGTCCAGCGGCAACTCCACGCCGGGTTCCTTGACGAAGCGCACGGCCTCGGCGCCGGACCCGACCGTCGCTGACGAGTCGATCAGCGACAGCAGATACTGCGCCGCGCCGGGGTCGTAGAGCGCGTCGTAGGCGGTGCGCTCGCCCGAGGAATCGGCGGACACACCGATCGTTGCGACCTCTAGGAATTCATGGTCAATCGGACCCCTGTCTGGTGCCGCCGCATTCGCGGCTCCGAAGTTCCAGCGCACCAACACCTGATAGCGCTCGGTCGAGCCGTCGGTGTAGGACACGTCGAGCAGTACGAGGTCAAGATCCTCACGCAGGGCGGTACGGGCCGCCTGCTGCACATTGGCCAATTCGCGGCTGCGGCCGGCGTACCACCGTTGGTGCGGCAGCCACTCTTCGAACGGCAGGGTCATGACTGTTCTCCATGCTCCGGGCTGGGTGCCTTCAGCGAGAACCAGTAGAACCCATGGCCGGGCAGGGTCAACAGGTACGGCAACTGGCCGATGCGGGGAAACTCCACGTATCCGGTCATCTCGACCGGCGTGTATCCGTTGTAGGCCTGCAGATTCAACTCGATCGGCTGAGGGAACCGGGAGAGGTTGTTGACGCAGAGCACGGTGTCCTTCGCGCCGGCCCCGTCACCTGACTCCTTCTCGACCTCGCGGACGTAGGTGAGCACCGACGGGTTGGAACCGCCCAGTTCGTGGAAGCTCCCGATGGCGAACGCCTCATGGCGGCTGCGCACCGCGAGCATCGTGCGGGTCCAGTTGAGCAGCGAGTTCGAGATGTCCCGCTGCGCTTCGACGTTGACGGCCTGATAGCCATAGATCGCGTCCTGGTTCGGCGGCAGATACAACCGCCCGGGCGTCGCTGTCGAAAAGCCCGCGTTGCGGTCGGGCGTCCACTGCATGGGGGTGCGCACCGCGTCGCGGTCGCCGAGCCAGATGATGTCGCCCATCCCGATCTCGTCGCCGTAGTACAGCACCGGCGACCCGGGCAGCGACAGCAGCAGCGCGGTGAACAACTCCATCTGGTTGCGGTCGTTGTCCAGCAGCGGCGCCAGCCGTCGGCGGATACCGACGTTCGCCTTCATCCGCGGATCCTTGGCGTACTCGGAGTACATGTAGTCGCGCTCTTCGTCGGTGACCATCTCCAGCGTCAACTCATCGTGGTTGCGAAGGAAGATGCCCCACTGCGCCATCTCGGGGATGTCGGGCGTCTGCGCCAAAATCTCCGAGATCGGGAACCGCGACTCGCGTCGGACCGCCATGAAGATCCGCGGCATCAGCGGGAAGTGGAACGCCATATGGCATTCGTCGCCGCCGGTGTCCGGATCACCGAAGTACTCGACGACGTCGGCGGGCCACTGGTTGGCCTCGGCCAACAGCACGCGACCCGGATACTCGTCGTCGATCACCTTGCGGCAGTGCTTGAGGAACGCATGGGTCTCGGGCAGGTTCTCGCAGTTGGTGCCTTCCCGCTCGAAGAGGTAGGGCACCGCGTCCAACCGGAAGCCGTCGATGCCGAGGTCGAGCCAGAACCGCAGGACATCGAGCATCGCCTCTTGTACGGCGGGGTTGTCGTAGTTGAGGTCGGGCTGGTGGCTGAAGAAGCGGTGCCAGTAGAACTGCCGTCGCACCGGATCGAAGGTCCAGTTCGACTCCTCGGTGTCGACGAAGATGATGCGGGCGTCGTTGTACTTGTCGCTGGTGTCGCTCCACACGAAGTAGTCGCCGTACGGACCGTCGGGGTCGCGGCGTGATTCCTGAAACCACGCATGCTGATCGGAGGTGTGGTTCATCACCAGGTCGGTGATGACGCGGATACCGCGGCGGTGCGCGGCGTCCAGCAGTTCGACGAAGTCCTCGACGGTGCCGAACTCGGGCAGCACCTTGTAGAAGTCGCGGATGTCGTAGCCACCGTCGCGCAACGGCGAATCGTAGAACGGTGGGAGCCAAAGACAGTCCACGCCAAGCCACTTCACGTAGTCGAGTTGCTCGGTCAGCCCGCGCAGATCGCCGATGCCGTCAGAGTTCGAGTCGTAGAAGGCGCGCACCAGCACCTCGTAGAAGACGGCACGTTTGAACCAGGTGCGGTCCTCGGGCAGGATCCGGGCGTGGCTGAAGTCTTCGGCGGTGGGGTGCTCGACGACACCGTCCTCGACGTGACTGCCCTCCGCCGGGTCGTGGTCGGCGGATGCTCTGACACCGCTGTGCTTATCCATACGGCCTTCAACCTACCCACGTCGCGAGGAAACGAATCGGTGGAAAAATCTGCCGACGCTCACTTCGGTATCGTTCCGGCGTGGCCACACGTGATCACGGCGACCCCGGCGATGCACCGTCGATTCCTCCGCCGCTGACGGAGGTCGTCAACTCCGTGCGCCCGACGGCCGCCGAGGAAGCCCGGACCATCGCCGCATCCACCAATACCGCAACATTGGCGACGCTGACGGCCGACGGGGATCCGTGGGCGTCATTCGTGACGTACGGATTGCTCGAGGGCGCCCCGGTGCTGTGCGTGTCCAACCTCGCCGAGCACGGCCGCAACCTGTTGACCGACCCGCGGGCGAGCATCGCGATTGTCGCGCCGACGTCGGAGACCGACCCACTGGCCAGCGGGCGGGTCACGCTCGCTGGGGTGGTGGAGCGACCCGCCGACGATGAACTCGCCGCCGCGCGCGAGGCACACCTTTCGGCCGTCGCCGCCGCCAAGTACTACATCGACTACAGCGATTTCACGCTGTGGGTGCTGCGGGTGCAGCGGGTGCGCTGGGTCGGTGGTTACGGGCGGATGGAGTCGACGACGAATGATGCGTATTCGGCCGCGCAGCCCGATCCGGTGCAACCGTTGGCGGCCGGCGCCGTCGCGCATCTCAACGCCGATCACGCCGACACGCTGGTCGCGATGGCCAAGGCGCTGGGCGGCTACCCGGACACCACCGCGGCGACCTGCACCGGCGCCGACCGGTACGGCCTCGACCTGCGGCTCACCACCGAGCGCGGGCTCGCCTACACGCGGATCGGCTATCCCAAGAAACTCGACTCGATCGACGAATTGCGTTCGGCCGCCGTCGAGCTGACCCGCCTGGCGCGCCGCGGCTGAAATACCATCACCTCATGACTGCGGCTCCCTCCGGGCGACCGGCCACCTGGCAAGCGGCGTTCGACCTGATCGCCACCCGCGGCCACGAGCGCCGTGAGGAGCCGTTCAAGTTGGCCAGCGGCCAGCTCAGCCACGACTACATCGACGGCAAGTACGCGATCGACACCGGTGAGCGGTTGACCATCGTCAGCCGCGCGGTCGCCGAGCTGGCTGAGAGCCGCGGCATCGAGTTCGACGCGGTGGGCGGGCTGACCATGGGCGCCGACCCGCTGGCCCACGGCGTCGCGATGGTCACCGGCAAGGCGTGGTTCTCGGTCCGCAAGGAGCAGAAGGCGCGCGGTCGCGAACAGTGGATCGAGGGCACCCGCTTGGCGCCGGGTACGCGGGTGTTGCTGGTCGACGACGTCATCAGCACCGGCGGCTCGACCGAGATCGCGTTCGACCGGGTGACCGCGGCGGGTGCGGTGGTCACCGGCGTGATCCCGATGGTGGACCGCGGCGACATCGCCGCCAAACGCTTTGCCGCGCGGGGCGTGCCGTTCGCCGCGCTGGTCACGTACCGAGACCTGAGCATCGAACCGGTCAAGGACGTCTGAACTCCGGTTAGGTCAGCCGATCGCGGCGGCCCAGTGCTCCGCCAGGTATTTGGTGGCGGCCTCGGTCTGCTGGGGTGAGGGCACCGTCACCGGCCCGTTGATGACGGGCAATGATTCCGCCGCCGCCTTGTCCAAAGTGCCGTCGGCGGCCATGTTGTCGGCGCGGACCGGTCGAACACCACCGAGCGCGAGCAAGTTCTGGCCCTCGTCGCTGTAGAGGAATTCCTGCCAGAGCCGCGCCGCGGCCGGGTGCGGCGCGTCTTTGTTGATCGCCTGGTAGTAGTACCCGGCGACGGTGTAATCCGGCGGAACTAACACCTGCCACGACGGCAGCTTCTTGCTTTCGGCGGCGTTGACGTAGTTCCAGTCGATCACGACCGGCGTCTGACCGGATTCGATGGTGGCCGACGTCGGGTTGACGGGGACGAAATTGCCCGCGTCGGCCAACTTCTGGAAAAACTCGACACCGGGCGCGATGTCGTCGACCGAACCCCCTTGGGACAGCGCAACCATCACCACGCCCGAGAACGCGGCACCGGCCTGGGTGGGGTCGCCGTTGAGTGCCACCGCGCTCCGGTACTCCGGCTTCAGCAGGTCGTCGATGCGCGTGACCGGCGGCACCTTCGCCGAGTCGTAGCCGATCGACATGTAGCCGCCGTAATCGTTGACCCACGCTCCGTCCCGGTCTTTGAACGCCGAAGGGATGTCGTCGAAGTTGACCACCTTGTACGGCGCGAACATCCCGGTGTTGGCGAGCGCGACGGACTGTCCGAGGTCGAACACGTCGGGTGCGGTGTCGCTGCCCTTCTGCTGATTGGCCGCGTCGATCTCCTCCTGGCTCGACGCGTCGGGCTGCGCCGAGTTGACCGTGATGCCGTATTTGTCGGAGAACGCCCTGATGATCGCGCCGTAGTTTGCCCAATCCGGTGGTAGGGCAATCACATTGAGTTCACCCTCGTTCTTGGCCGCCGCGACCAGCCCGTCGATCCCGCCGAAATCCTCGGCCGACGTGGCTTCTGCGGCCTTGACACCGGGCTGGGTCCGCTCAGCGTCACCGCTCTGTTCCGGCGACGCGCACGCGACCGAACCGGCCAGCAGCAGAACGGATGCGGCGAACGGGGCCGCCAGAGTCGTGATCTTCAATGCCGAACCTTCCGATGGTCAGGAGTCGGCGCGGTGGTGCAGCGGCTGCCGCACCGGATCGCCCCGGTGGACGACGTGCAACTCCCATCGGAGTTTGCCAGACCGTTCGCTTTGCCCGGCGTTAGCATTCTCGTGTGGCGCGACGCGAAGTTTCGGGGGACTTCGACTACCTGATAGACGATCCGGTCGATGTCGCGGACGCCGCCGATCCGGGGCCGCACGCCGACGCCGAGGTCTTCGACCCCGACAAGGTGCCCGGACGCGACATGATGTTCGACGCATTCGACGAGAACAGCTGGTATTTCGAGCCCGCCCCGCCGCCCTGGTACCGGACAAAACGAAATCTCAGCGTCTTGATCGCCGCCGCGATCGCGGCCGTCGCGCTCGTCGTCTCCGCAGTCCTGCTGGTGCTCCACTCGCCTGGCGAGCCGGCCGACCAGGAGTCCGAACCGGTCCGCCCGACCGTACAGACGACGGCACCGGCGCGCACGCCACCGCAATCACCGAGCACCCCGCCACCCTCGCCACGGCCGGCTCCACCGCCACGCGTCCAGACGTCGGCGGCGCCGGTCGCCCCTCCGCCGCCGGCGACCAACCGACCGCGCACTCCACCGACCAGAGCCGGCCGCGACCCGGAGATCGGGGTGACGCGCACACCGGTCACGCGGTCGCCGATCAGCGTTGCACCGCAGCGCCCCAGCCAGTCCCAGCGATGAGTATGGCCGCATTCGAGCCCGAGGCCATGTTCGCCGCGGCGCCCGTCGCGGCGCTCGCCACCGTGGGTTCCGCAGGGGCGCCACACCTGGTGCCGGTCGTGTTCGCCGTGCACGCCGGGATGGCCTACACCGCCGTCGACGCCAAGCGGAAGTCGACGCGCAACCTCCGGCGGTTGAGCAACATCGAGGGCAACCCGCACGTGAGCATGCTCGTCGACCACTACGACGACGACTGGACGCAGCTGTGGTGGGTGCGTGTCGACGGCCTAGCCGAAATCCACTACAGCGGCGAAGAATTGGCGGCCGGATACACGCTGCTACGCAACAAGTATTCGCAGTATGAGCGAATCGCCCTCGACGGCCCCGTGGTCAGCGTGACCATCACGAAGTGGGCTTCGTGGCAGGCCTGAGCGCCAAATCGATCAAGCCCTTGTGCTCGCTGTCGGATAGGGGAATTGTGGTCTAACACACACTTTGGCGGCGGCAGCGCAGCCGTCGTGGAAGGGAACGTCATGGTTGACAAGACGACACATTCCCAGGGCGCCGGAGCCGCCCCGAACGCGGACAGTCCGGCCGCCATCCGCAATGTGGTGCTGGTGGGCCCATCGGGTGGCGGCAAGACAACACTCGTCGAGGCACTTCTGGTGGCCGCAGGAGTCCTGACCAGACAGGGTTCCGTTCAGGACGGCACCACCGTCTGCGACAGCGACGACGCCGAGATCGCCCAACAACGTTCGGTAGGCCTTGCGCTCGCGTCCCTACGACACGACGGCATCAAGGTCAATCTCATCGACACCCCCGGCTACGCCGACTTCGTCGGGGAACTGCGAGCGGGATTGCGTGCCGCGGACTGCGCGCTGTTCGTGATCGCCGCCAACGAAGGAGTCGACGAACCCACCAAGGCGCTGTGGCTCGAATGCAGCCAGGTGGGAATGCCGCGCGCCGTAGTCATCACCAAACTCGACCACGCCCGCGCGAACTACCCCAACGCGTTGGCCGGCGCGCAGCAGGCGTTCGGCGACAAGGTACTTCCGCTGTACCTGCCCGCGAACTCACCGTGCACCGGGCTGATCGGGCTGTTGTCCGAGGCGCACTACGAATACGCCGACGGTAAACGCACCGCCACCCATGCACCCGACGACTCGTACGCCGACGCGATCTCCGAGCACCGCGGCCTGCTGATCGAGGGCATCATCGAGGAGTCCGAAGACGAGACGCTGATGGAGCGCTACCTCGGCGGTGAGGAGATCGACCGGTCGGTGCTCATCGACGACCTGGAGAAAGCCGTCGCAAGGGCGACGTTCTTCCCCGCGCTCCCGGTGTGCAGCGGCACGGGCGTCGGCACGCAGGAACTGCTTGAGATCATCACCGCCGGCTTTCCCTCACCGCCCGAACACCGGCTGCCCGAGGTCTTCACGCCGCAGGGCAAACCGCGCGCCGAGCTTCCGTGCGACCCGAACGGCCCGCTGCTGGCCGAGGTCGTCAAGACGACATCCGATCCCTACGTGGGACGGGTGAGCCTGGTCCGGGTGTTCTCGGGAACCATCGCTCCCGACTCGACAGTGCATGTGTCCGGCCACTTCTCGTCGTTCTTCGGCGGGAGCGGCTCCCTGACCGGCTCGCTCGCAGCGCACGAGGATCACGACGAGGACGAGCGCATCGGGTCGCTGTCCTTTCCGCTCGGCAAGCAGCAGCGTCCCGCTTCCTCGGTGATCGCCGGCGACATCTGCGCGATCGGACGTCTCAGCCGGGCCGAGACCGGTGACACGCTGTCCGACAAGTCCGATCCGCTCGTGCTGCGGCCATGGAGCATGCCCGAACCGCTGCTGCCCATCGCGGTGCAGCCACGAGCGAAGACCGACGAAGACAAACTGTCCGGCGGTCTGCAACGGTTGGCCGCCGAGGATCCGACCCTGCGCATCGAGCAGAACCCCGAGACACATCAGATCGTGCTCTGGACGATGGGCGAAGCGCACGCCAACGTCGTCCTCGATGCGCTGTCGCGGCGCTACGGCGTCGCCGTCGACGGCGTCGAGTTGCGCATTCCATTGCGAGAAACGTTCGGCGGCAAGGCCAAAGGACACGGGCGCCACGTCAAGCAGTCCGGCGGGCACGGCCAGTACGCGGTCTGCGACATCGAGGTCGAGCCGCTGCCCGAAGGCTCCGGTTTCGAGTTCATCGACAAAGTCGTCGGCGGCGCGGTGCCCCGCCAATTCATCCCGAGCGTCGAAAAGGGCATTCGGGCGCAGATGGAGAAGGGCGTCGGACCCGGCTACCCGGTCGTCGACATCCGCGTCACGCTGTTCGACGGCAAGGCCCACAGCGTCGACTCGTCCGACTTCGCCTTCCAGATGGCCGGCGGCCTCGCGCTGCGGGAAGCGGCCGCGGCGACCAAGGTGAACCTGCTCGAACCAGTCGACGAGGTGACGGTGCTGATTCCCGACGACTTCGTCGGCGCCATCATGGGCGATTTGGCCGGGCGGCGGGGCCGTGTGCTCGGCACCGAAAAGGTCGGCGACGACCGCACACTGGTCAAGGCCGAGATCCCCGAGGTCGAGCTGAGCCGCTACGCCATCGACCTGCGTTCGCTGGCCCACGGTGCCGGCACGTTCACCAGGACCTTCGCCCGTTACGACCCGATGCCCGACCACGCTGCCGCGAAGGTCACATCGACGGTGTGATCCGGGTCAATCAGCGGATTCTGCAGGCGCTGCCAGAGGGTTCTCAGGAGGCCTCCCTAGCGTCGCCGCCATGAAGGACCGGACGCATCTGCTGGCTCACGTGATCGTGACCGGGCTCCTGGCGGTCATCGTGATGGTCGCCGCCTGGCTCTGCCTGTTCAACGGCGCCATCTGAATGCATCACCGGGGCCGATCCCCACGCCAGCTGAAGCTGTTGACGTATTTGCCCATATCCAGGGCGATCTGGAGGTTGGCACCGGACGGTTTGCCGAACCCGAAGTCGGGGCTGAACTGGTGGTACGGCCCGACTGCCGCCGCAATCAACGCCAGGTCGTTCTTCACCGCGGCCACGACCAGAACCCGCATGCGCAGATAGCTGCTGTTGGCGCCTTGCGGCCAACAGTCGGCGACTTCGCCGTATCCCGAGTGGAAGCCGACCATCGCGTTGGGAACCTCGTACGCGGTCCGGGTGTCGGGAAAAGTGGCTTTCACCAACGACTTTGCGATCTCCTGCGCGGATCGGCCCGCGGCGGGTTCGCTGAACAACTGCAGCGTCCCACCGTCACCGGCGAGCAGTTCGGCGGTCACCCCGTTGGGCTTGGTGCTCACCCGGTAGGCCGACTCCGACGCGGGATAGGACACCGAGAACGCGCCGTTTGGCGAGGTGAAACGAGGGTTGATGGACACCGGGGTGCCGGTCGGCGGACGCCCGCAGTCGGGTGGGCATATGTAGCGCACCGGCGGCTTGGCCATCATCGCCGACATCCCGACCAGGGCAGCGGCGATCACCGCGATCACGGCCAACCACGTCAGCACCAGCCGCCTGCGCGACGTGCGCCGCGGCGCCGCGGCCGCGTATGCACCTGCCGGAACCGCGTATCCAGGAAAGAAATTCGTCGGTGCGCTCATTCGGGGTCACCGCGAACCGGCCGCGATTCGCGCCTCGCCCTGCGTGATGAGCGCGACGACGCACGCGTCGCCACCCCGCACGCCGGGCAGAACGCCATGTCCGGCACGACGTGTCCACAGTGCGGGCACAGCAGCGGTTCCTCCGCACGGATCTCGTCGTGCGCCTCGTGGAGCAACGCCAGGTGCAGGCCCAACCGCAGCAACAGCAACGCCACCCCCGCCAGCACGAGGTAGCCCACCAACATCAGCACCTGCGGGAAGCGGGCGACGTCGATCACGCCCAGCGCCAGATACACGCCCAGCACGGCGACGGCGAAGCCGATGAGCATCGCGCGCACGACACCCGGGCGCTGGTCGCGTTTGCTCGGCGGGCGGGTGAACCACAATGCGGCACCGATCAATCCACCTGCCGCCGCGGCGATCAACGGCGCGGCCAGCCCCCTGATGCCCGCCTCGACCAGCAGGCTCTCCATCGGCCGCTTGCTCACCACTCCCGTGCCGAACTGCGGAGCCAGCCGCGTGAGCGTCGCCGCCGCGGAAAAACTCAAGGCCCCCAGCGCCCCGATCATGAAGCCGTCCAACGTTTCTCGTGAGGACGGCCGCGTCAGGCGAACGATCACCGCGGGTGACAACGTCAGGAGGACCCCGCCGAGCGGAACCGCGATACCCATGCGCAGCATGTGCTCGCCCGCGATCGCCGAACCCAACGCCACACCATAGGATTTGGCGAACATCGCACCGGTCAACGACGCCCAGCCCACCCCGAGGCCCACCGCCAGGCCGACCGTGAGAACCAGTGTGCCGATGGGAAAGTCGCGGAACGCGTCCGACTCACGCAGGTACAGGACGAACAGCAGCGGTAATCCCAGTGCGGCGACGGACACCACGGCGGCGGGTAACCGCAGGAACGCGAACGCGATCAGAGCCGCCACCAACACGAGAAGGCCGATCCGGAACGCGGCGCGCGAGCGCTGCGGCAGGTGCGGGAACAGCGAGCTCGCGACCGAGACCTGCAGAAGGTGTTCGTTCGGCGCGGCGCTGAAGTCCAGCGGCCGCAACCAGTCCGGGCCCTCGCGCGGCCGCGGTGTCAGGTGGCATCCGCACAACCCGCAGTACTCGCCGGCCGGCACGTCGGTCTTGCAGACCCGGCACTCGGCGGTCGGCACGCTGTCGTCGTCACCGGTGGTCATGCCGCCGCCTTCTGGAGCGTGAGCACGTTGCGCACGAGGTTGTCGACGTCCGGAGTGCCGAGGCCGGTCACCAGGTCATAGCCGGGCAGCGCGTCCGCGACCGCGTTACCTCCGAGGGTGACGTCGCGGAAGGCCGGCAGCGGGGCGCCCCGCGAGATGCGGTACAGCAATGGGTTCAGGTCGCCGAGCAGGCGGCCGCCGTTGGCGAGCAGGTACTGGTTCATCACCGCGGCCAGGCCCGCCCATATCGGTGCCGACTGCGACGTGCCGCCACCGACCAACGGCGTCTGCGCAAAGACGATGCGCACACCGGTGAACGGGTCCGCGACGGCCGCGACGTCCGGAGTCAGCCTTCTGTCGGTGTCGCGGTCGGGCCACACCTCGCGCTGCCAGTCGGGACGGTCGAACACCGCCGAGACACCGCCGCCCGTGCCCACCGACAACGGCACGTCGAACCAGGCCTGCTCGGACAGCCACCGACCGTCGCTGTCCGTGGACAGGGTGGTGCCGCCCACATCGGTCATCTCGGGCAGCGAGGCGATCGAGTCCAGGCCGACGTCGGACTCGCCCGGCGGCGAGGACCAGTCGTCGCCGCCTTTGCACTCGAGGCCCGCCAGGTCGCCACTGGCGTTGAACGCCGTGGTGCCGTGTGACTGCGCGGTGGCCAGCGCCGAGCGCACAGGGGCGAGGTCGGCAGCCGTGATCAGCTTGTCGCAGCCCCACCCGATGGAGAAGCTCCACACGGCGCCGGGATACCGGCGGTCCGTCTCCTCGAGCATCTGGCCGATGCGTTCGAACGCGCCGTCGGCGGTGACGGTCGGAAGCGCACTGACCACGACCTTGCGCGCATCGGGAGCGACCGCGTGCGCCACCTGAAGGTCCATCGTGGCTTCCCCGCGCGGTTCGTCGAGTTCACCGATCACCTCGGGGGTGAAGCGGGGCAGGTCGTAAGTGTCGGCGAAGCTGTCGAGGTCGGCCTGGTCGAAGCCGTCGAAGGCGAAGAACACGATTGTGGTGCCCTTGCCTGTGTAGCCGGCCGCGGCAAGCGGTGCGGCGTTGTAGGTGTTGCGCAGCGCCTCGGGAGTCAGGCCCTTGTCCGGCACATCCAGCGGCAGCGTCCAGATGTGCGACAAGTGGTGCGGCATGTAGCCGAGGATCCGGCCGATCTCAGAGACCTCCTCGCGCAACGCATCCGGCACGTCCGGTTGTTGCGGGGATGCGTAGAAAACCTGGCCGCGGCGGCCGCGGTAGTCACGGACCTCGACGTCGAACGCATCCGCGACGGACGCCGCCGGTCCTTCCACCACCGCCCAGGGATGACCGGGGCGCCAGCGAACGGAAAGACCGTGGCCGTCGGCCCATGCGTACATTCCCACGGGGCGGTGTTCGTCGCGCAGCGCCATCGTCAGCTGAACCCCGCTGTCGAGCGAGGGCCCCAGATCGGTCGAGCTCGCCAACAGGTAGGAGTACGGCCCGGCGATCACCTCGCCGCCGAAGCGCGCGGAGACGGGGCGCAGATCGGAGACGAGTACGAATACGCCCACCGTGATCAGCGCCAGCACGCCGAGATGCCGCACACTCACGGACGTCAGCGTATTTCGAACCCGGGTCGATGGACGGCTAGTGGTCGCCCGGGATCGCCGTCGGCGCAGGCGGTGCGGTCACCGTCGGCGAGAACGGGTTGGGTCCCGGCGAGATGCGCGGCGCCTTGTCGGTGGTCTCGACCGGCGGCGGAGGCGGCGCCTCGGTCGTGGTTGTCGTAGTGGTCGTCGTGGTGGTCTCCTCCGGCGCCTTCTCCTCGGTGGAGCACGATGCGCTGAACATGACCATCGCGACCGCGGCGGCACCACCCGCGACGGCGGCGATGCGACGACCGATCTGAGCTGACCTCATGGTTGCAGTCCTAACTGTCCCGACCGGTGCGGAGAAGGCTTCAAGATCAAAGTCGGCGTTCAAACTCTAACCCAAGATCGGGACGCTCGCTCAGTTCGAAATCGCAGCTAGCGACGCTGCGGGAACTAGGAACCGGACTTCAGCGCGCCCAACGCCTCGGCCAAGGTCGGATACAGCGAGAAGACCTGGTCGAGGCCGGTCAGCTGGATCGGCCTGCTGGTCGCGGGCCCATCGGCCACCACCGCGAAGCGGGCCGACTTGCTGACGGTCTCGTGCGTCGCGACCAGCGCCTGCAAACCCGCGGACGCGAGGAAGTCCACCGCCAGCAGGTCGACGACGAGGGCGGAGGGCTCCTGCGCGAGCGCCTCGGTGATCGCCGCCTGGAACGCCGGAACCGTGGCGAGGTCGACGTCACCGCCGACCGTCAACACAGCGATGCCGTCCTCGTGGGAGATCGAAGTGGTTATCGGCTCAATTCGTGACAACGGTGGTCCTCCGGTAGGCGCCGCCACCACGACGGCAATGGGGCGAGCTTAACGCGTCGCGTCCTGCCATAGATCAGTGCTTCAGCGGTTCATGCTGCGATACGCAGGCTAATGTCGAGAAGAGACTTCTGCGCTGGGTGATTCCGGTGTGAGCGCGAGCTGGGAGGGCCGACTGCCGCGAACATGACCGACACCGCAGACTTTCACCAGCGCTACGAACGCGAACGAGCGAGAGCCGACGATCTCGCCGATCGCGACGTGTTCCGCAGCGCGTTGGTGAACTCGCTTCAAGAGGGTTTCTTCATCACCGACGCCACCGGGTGCGTCGTCGAGATCAACGACGCCTTCGCCGAGGTCACCGGATACGGCGAGGAGGACCTGCCCTATCCGATGCCTCATCCCTGGGCGGTCGACGGGGTCGCGGCCGACGATCGCAGGGCCGCGCTGGTGCGCGACGGACGCATGACGGCCGAGACCAAGATCAGGCACCGCGACGGACGCACGCGCTGGGTCGCGATCAGCATCAACGCCGTCCCCGACCACAACTCGCGGCGCGGTCTCTATGTCGGCACCATCCGCGATGTCACGGCGCCCCGCGCCGCGGCGGAGCGCGACCGGGCGATGGCGCGGTTGGCGACGGCGGTGAGCGTCGCCAAGGACGTCGACGAGGTGCTGGCGATAACGCTCGCGCAGTGCCGCGTTCCGTTGGATGCGCAGCGTCTGATCGCGGTGACGTGGCCGAAGGCCGACGGTGAGGAGCCGACGGTGCGGGTGGCCGGTGAACCCGCGGTCACCTCGTGGAGGGACCTCGGCGAGGACTGGCGCCGTACGTTCGAGGACGCCCGCACGTGGATACCGCTGACGGTGACGCCGGTCGGCGCGGTGCCCAGCGCCGGCACCACCAGGGGCTTCGTCGCCGTGCTCTCCGGTGCGCGGGACGTCGTGCTGTGCCTCGAGCACCAGGTTCCGCGGGTGGTCAGCGCGGAGGACCGGCGACTGGTCTCGGCCCTCGTCGGCCACCTCAGCTCGGCTTTGCAGCATGTGCGGCAGTTCGAGAGCGCCAGGGAGACATCGCTGACGCTGCAGCGCTCGCTGCTGTCCCCGATCGATCTGCCGCCGGGATTCGCCGTGCGCTACGAGCCCGCCGTTCATCCGCTGGAGATCGGTGGCGACTTCTACGACGTGCTTCCCGTCGGTGACGGCCGGATCGGCATCGTGGTCGGGGACTGCGTGGGGCGCGGACTCGCGGCCGCCGCCGTGATGGGACAGCTGCGTGCGTCGACGCGCGCGCTGCTGCTCACGGGGGCGCGACCGTCGACGGTGCTCGAACACCTCGACGCCGTCGCCGAGTTCATCCCGGACGCCTACTGCACCACTGTGTTCGTCGCGATCGTCGACACCGTGTCCGCATCCGTGGAGTACAGCAACGCCGGTCACGTCCCGCCGGTGCTGGTGCCTACAACCGCGTCACCGCAACTGCTCGACGAGGCGAGCTCGGTCCCCCTGGCCGTGACGCACTCGCGGCCCCGCCCGCAGACGACGCATCCGTTACCCGCGGGCTCGACACTGATGCTCTACACCGACGGCCTGATCGAACGCCGTGACCGGTCGATCGACTCCCAGATCGACCGGATGTCGGCGGTGTTGGCCGATACCGCGAGGATGCCGATCGAAGGTGTCGCCGACGCGGTGCTGCGCGCGTTGGTGCCTGACGGTGGTTTCGACGACGACGTGGCGATCGTGATCTACCGGTCGCCGAAGGCCTCCCTCGTCATCGACGACACCGCCACCGCGGAGAAGTTGACCGAGATCCGGCACCGGTTGGGGGCCTGGCTGGCCGCCAACGGCGCCTCCGACGAGTCGGTTTCCGATCTCATCCTCGTCGTCAACGAGGCCTGCTCCAACAGCGTCGAGCACGCCTACCGCGGGCACGAGCCGGGGCGCATGCGCATCGAGGCCGAGATCCACGACACGGCGATCCACGTGCGGGTCACCGACTTCGGGTCGTGGAAGGCGCCGCCTCCCGATCCCGGCACCCGGGGCCGGGGCCTGTTGTTGATGCGCGCCGTCAGCGATCGCGTGGATCTCGACGGCACGGCGGCCGGCACCACCGTGGATATGACGTTTCAGCTACCGGAGATTCGAGTTTGAACCAGCTCTGCCCGCCTGGACACCGCTGTCGTGGTATTACAAATATTGGCAAGGAACGTCTGTCGGGAAGAGGCAGCGATGCGGATTTTGTGGCATGCACAGAGGCGGTGGGGCGGCCTCTAGGACATCGGGAGGTTCTGTGATCGGACTCGCTCACACTGCCGTCCATTGGTGTGCTTTTTTGACGGTGGGGGACGCAAAGTAGTGACCCGCAACCAGTTCCGGCTCGAGCCCGGGGACGCTGAGGCACCCCCGGTCGTCACCGCGGTCGGCGAGATCGACTTGGCGAACGTCGACGAGTTCAGCGACGTGCTGTCACGCGCGGCCGAGGACAACTCCTCCGTCACGGTCGACCTCACCGGGGTCACCTACTGCGACAGCGCCGCCCTGCGGGAGCTGTTCTCTGTCGCGGCCAACGCCAAACTCGAACTGGTCGTGCCCACGAACGGGCCGATCACCACACTTCTCGGGATCTCCGGCCTCGACAAGGTCGCGACGGTCACCGTCATCGATTGAGCGGACCGCCGTGCCAGCACCCAGCTTTCAGCCTCGCAAGCATCCCGAGCTGATCACACTGTTACACCGGATCCTCGAACGATTGCAGGCCGACGTGTCGAACACCCTGGGGGTTGCCGTCACCGTCCACGACAAGCGGTTCAACGAGGACGCGTCTGCACTCGCGACGCTCGGTATCGAAGAGAAGATGATCGCAGCTCAGCTGTCCGGACTCGGCGGGCCCGTGGCCGACGCATTGACTCATCAGGTGCCGGTGCTGAGCCTCGATCTGTGGACCGATGACCGTTGGCCCGACCTGACCTTCGATGCGGCCGCCGGATTCGCCGGCGGGATCGCGACCGACTTGAAAGCCGTACACGGAGCCGCGGCCGTGCCGGGCCTCTGGCGTGAGGACGCGGCGATTGTGTTGTCGTGCACGTTAACCGAGCCCGCCTCGGCGGTCACCATCACGACACTTGTCGCCTACGAGCAACTCGTCTCGGCGGCCCTGGTCACCACCGCCGCCCAGAACGAGGCCGCGTTCGAGGACCTGCTGGCCGCGCTGCAGTCGCGCGGCGCGATCGAGCAGGCCAAGGGTGTATTGATGGGGTTGGTCGGCTGCGACGCCGAGCAGGCGTGGAGCATGCTGCGTCGCGCGAGCCAGGAGTTCAACGTCAAGCTGCGCGAACTGGCCGTGGCGCTGTTGGAACATGTCAGCGGTCGTCCGGCCCAGCAACCGGGGATCGCCGAGCCGATCGCTCCACAGGAGTCGGCGCGTGAGGCGGCGCGGCTCTTGTGGACAGCGATGGCGCATGAGGAGCGTCGATCCGACGGGCCGTAGCGTCTGGCGCGTGCTGCTAGGGCCCGTGTTTGGCCGCCGCGGCGGCGGCCTCCGCCTCGAGTTCCTCTTCGAGCGCGCCCTCCTCGCGGCCAAGCGCAATCGTGGCCGCAGCCATCGCGACGACGGCGGCTGAGATCGCGATCGCCTTCACGCCGCCGACAGTCATATGCTCGCCGAGGACCACCGCGCCCAGCACAACGGCGACCACCGGTTCGAGAACCAGCATCGTCGGCACCGAGGTCTGTAGGGATCCTGCGTGGAATGCGGACTGTTGCAGGAACACCGCGAGGACGCCCAGCACCAGAAGCAGGTAGAGCGCAGGGGTGGTCACCACCTTGCCCACGCCGCCATTGGCGAGCAGGAACATCACGATTTTCGTCAGCAACGCGACGACGCCGAACAGCAACCCGACCGTGACCGCGAGCAACACCGCACGTTTCCACCCGGCGGTGCGGACGGCCAGGATCACACATGCGGTCACCGCACCGGCGCAGACGACTGCTACGAGAACGGAAAGGGGAACGGACGCCTCGTAGTCACCTGGCCGGGTCTTGGCAAGCAGCACGAACACCGCCAGCGCCGCGGTGAGCACCATCGCCCACATCCACTCCCGGCGAGTGACCCGACGGTTGGCGAGCCTCGCGCTCAGCGGCAGAGCGAACAGGAGGGCCGAGGTCAGAATGGGCTGAACAAGGAGCAACGAACCCTTGATCAAAGCGAGGGCCTGAAAGCCATAGCCTGCCAGCGCGGCGGCCGTGCCGGCCCACCACAGCGGCCTGCGCAGCAGCGTCGTCACCATCACGGTGCTGATGCCGTGCTCCTCCGGTACGTCCAAGGTGGCGCGCTGCCGAACCACGATGCCGATCGCCAAGAAGACCGCGGCGAGCAGGGCGAGCAGGACGACCAGACCCTGATCTACCACGAGTGGCCTACCAAAGCGTTTTGCTCCTTTCCGGCCAGGCTGCGCACATCGGACAACAACAACATACGGACCGCGGGCCTGCGCGCCTGGCTCGGTGGCAGCGACCGTTTGCGAGGTTTGGTGCCCCACCTATCGGGGCATCAAACCGATCATGAATCTGCGACGTTTGCTTGTGCTGGTCGGTGCGGTGGTCCTTCTGGTTGGAGTCATCGCCATGCTCGTCCCGGTGTCGATCTCCGGGCCGGACAACCAGAAGATCTCGTGTGGCAATGCCATCGCCGCGGACGACTCCCAGGCCAGCCAGGCCAACAGCAACGATCCCAACCAGCTGAAGAACCTCCCGATCATCGATGAGCTGACTGAAGATCCGCCGGACTACGTCGCGCAGTGCCACTCGGCGGTATCCGATCGTCGCACGTGGTCGATCCCGGTCGCGGTCATCGGTCTGGTCGTGCTGGTCGCCGGATTCCTGGTCGGCGGCCGCACCACGCGGGCGGGCTGACGCCAGTCGGTATCGCGAGGTCGGCCGGCGTCGACCCCAGCGGAGCCTTTGGACGCTAGCTGGCCTCGCGGTCGCCGGTGACCACGCGCAGTGACGGTGCCGCGGGCTCGGGTGCGATCCGCTCGTTGACCGTGGCGACGACGGTGTCGACGCGGTTGACCGCCCGGTCGCACAGACCGCGGACTCTGTCGCTGGCGGAGTCGACGTCGTCGGCGGCGCTCAACAGGTAGGCGCGCACATTGACGCGCAGTCGCTCGCCTGCGGCTCGGGCGCGGCGGCGCAACTGGTCGTCGATCTCGACCGTGACGTAGGGCATCACGCGAAGCTTCATGAAGCCACCCTAGCCGCGGGCCGTCGATCCGCGGTCTGCGCGAGCGGCCGGCCCGCGGACTCCCGCAGCGTGATGATCGTCGCGAGCGAGACCACCGCAGCGACGACCAAGTACCACGCTGGGGCGAGGTCGTTGCCGGTCTCGGCGGTCAACCAGGTGACCACATACGGGGTGGTGCCGCCGAACCCGGCGACGCAGATGTTGTAACCGATCGAGAATCCGCTGTAGCGCACGGTGGTCGCGAACAGTTCGACGCCGGCCGACACCGCGGTGGAGACGTAGATCGACTCGATGACCGCCAGGCCGCAGTGGGCGGCGATCGCGGCGACCAGCGACCCCGAATTGAGCAGCAGGAAGAGCGGATAGCCGACAACCGCGAAGGCCACCGACCCGGCAATCAGCATCGGACGGCGGCCGATCCGATCCGACAGCGCGGCCAACGGAAGGATGAGGATGAGTGCGACGAGGCTGGCCAGCGTGACCGAGAGGAAGGCGTCGGTCTGGGAGAACTCGAGCGTCTGGATGAAGTAGGTCGGCAGGAACGTGAACACCACGTAGTAGCCGACATTGAAGACGATGAACATGCCGATGACTTGCAGGATCGGCCGCCATGACGTCGTGAACGCCTCACGCAGCGGCGACTCCGCGACGCGGTCGGTCTTGCTGAGCTCGGCGAAGTGCGGTGTGTCGTCGAGGCGCAGCCGGATGTAGAGGCCGACGAGGCCCAGTGGCCCGGCGATCAGGAACGGGATGCGCCAGCCGTAGCTCTCCATCGCCTCGGTGGGCAGCAGCGCCTGAAGGAGCGTCACGGTGATGGAGCCGAGCAGGAAGCCCAGCACGCCGGACCACGCCATGAAGGTGATGGTCAGCCCGCGGCGTCGTTGGGATGCGAACTCCGCGAGATAGACGGCGCCGCCGCCGTATTCACCGCCGGCGGAGAATCCCTGGAGGCAACGCAGGAGCAGAAGGAGCAGCGGCGCGGCGACGCCGATCGAGGCGTAGGTGGGCAGCACGCCGATGAGGACGGTCGCGCCCGACATCAGCAGGATCACCAACGCCAGGACCCGTTGCCTGCCGATCTTGTCGCCCAGGGGGCCGAAGACGAATCCGCCGAGCGGACGCATGAAGAAGGCGGCCGCGAAAATCGCGAACGTGTTCAGCAGTGCCGCCGTCTCGTTGCCCGCCGGAAAGAAGTTGGCCGCGATGAATGTCGCCAGGAAGCCGTAGATCGCGAAGTCGAACCACTCGACGGCGTTCCCGATCGACGCGCCTGTGATCGCCTTCCGCACATCGCTTGGCATCCGACCTCCCGAAAGTAAGCGCTGCGCTGAGCATTTCGCTTACCGGGCCGGTAAGCGCCCTACGAAGATATCGGGCTACGTCCCTCGCCCGTTGGCCGAGTCGCCGAGTTGGTCAGAACGGTGCGGGATCGGTGTCCGTGGGGTCAATGCCGGCGTCGGTGGTGATTTTCCACGGGTCATCGTTCAGTGGTGGCGGCCTGCTGGGTTGGGTGGTCGCGGGCGTGACCCATCTCTTGCGGTCGATGGCGTTGAAAGCGCGCTCGCGTTCGATTCGTTGAAGCCGATGTTGGGCGCGGGTTCGTCGGCGGCGCGGCATCATCGCGCCTTTGTCGCCGTGTCGTACTCGTCCGGCGGGCACGGGCAGGGTGGCGGTGGTGGTGTCCCAGCCGGGGTAAAACAACCGGCTTCCGGGGTGGGTGAAATAGGTTCTCCCAGACGGTGCGGTCCACAGGACGGTTCCGTCGGGGCGCTGTTGATCGCCCCACCCGCCGAACGTCTTGATTAAGTGATGAATTCGACACAGGCACTTGAGGTTCGACGGATGAGTGGCACCAGCCGGAGAGGGCGTGGTGTGGTCAAGATCGCAGAATTCTGCCGGGCGAGTACAACCGGGAAACCGGCATGTCATATCACGCATCCGAACGAATTGTGCGGTCTTGCGCGAGGGCCGATAGCCGGTCTCGGGCGCGGCGTCGGGTTTGTGAACCCACTGGACCTTGGCTCCGTTGTTGATCAGCTCAGCCAACAATGGGTTCGGGATAATCCCACCGCCGACGATCAGTGCCGCAGCCGATCTCGGCTTCGGCCGCTCTGTCGCCGCTTCGGCAGGTTGCGGCTCTGCGGCCGGTTCCACCGACTCCGCCGCCGCTTCTGCCGTCGCGGATTCGCTTTGTGCCGCGGGTACGGGTTCTGGGTTCAGGGCGGCGGCCTCGGTGATGGCGTTGATGACGAAGTGCGCTGCGCGGGGATCATCTTGTCCGGCTGACGGGCAGTCGGGACTTCCGCATCTGCAACTCAATCCCTCGGCATTGGCGGCGATGGCGCCGAGCGCTTCGGAGCGGCGCTGCCCCGCGGTGCGCGGATCGTCTTTGCACACCTGGCTCGACATCTGCGCGAGCCGGCGTTTGAGCAGTTCACCATCGGTGACGCTCAATCGGCCCCACAGTGACATCGTTCCGGTCACGTCATCACGCTTGCCCAGGCGTACATCCCGGTTCTGGGCGGCCTCGCGCATGCGCCGGCGCGCGTCGGGATCGTGCTCATCGACAAGGGAGTCGATCGCTGATTCCAGCCGCGCCACCGACAACCCGCCCCACTGACCGGCACGTTGCGCGATCGCAGTGTCGATGCGCTGGGCGATCTGCGAGTCCACGGTCAGTTGCGTGCGCCAGGTGATCGTCGACACCAGCGCCGCACTCAACCGTCCCTGGGCGAACATCGCCGCTACTTTCGGGAGCCGCTCGCGCAGCGCCATCGCGATGCACATCTGGCTCGAAGCCGCCCGGTCCCCGACCCGCATCGCCGCCGAGATCTCCGCCGACGCCAACCGCCACCCGTCGACGGCCAGATGATCGCGATCCTCATCGGGCTCGGTGTAGCGCGCGGTCAGCTCCGCGGTGGCCGCCAGCCGCCGCGCGGCCAGCATCGCCTCGGCGCGCGCACACTCCTCGATCGCGGCCACGACTGTCTTGTCGTCGGCGCTCACGAACTCAGAACCGAACATGTGTTCGAGTATGCCATCGCCCACCGACAAGTCGGGACTACGTCGCCGCAACATCTGGCGTACAGTTCACTGCCGCGATGCGCCCAACCAGAACGGCCGCGTCGCGAGCACGACGACCGCCAACACCGCAATCGGCGCCGCCAGCGGGACCCATGGCAGCTCCGGTGACAGCAGCACCGCCGCCAAAGCGATGCCCGTAAACCCCAGTGCCCCAGCAACAGTAGGCACGGTGACATCGGCGGTGTGCCGCAACACCAGATACGCCGCACCGGACAATCCACACAGCGCTGCCAGCACTGGACTCGCCGATGCCACCACGATCGCCCCGGCCGTCGACAACACCGCCAACGTGGCAGCCACCCGAAACACGTTGCCCAGCACCACCATCGCTACCGCAACACCACACACAACCAACGCCGCATCGTCAGCAGACAGCGCGGCCGCCGCCACCATGACGAAACCGAACCCAGTGGCCAACGCGCGATTCATCGTCGCCTCCGCACCGGTCTGCGGTGCTGGGGCACCAGCTGCATGGCCTGGTCGAGCGTGTCGTCCTCGCGCCACGCCACGATGTCCACACCGACGGTGCCCATGTCCCGGTACATGAACGAGCGCTGCAGCGCCCACATCCGCGCCACCAACGCGTCGCATCCCTCCTCGAACGGCGCGCCCTGCAAGACGTCCACCGCCACAACGGTGTGGCCGCGCTTGCACAGGTCGATCAACGCCAGCGCGAACTCGGTGTCGAGCATCGTCGAGAACGCGACGACGATCGCGCCCGGGGGCACTGCGGCGCGCGGCGCCAGAGTGCCCGACGTGGTGTCGTAACCACCGCTGACACCGAGCATCGCGTCGAGCACCCGATAGAACTGCCTTCGGCCGATGTCCGCGCTCAACCACCGCGGATGCCGGTCACCTAGCGCGACGATGCCCGCCCGGTCGCCGCTGCGCAGCGCGCTCTGCACCACCTGCACCGCGCCGCGTGCCGTGCGCTCAGTGGCCTCGGTCGCGGGACCCGCCGGCTGGGCGTAGTTGTCGATCAGCACGACCACGTCGACGGCGCGGTCGGTCAGCCTTTCGGTGACATGCAGGCTGCCCCGACGCGCGCTGACCGCCCAGTTCACCGTGCGCAGTTGATCTCCCGGCACATACCGCCGCACGTCGGCGTACTCGACACCGGGGCCGATGTGCCGGGTCAGGTGAGTGCCCAGCCGATCGAGCAACTCGGTGCGCGGGACCGCCGTCGACTGCGGCGGCGCCATCGGGAACACGAAGACGTCCGCGGCGTCGACCACCCCGATCCCCTCGACCAGACCGCCCCGCGCCGCGACCGCCAGGTGTGCCTGAAGCGGATAACGGCCCCAGCGCTGCGCGGTCGCCACCACGGTTTGCCTTGATGTTTCCCGCGAAGCGACCTCGAGCGTCATCCCGTCGACGGAACCGCTCAGCAGCCTCACCGACTCGTTCCCTGCCTCGGCCCACATCGTGATGCGCGCCGGCTCTCCTTCGAAGCAACGGTGGACGCCGGGATCGGCGCACACTCGCACCGTGGGAACCGCGCGCTGCCACCCGATCGAACACAGCACCCCGAGAAGCGGCGCGCCGAACGCGATGAGCTCCCAGCGCGACCCGAGCACCGCCACGGCCATGGCCACCACCGCACAGGTCAGCAGCGCCCGCGTCAGATGTGAAGCGCGCCAGCCTAACTCGGCCTCGGTGCAGCGGACTTCGATCACTGGTCGGTCCGCGGCACCGGTAGCCGCCGCAGTAGTTCGTCGACCACATCGCTGCCACGGACTCGGCGCACCCACATCTCCGGTCGCAACGTGATCCGGTGCGCAACTGCGGGAACCGCAAGTGATTTCACATCCTCGGGTACGACGTAGTCACGACCCTGCAGCAGCGCGCGGGCGCGGGCCAGCTGAACGAGATCGAGTTCGGCGCGGGGACTGGCACCCACCGCGATCTGCGGGTGGTTCCGGGTGGCGGCAGCCAACGACACCACGTAACGCAGCACATCGTCGTGCACGGTTACCTGTTCCACCGACTCCCGCATCGCGACGAGATCGTGGGCGTCCACGACCTGAGCGACCGTCGGTTCGGCGGAGCCGCGGTGGATGCGGCGGCGCAACATCGACGCCTCTTCCTGTTCGGAAAGGTACCGCAGTTCGAGCCGGATCGTGAAGCGGTCCAGCTGAGCCTCGGGCAGCGGGTAGGTGCCCTCGTACTCGATCGGGTTATCGGTCGCCAACACGATGAACGGGGCAGGCAACGGGTGCGTCGCGCCGTCGATGCTCACCTGGCTCTCCGCCATCGCTTCGAGCAGCGCCGCCTGTGTTTTCGGCGGTGTGCGGTTGATCTCGTCGGCGAGAAGCAGATTGGTGAAGATCGGGCCGCGACGGAATTCGAAACGGCCCGACTGCATGTCGTACACCGTCGAGCCGAGCAGATCGGCGGGCAGCAGGTCGGGGGTGAACTGCACGCGTTTGAACTCCAGTCCGAGCGCCGCGGCGAAGGACCTCGCGATCAGCGTCTTGCCGAGACCCGGGAGGTCCTCGATCAACACGTGTCCCCCAGCCAGCACGGTCGTCAGGATCAGCGCCAGCGCATCGCGTTTGCCGACCACCACCCGCCCGATCTCGTCGAGCACCGCTTCACAGTTCGCGGTGGTGGCCGCCGCAGGCAGTCCTGTCGTCATACCCGCTCCAACCGTTGCAGGATCTCATCGAGCGTCGCCCTCCCGGGTCCGGGTTCTTCGGTCCCGCGTTTGGCGACGTTCTCGGGGTTGACCCAACCCCACAGTTCCGGGCCGAACAGCATCTCACCGGTGGCGTGGTAGGCGGATCGGTTGCGGTTGCGACGTTGGCCGGTCGCCAACTCGAACTGCCGCGCGAGCATGGGCCTTAAGTGTCTGTCCCAGTCGGTGCGGGTGGCCTCCGCACGGCTGATCAGGGTCTCGGTGCGTGATCGCCAGCGACGCAACGACTCTGCGGCATCGTCGGAAGGTGTGTCGACGTCGCCGGTTTCGGCCTCACGGGCCAGCTGCCACCGCAGGCCGAGCAATGCCAGCGCCAGCGCGATGCCGGAAACGATCAGGATCAGCTCACGATCACGGCTGGTGACCGCGATCAGTTCCGCACCCACAACCAACAGAAACGCCGCGGCCACAAGCCTTCTCACGACGCGACCCCCGTCGTGCGCTGCGGTAGTTCGCTCAGCACCCGGTTGAGCACCTGCACCGCGGCGTCACGGTGCTGCTCGCTCATCACGTGTGGCGAAAACCTCGCCTCCTCGAACAACTCGACGAGTTCGGTGGCGCTGTCGGAGCGTAATGCCCCGCTGGCGACCGCACGCGCGAGCACCTCGGTCGGGGTGTCGTACGCCTGCGGCGCTGCGCCGGGGACCCTCGTCAGTTCGCGTTCCATCGCGGCGTAGCAGGCGATGATCGCCTCGCGCGGTTCGCGGCTCAGGTCACCGATCTCGGCGAGGCCGACCTCGGCGGCCCTGGCCAGAGATGTCGTGGTCGTCGGCACCACCGGCTCGTCCACCGCCGCGACGATGTCGGCCGACGTCGGGGGGCGCCCCTGTCGTCGCGACGCGACCGCCGTACCGACGACGATCAGCGCCATCAACAGAAGTATCGGGGGAATCAGGTAGTTCACGACGTTGCCGTGAGCCGCGTCGTCCTCGTCCGGACGCGGTGAGACGGAGTCGTCGGGGTCGCCGCGAACGGACGTGTCGGGTGTGGCGGCCGGCGGCACCTCTTCGGTCGGCACCGGGAGCGACAGCCGGGACAGAAGTAAGACCAGGAACACCAACCCGATCAGCGCGGCCAACGCGACGAGAGTGAACCGCCACGACGGCCGGTCGCCGGGCCGTCGGTCCCGAGGCAGGCTCCCGGCCGCCGCCGGGAGTGGCCGTTTGTCCCGCATCCTCACGATGATCGCGAGACCGATGATCGCCACCGCCGCGCACAGCAACACGATGACAGCCGCCAACGCCAGCGGGTTGCTCTGGCGCTGCCCGGGCTCTTCGGCGGTCCGCTCCACGCCGGGGACGTAGCCCCGCAACGCCCAGGCCGCAAGCACCATGAGCGCGATCACCGCGATCACGCGTCGAGTCGACGTGCCGGCAGTCCCCATGGCCCTATGGTCATCCTGACACGAACGGCCGCCGGCCCGATACGTTCAACAACTATGACCATCACACTGCACGAGTCCCACATCGCCGGGGCGATCGACCGGATGTACGCCGAAGCGCGGTATCAGATGGAGGCACTTCGGCGCGCCGACTTCGCCCGCCTGTCGGAGGCGACGCCGCAGGAGCGTGCCGACGCTCTCAGCGACTTCTATCTGCCGGTGACGCCGGAGGCCGGCAGGCTGCTGTACGCGCTGGTGCGGGCGACTAAACCCGCCACCGTCGTCGAGTTCGGCATGTCCCTCGGCCTGTCCGCGATCCACCTGGCCGCGGCGGTGCGGGACAACGGAAGGGGCCGCGTCGTCACCACTGAACTGAGCGCGGCAAAGGTCGCCGCGGCAACGAAGACGTTCGTCGACATCGGTCTCGACGACGTGATCACGGTGCTAGCCGGCGATGCGCTGCATACGCTGCAAACCCTGGCCGGCACAGTCGATTTCGTCCTTCTCGACGGCTGGAAGGAGTTGTATGTGCCGGTGCTCGAGCTGCTGGAACCGCGCCTGACGCCGGGCGCACTGGTCGTCGCGGACAACACGTCGATGGACGAACTGGTGCCCTATCTCGACTACGTTCGCGACCCGGCTAACGGCTACGTCAGCGTACCGATCCCGGCACGGGAGAGCGACAGCATGGAGATTAGTTGCCGCGCAATCACTTAACGCGCTGCAGCCGCGCCTTGGCGTCCTTGACCGCGGCGGCGGCTTCACGCGAGGCCTGCTTGGCCTTGTCGTAGGAGTCCTCGGCGGCGGTCAGGCCGCGCTCGGCCTCCTGCAACCGGCGTCGGGCGTCCTGGTGGCGCAGACGCGCGGCGGCCAGGTCGGACTGCAGTTCGGACAGTGCGTCGTCGGCTTCGGTCCTCGCGCGCTCGGCGGCAGCCAGTTCGGCGCGCGCCTGCTGTCGTCGCCTGCTCGCCTCCGCGCCCTTGCCGTCGCGTCCTTCGTCGCGCGGCTCCGCGGGTTCGGGCTCGGGTTCGCGCTTCGGCTTGCGTTTCGTTGTGGGGCTGAAAACAATTGCGGTGTCGCCGAACTCGCCGAATCCGGACCATTCCTCGGCTTTGGTCAGCCGGCCGAGCCGATCCGCGACATCGGGGTCGGCGATGGCGGCCTGCAGCGTGCCGGTGACGTCGTCGTGCAGCGCTCCCGTCGGACGCTTGAGCTCCGCCTCCTCGAACGCGGTACGGGTCAGATCGTTGACCAGCCGACGCTGTTCAGCCGACAGCTCCCGGATCCGCTCACCATCCATTGCCGCGTGTGCGTCGCGCAACCGTTCACCGAGACCCTTCAGGCGTTGCGTGACCTCCTCGTCGGCGAGCGCTAGCCGGTTGACCACCCATGCAGCGGTCGTCGGCTTCCGTGCGGCCGAGATCCGCTTGGCCGCATCGGCGTCGCCGCGTTTCTTCGCCTCACCGGCGAGCTTGGTGCGCAGCGCGGTGAAGTCCTCGAGCTTGGCGGCATAAAGTTCGTCGAGCGCGTCGTCGGCCACAGACTCATCCTCCCAAAGCGCACCGGACCGCATTGCCGCTCTGCCGATCCGCCGCGAACGAGCCCACGCTCGGCGATGATCATCGAATGCGAGCAGCGCCGGGTACCACGTCGCTGCGTCCGGCCGTGGTGATCGCCGCGCTCGGCGTGGTGTTCGGTGATATCGGCACCAGCCCGATCTACACGATCCAGACGGTGTTCAATCCGCGCGATCCGCATCCCGTGCCCGTCGCGCAGAGCCACGTCTACGGCGTCGTCTCGCTGATCTTCTGGTCGGTGATGATCATCGTGACGCTCACCTACGTGACGCTGGTGATGCGGGCCGACAACCGCGGCGAGGGCGGGATCATGGCGCTGATCACGCTGTTGCGCCGATGGACCGGCCGGCGCGGGCGACGGGTGACGGCGACGCTGGCCGCGTTGGGGCTGTTCGGCGCCGCGCTGTTCTTCGGCGACAGCATGATCACGCCCGCGATCTCCGTGCTGTCGGCGGTCGAGGGGCTCAAAGTGATCGACCCGGAGCTGGCCGACTTCGTCGTTCCGGTCACGGCCGTGATCATCGTCGCGCTGTTCTCGGTGCAGCGCCGCGGCACCGCCACCATCGGACGGTTCTTCGGCCCGGTGATGATCCTGTGGTTCGTCGCGATCGGCTTATGCGGGGTGCGTGGCATCGCCGGGCATCCGGAGATCCTCAAGGCGTTGTCGCCGGCCTACGCACTGACCTTCATCACCGAGCACTTCCACATCGGCTTCTTCGCGCTCGCGGCGATCGTGCTGGCGGTGACGGGCGCCGAGGCGCTCTACGCCGATATGGGCCACTTCGGCAGGCGGGCAATCACTTTCGGGTGGCTCGGGCTCGTCCTGCCCGCCTGTACGCTGAACTACTTCGGCCAGGGCGCCCTGGTGTTGGGCGACGAGTCGACGGTGGCGGCCCCGTTCTTCCTGCTGGCACCGGAGTGGGCCCGCGTCCCGATGGTGCTGTTGGCCACCGCCGCGACGGTGATCGCCTCACAGGCCGTCATCACGGGCGCGTTCTCGGTGACCTCGCAGGCCGCGCGCCTCGGATACCTGCCGCGACTGCGCATCGAGCACACCTCGGCGTCGACCATCGGGCAGATCTACGTGCCGTGGATCAACGGCGCGCTGCTGCTGGGAGTGCTGATCCTGGTCTTCGCCTTCCGCAGTTCGGCGTCGCTGGCCTACGCGTTCGGAATGGCGGTGACAGGCACCATCACGATCACCACGACGCTGTTCTTCTATTACGCGCGCACGCGGTGGCGGTGGCCGCTGTGGGTGGTGGTGCCCGGCGCGGGTGCACTGCTGGTGGTCGACCTGATGTTCTTCGGCGCCAACCTCACCAAGTTGGTGCACGGCGCGTGGTTACCGCTGACCATCGCCGTGGCGGCGTTCACGGTGATGACCACCTGGCAACGCGGGCGTGCCGTCATCACCGCAGCGCGCGAACGCGCCGAAGGGCCGCTGCGTGAGTTCGTCGCCGGCTTGTCGCACTGCGAACCGCCGCTGATCCGCATACCGGTCACCGCCGTGTTCCTGAACCGCAGCCAGCACACCGCGCCGCTGGCGATGCGGACCAACGTCGAACACAACCGCGTCCTGGCCGAGCACGTGCTCATCGTCTCCGTCGAGACCGAGACCGTGCCGCGCGTGCCCGACGCCGAGCGGATGACGCACGACGACCTCGGTTACACCCGAGACGGGATCGTCCACGTCGTCGCGCGGTTCGGTTACATGGAACGGCCGAACGTGCCGCGGGCGCTAACCCTGCTCGATCCCGCGGACACCGAGGGTCCGGTCGACCTGGCCAACGCGTCCTACTTTTTGTCCAAGCTCGAAGTATTTCCCGGCGACGCCCCGACCATGGCGCCGTGGCGCAAACGACTGTTCATCGCGACGTCGCACATCACCGCCGACGCCGCAGCGCACTTCGGCCTGCCGCTGGACCGCACCGTGATCGTCGGTTCCCGCATCCAGCTGTAGAGCGGGTTTCAGGCCAGGCCGAGCGACGCCAGCAGATCGACGGTGCGCCACCAGATCAGCGCCGCGAAGACCACGAGCGCTGCCGCGCTGGCCCCCGCCTGGACCATGTTGCGCGAGCCGCGCGGCGCATACACGTAGGCCGTCGCGATCGCGGCACCCGTGACGAGCCCCCCGAGGTGACCCTGCCAGCTGATGTTCTGCGAGCTCACCAGCGGAATGATGAACGTGAACGCCAAGTTGATCGCGATGATCGCGCCCACCCACCGCACGTCCATGTTCAACCGCCTACCCACCACGAATATCGCCCCGAAAAGCCCGAAGATCGCGCCCGACGCTCCGGCGGTCTGCGCCACGGGCGACGACAGCAGATAGACGAGGACGGATCCACCGAGCGCGCTCAGCAGGTAAAGGGCCGAGAACCGCAACCGGCCCAGCGCCGCCTCGAGTGGCGGGCCGACCACGTAGAGGGCCCACATGTTGAACAGGATGTGGGCCGGCCCGTAGTGCAGGAACGCCGACGTGATCAGGCGGTACAACTCTCCGTCGGCCACGGCGAAGGACTGCAGCACGAGTTCACGCTGGAATCCGGGCACCGCCATCTGCAGCACGAACATCACCACGTTCGCGGCGATCAGCGCGTAGGTGACCATCGGTTTGGCCGTCGCGACCCCGCCGAACTGGGTGCGCACCTGCCGGACCTGCTGCGCGCCGGCGTTCACACATTCCACGCACTGATGCCCGACGGATGCCGCCCGCATGCACTCGGGACAGATGTAGCGGTTGCACCGTGCACAGCGCACATAGGTCACCCGATCTGGGTGGCGGTAGCACGTCGGCGTCACCGGAGGGGTCGACATGGGTTGGGAGCCGGTCACAGCGTTCCGAACATTTCGATCCAGTTGCCGTCCGGGTCGGCGACGAACATCCAACCCATACCCGGCACCGGCGCGAACTCGGTGAGCGGCTCGACGACGTCGTACCCGGAGGCAGCGAATTCCTCGGCGATACCGCGCAGGTTCTTCACCCCGACCGTGAAATACCGGATCCCGGCCTGCGCCCGGCCGCCACCGGTGGTAACCGGTTGCGGCGGCGGCGTCTCGTAGGTCACCAGCTTGACCACGCTGCCGCCCAGCGAGTACCGCCGCTGCGAGCCGCCCGGAAACTCGATCTCGCCCTGGGGTTCGAGTTCGAGGAAGCCTTCATAGAAGGCGACCATCTCGTCTCGGTTCGTGGTGACGAGGCCGACTTCGACGCCGGGGCTCAGCAGGTCCAGCTTCACAGGGACCACCTTAGGTTCAGCCCTATTTCGGCGCTCCGCCCATCCGCGGTGGATAACAATTCGGTCACCGTGCAGATCACGATCAATTAAAGATCGGTAGCTAATTCTCAGAGTTATCGAAGTTTCTGGTCGCCCGCTTATCGAATTCCGGTGATATTGCGGTACAGATCACGCCGCTGCGGTGTAACGCCTGCGTATGGTCCACTTTCGGGTTGCGCGGCGGTGTTTGTGCTCGTTTGCCTTGGGTACCTTGGTTTTCGGGGTCGGGGGAATCAGCGACAAACGCAATGAAGGAAAGAAACGATATGAAAATCCGTGGTATCGCCGCGCGTCGGCAGATCGCCGGCGCCTGTGCCGCCAGCCTGCTCGGCGGCCTCGCCGCAGCAACCATCGCCGCGCCGTCGGCGATGGCCGCACCGGACTGCAGCGCAAGCGCCGTGTCCGGCACCGTCAGCAATGTGACGGGTCAGGCACGTTCGTACCTGGACGCCCATCCGGGTGCCAACCAGGCCGTGACCACCGCGTTCGGCCAGCCTCGCAACGAAGCGTCGGCCACCCTGCGCGGGTACTTCAACGCCAACCCGCAGGAGTACTACGACCTGCGCGGCATCCTCGCGCCGATCGGCGACGTGCAGCGCACCTGCAACGTCCAGGCGCTGTCGCCGGAGCTGGCGTCGGCCTACAACGAGTTCATGGCCGGCTAAAACGGTCGACCTCAGATGCACAAAGCCCGTCGCCGCAGCTCCGCGCTGCGGCGACGGGTTTTTCCTTCCCAGGCCCGCTGTCCGTTTAGACTGGCTCGCATGACTTTGCCGCGACTGGCCGCCGTTGCCGCGACGGCGCTCCTCGCCCTTGGCGGGCTGGGTGTCGCGCAGGCCCAACCGGATGAACCGCATCATCCCGATCCCGGGGCTCCCGGACCGTCCGCCGCGCCGGGCCCGTCCTCTGCACCGGGACCGCCCCCCGCGGGGCCCCTGACCTCCATCGACAAGGACGGCACCTACCAGGTCGGCACCCAGATCCTGCCGGGTACGTACTCGTCGGCGGGCCCCGTGGACGACGGCGCCTGCTACTGGAAGCGGGTCAACAACGACCAGGTCCCCGACAACGCGCTCACCAAGAAGCCCCAGGTGGTGCGCATCGAGGCGACCGACACCGCATTCACCACGCGTGATTGCCAGCCCTGGCAGCAGACCAACGCCTCGCCGCCTCCGCAGGCCTCCCCCACCGACCTGCTCGGGCAACTGGGGTCGTTCATCGGCAAGGGCATCTTGAGCGGCGGGCCCCGCTAGCCTGGCCGGGTGGCCGACCTACACCCCGACGTCGCCGTGCTGCGCCCACTGCACGGCGTCTGGTCCGGACGGGGCGCCGGTTCCTACCCCACGATCGAACCGTTCGGATACCACGAGCAGATCGCGTTCGACCATGTCGGCAAACCGTTCTTGACATACCGGCAGAAGACCACCGCCGACGACGGCCGGCCCCTGCACGGAGAGACGGGTTATCTGCGGGTGCCGTCGCCCGGACGCGCCGAATGGGTGCTGGCCCATCCAAACGGGATCACCGAGATCGAGGAGGGCACCCTCGTGGTCGACGGCGCACTCATCGAGCTCGACCTGACCGCGACCTCGATCGGGCTCACCTCCACCGCGAAAAATGTTGTTGCGCTGGGTCGTTCGATCCGCGTCGACGGCGACGAGTTGATCTACTCGCTGCGGATGGCCGCGATGGGCCAGCCCCTGCAACACCACCTGGGTGCGACCCTGCACAGGGCGGCCGAATGACCGCGCCTGACGGCAGGATACGAGTGCCCGACGATCTCGACGCCGTGACCGCGGTCGGCGAGGAGGACCACTCGAACGTCGACCCCGTGGCGATCGAACGCATCTGGCAGGCTGCGCGCCACTGGTACGAGGCCGGGATGCATCCCGCCATCCAGATATGCCTGCGGCACAACGGAAAGGTCGTGCTGAACCGGGCGATCGGGCACGGATGGGGCAACGGTCCCGCCGACCCACCCGATACCGAGAAGGTGCCCGTCACCACCGAGACACCGTTCTGCGCATACTCGGCGGCCAAGGCGATCACGACGACGGTGGTGCACATGCTCGTCGAGCGCGGCGTCTTCTCTCTCGACGACCGCGTCTGCGAGTACCTGCCCAGCTACACCAGCCACGGCAAGCACCGCACCACGATCCGGCACGTGATGACCCACAGCGCGGGCATCCCGATCCACACCGGGCCGCGCCCGGATCTGCGGCGCATGGACGACAGCGAGTACACCCGGGAAAAGCTCGGCGAGCTCAAACCGCTGTATCGGCCGGGCCTCGTGCACATCTACCACGGACTGACCTGGGGTCCGTTGATGCGCGAGATCGTCGGCGCCGCAGCCGGACGCAACATCCGCGATATCCTGGCGACCGAGATCCTCGAACCGCTGGGTTTCCGGTGGACGAATTACGGCGTTGCGGCACAAGATGTTCCGTTGGTCGCACCCAGCCATGCCACCGGCAAGGAGCTCCCTCAGCCCGCCGCCACGGTGTTCCGCTTGGCGGTCGGCGGCTCGATGTACAAGATCATCCCGTTCTCGAACAGCCCGCAGTACCTGACCAGCGTGCTGCCCTCGTCGAACACAGTCTCCACGGCCTACGAGTTGTCGCGGTTCGCCGAATTGCTGCGACGCGGCGGAGAACTCGACGGCGTACGCATCATGGCGCCGGAGACCCTGCGCAATGCGACCGCCGAAGCCCGGCGGCTGCGCCCCGACGTCGCGGTCGGGCTGGCGCCGCTGCGCTGGGGCACCGGTTTCATGCTCGGGTCGAAGCGGTTCGGGCCGTTCGGTCGCAATGCCCCCGCCGCATTCGGGCATACGGGCCTGACCAACATCGCGGTATGGGCGGATCCGCAGCGCGGTTTGGCCGCCGGGGTGATCAGCAGCGGCAAGCCCGGTCCCCATCGGGAGGCCAACCGGTACGGGGCCCTGCTGGACATGATCACGTCGGCGCTGCCTCGAAACTGAGTTTCTGCTCGAGAAATCACCGCAGCTTGCGGCATATCTTCAGTTTCGGCGGGAAGAATCCGAGCGCACGCCGCGGTAGAGGCCGCGCCAGACGATCCACGGCATCAGCACGCGGTCGATCGACCAGCCGGGGAATCGGAACGCCTGCCCCTTCGGGGTGAACACCTCGAGCCCGTCGGCCTGCGGTCCGAGCACCGAACCCCACCGCCGGCTCGCGGGGCGATACGCGCGTAGCGGTTTGCCGCCGAAGTGGGCGCGGATGTTGTGGGCGAGCAGCCCGTCGGCGCGGTTGCGGGCCGAGCTTCGCAGCGGGTCGGTCGCGGCGACGTCGCCGACCGCGAATACACCGGGGGCGCCGGGCACGCGGAGTTCGGGGGTGACGCGCACGAAGCCGTGCTCGTCGAGCAACTCGGGCGGCAGCCACTGCGTGTTGGGTGAGACCCGGCCGATGGCCCACAGCACCGCGTCGGCCGACGCCGCCGGCTGCCCGGTGCTCCACTGCACCGGTGCGTCGGTGATCTCGTCGCACGTGAAGCCATTCGGGAGCACCGCGCGATGGCCCGCGTGCAGGCCGACGCCGAGGCCGGTCAGCTGACGGCTGATCTGCTGCCACACCCGCGGGTGATGGTGCACAAGGGCACGCTCTGAAGGGAAATAGAGGTCGACGCGTTTGTCGGGCCACGCCTTCGCCAGGTTGGCGGCGCTGCTGACCGCGGCGGCACCTCCGCCGATGACGATCACCGACCGCGCCGATCCCAGTCGCCGGTGTGCCGCACCGAGTTCGGTGGTGATCTCGTCGGCCGACTGCAGATGCGGTCGCCGCCAGAAGCCGTTGCTGACCCCGGTCGAGATCACCAGCGCGTCATAGGGTTCGGCGACAGTGCCGCCGTCGGCGGTCTCGACGAACACTTTCCGGGCCGCCCGGTCGAGCCCGGTCAGCCTGCCGTGCACGGTGCGAACGTGGTCGAGTCCGCGGAATCGGTGGAACGGAATCCAGTTGTAGCGGGCCCAGTCCTGCGGCCTGCTGATGCGCATGCCGAGTTCCTGGCCGCTGAGCAGCCCCGGTTTGGCGGAGACACCGACGACGTCGGCGTGCCGGGCGAGTTTGATCGCGGTCAGCACACCGCTGTCGCCGAGGCCCGCGACGACCACCCGAGGGCGGGTCACCGCCCGCCGATCCTGCCCAGTCGCATTCGGTCACCCTAGTCACCGGGCAGGCTGCCGACTTCCAGACCCGCGATCTCGGACTGCCCGTCGAAGATCACCCGGCCGAAATCCTTGACGACGCAGTGCAACCTGCCTGCGAGGTGTTCGAAGTCGGTGTCGACGTTGCGCCGCTCGGCGGGCAGGGGCACCGGAAGTACATGCGGGTCGAGATGCGTGCCGTCGCCGTGCAATTCGACCTGATACCGAAGCGACGTCGCGCGCAGCCGCCAGGTGCCGTCGCCGATGTCCGAGCGCACCCAGGCTGTCGGCGGGGTCAAGCGCAGCACCTTGTTTCCGAGGCGGACCACGACACCTGCGACGTCCTGTTTGAGCGGTCCGAGCGCGAGCAGTCCACCGGAGAACGCCACCGAGACGTCGGCGTCGCCGAAGTCGTGTGCCTGGCCCCACCACCATCGCTGCGGGAAGCCTGCGCCCCAGTTGCGTTCGGTGTAGAGCTTGGCGCGGTCGAACTCCCAGCGCTCACCGTCGAATTCGACGGTTCCGGTGGCGGATCCGCCGAGCCGGTACGGATGCCAGTACTGGTTGAGGAACGGTACGACCGAGGCGAGCCCGCCGCCGGCCAGCGCTTTGGGCCAGCGGACCGGGTCGTCGAAGCGCATGTCGACGCGCACACCGGGAAGGTCGGCGTGCAGCCGGTCGTATGTCGCGTGGAACCGTCCGTCGTCCGCGTCGAGCCGAAACGGGTCCGCGCTGGCGCAGGCGCCGTCCAACGCCGCGCTGTACACCCGCCCGCCAGGATGCAACGCCACCGCGGTGGTCGCCCAGTCGCCGTCGGGATGCTGGTTGACGCTGAACAATGCCACCACGGCGCGTCCCGACGCGGCATCGGTCAGGCGCCAGAACCAGCCCTCCATCTCCGTGCCGTGCGAGGTCAGCGGATCGCCGAAGGGCAGATCGGCGCCGGTGCGCCGGTAGACGCCTGCGATGGGCCCCGCGACGAGCCGCGTCGCGTCCCTGGTGGTGTCGAGAGCGGTCATGACCGCTACGTTGACGGTTCGACCGCGGCGCAAACCCTCAGCTCGGCGGGTCGAGCCGGACCCGGTACATGGTCGGCCAGAACTTGCCGGTCAGCAGGTATTCGTCGCCGCCGACGTGCGCGATGCCGTTGAGCACCTTCTCCCGGTCGTCGCCCTGACCGGGCCACAGCCCGGCGGCGTCGACGACGGTGTTGACCCTGCCCGTCGCCGGATCGATGCGCACGATCTCCTCGGAGTGCCAGACGTTGGCCCAGATCTGGCCGTCGACGCACTCGAGCTCGTTGAGATTGCGCAGCGGCTGGTCGTCGCGGGTGACGGCCACCGAGCCGGTCTCGGCGAAGGTCGCCGGGTCGTGGAATCGCAGCCGGTCGGTGCCGTCGCTGCGGACCAGCCGGTCACCGTCGTGGCACAGACCCCAGCCCTCCCCGTCGACCGCGGCCTCTCGCACCGGGGTCAGGGTGGCCCTGTCCCATTCCACCGCCACCCCGTTGCGCCACGTCAGCTCCCAGATGCGGTCGCCGACGACGGTGATGCCTTCGCCGTAGTAGTTGTTCGGGGCCGGTGCCGCGCGCCGCACCGCACCGGTGGCCGGGTCGAGTTCGCGTATCTGCGATTGGCCCACGATGCCCGTGCCTTCGTACAGGATGTCCCCGTCGAGCTCGAGGCCCTGCGTCCAGGCGGTGACGTCGTGCGGAATCTCCTCGAGGACAACGGGTTTGATGACCGGCGCAGATCCCGACGGGGTGGGTGTGTCGCTCTGGGCGGGCGGCGACGAGCCGCCGCACGACACCGTCGCGACCGCGAGCAGGAAGGCGGCCGCGCGCCGGACCAGCGAGGCATACATAGGTCACATGCCTACCGGATGCGCGGGCGTCGTGCCGCTATATGGCTCTCAGCGGGCCAGCGCCGCGTCGATTGCGCGGTAGATCCGCTGCTCGCTGACCGGGCGGGGCGTGCCCAGCTGTTGCGCCCACAGGCTGACGCGGAGTTCCTCGATCTGCCTGCCGATGTCGCGGATGTCGGCGCCGGCGGTGCGCGCGCGTGACAATGCGCGCACCAGCTCGTCGTACGCGTCTTCGACCGCATGTACGCGGTCCATCCGCTCGCGGTCGGCGGCGGGCGCGTGCGGCAGTCGCTCCAGCCGCCTGCCGATGGCAAGCAGATAGCGGGTCAGGTCGGCCAGGTGTGCGGCGCCGGTGGCCGCGACGAAGCCGCGCGGCAACAACCGGTCCAGCTGTGCGCGGATGTCGGCGATCGCGTCGGCCTGCGTGGCCGACAGCGCCGGCGGCAACGCCACCTCGACGTCGTGCGCTGCCGCGAGCACCTTCTCGACGCGGGTGACGATTCCGGCCGTCGTGGCCACCAGGTCGGCGGCGACGCGGTCGCGCAGCGCGGTGAACTCCTCGCGGGTCCACGCCGGCGCGGGTGTGAGCATGTCGGTTGCGGCGTCGGCGCAGTCCTCGATCAGCGCCTGCAGAGACCCGTCGGGATTGGCGCCGAGGACGAGCTTGGTGCGCGGCTGCAGTCCTCGTTCAACGGCTTTGACGGGTGACGGCACCGCGAGGCGCAACAACCTGCGGGTGCCGGGCCCCATCGACGCCTGTTGTTCGGCCGCGGTCGGGAACACATGGAGGTCTACGGCGTCTCCCTTGTCGGCCAGTGCTGGATATCCGCGCACGGTGTGGCCGCCGGCGGTCCGATCGACAGTGCGCGGCACCTCGTCGAGATCGTCTGGCCACGTGCGCAATCCGGTGCGCTCAAGGCCGCCTGCCACCGCGTCGGCGACCGCGCGCCGGACCGGCGCGGCGAGTTCATGCTGCAGCGCATCAAGGTCTTTACCCCGGGCCAATTCGGCGCCGTCGACGCCTTCGACGGCGAAGGTGACGCGCAGGTGCGACGGCAGCTTGTCGAGGTCGAACGCGTCGATCGGCACCAGCACGCCGGTGCGGCGGTGCAGTTCGCGCTGCACGGCCTCGAGCAGCGGCTCGGCTCCCGGAGTGATCGCGCCGAGCACCGCGCGCGCTGTGTCAGGTGCGGGAACGAAGTTGCGCCGCAGGTCTTTCGGCAGAGAGCGAATCAAGGCGGCGACCAGCTCCTCACGCAATGCCGGTACCTGCCAGGCGAACTCGTCGCCGCCGAGCCGGGCCAGCACCCCCACGGGCACGTGTACGGTCACACCGTCGTCCTCGGCTCCCGGCTCGAAGCGGTAGCTCAGCGGCAGCGCCAAGTCGCCCGCTCGCCACGCGTCGGGCTGGCCATCGACCGCGTCCTCGGTACGCAGCAGATCGTCGCGGGTGAACGTGAGCAGCTCCGGGGTGACGTGGCGCTGCTTTTTCCACCATGCGTCGAAGTGCCGCGCGGACACCACATCCGCCGGGATGCGGGCGTCGTAGAACGCGAAGATCTCCTCGTCGCCGACCAGCAGGTCGCGTCGGCGGGCCTTCTCCTCCAGTTCCTCGAGTTCCTCGCGCAGGCGGGCGTTGTCGCGGAAGAAGTGGTGCCGCGTCTGCCAGTCGCCCTCGACCAACGCGTGCCGGATGAACAAGTCGCGCGCCAGGTCCGGTTCGATCTGCGAGTAGCCGACCCGGCGACGGGCAACCAGCGGCAGCCCGTAGAGCGTCACCCGCTCGTAGGCCATCACCGCTCCGCGCTGGGCGTCCCAGTGCGGTTCGCTGTAGGTGCGCTGCACCAGATCACCCGCGATGCGCTCAACGACTTCGGGTTGGATACGGGCCCCGATGCGGCCGAACAGCCGGCTGGTTTCGACGAGGTCGGCGACGACGATCCAGCGCGGTGGGCGCTTCGTGAGCACCGACCCGGGCGCCAGGACGAACTTGGAGTTGCGGGCGCCCTGGTATTCGCGGCCGTCGCCGTCGCGCAGCCCGATATGCGACAGCAGGCCGGCCAGAAGTGCCGCGTGCACGCTTGCCGGGTCGGCGGGCTCGTCGGACTCCCTGATCCCGAGGTCTCGCGCGATGCTGCGCAGCTGGCCGGTGAGGTCCTGCCACTCCCGGATCCGCAGATAGTGCAGGAACTCGTCACGGCACATCCGACGAAACGCATTGCCGGACAGTTCTTTGCGCTGTTCGCCGAGGTACCGCCACAGGTTGAGGTACGACACGAAATCGGAATGCTCGTCGGCGAATCTGGCGTGTTTCTGCCGCGCGGCGTCCTCGCGGTCGGCGGGCCGCTCCCGAGGGTCGGGGATCGACAGCGCCGCGGCCAGCACGAGGATCTCGCGCACGCAGCCCTCGGTGTCGGCCTGCAGGATCATGCGGCCCAGACGGGGGTCGACGGGAAGCTGCGCGAGCCTGCGGCCGACATCGGTGATCGTGCCGTCGCCGTCGAACGCGCCGAGTTCCTGCAACAGCTGCACACCGTCGCGGATGCTGCGCCGGTCCGGCGGGTCCAGGAACGGAAAGGTCTCGATCTCGCCCAGCCCGAGGGCCGCCATCTGCAGGATCACCGCGGCCAGGTTGGTCCGCAGGATCTCCGGCTCGGTGTAGCGCGGCCGCGCCGCGAAGTCCTCCTCGGAGTACAGGCGGATACAGACCCCAGGCGCCGTGCGTCCGGACCGCCCGGCCCGCTGCGCGGCCGAGGCCTGGGAGATCGGCTCGATCGGCAGCCGCTGCACCTTGGTCCTGCGGCTGTAGCGGGAGATGCGGGCGGTGCCCGGGTCGACGACGTAGCGGATGCCGGGCACCGTGAGCGACGTCTCGGCGACGTTGGTCGCGAGCACGATGCGGCGGCCGGTGTGGCGGGGCGCGAACACCCGCTGCTGGTCGGCCGTCGGCAACCGCGCGTACAGCGGTAGCACTTCGGTGGTGGCACCGACCAATCCGCGCAGCACCTCACTGGTGTCACGGATCTCCCGCTCACCCGACAGGAACAGCAACACGTCGCCGGGCGGTTCGTTCTCCAACTCGGCGATGGCGTCGACGATCGCCTCGGTCTGGTCGCGCGTCTGCGTGCGCACCACCTCGTGGTCGGGATCGTCGGGATCATCGCTCTCGTCGACGGGGACGGCGACTTCCAAAGGGCGGTACCGTATTTCGACCGGATAGGTGCGCCCGGACACCTCGACGATCGGTGCACCGGTGAAGTGGGCCGCGAAGCGCTCCGGTTCGATCGTCGCGGAGGTGACGATCAGCTTGAGGTCGGGCCGCTGAGGCAGAAGCCCCCGAAGGTATCCGAGCAGGAAGTCGATGTTGAGGCTGCGCTCATGGGCCTCGTCGAGGATCAGGGTGTCGTAGCGCAGCAGTCGGCGGTCACGCTGGATCTCGGCGAGCAGGATGCCGTCGGTCATCAGCTTGACCAGGGTGCGGTCACTGGCTTGGTCGGTGAAGCGCACCGTGTAGCCGATCGTGTCGCCGAGCGGGCTGCCCACCTCGTCGGCGATGCGCTGGGCGACGGTGCGGGCGGCAAGGCGTCGCGGTTGGGTGTGCCCGATCGTGCCGCGCACACCGCGGCCGATGCCGAGGCAGATCTTGGGCAGCTGCGTCGTCTTCCCCGAACCGGTTTCGCCGGCGACGATCACCACCTGGTGTTCGGTGATTGCCTTGGCGATCTCGTCGCGGCGTTCGCTGACCGGAAGCTCGGGATAGGAGATCGTCGGGACCGCGGCGGCGCGGGTCGCGACGACCGCTTCCGCGGCGGCGATCTGCTCGGCGATTTTGGCGAGCTTCTCCGGAGGCGCGCCGCGCAGTTGACGCAGGCGCCTGCCGAAGCGGGCCGCGTCGCGGATGGTCAGCCCGTCGAGGCGCTTGCGAAGCTCAGCGACAGATGGGCCGGACACTCCGGCCAGGATAGGCGGCCGGTCAGGGCGTCGGCAGGTCGGCGTCGCTGTCGGCGCTCGACGGGGTGCCCGTCCAGTTGGCCAACAGGCGAAGGGCGGTCTCCGATGGCGAGCCGGGATCGGCGGTGTAGATGCACAACGTCTGGTCCGGGTCGCCGAGCACGGCGACGCTCTCGTAGTTGAGCGTCAGGTCACCCACCAACGGGTGGTGGTAGCGCTTGACCCCGTGCGTGCGTTCGCGGACGTTGTGGTCGGCCCACCACCGGCGGAACTCGTCGCTCTTGACCGCGAGTTCGCCGACCAGTTCGGTCAGCAGCGGGTCGTCGGGATGCCTGCCTGCGTCCAGGCGCAGTATCGCGACGTTGTCGCGGGCCACCTCTTCCCAGTCGGTGTAGAGCTCGCGGGCGGATTCGTCGAGGAAGGTGAACCGCAACAAGTTTCGCTCGCGCGGGGGCAGGGCCTCGAAGTCACCGATCAACGCCCGCGCCAGCCGGTTGGCCGCCAGCATGTCCATCCGACGGCCGAATACGAAGGCCGGTGTCACGTCGTCGAGCGTCTCGAGCACCCGGCGGATGCCCGGCCGAACCCGCTGCACGGGCGCGGGGCGCCGGCGGGTGCGGCGGGTGTTCACCCGCGCGATCTGGAACAGGTAGGCCCGCTCGACGTCGTCGAGCCGCAACGCGCGTGCCACGGCGTCGAGTACCTCGTCGGACACGTTGAGGTGGCGACCCTGTTCGAGGCGGCTGTAGTAGTCCACGCTCACACCGGCCAACTGTGCGACCTCCTCGCGGCGCAGGCCCGGTACCCGTCGCACCCTGCTGGTCCCGCCGATCTCCACGTCCTCGACGCGCAGGCGTGCGCGGCGCGTCCGCAGGAACTCCTTGAGCTCGGCGTTGTGGTCCATGCACCCAGTGTGGCCGCAGCGGCGGCGTCGGGCCGCGCCAAACGTGGGTCTGCCAGACCTAGGTACGCCGAACCGGGGTATAGCGGGGCTCGTTTTGGCCGCTCAGAGGGCCCCCAGGGGTTGTTGTCTCGAGTGTGCGGCACTACCGCCGCCACCGACAGGAGGAAAGGTCCACAGATGACAACCGCAATCCAGAACCCAACCGAGACCACCGCCCCGCTGTCCGGCCGCGTCGCCGTTGTCACCGGCGCATCGAGCGGCATTGGTGAGGCGACCGCCAAGCGCCTGGCCGCGTCCGGCGCGAAGGTCGCCCTTTTGGCCCGCCGGGCCGACCGGCTCGAGAAGCTGGCTGCCGAGATCGCCGAGGCGGGTGGCACCGCGCTGGCCCTCGCCGTCGACGTCACCGACGCCGCCGCGATACAGGCGGCCGCCCAGCGGGTGGTCGACGAACTCGGCACGGTCGATGTGCTGTTCAACAACGCCGGGGTCATGCTGCCCGCGCCGATCGACGAACAGCGCTTCGACCAGTGGCAGCAGCAGATCGACCTCAACGTCGCCGGGCTGATGAACGCGATCGGCGCGTTCGTTCCCCAGCTGGTGAAGTCGGCCGAAGACAAGGGCGTCGCTGACCTGATCAACACTTCGTCCATCGGCGCGCAGAACATCTTCCCGAACTTCGCGGTGTACTCGGGCACGAAAGCGTTCGTCACACACATGTCGCGCACGCTGCGCGCCGAACTCGGCGCCAAGAACGTGCGGGTCTCGGCCATCGAGCCCGGCATCGTCGAAACCGAGTTGCAGAATCACGTCACCGATACCGGTGCCACGGAATGGCTGGACGGCACCCGCGACCACATCGAGTGGCTGGACCCCGCCGACGTCGCGGCGGCGATCGACTTCCTGGTCGCCCAGCCGGCGCGGGTGAACGTGCAACAGCTGACGATAATGCCGACGCGTCAGGCGTCGTGACGCAACCGGCACGGTGCGGTCCCAGCCGGACCGTACCGTGCCGCTTGGTCTTTCCGCTGCCGGGGGCGTAGACCGTCAGGGCTTGTCGGGCGCCCAGTAGTCGAGCATCTCGGCGAACGTCTCGAAGGCCGGGGTGGACACGCCGAAGGTGGCCTCGAGGTGGATGCTCAGCGGGAATCCGAGGTCGCCGACACCGTCGATGACGCGTTTGTACAGGTCGAGCATCAGTTTGCGCTTCTCCGCCGGCTCCGTGGAGGCGAGCTTCTTGACGAACTCCTGCTCGGCGGCGACGGCGGCGTTACCCGGATCCTGGATCAGCCAGTTGATCAGGCCGACCTTGCTCTCCAGCTTGGGCACGAAACCGAACGACAGCAGGATCTCGGGCCGGTGATCGGTCTGCTCGGCGAAGTCGCGCAGGAACCCGACGATCGCGTCGGAGTACAGCAACTGGGTCATGCCGTAGGTGGCGCCCTGATCGCACTTGAACCGGAACCGGCCCTGCTCGCCGTCGCGGGTTGGGATGAGGATCGCTCCGCGGTTGGGCACCACGTCGGAGTAGATCGACAGCGCGTCGGTCGGGGCGACGCCGGTGCCCTCGCCGTCGCTCATCGTGCGCGGCACCCCGACGAACGCGATGCCGTCGAACCCGGCGCTGGACAGATCGGTCAGCCGCCGACGCAACGTCGGTTCGTCCATGAACGCGGTGACCTGGGTGCACAGCCCGTTCATCCCGGACAGCTCGGGGGTGATGATCGCCCAGAAGTCGAGCACATCCATCTTGGGTTTCATCTCGATCGGACGGTCGTCGTCCTCCTCGATCATGCCGGGGATCATCACGTGCTTGATGCGGCCGTCCAGCCCGGTTTCCGCGGAGCATCGCAGTACCTTCTGCGCATCCTCCAACGCCTGCTCGTGCCCACGATCGACGTTCGGCGGCACGAGTTCAAGCGCGATGGTGTTCAGCGTCACCGGGCTGCTCCTCATCCGACGGTTACTTCCCGCGCGCGGCAGGTCTTCTTTGACCACCATCCGCGCTCGCCAGGAAGCCTCACCATACAGACAGCACCGTTGGACCCGTTCCGGCTCCGCAGACCGAGGGCTCCCAGTCGATTCCCAGCGTCTGATCAACCGTGTGCCGACTGAGGTTGGTACCAACGGGGCCATGACTCCCGGACGACAATGCCTGGACACCGCGGAAGGTGTTCTCATCGCGCTTCGCCACTGCACGGTCGACGAGGCGTTCCGCGAGATTATCCGCGCTGCGCAACACCATCGGGTGCCGTTGTTCACGCTCGCCGACGCGCTGGTCACCGCCGCAAGCGGCACAGGGGAATGTGTGAACGCGGCGGCGCGGACAGCGGTGCTCACCGAGTGGGGTGCCCTGCTGGGAACTTCGACCTCGGCTCGTTTGTAATCTGACGACGCGACAGCGTCGCGAACCGTCGCCAGTTACACAAATGAGGACGCGCCGCGCCGCTCGTACTGTGGAAAGGGTGAGCATCGCACCCACCGCCGTCACCTTCGCCGACCGTTACGCCAGCGACCTACCCGAGCTGGCGGTCCGTTGGCAGGCTGAATCGGCTCCCGACCCGCGCCTGCTCGTCCTCAACGAACCGCTGGCCGTCGAACTCGGCATCGACGCCGACTGGCTGCGCAGCGCCGACGGCCTGCGGCTACTGGTCGGCACGCAGGTTCCCGACGGCGCGAACCCGGTCGCGCAGGCCTATGCCGGTCACCAGTTCGGTGGGTACGTCCCCCGGCTGGGCGACGGGCGCGCGCTGCTGCTCGGCGAACTCACGACGACCTCCGGAGAGCTTCGCGACCTGCATCTGAAGGGTTCGGGCGCGACGCCGTTCGCACGCGGCGGCGACGGGTTGGCCGCCGTCGGTCCGATGCTGCGCGAGTACATCGTCAGCGAGGCGATGCACGCGATGGGGATTCCGACCACCCGCTCGTTGGCCGTGGTCGCGACCGGACGCCAGGTGCAGCGCGAGACGCCGCTACCCGGTGCGGTGCTGTCGCGGGTGGCCCGCAGCCATCTGCGCGTCGGCACCTTCCAGTACGCCGCGAACACCGGCGACGTCGACCTCTTGCGGCGTCTGGCCGACCACGCGATCCAGCGGCACCATCCCGGGGCCGCCGACGCAGGCAACCCCTATGTCGCGTTGTTCGAGTCGGTGATCGCGGTGCAGGCGGCGCTGATCGCCAAGTGGATGCTGGTCGGCTTCGTGCACGGCGTGATGAACACCGACAACACGACGATCTCCGGGGAGACCATCGACTACGGGCCGTGCGCGTTCATGGAGGCCTACGACCCCGAGACGGTGTTCAGCTCGATCGACTCGTGGGGCCGCTACGCCTACGGCAACCAGCCGGCGATCGCGGTGTGGAACCTGGCCCGGCTGGCCGAGGCACTGCTGCCGTTGTTCGCCGACGACCAACAGCAGGCGATCGCGATCGCCGAGGGCAGCCTCGGTGGTTTTGCGCCCAAGTTCCAGGACGCGTTGTCGGTGGGCATGTGCGCCAAGCTCGGGTTGGCCGACACCACGCCCGACGAGATCGCGGTGCCGTTGATGAACGACCTGATCGCCCAGTTGCACCAGAGCCACGTCGACTTCACGTCGTTCTTCCGCCAGCTCGCGCATGCGGCCCGCGGTGACGACGACCCCGCACGCGGCCTGTTCCTCGACCTCGCCGCGTTCGACCAGTGGCTGTCGCGGTGGCATGCGTTGCGGCCCGACGCGACGGTGATGGACCGCGTCAACCCGGTCTACATCCCTCGCAACCATCTGGTCGAGGAGGCGTTGACCGCCGCGACCGAAGGCGACCTCGACCCGCTGTACCGGCTGCTGGATGCGGTGACCGCGCCGTATGACGAGCGCCCAGGTCTGCAGCGGTACGCCGAACCCGCACCCGAGGACTTCGGGAAGTACCGAACCTTCTGTGGGACCTGAGCCAGCCGACCTAGACTGCCCTCATGATGTTGCGACGGTCACTGATCGCGGGGCTCTTCGCGGCGGCACTGGCCGTGCCGGTCTCCCCCGTCATCGCTTCGGCCCAGCCGGGCAACTGTTGCTGTCCGCCGGGCCAGACGGGCGTCATCTACGGTTGCGCGTCGTTCTGCGTCGACGGTAAGGCCCTGGACACCAGCACCGGGTTGTGCGTGCCGGTTCCGCCGCCGTATCCGCATCCGCCGGTGGCCTGAGGCGCGTCAACCGGTCGCGGGGGTTAGGCCGACGCGGTCTCGGCAATTCAAGATCTATGCCCGACGAGACGCTGCGCCTTGACCTGTTGCAGGAACTGCTCCACGCGTACGGCCCCTGCGGTCAGGAAGACGCCGTGCGGGAGGTGTGCCGACGCGAGCTCGAGCCGCATGTCGACGAGATGTGGGTCGACGAAGCGGGCAACCTGATCGGCCTGCGCCACGGCAACGACCGCGAGGCGCAGCCGATCCGGGTGATGGCCCACATGGATGAGCTGTCCATGGTCGTCAAACGGATCGAGCCCGACGGCACACTGCACATGACGCCCCTGGGCACGATGTATCCGGGAAACTTCGGCCTCGGACCGGTCGCGCTGCTCGGCGACCAGCGCTCCGTGTGCGGCGTGCTGACCCTCGGCTCCGAGCACACCACCAAGGAGAGCCAGCGGATCTGGGAGACCAAACCGGACCAGGGGGATCAGGCGCTCGACTGGCTTCATGTCTATGTCTTCACCGGCCACACTCCCGAGGAACTGGCCGAGGCCGGTATCAGAGCGGGCACGCGGGCGTGTATCCACCAAAGCAAGCGCACGCTGACCGACGTCGGCCCGGACTATCTCGGGTGCTACTTCATGGACGACCGCGCGGCGGTCACCGCACTGCTCGACGTGGCGAGCCGGCTGGCTTCCGGGGACAGAGGCCCGGCACGCGACACCTATCTGGTCTTCACAACCGCCGAGGAAGTCGGCGGTGTCGGAGGCTCGTATGCAAGCCGCGCGCTGCCCGGTGACCTGACCATTGCGCTGGAGGTCGGTCCGGCCGAAGCGGAGTACGGGACCTCGTGCAGCGGCGGCCCGATCGTCGCCTACAGCGACGCCGAAACCATCTACGACAAAACTGTCGCCGATGCGCTCATCGACGCCGCCACCGAGCCCGGCCTGTCGCCTCAGCCCGCGGTCCTCGGTGCGTTCGAATCCGACGCTTCGCACGCCAAGGCCAGTGGGCTCACGGCGCGGGCCGGACTGCTGTGCCTCCCCACGCTCAGCACACACGGCTACGAAGTCATTGCGCGCCAAGCAATTCCGGACATGGCTGCGGTGCTCGTCGAACTCCTGCGCCGCGGGGTCTAAGCGCGGCGTCAGCGGTCGAGTTCGCCGGCGATACCGCGCTCGATGGCGACGCGCGCCCGCTCCGGCAGCACCACCAGGCCCTCGAGCTCGCGGCGGGCGAGTTCGTAGCCGCGTTCGCGTTCCTGCGGGGTGGCCGCGGCGTCGGTCGCGACGCGCAACATGCTCTGGGCCCGGGCGATGCGCTGCTGATCCTGTGCCGAGAAGTCGCTGCGCCGACGACGGACCGCCTCGGTCTCGGCGGCCTCGAACGCGGTGACGTAGTCGGTGACGGCGTCGACGTACTCGCGCGCCGCGTCGGTGTCGTCGACCAGATCCTCGGCCTTGCCCGGGCGCAACAGGTCCGCGCGCACCTTGGTCCGGTGGAAGCGCTCGGTCAGCGGGTCGCGCATGTCGGTCATCAACGGGTAGTCGAGCAGCTTCGCGACGTCCAGTTCGTACTCGAGCCATCGGGTGTCGGTGCGGTCGTGCGCCTTGACCGCCCGCGCGATCGCCTGCCACTGCATTGCCGTTCCGGTGGCGGGCTGCGGTGCGGTGTCGGCTGGTTGCTCGCGACCGGCGTCCTGGCGTGCGCGCGCCGCCGTCAGCGCTCGCCAACCGCCGTAGAGCACTCCCGCGAGCGGAACGAGCACGATCAGCAGCTCGAGCAGGCGGATGATCAGGCCCATACCAATCCCATGGAGCCAGGATGCCACCGATGCGTCAGCCCTGACGGCGGCAGCCGCGCGGGGTGCCGGGCTCTGCAGGGCTCGGGACCATTTGAGCTAGTGCCCGCCTAGTAGCGAAACATTCGTTGTCAGCGAATTTTTCGCTGATAGGTGGGCAATTGCGCATAAGCCACGCCGCGAGGCTCAGTGCGCGCCGGGTTCCGGTGGGGAGCCATCAGTGCCCGGGGCCGTAGGCCCGCGCGATGTCAGGGGAGTCCAACCAGCCCGAGTACGTCGGCCGCTGCGGCCATCCCTCGGGCAAATCCTGCCACTCCTCCTGGCGGCCCCACGGCAGGAGGTCGATGAGCGCGAACGAGTGGCTGAGCTGTTCGGTGCCGCGGCCGTTGGTGTGCCAAGTCCGGTAAACGGTGTCACCGTCTCGCAGAAACACGTTGACCGCGAAACCTTCGCCGGGTGGAGCGTCGACGTCGGCGCCGAACGAACTCTCCGACGACGAGTACCAATCCATCCGGTTGCCGACCTTGGTGCGGTAGGCCAGCACCTCGTCGATCGGGCCGTTGGTGACGATGACGAAGCGGGCGTCGTAGCTGTCGAGGAACTCCAGCCGGGTGAACTGCGAGGTGAACCCGGTGCAGCCGCCGCACTGCCACTCTGCGCCGTCGGTCCACATGTGGTTGTAGACGATCAGCTGGGAGCGCCCCTCGAACACGTCGGCCAGTCGGACGGGCCCGTGCTCACCGATCAGCGTGTAGTCGGGCGTGCGGACCATGGGCAGGCGTCTGCGCTGGGCGGCGATCGCGTCCAGCTCTCGTGTCGCCGCCTTCTCGCGGCGGCGCAGGTCGTCGAGGGCGGCGCGCCATGTCGCCTCGTCGACGACGGGCGGTAGGGCGGCCGGTTGAGTCGGGACGGACATCGTTCCTCCTGCGATGGTCGTTTCTCGCAGGTTATGACCGACTCAGCGCCCGAAAGTCATCGTCAGCTCTTCTTGGATCCGCCGGATTTCTTACCGCCGCCGGAGTTCTTGCCGCCCTTCTTCGATGCACCGGGCGTGTTGGCGATGGCTGCCGCGCGGGACTTGCTCATGCCCTTCTCGCGCAGACCCTCGTACTGTTTGTCGTTTTTGACGCTGGAACCGTGATCCTTCGCCATCGTGGCCTCCTCGCTGGTGGTTGCACGTGCGTACCGAATACCCGCGAGCGTGCGGGTTTGCACCCGACACCCCGGGAAATTTCAGCGATTGGCGCACGCTCACGGCCCCGCGAATGTGCGCGTATCACCGCATGACGTGCGGATACTGCTTGGCAGGGTGTACATCGAACATGTCGCGGTACGACGGCGGCTGACGGTCGCCGTCGTCTTTGATGCCGTACTTGAGCGCCAACTCCGCCCCGATGAGCGTCCGGCCACTGACCTCCATCAGAGCCGGATCCCGATACAGCGCCCAGATGACATGGCCCGTCAGGTCGGGGGTTTCGGCGGTGTCCAGGATGTGCCCGAACTTCTCGGGATTACTCGCGATGATCCCGCGGACACGCTCGGTCAACAGCGACCCCATCCAGATCGACACCGCGGCGATGCCGAACTCCCGGAAGTCGACGGCCATATCGGCGGCCATCTTGTCGGTGCCGGCTTTGGGCACCCCGTACGCCGGCCCGAACGCGTAATGCACCGCACCCGACGAGGAGGTGAACGCGACCAGGCCGCTGCGCTGCGCAAGCATCAGCGGTGCGGCGTAGACGGTCGCGACATAGCTGCTGCGCAGTCCGACGTCGAGCGTGTCGATCACGTTCAGCGGTTCTTCCCAGAACTTCGTGCGCCCCATCATCTCGTCGCGGATCAGCGCTGCATTGTTCACCAGGATGTCGATGCGGCCCTGTTCGCGTCCGACTCGATCGAAGAACGCCTTGACCTGATCGTCGTCGCCGTGATCGACGCGGACCGCGATGCCCGTACCTCCGGCATCGGTGACCGCCTGTGCGGTCTCGTCGATCGTGCCCGACAGTCTCGAACCCTCTGCGTCACCGTTGTTCTGGGTTCGGCCCGTGACATAGACGGTGCACCCGTGGCTGCCCAGCGCGCGTGCGATGCCCGCGCCCGCACCGCGGCTGGCCCCTGTCACCACCGCGACTGTCCCGGTCACCTGATCACTCTCCTCGAACCTCGATCCGACTTCGAGGCTGTACTGTACGCTCGTACAGCGGAGTGGGTCGACTCGGGCTCGGAAGGACCATGCATGACTAGGTACGACTACATCGTTGCCGGGGCCGGATCGGCCGGATGTGTTCTCGCCAACCGGTTGTCGGCCGACCCCCGCGTGTCGGTGCTGCTGGTCGAGGCCGGTGGATCCGACCGCCATCCGTTGTTCCGAATTCCCAAAGGGTCCGGAATGTTGTTCGAGAATGAGAAGTACGTGTGGCACTACACCACCACCCCGTTCGGGCCGGACGGCCATTCCGAACAGTGGATGCGCGGCAAGGTGCTCGGCGGTTCCAGCTCCATCAACGGGATGATCTACAACCGGGGCCACCGCGCCGACTACGACCACCTCGAGCGGCTCGGCAATAAGGGTTGGGGTTGGGACGACATGTTGCCGATCTTCAAAGCCTTCGAGGACAACGAGTTCGGCGCCTCCCCCACCCGCGGCACCGGTGGCCCACTGCACATCTCGGTGCCGGATGGCCCCGATCCGCTGTGCGAGGAGATGATCACGGCAAGCACCCGTGCGGGGTTCGACAGGATCCAGGACATCAACGAGTCCGACGCCGAGCGGGTCGGGTATGCCACCTCGACGATCCGCAACGGGCGCCGGGTCAGCGCGGCAAGCGCGTTCCTCAAACCAGCTGTGCGGCGGCCGAATCTGACCGTCGCGACCAACACCGTCGCCCGTCGCATCCTGGTCGAGAACGGCAGGGCGGCCGGGTTGGAGGTCCACGGTCCGCGCGGTGTCGCCGAGGTCCGCGTCCGCCGAGAGGTCATCATCGCGCTCGGCAGCCTCAACAGCCCACGGCTGCTTCAGCTGTCCGGCATCGGGCCGCGGGACGTCTTGAAAGCTGCAGGTGTGCCCGTCGTCCTCGAGCGCGACAACGTCGGCCGCAGAATGCGTGAACACCGCTGTGCGGCACTGCGGTTCAGGCTGAAGGAGGATCTCGGGTACAACAAGCTGCTCTCGAGCAACCTCGGTCAGGCCATCACCGGCATGAAGTACCTGGCGAGTCGGAAGGGCCCGCTGGCCGCCCCCTCGTTCGACATCGTGGCGTTCGCCAAGTCACATGAGGGCGCCGACCGCGTCGACGGTCAGATCATGATGGGCCCGTGGACGCTTCCGCCTTACAACACCAGCGGTGAACCGGTGAGCATCGAACGCGAGCCCGGTATCTCCTGCCTCGGCATGGTGCTGCGCCCGACATCACAAGGCAGCGTGGAGATCACCTCGAACCGGCCGGACACGGCGCTGCGGATCGACCCCAATTACCTGTCCAGCCCTGAGGACCGGGAGACGATGGTTCGTCTGCTGCGCCGGATGCGCGCCATCTTCGAGCAGTCGCCGATCGCCGAACGCATCAGCCACGAGACATACCCAGGGCCTGCGGCGCGCAGCGACGACGAACTCGTCGACGCCGCCCTGGAGGGCGGATACTGCGGCTACCACGCCATCGGGACGTGCGCGATGGGTCCCGGTGACGACGACGTAGTCGACAGCGAGTTGCGCGTACGCGGCATCGACGATCTGCAGATCGTCGACTGCTCGGTGCTGCCGACCATGGTGGCGGGCAACCTCAACGGGCCGGTCATGGCGGTGGCCTGGCGGGCCGCCGACCGGATTATCGACGGCTGACGGCCGCAGGCATGGTGTCCCATCCGCGCACGGTCGATGACCTTGAGCGGCGCGCGTTTTCGAGGTCGATATCCCATTCGGGCCAGCGCTTGAGAACCTCTTCCAACGCGATCCGGCCCTCCAGCCGTGCCAATGGTGCGCCGACGCAGAAGTGCGCCCCGCGACCGAAGGTCAAGTGCCCGCCCGGCTTGCGGTGGATGTCGAAGCGGTCCGGGTCGGCGAAGTGGCGGTCGTCGCGATTGGCCGACGCCAGCATCATCAGTAGCGCGCTGCCCGCGGGTACCGTTTGGCCCTGGAACTGCACATCCTCGGTGGCGACGTAACGCGCGACGTGCGGACCCGGCGGCTCGTAGCGCAGCAGTTCTTCGATGGCGCCCGGCACCAGGGACAGATCGGCGGCGAGTTCCTTGCGCTGGTCCGGGTGCTCGGCGAGCACCTTGCCCATCCAGCCGAACAGCCGGCCGGTCGTCTCGACGCCCGCGCCGGCCACGACGGCCAGAAAGACGACGATCTCCTCTCTGGTGAGCCCCCGGATAGTGCCCGTCTCGTCGGTGAACTCGACGTTGAGCAGTTCGGTGATCAGATCGTCGGACGGGTTGTTCTCGCGCCACGCAACGTAATCGGCGAACATGTCGCCGTCGAAGTAGTGGTCCTTGTCCACCGGCAGCGGCTTGCCCGGTTCGTTGCGCAATGACTCGTGTGCGTGGGCCCGGACCGCGGGCTGCTCGGCGTCGCGGATACCGACCAGCATGCCGATGGTCTTCATCGGCAGTTCGGCGCCGAGGTCGACCACGAAGTCGAACCGGTCGCCATCGGCCAGCGGATCCAGACACGCGATACAGAAGGACCGGACCTTCTCCTCGACCGCCCGGATCCGCTTGGGCGTGAAGGCCCGAGACACGATCGCGCGGTGGATGGTGTGCAGCGGCGGGTCCTCGTTGATGAAGACTCCCGGCGGCATCACCGGATCGACCATGACGACCTCGAGGATGTCACCTTTGGCCGAGCTGAGCCGTGCCGTGTCCCGCAGTGCGGCGTCCACGTCGTCGTAGCGGCTGACCCCCCAGAAGCCGTGGCGTTCGTTGTGGTACAGCGGAGCTTCTTCGCGCAGCCTGCGATACGTCGGGTAGGGGTCGAGATCGATTGCGACGTCCCAGGGGTCGTAGTAAAGGTCGCTCACACGATTCTCCTCGGAAAGTTTGTACGAGCATATAGCATCGGCTATACGGTCGTATAGGGAGGAGGGCTCGATGCCCAAGCGCATGATCGTGACCCTGCTGGTGATGAACTCGGTCGGTCACAACTTTCAGGGCGGCTGGCGGCATCCGCGCGCCCGTAACCGGGATTTCAAGACCTTCGACCTGTGGACGGAGCTGGCGCGCAAGGCCGAAGCCGCCAAGATCGACGCATTCTTCTTCACTGACACGCTCGGCGTACAAGGCGAATACAACGGGTCGGGCAACGTGGTGTTCGAACAAGCCATGAACGTGCCGATCGGTGACTGCACGATGCTGATTCCCGCACTCGCCCGCGAAACCGAGCACATCGGGTTCCTCTACACGAGTTCAGTGATCCAGCAGCACCCGTTCGTATTCGCCAGGCAGGTTTCCACGCTCGACCATCTCAGCGGCGGCCGGGTCGGCTGGAACATCGTCACCTCTGCCAACGAGCGCGCATTCGCCAATCTGGGTGTACCCGGTCAGATGTCACACGACGACCGATACGAGTGGGCGAAGGAGTACGTCGACGTCGTCTACAAACTCTGGGAGGGCTCCTGGGACATCGGCGCGGTGGTCGACGACCCGGCCAGCGGTGTGTACGCCGATCCGGCGAAGGTGCACGAGATCAACCACGTCGGACAGCGCTACCGCGTTCGCGGGTACAACCTGATGGAGCCGTCGCCCCAACGGGTTCCACTGCTGGCGCAGGCAGGCGGGTCGCCCGCAGGCCTCGAATTCGCCGCCAACCACGCCGAGTTGATGTTCCTGTCGGCGTTCACCCCCGAAACCATCGCCCAGCAGGTGGCCGCCGTGCGGGGGCTGGCGCGCGAACGCGGCCGCTCGGCCGACGACATCTTGTTCCTGCAGGGGCTGATGTTCGTCGTCGGTTCCACCGACGAGGAAGCCAACCGCAAGTGGATGGAGCTCGAGGAGTGGCGCAGCACCGAGGCGCAGACCGCATACTTCGCCAGCCTGAGCGGAATGGACTTGGGCCAGTACGACCCCGCCACACCGCTGGTCGACCTGATCGACGAGATGCCAGGTATCCGCGGAGCATTTCTCTCGTTGATCAACGCGTGGCCCGAGGGAGGGACGCCGACGATCAACGATTTCGTGTCGACGATGTCGTTGCCGCAGATGGTGGTCGGATCACCGGAGACGATCGCGACCCGGTTGCTCGAGTTCCAGGCCGCCGGGTCGGACGGCATTCAGGTCATGAACATGCTGATGCCGGAGAGCTACGACGAGTTCTTCGACCATGTCGTACCGGTGCTGCAGGACAAGGGCCTGATGCAGACCGAGTACCGTCCCGGCACGCTGCGGGAGAAGATCTTCGGCGCCGACGACCCTCACATCAGCCCTCGACATCCGGCGTTCGGATATCGCGGCATGTTCAGCTGAGGGCCCGCGCCGCGGCGGGTGCGAGAATGTTCGTCAGCCAATCTGAGAGGTGACGATGGCAGCATCGCCCCGCCGCGTCGGCGCGGAGACGTCGAAGACACGTGACACCCTGCTCGACGCCGTTGAGAAGATGATGCTCGAAGAGGGATACGCCAGCGTGAGCTATCGCGCGCTGGCCGCGAAGGCCGGCGTCACCGCGAGCCTGGTGCAGTACTACTTCCCCTCGCTCGACGACATCTTCTTGGCCGCGATCCGCCGCTACTCGGAGCGCAATCTCGCGGTGTTGAGCAAGGCGCTCGAGACACGGTCCGAGGATCCGCTCCATGCGCTGTGGGAGTACAGCTGGGACGAGGCGACCGGTGCCCTGATCACCGAATTCATGGCGCTGGGCAACCATCGCAAGTCGATCGCGTCGGAGATCGCCGAGGTCACCAACCGGGTCCGCGAGATACAGGTCGACGCGCTGGCGCAGCGGTATGGCGCCCGCACCCGATTTGAGGGCGACCTGTCGTTGGGTGCCGCCGTACTGCTGATCACCGGAATCCCCAAGTTTCTCAACCTCGAAGAGGGTGTCGGCGTCGACGCAGCGCACACCGACGTCGTCAAGGCTGTCGAGAAGTACCTCGACGCGATCGAACCGCGACCCGCGCGCCGCAAGCCGAGGAAGGGTTCGTCCACTCGCCGCTGACCGTGCTATACATCTGCATGGGTTGTACGTTCGTATAGCAAAGCTCGAGCAAGGGGATGGACGACGTGAACCGCGTAGCAGTGGTCACCGGCGGCGGTTCGGGGCTGGGCCGGTCGATAGCCGAGCATCTCGCCCGCGAGGGGCATTCCGTCGCGGTTCTGGATGTCAATGGCGACTCCGCTTCGCTAGCCGCCGACGATCTGCGGGCGGCGGGAGCCCACGCGGTCGGCCTCCAGGTCGACGTGTCCGATCAGAGCGCGGTGAATGCAGCGTTCGAGGCGGCACGAAACACGTTGGGCCCGGTCGGAATTCTTGTCACGAGCGCCGCGCTGGCCGGGTTCACGAAATTCGACCAGATCACCCTCGACGAGTGGAACCGCTACCTCGCGGTCAACCTGACGGGCACCTTCCTGTGTCTGCAGGCCGCGCTGCCTGACATGGTCGCTTCGCAGTGGGGGCGCATCGTCACCATCTCGTCGGCCGCGGGCCAGAACGGCGCCGTCCATCAGGGCCACTACTCGGCGACCAAGGGCGGGGTCATAGCGATGACCAAGACCGTTGCCGCGGAGTACGCGGCACGGGGGATCACCGCCAACACCATCCCGCCGTTCGTCATCGACACCCCGATGCTGCGCGCACAACAGCGCGCCAAGAAACTGCCGCCGGCAGAGATGCTGGTGCGCGCGATTCCCGCCGGACGCCTGGGCACCGGCGACGACGTGGCGGCCACGTGTGCGTTCCTGTGTTCGGAGGGCGCGGGTTACGTCACCGGTCAGGTGATCGGTGTCAACGGCGGGGCGGTGCTGTGACGGCTCAGCCCGCCGGTGGCACCGGCCGCACCCTGTTGTGCACCAATTCGATGAGCTGACCCTCCGGATCGCGTGCCATACAGGCGAATCCGCCTCCGGGGTCGGCGATGATCGTGCCGCCTGCGGAGGTGACCGCCGCCTGCGCCGCGGCGATGTCCTCGACGGCGATCGACAGGTGGGTGAGGCCTGCGGTGACCATGCCGCGTTCGGGCTCATCCGGTGCGGGGTGCCCCGAAAACGTCAGCAGCTGCAGTACGAAGCCGTCGTTCTGCAGGTATGCGGCTTCGAACCCGATCGGCGGGGTGAGCGGAAGCAATCCGGCCGCCATCTCGTCGGGGATCGTCAACCGCTTCACCTCGGCGAATCCCAGGGCTTTGTAGAACCGCTTCGAGTTGTCGAGGTCGCGAACGCGTAAGCCGACATGGCTGACACCCATGTCACACCCCCGCCGGGCCGGGGCCGCCATGCATGTACAGCGTCTGGCCCGAACAGAAACTGGAGGCGTCGGAGGCGAAGAATAGTACGCCGTGCCCGATCTCGTCGGGCTCGCCGACGCGGCCCGCGCCGTTGGTCTGGCCGATCATGTCGATGTCGAAACCCTGCCGCTGCGCGTCGGATTCGAGGCCGGGTGTGCGGATGGCCCCGCAGGCGATCGCGTTGACCCGCACGCCTTTACGGGTCCACGCCGCGGCCATCGACCCGGTCAGGTTGTTCAGCCCGGCCTTGGCCGCGGCGTAGGCCACCGCCTGCGGCATCGCCAGCAGGCTGGCGCCCGAGGAGATGTTGACGATGGCGCCCTTACCCTGCTTGATCATCGGCTCGACCGCCGCGCGCGACAGGTACCAAGCGCTCGACAGGTTCAGGTCGAGAACGTGCTGCCACTCGTCGTCGGTCCACTTCATGATCGACTTCGTCTCGCCGCCACCGGCGTTGTTCACCAGCACGTCGACGCGACCGAACTCGACCAGCGTCGTGTCGACCAACGCGCGACACGCGTCGGCCCGGGTGACGTCGGTCGGCACCGCCAGCGCGCGGCGGCCCAGCGACTCGATCTCGCTCACGGTGGACTTCAACGGTTCGGCGCGGCGCCCGGCGAGCACGATGTCGGCGCCGCGTTCGGCCAGCGTCAGTGCCGATCCGCGGCCGATGCCGGTTCCGCCACCGGTGATGACGGCGACCCGCCCCTCCATCGAGAATCTGTCGTTCACGGTCATGCCCTTCCCATTCTGGTGTGGTCTATCGGGTTGCTGGCCAACGGAGTTCGTCGGCCGTGGTGGCGTAACGATCGAGGAAGCTCAGTGTCGTCGACGGGTCGTCGCCATCGCGCCGACCGCCGCCGAGGACGACCCGGTTGAAGCCGAGGTCCCGGTATCGCGAGAGCTTGTCGGGTTTCGGATCGCCCCAGGCCATGACCGTCAGGTCCAGCGCCAACGGATCGCGGCCGGCGTCCTCGGCGGCATGCCGGTAGTCGGCCAATGCCGCACCCAGGTCGCGGAACGCCGCATCGCCGGGCAACCAGCCGTCGGCCCAACCGAGACACTCGCGCGTCCCCCTCGGGCCCGTGGTGGCCGCCAACAGCGGCGGATGTGGCCGCTGAACCGGCTTGGGATAACTCCATACCGGCCCGAAACTGTAGAACTGCCCGTGGTGTTCGGCCTCGTCGTCGACCCACAGCTTCTTCAGAGCGGCGACCATGTCGCTCAAGGCGCGGTACCGGTCCTTCCACGCGATCGGACTGCTCGCTTCCAGTTCCGTGCGCATACCCACGCCTACGCCCAGCAGCAGGCGGCCCCCGCTCATCTGATCCAGCGTCGCGACTTGCTTTGCGAACGTGAATAATTCGCGTTCCAGCGGTAGAGCCACCGAGGTGCCGACCCGCAACGTCCTCGTCGCCCGCGCAGCGACCGTCAGCGACAGGAAAGGATCCCACATCTGCTTCTGCGCCTCGAGCAGGCCGGCGGGGAGCTGCCCGCGGGCGGCCACCGGGATCTGCGGGTGCTCCCCGAGCCACAGCGACTCGAATCCCCGCGACTCGAGCTCGGCAGCGAGCACATCGGCTTCGAGGTCGCGCGGTGTGTTGAGGGAGACGAAACCGAGGTCCACCCTCACGCTCCTTTACGCCGTCGCCATTGTGCCATACGATCGTACAGTGCCATACGTTCGTACAACAAGCGCTCGTCTGAGCGGAAGGCTTTCACCGTGACGGCGCCGGTGACCGACGAGCTGTACTACGACCCGTACGACGTGGCGATCGACGTCGATCCGTATCCGGTCTACCGACGGCTGCGCGACGAAGCGCCGGTGTATTACAACGACAAGTTCGGGTTCTGGGGCCTGAGCCGGTTCGCCGACGTGGAAGCGGCGCTGCGCGACGTCGAGAACCTCAGCTCCGCCAAGGGTGACATCCTCGAGGTCGTCAAGGCCGAACCGGTGATGCCACTGGGAGTTTTCATCAACGAGGACCCGCCGTTGCACACCGTGCACCGCCTGTTGGTGTCGCGCGCGTTCACCCCGCGCAAGATGGCGGCCATCGAGGATCAGGTGCGGGCCTTCTGCGCGACGTGTCTCGATCCTTTGCGCGACGGTGATCGCTTCGACTTCACCACCGACCTCGGCGCGGAAATGCCTATGCGCGTCATCGGAATGCTGGTCGGTATGCCGGACTCGCTGCAGCGGTCCGTCCGCAGTGTCGCCGGTCGCCGACTTCGCAACAAACCGGGCCAGCCGTTACCGGTGAGCAAGAACAACTACTTCAACGGCAACATGTTTCGCGACTATGTAGCCTGGCGCGAGAAGAATCCGTCAGACGATTTGGTCACCGAACTGCTCAACGTGGAGTTCGCCGACGTCGAGGGCACGGTGCGGAGGTTGAGCACCGAGGAGCTGCTGGTCTTCCTCGGCGTGATCGCCAACGCGGGGACCGAGACGGTGGGGCGGTTGTTCGGTTGGCTGGGCAAGCTGCTCGGCGAGCACCCCGACCAACGACGAGAGTTGAGCCGTGACCCGCGGTTGATCTCCAATGCCGTCGAGGAGGTGCTGCGCTACGAGCCGCCGGTGCACCATATCGCCCGCTACGCGGCCAACGACGTTGTGTACCACGGCCAGACGATACCGGCGGGCAGTGCGCTGCTGCTGATGTCCGGTTCGGCGAACCGCGACGACCGCAAGTTCGACGACCCGGACACGTTCGACGTTCATCGGGTCGCCAACAACCACCTGTCGTTCGGTCGGGGCACGCACTTCTGCCTCGGCGCGTCGCTGGCCCGGGTTGAAGGCCGGGTGGCTCTGGAGGAGATCCTCAAGCGCTGGCCCGACTGGACGATCGACATCGACAACGCCGTGCGGGCGCCGACGGCGACGGTGCGCGGCTGGGACTCGATGCCGGCGGTGCTCGGCTGAGGCTTTCGGTCCGCCGATTGTGCGTTCAGCGACGCGATCCGCCGGGAACGCGTCGCGGAATGCACAATCGGTGCGTGGCGTCAGCGCCGAGAACGGCCCGCCGGTAGGTTGAGCCGGCTGTCGGGGGTTTCGAGCTCGGCGAATTGCATTGGCCATGCGTCTCTTCCGTGCTCAACAACCCAGCACGACCCGCTGGCGTCCAGCGGCGCCGTCGCTGCGATGACGACCGCGTCGGCGCTGGCCTCCGGTTCCATCACCGGTACCCCGATTCCTTCGACCAGCGCGCGGCGGTCGCCGAGGGCACCCGTCTCGGTGATGCCCGGGCAGATCGTGTGTACCGCGATGCGCTCCGCGGCGAGGTTCGGAGCCACGGAACGCATCAGGCCGACCACGGCGTGCTTGCCGAGCGCATACACCGGATCGGGGTGCCACGGCATCAGGCCGGCCAGCGATGCGGTCGCCAGGATAGCGCGGTCGGCGACGCCGAGGGAACGCATCGTGCGCACGGCGGTGACCATGCCGAACACCACGCCGTCGAGATTGACTCCCAACGACTTTCGGTAGTCGGCGAGGTCGAGCACACCGATGTCACCCGACCACCTGATCGTGATGCCGGCGTTCAACAGCGCGAGATCCAGCCCGCCGAGCTCCTCGGCGCACCGCGCGAACGCAGTCACCACCTGATCAGGGTCGGCGACATCGCACGCCAGCGCCAGCCCGCCCAACGGATCGGCCACGGCATGTGCGGCGGCGCCGTCGATGTCGAGCACGCAGACCCGCATACCTTCGGCCGAAAGCCGTTGGGCGGCGGCGCGACCGATACCCGATCCGCCGCCGGTGATCAGCGCGACGCGCCCGGCCAGCTGCATCAGCGCCTCACCACCGGTCGACGGGCTCGCTGTCGATCTGCAGCGGACGCGCATAGGACAGGTCGGTGCGGTCCCACTTGCCCTTGATGAAGCCCTTCACCGCTCCGGAGGCCAGCACCGACGAGTCGCCCTGCATCATCCACTCGATAGTGCAACGCCGCAGCGCGATTTTCCACGCCCCGTCGCGGCGCTCGAGGCGGTCGAGATAGCGCCCGCCCATCAGCGCGACCACCTTGCCGCCCTTGGCCCGCATCGAGCCCATCACGTAACTCTCGGCATGGGCGACGTCACCGTCGATCTCGCAGGTGTGGGTGGTGATGTTGTGCAGGTGGTCCTCGAACACGGCGCTGTGGGCGTCGTTGGCGTACTCGGCATACTCGGCGCCGACCTTCACCACCGGACCGTGTTCGTCGACACCGTCGGAGAAGTAGACGCTCGACATCAGGTCGGCGTCGTGGCGGTCGTGGCCGCGGGCCTGATTCATCACGCAGTCCAGGATTGCGATCCGGTCCTCGACGTACTGCAGCCGGCTGCGCAACTGGGTGAGATCGTCGGCGGTGGTCATGGGGGCCCCTTCCGTGGCATCTATACGGCCGTACAGCACGTTATACGATCGTATAGCGTCGCCTCAACGGGCTCGCCTTTCCCGATAAGGTCGTCGGGCAGGAGCAGGACGCCGAACGGAGGAGCATGTCGCAGCCCACCAACGATGTCTGGGAGACGCTGGCGACCGCGCGGGCGATCCGCCGGTTCACCGACGAGCCCGTCGACGCGGCGACACTTGACCGCTGCCTAGAGGCCGCGACCTGGGCTCCGAACGGCGCCAATGCGCAGCTGTGGCGGTTCGTCGTGCTCGACTCCCCCGAACAGCGGGCCGTCGTCGCACAGGCCGCACAGGCGGCGTTGCGGTCCATCGAGTCGATCTACGGTATGAGCCGGCCTGCCGACGACGACAACAGCCGGACCGGCCGAAACAACCGCGCTACGTACGAACTTCACGACCGTGCCGGCGAACTCACCTCGGTGCTCTTCACCGCGTTCCGCAATGAGTTCTCGTCCGAGTTCCTGCAGGGCGGGTCGATCTTCCCCGCGATGCAGAACTTCTACCTGGCCGCTCGCGCGCAGGGCCTCGGGGCGTGCTTCACCAGCTGGGCGTCCTACGAGGGCGAGAACCTGATCCGCGCGGCGGTCGGCGTGCCCGACGAGTGGGCGCTGGCCGGGCACATCGTCGTGGGCGGGCCCCGCGGCAAGCACGGCCCGGTACGTCGGCGGCCCATCTCCGACGTCGTGTTTCGGAACCACTGGGACGCCGGCCGCAGCGACATCATCTACGGCGCCGGCGCCCGCAAGCGCTCGTAGGTTCCCCGCGAGCGACCGTGTCTGCCCCGCGACACGCCGCGCATCGGCGACATTGCGCGGTCGCTCGCGGCCGAAAGCCCTCAGACCGCTACCGCCAGCCGAGCCGCGGGATGCAACCACTCTGCGACATTGCGGACATAATCCTTGAACGCATCCAGCCGCGACGGATCGTCCTTGATCTGCCAGCCGGGCCGCTCGGTCACGAACGACGGTGCACCGCAGTCGATATCCCAGTTGTAGTCGGCGAAGTGATGGAACGTCGACTGCGCGACGGCCCGGCCCATCGGGCTACCGTCCGGAGCGCGCTCACCGTCGACCAGAACTGCGAGATTGAACACCCTGCCGGTCGTCGCACTCCGCCCCTGCGCGAGCACGGTGGCGTTCGGCACGCCGTCCGCCGAGACCAGCCCCTCATGCGGATGCGCGGGAAACCACTCGATCCGACCGCTGGCGGTGCGAGCGGTGCGAAGCAGCTCATGCGCCGGTTCGGACGTCAACACCCGCTGGTAGTCCCCGTTGGCGCCCGAGTGGTAGTTGGGCCACGAGATGGCGGGGGTGTCCCGATCGTCGCACATCGTCTCCGGATCGATTGTCGCGTCGTGAAACTCGTTGACGAGCCCGAGTGAGCCGAGCCGGTTGAGGCAACAGCCGAGGTCCTGGTGGTCACGCGCGGTGAGGACACCACCGCCCGCGGAACGGAAGCGCATGATCGCCGAGGCATCGGCCTCGGTCAGCCCGTTCCCGACGTCGACGGCCATCAGCCACAGTTGGTCATAGCCGAGCTGGTCGAGGTGGCTGAGCACCGGATCGTCGTCGCCGTCGACCCGGTTGCGCGCGACCACCTCGTGGCCTGCGGCGCGCAAGTCGTCGGCCAGCATCGAGAACCTGGAGACGTCCCAGTCCTCAGGATGAGCGCAGATCGTCGTCTGCAACAGAATTCTGGACATCGGAAGTCACTCCTGCACAGTGGGTTCGGCGGGCACCCGCAAGTGCCTGCGCGCTGCGAGTTCTGCTTCGTCGACCAGCACCAGCATCGGCTGATCGGGAACGCAGAGCATCGTCACGGTGAAACGACAGCGCATGTCGTCGCGGTTGTTGGCATCGGAGTAGTGGATGACGTCGCCGCCGGGTTCCCAGAACGCCTCACCGGCCCGGATCACCCGCGGCGGTCGGCCTTCCAGCTCGAACAGCATCTCGCCTTCGAGCATGTACCCGAACGCGGGACCACCGGGGTGGCGATGTGGTGGGGCGCCGGGGCTTCCCGGCGGGTAGTCGACGACGACGGTCATCGCGTGCGCGTCCGCGGGGATGAACGGCGGCTGCGCCTCCTGCACAACGGTCAGAGCGCTCTCCCACGAGTTGTCCTGCTTTTCAGTCATTGTCATTCTCCTCCAGTCGTTATGTCAGGTGGACGAGCCGCCACCGTCGACGTGCAATACCGAGCCGGTGATGAAGCTCGCGCGTGGTGAGGCCAAAAACAGCACCGCCTCGGCGATCTCCCGGGGCTTCGCCGTGCGCCCCAGCGGCAGCGCGCGGCCGAGCTCTTCGTTGGTCTCACCCCATTCAGCCTCGACGCCTTCGGTTTTCGTGGGGCCGGGGGCGACGCTGTTGACACGGACACCGCCGGGCCCGAACTCGGCGGCCCAGGTACGGGTCAGCGACTCGACGGCGGCCTTGGACGCGCTGTAAACGCCCGCTCCCGGCACACCTTTGGACGCGACCATCGTCGTGACGTTGACGATCGAACCGTGTCCGCGCTGGAGCATCCCGGGCACCAGACCCGCAGCCAGGAAGTACGAACCGCGCACGTTGGTGTCGAAGGTCAGCTCGAACGCGCCGACCTGCTGGTCGACGGTCGTCGCGGCCGGGAAGGCGGCGGCGTTGTTGACCAGGATGTCGACGTCGCCGGCCTGCTCGAGCAGCGACGTGACCGAATCCATGTCCGAGAGGTCGGCCTGGACGAAGCGCACGTTGCCCTCGATGTCCGATGCGGCCCGCTTCCCCCGTTCACGGTCGCGGCCGGTGATGATCACGGCGGCTCCCTCGCGCGCGAACAGCCGCGCGCACGCGAGCCCGATCCCGGCCGTGCCGCCGGTGATCAATGCGTTCTTGTAAGCCAGTTCCATTGCTGTTCTCCGATCAGGCGATGCAGGTTTCGAGGGTTTCCGCGCGGTCGTGCGCGAGATGGGCCAGCGCGATGCGCATCCGCTGCCTGGCACGCGAGATCCGCGACATCACGGTGCCCATCGGGATGTCGAGGATCCTGGCCGTCTCGGCGTAGGTGTATCCCTCGACGTCGGCGTAGTACAAAACCTCGCGGAAGCCCTCCGGCATCGCGGCCATCGCGGCTTTGACGTCACCGTGGGGCAGGGCGTCGAGCACCTCGACCTCGGCCGAGCGCAGGCCGCCGGGCTGGTGTTTGGCGCAATCGAACAACTCGCCTTCGGTCATGTTGTCCGCGGGAACTTCGGTCACGCGACGTTGTTTGCAGCGGTGCGCGCTGACCCAGCGGTTGTAGAGGATGCGGAACAGCCACGCCTTGAGGTTGCTGCCCTCCCGGAAGGACTCGAACCCGCTGTAGGCGTGTAGGAGCGCGTCCTGCAGCAGGTCCTCGGCATCCGCGTCGTTGCGGGCCAGCCGGCGAGCACCCCGCGCCAGCACCTCGAACAGTGGTTGAACGTCGCGGGCGAACCGCGCGGCGAGTTCTGGGTCCGGGGCGGTCCTGGCGGGAAGGGACGTGATGGTCATGATCCGATCTCCTCGAGTCGCGGGTGTCACGACTCACGTTCGTCGCCGCCGAGACAAAGGGGACCCTTGAAAACCCGTAGTCCGATCGTCCGTAGTCCGTAGCGCGGACCGGGGGTATTGCGGCCGCCGATCGGCGGGCCGGGTCAGGCGCCGACGAAGCTGACGGTCTCCTCGACCGGGGCGCGCCCGGTGCGGATGTAGCTTTCGCCGGGGTCCTGGTAGCCGATCGACATACCGCAGAACAGCATGAGCTCGTCGGGCGGTTGCACGACGTCCGCGACGGTCTCGCGGACCTGGGACCAGGCCATCTGCGGGCAGCTGTGCAGGCCCTCGGCCCGCAGCAGCAGCATGACGGTCTGCAGGTACATCCCCAGATCGGCCCGTTGCGGGCGACCGAGATCCCGGTCGATGTAGCAGAACAGGGCCGCGGGGGCGCCGAAGCAATCCCAGTTCGCGATCGCCGCCCGCTGCCGGGCCTCCCAGTCCTCGCGCTCGATGCCCAACGCGCTGTAGCGCTCCCTGCCGAACTCCGATCGGCGGTCGCCGTACGGCGATTTCAGCTCGCGCGGATACAGCTGGTACTCCCGCTCATCCCACGGGTCTCCCGCCGCCACCCGCTCCGTTGCGAGCTTCTTGAGCCGCTCCAGCGGTTCGCCGGTCACGACGTAGATCCGCCACGGCTGCAGGTTGGATCCCGACGGCGCCCACCTGGCGGCGTCGAGCACCCGCTCGAGCACCTCCACGGGGACGGGTTCGTCGGTGAATCCCCGCACCGCCCGTCTGCTCTTGACTGCGTCGTAGACGTCCATAGCTCCTCCGCTTTTTGACGATCACGCTTTTCGTGACCAGCCTTTTCGGCTGTGCTTTCAGCCTCGTCCGATCCGCGATCGGGCGAACCCTTGAACGCCCGTGGTCGCCGGGATCTACGAACTCCGCGGATGATTCGTCACCGGCCATCCGTTCTTATTGACATGACCGGTGCAGAGCGGCAGATCGCGACCTCAGTCCTGGTGATCGGAACCGGTGGTGCTGGTCTGCGTGCCGCGATCGAATTGGCAGAGCAAGGTCGAGACGTTCTCCTTGTCGGCAAGCGGCCCGTGGGCGACGCCCACACCACGTTGGCCGCGGGAGGCATCAACGCGGCGTTGGGCACCATGGATCCCGAGGACAGCTGGCAGCAGCACGCGGCCGACACACTGACCGAGAGCTATCTTCTCGCCGATCCGGCCACCGTGCAGATCGTGACCGAGGGTGCCGCCGAGTCGATTCGGGACCTGGAGCGCTTCGGGATGACGTTCGCCCGCGAGCAGGACGGCCGGATCTCCCAGCGGTTCTTCGGCGCCCACACGTTCCGCCGCACCGCGTTCGCCGGTGACTACACCGGGCTGGAACTGCAACGCACACTGGTCAAAAGGGTGACGCAGCTGGCGATTCCGATCCTCGACTCCGCCTACATCACCCGCCTCCTCGTCCAGGACAACACGATCTTCGGCGCATACGGCTTCGACCTTCGAGACGGCACCCGCTACACCATCCACTGCGACGCGGTCATCCTCGCCGCAGGCGGTCACACGCGGATCTGGCGGCGAACCTCATCGCGACGGGACGAGAACACCGGGGACTCCTTCCGATTGGCGCTCGAAGCCGGTGGGCGGATCCGCGACCCCGAACTCGTCCAGTTCCATCCGTCGGGGCTGATCGAACCCGAAGACTCGGCCGGGACGCTGGTGTCGGAGGCCGCTCGCGGAGAGGGTGGGATTCTGCGCAACGACCTCGGCGAGCGCTTCATGAAGCGCTACGACCCCGACCGCATGGAGCTGTCCACCCGCGACCGCGTCGCGCTCGCCGCCTACACGGAGATCAAGCAGGGGCGCGGTACGCCCCGCGGCGGGGTGTGGCTGGATGTCTCGCACTTGCCGCGGACACAGATCATGGAGCGACTCCCGCGGGTCTACCAGACTCTGATGGATCTGCAGTTGCTCGACATCACCACCACACCGATAGAAATCGCCCCGACCGCACACTATTCGATGGGCGGGGTGTGGGTTCGCCCCGACGACCACAGCACCGACGTCGCGGGGCTGTACGCCATCGGTGAGGCGTCCAGCGGCCTGCACGGAGCCAACCGCCTCGGCGGCAACTCGCTCATCGAACTCCTGGTCTACGGCAGAATCGTCGGACGGGCCGCCGCCGCCTACTCATCCGGACTGGACGCCCAGATCCGCTCCAAGGCAGCCACTTCCGCGGCCCGCGACGAGGTCGACGAGGTGCTGTTCTGCAACGGTAAGGAGAACGTCCGGTCCCTGCAGCGCGCGCTGCGCAACGCGATGACCGAGCATGCCGGCGTGGTGCGGGACGAAACCGGGCTGCGCACAGGTTTGACCGAACTCGACGACATCGAGCGGCGGCTTTCCGATGTCGGCGTACACCCCGACATCGCGGGCTTCCACGACCTCGCCCACGCCTTCGACCTCAAGGCGAGCGTCATCGCGGCGCGCGCGACGCTCGAGACCGCACTGGAACGACGTGAGACCCGCGGCTGCCACAACCGCTCGGACTATCCGGATTTGGACGATCGACTCACCGTCAACCTGGTGTGGTCCGGGCCCGGACAGATCGAACACGAAGCTATCGCGGGCATTCCCGCCGAGATCGCCAGCAGGATGCGTGCGGTGTCGGCGGACGGCAAGCTGGTCGAGTGACTAGCTCGCCCACGACACGGTGCGAAGTTGTCTGCGCGAGGTGATCCCGAGCTTGACGAACACCTTGCGCAGATGCCACTCGACGGTGTGCGTGCTGATGAACAGCTGGGCGCCGATCTCCTGATTCGTCAGGCCGTCAGCGGCGAGCCGGGCGATCTGGGCCTCCTGGGCGGTCAGCTCACTGCCGCCCGCCCGCGACTGCTGTTTGCGGACCTTCTCCCCGGTGGCCACCAGTTCGCGGCGCGCACGTTCGGCGAAGGCCTGTGCGCCGATTCGCGTGAATGTCTCGTGGGCTTCGGTGAGTTCGCGGCGCGCGTCGATCCGCCGGTTGGCCCGCCGCAGCCATTCGCCGTAGAGCAGCCGGGCGCGCGCGACGTGTACGACGATGCCTGCGCGGTCCAGACGTTCGATGGACTCGCCGAACAGTCGATCCGCGTCGTCGTCGTCGGCCAACAGGGCCTGCGCGTTGGCCACCGCGCCGAGTCCCCAGTCGGTGCCGCTGGCGCCCGCCCGCTCCTCGAGCCGGCCAAGGGCCCACCTGGCCGCGTCGTCGGCTCCGGCGCGCGTCGCCGCCTCGACCAGTTCGAAAAGACACCACCCGTGGATTCCGAAGTCGTCGTAGTCACAAGCCTCCCGCGCAACGGCGAGCGCCTCCTCGTAGCGGCCGAGGCCGTTGTACAACAACGCGGTCGCATAGCCGGTCAACCCGAGCACACGGCCTTCGCCCCTGGCGATCCCGTCGGCCGCGGCGCCTTCAAGCAGCGATCCCGCCTGCTCCACGTCACCGCGCCATGCCATCAGCAACAGCCAGTGATACCGAACAGCGGAGTTGTGGTCGGTGGCCGCGGTGATCGAGGCCGCCTCTTCGAGAAGCTGTTCGGCCGCGGCGAATTCACCGGCCAAGGTGTGAACTCCGGCCCGGTAGATGAGGGCGCGCGGCAGTCCGGCGAGCGCCCCGGACGAACGGGCGTAGCGCACCGCGGCGGTCGACAACTTACGAAGGATCTGTTCATCCCACAGTTCGTGGGCCGAAGACTCCTGCAGGATCGGGAATCCGGGAACCTTCAGCCAGCGCCCGACCGCGGTCTCGTCGGACTCTGCTTGATCGCACATCGCGTCCAGCCCCGCCCGCAACGCGGCCCAACCCTGTCCGACCCCGCCGGTGATCCGTTCGGCCACCCCCTTGAGCAGGTGGTCGATCGCGCGGGGCAGTTCCGAGACGGCCTGCAGCGCGACCCGTGCATCCTCGGCGGCTCGTACCAGCGCACCGGGCTCCCCGAGGCGGCCCGCATACATCAACGCCGCGATGCCCTCGAGGTAGCTTTCCCGAGACGAATAGCCGTCGACACCATGGAAGCGGCGAGCGGCGTCGAGAAGTGGTGGTGCGGTCTCCGACAGTCGTGGTGCACCGACGTCACCGGCGCGGCTTCGGACGAAGTCCATCTGTGCCCGCAACCGCGCTACCTGAGCCCGCTGGAGGTCGGTCAGCGGACCGAGTTCGGCGATCGCCAGGAGTTCGTGCGCCGCTCCCGGCGCAGCGGCGTCCCGTTTGGCGTAAGCGGCCGCCAGCGCTCTGGCCCCGCGCAGCAGCGGGTCGAAGGTCAACGCGGTGGCCCGCTCCAGAAACGTTGCCGCCGCTGCCATCCCGCCCCTGCTCTGGGCGCGGGCGGCGGAGTGCTCCAACTCGGCGGCAATCGCCTCGTCGGGGCCGGCCGCGGCGTTGGCCGCATGCCACGCGCGACGGTCCGGATCGACGGCGGGGTCGGTGGCGTCGGCGAGGGCGCGGTGGACGGCACGGCGGTCCGCCAACTCCGCGGCACGGTAGGCGGCCGAGCGGATCAACGGGTGGTGGAACCGCATGCGTGGGCCGAACTCGATCAGACCGTCGGCTTCGGCCGGCGCGAGATCGTCGACCGGGATTCCCAATTGTGCTGCGGCGCCGAGAAACAACGCGGCGTCGCCGATCGGTTCGGCGGCGGCGATGAGCAGTAGCTGCCGCGTCGACCGCGGCAGCGCCTGGATCCGGCGGATGAAACCCTGTTCGACCGCTGCCGCCGACGAGCGTTTACCCGAGATCCAGAAACCGCCGGACAGTTCGGTCGCCGACACGCTGCGCGGCACCTCGAGGATGGCCAGCGGAATGCCGCGGGTCTCGGCGACGATGCGGTCGCGCACCCGGGGGTCGATGCCGCCGAACATGACCGACTCCAGCAGTTCTCGCGCATCGGTGTCGGACAGCCCGTGGATCGACAGCTCGGGCAGGCCGCCCAGCAGTTCGGGCTGGTCCCGGATGGCGAACACCAACGCGACGGGTTCGGCGAGCAGGCGGCGTGCGATGAAGCCGAGCGTCTGCACCGAAACCTGGTCCAGCCATTGCGCATCGTCGACAACGCAGAGCACCGGTTGTTCGTCGGCGGCGGCGGCCAGCACGCTCAACACGGCGAGGCCGACGAGGAACCGGTCCGGTGTCTCCCCGATGCCGCGGCCGAACGCGACGTTGAGGGCTTCGCGCTGCGGTTCGGGAATCGCGTCAAGATGCGTCATCAGCGGAGCGCACAGCTGCTGTAGGCCCGCGAAGGCGAGTTCCATATCGGACTCCACACCGGCGACGTGCACGATCTGGAATCCCGATGCGGTTTGGCAGACGTAGTCGAGCAGGGCCGTCTTACCGACGCCCGCCTCACCGCGCAGGACAAGCACCTGGCAGCTGCCCGATCGCACGGTCGCGACGAGGTTCTTCAGCGTCTCGCATTCGTGGGTACGGCCACGGAGGGCTTGTGCTCCACCCTGGCCAGACATAGACACCACCGCGCTCTGGGTGGACCCGCGACGGTCGCCGGCTTACCCGATCTGATCTTGGATCGTACGAGGCGCGCCCCGACGGGTCCACACCGCGGTTTGTGCACATCCGGGAGCGGTCAGCGCTCCCGTACGTGCACAAACCGCCGCAGGGGTGGGAGGTCAGGCCCTGGCGGCGGCCGCCAGAATCCAGTCCTCGAACCGCGTGCCGAACAACGTCGCGCGCTCACCGGGCACCAGGGTGCGTTCGGCCAGGTCGATTCCCCAGTACTTCGCCGAGGGATCGGCGACAACCTGGCGGGTGTCGCCGCGGGCGGTCAGCGCGGTCCGGATCAGGTCGGGCAGCAGGAACTCCACCGGTCCACCGATCTCGACGATGCGGTTCACCGGCTCGTTCACCGCGGCGATGGCGAGGCCTTCGGCGACGTCGGCGGCGGCCATCGGCTGGAAGTACACCGGTGGCATCCGCACCGTGTCGCCCTCGGTCGCCGAGTCGGCGAGCGTCTGCAGGAACTCGAAGAACTGCGTGGCGTGCACGATCGTGAACGGGATCGGCCCGTCGCTGATCAGCCGTTCCTGGTCGAGTTTGGCCTGGAAGTAGCCGCTCTGCGGGGCCATCTGGTCGGTGCCCACCACCGACAGCGCGACGTGGTGGCCGACGTCTGCGGCTTCTTCGGCGTCGAGCAGGTTCTTCGTCGCGGTCCGGAAGAACTCTTGGGCCGAGTCGTCGAGCTGCGGCGAGTTCGACACGTCGACAACCACGTCGGCGCCTTCGAGCACATCGCGCAGGCCCTCGCCGGTAAACGTGTTGACGCCGGTCGACGGTGCCGCGGCCACCGTGTCGTGGCCCTGCCGGTCCAGTATCTGCACCAGTTTCGAACCGATGAGGCCGGTTCCGCCGATGACCACGATCTTCATGATGAGCCTTCCGTTTGTTCGACAGCTTCCTGTCCGCCAGAACGGATGACGGCTCACGAACTCATCCCCTGTCCCCGACCAAATCCCCCCGCGAGCGACCGTGTCTGTACGCGACATGCCGCGCACATCTGGCAGCGCGCGGTCGCTCGCGGCAGTTGAGGAACCAAAATCAGAACGCGTAGCGCACCCGGCACGCCGGCAGCTTGGCGGCGATCAGGTCGGTCAGCTCGGCGACCCAGCGGCCCTTCCACGGCGACTTGTATCGCACGTTCCACTGCCCGCTCTGGCTGCGCTTGACCTGTTGAAGATCTGGACGCCACAGCAGGTCCTCCCCTTTGGGATGCCAGCCGAGGTTGACGTCGTGAAGGCCCTCGTTGTGGGTCAGGAAGATGATCTCGGCGGCCAGCTGCTGCTTTGCACGATCCGAAGTCCCGTCGGCGACCTGCTCGAGCAGCTCCGCCCAGTCGGCGAGCCAATTCTCGTGGACGACAACGGGACTGAAGTTCAAGTGGACTTCGTAACCGGCGTCGACGAAGGCGTCGATCGCGGCGATCCGCTCAGCGATCTTCGACGTGCGCACGTCGAGCACCCGCGACGTCTCGGCCGGCATCAAGCTGAATCGCACGCGGGTTCCGCCACGCGGGTCGTAGTCGAGCAGGTCGCGGTTGACGAGTTTCGTCGCGAAGCTGGCCTTGGCGTTGGGAATTCGCGCGAACAACTCGACGAGATCGCGCACGTTGTCGGAGACGATCGCGTCTACCGAACAGTCGCTGTTCTCGCCGATGTCGTAGACCCAGTCGACGGGATCGCATTGGTTCGGTTGCGGCTTCACACCTTGCCGCGCGGCGTGACGTTCGAGGTATCGGGTAATTTTCTCGATGTTGGTGAACACCGTGATCGGGTTGGCGTAGCCCTTACGGCGCGGGACGTAGCAGTACGAGCACGCCATCGCGCAGCCGTTCGCGGTCGACGGTGCGATCCAGTCGCTGGACCGCTCGTTGCGCCGCGCACTCAAGCTCTTCTTCTCGCCCAGCACCAGGATTTCCCGCTTGTTGCGGACCCAGTCCTCGACGTTGCCCTCGTTTCCGTACAGACCCGGTATCGCCTGATGTGACAGCACCTCGATGCGCTCGGCATCCGGGTAGCGCTCGAGCACCTGACGTGCGCGGGGGAACTGTTCGATGGCGGGCTCGTGGTAGATCCGCTTGATGTCGAGCAGCCGGTCGGCGAGGGCGGTCGGTATGCGTCGCTGCACGACGTCGGAGTTCACCGTCGAGGTCATGGTTCGTTCAACGAACGACGGACACACTCCGATGCAGTTGATCTTGTTGACGGGCAATGATGTTCGTCACTTCCCGAGAGATGGCCCGCGATGTCGCGCGCGATCGGCGAGGCCTGCATCCGGAAGGACCGCAGCGGCCCGATCAGCGGCTCGTCGTATCCGGCGAACCACAGCCCCGGCGCAGCACAAGGAAGCCCGTTGACCTTCGGCCGGCCCGCCTCGTCCAGCACGCCGTGGTGGCCGACGAGCGGTTCCAGTCCTCGCCGATAGCCGGTCGCGGCGATCACCACGTCGGGCGCCAGCGCGCTGCCGTCGGACAGCATCACACTGTCACCGTCGAACGAGTCCACTGCTGCGACGATCTCGATGTGCCCGGCTTTGACATGCGGGACGAGCTCGTCGCCGATCGTCGGGATCTGCTCGTCGGTCAACAGCGCCGTGTAGATGCCGCTGCGGGGTGCCGGGAGGCCCTGGCGGCGAAGGTCTCCGAACCACACCCTGCGCATCAATGCGGCCGCCTGATCCAACACCGGCACCGGCAGGCGCTCGAACGCCGCACTGAACGCGTCGACCGGTATTCCGGCGGCCGACCGCGGGACGAGATGCGGGGGCGTGCGCACCGCCATCCACACGCGGCGGGCCACTCCATCGCTGAGCTGCAGCGCGATGTCGGTCGCCGAGTTCCCCGCGCCGGCCACCAGGACGTCGCGGCCGGCGAACGGCGCGGCGTTGCGGTAGTGCTCGGAGTGCAGCACCTCACCGGTGAACCCCTCGATTCCCGCCCACTCGGGCAGCGCAGGCGTGTGGTAGTTACCGGTTGCGACGACGACGGCGTCCGCGGTGATTGGCGCACCGTCGGTATCCAGCCGCCAACCGTGCGGCTCGCGGTCGACCCGAACCACGTTGCGGCCCAAGTTCACTCGAATGCGCTGTCGGCGCACATAGTCGTCGAAGTAGTCGACCATGTCGTCGCGGGTCGGCCAGCGCCCGTAGCGCAGTGGGATCCGCTGGCCGGGTAGATGCGACCACCACCCGCAGGTGTTGAGCCGGAACCCGTCGTAGCGGTTGCGCCACGCCGATGCGACGGCGTCGGCGCGGTCTACGACGAGCGCATCAACATCGCACTCGTGGCGGAGCTGACGTGCGATCGCCAGCCCGCAGGGACCCGCGCCGACGATGACGACGGACTCGTGGTGCTCGGTCATCTAGGGCAGGTGTCTTGTGGTCAGCAAGCCCTTGGTGAGGTCGCGTTGGAACTGTTCGATCAGCGACCGGCGCCGCAGGGGCGGGCTCTCGGTGTGCGCCTCCTGAGACACCCCGCCGATGACGTCGGCGAGCGCGTCGACCGCATTCCACCGCGGGGTCCACTCGAGTTCGGCCTGGGCGCGGCCGCAGTCCAGCAGCGGAACGCTGAACGCCATGTCGATCCAGCCCCGGTCGATGGGCTGCAGCCGCGCCCGCCAGCTGACGTCGACTAGAGCCCCGAGCACCCCCGACGGCACGTGGACCGGTTTGGCGTTCAGCACCTCGGCGACCTGCTCGCGGCCCACCGGGGGTTCGGCCGCCAGGTTGAACGGCCCGCTGGCACCGCGCTCGACCACCCTGGCCAGCGCGTCGGCGACATCGTCGGCGTGGACCAGCGGGATGCACAAGCGGCGGTCGAGCGGCAGCACGGGCAGCAGCGGAACCGCGAGCATCGGCACGTAGCCGGGCAGCGCGTAACGCATCAGGCCGCTGGCCGCGGCGCGCTGCACGATGAAGCCGGGGCGCGTCCGCGCGATCGGGACGCCCGCCTCGCCGTTCTCGCGTTCGTAGTCGTCGAGCAGTGCTTCCGCGTCCGACTTGTCGCGGCTGTAGGGGGACGTCCGGATGCCGGTGGTCGGCCATGACTCGTCGACGTACTGGCCGTAGCGCCCCGGCGCGTACGCGCCCACCGACGACTGGTGCACAAGCCGGCCGACCCGCGCGTCATGGGCCGCCTCGAGGACGGCCGTGGTGCCGCCGACGCCCACGCTGTTCAGGTATTCGGTGTTGCGGGTCGGCTGAAACCCCCACGCGAGGTGGACGACGGCATCCGCGCCGTCGAAGACCGCGCGCAGCTGGGTCGCCGCATCCGGGTCGGCGAGGTCGAGTTTGTGCCAGCGGATGCGCCCGTAGACGCCGGTCGGCTCGGGCGGCCTTCGCACCACGCCGACGATGTCGTGTCCGGTGTCGCTTTCGGTCAGCCGCCGCAGCAGCGCGGTCCCGACGTTGCCGGAGGCCCCGGTGATGACGATGCGCATGCCGAAAGACTTCCCGCATCGCGCCCGATCAACACGGGTTAGACGGCCGCGGCGGTCTCGCCCTCGAGTTGGCGGGCGCGGGCGTCGTTGAGGAACCTACCGACCTCGACCGCCAGCCGTCGCGCGTGAGACGAGTCGACGAGGTCGAATGCGTGCCCTGCACGCCGAATCTCGCTGTACTCCACCCGGTTTCGTGACACCGCGCTCAGCTTGTCCGCGAACACGCGGGCCTCGCCGACCGGGATGATGGTGTCCTGCTCCCCGTGGATGAGGAAGAACGGCGGCGCGTCCGCGTGGATGCGGGCCAGCGGTGAGGCGGCCTCGAACACGTCGGGGTGCCTGGCCTGCGAGCGGCCGACGACAACGCGCTCCAGGAAGTTCTGGAAGTTCTTGCGGGTGGGCGTCGACCGGTCCTGCCAGTCATAGCGTCCGTAGATCCCGACCACCGCGTCCACGGTGGTGTCGGCGTCCTCGGTGAGCTCGCCGCGGAACCTCGGGTCGCCGGGAGTGAGGGCCGCCAGGGAGGCCAGGTGCCCGCCCGCGGAGCAGCCGGCGACCGCGACGAAGTTCCGGTCGCCGCCGAACTTGTCGACGTTGGCCCGCGCCCACGCGATCGCGGCGTTGACGTCGGCGATATGGCGGGGCCAGCGGTTCACCGGGGACACCCGGTAGTCCATGGTCAGACAGACCCAGCCCTGCTTGACCAGGTGGTGCAACATCGTGTGGCCCTGCATGACGCGGGAGCCATGCACCCACGCGCCGCCGGGGACGAACAGCAGCACCGGCGCATCGGGCGGCAGGTCGGGCAGCCGCCAGACGTCGAGCAGCTGTGCGAGATGGTCGCCGTAGCGCACCGAACTGCGGTAGAGGCACCGCTGGCGCTGAGCGCGGAACCGCAAGTAGGGCGGCGTCCGCTTCCCGCGCGAAGGCGAGATGGCCTCACCGGGCAAATCGGCGGGCGCGGCCTCCGCGGCGTCGGAGCTCAGTCGGCGCGAGGCCATGCCGCGTAGCGCTGCCGGTGCGTAGTGGTGGCCGTACATCATCATCGCGGTGAGGCCGGCAAACGGCTCGAGGTGCTTGCCGACCACGGGCAGCGACGCGTACATCCGCGTCGAGGCCATGACGAGATCGAGCGGATGCAGCGAGCGGTAGAAAGACATGATCAGCCGGCCATCGCCAGGTCGGGCTCGCCGGCCCAGCCGCTGCAGGGCTCGCAATCGACCTCTTCGAGGCTGAAATGCCCGCATGTGGGGCAGATGAACTCGAGCATGCGTTACGCCTTTCGAGACTTGTGTCATGCCGACTTTCTGCAGCGCGCCTCACATACCCCGGCCCCGGAGCGCCAAAACCCATCGTTATCGATTTGCAGCGTCAGTACTGTGGCCTCCGTGAAGTACTTGGAGGTCGAGGGAGTGGGCCGGGTAAGCCGCATTGGGCTTGGGACCTGGCAGTTCGGGTCTCGGGAGTGGGGCTACGGCGACAGTTACGCCGCCGGTCCGGCGCGAGAAATCGTGCAGCGTTCGCTGGCGCTGGGCGTCACGTTGTTCGACACGGCCGAGATCTATGGTTTCGGCAAGAGCGAGCGGATCCTCGGCGAGGCGCTGGGCGACCAGCGCTCCGACGTGGCGGTGGCCAGCAAGGTCTTCCCGGTCGCCCCGTTCCCGGCGGTGGTCAAGCAGCGCGCGCACGCCAGCGCGCGGCGGCTGGGGCTGCAGAAGATCCCGCTGTATCAGATCCACCAGTCCAACCCGGTGGTGCCCGATTCGGTGATCATGCCGGGGATGCGCGACCTGATCGACGACGGCGTGATCGGTGCGGCGGGTGTGTCGAACTACTCGCTGTCGCGCTGGCAGAGGGCCGACACCGCGCTCGGACGACCGGTGATCAGCAATCAGGTGCACTTCTCGCTGGCGCATCCCCAGGCGCTCGAGCGTCTGGTGCCGTTCGCCGAGCGTGAGAACCGCATCGTGATCGCCTACAGTCCGCTGGCCCAGGGCCTGCTCGGCGGCAAGTACGGCCCCGACAACCGGCCCGGCGGCGTGCGCGCGACGAACCCGCTGTTCGGCACCGAGAACCTGCGACGGGCCGAACCGTTGCTGCATACGCTGCGCGACGTCGCCGCCGATGTCGGCGCGAAACCCGCGCAGGTGGCGCTGGCGTGGCTGATTCACCTGCCGAACGTCGTCGCGATCCCCGGCGCGTCCAGCGTCGAACAACTCGAGTTCAACGTGGCAGCCGCCGACATCGAGCTCAGCGCCGAGGCGCAGGAGGCGCTCACCGCGGCCGCCTGCGCTTTCCGCCCGGTGTCCGCGGCCCGCTCCCTGGCGGACACGGTGCGTGAGAAGCTCGGCGTCGGTTAGTCGCGCGACGATCAAGCGGCGAGGCACGAGCCGCGCTGAGGAGTGCGACCATCGAAGTTAGTCGCGCGACGATCAAGCGGCGAGGTACGAGCCGCGCTGAGGAGTGCGACCATCGAAGTTAGTCGCGCGACGATCAAGCGGCGAGGTACGAGCCGCGCTGAGGAGTGCGACCATCGAAGTTAGTCGCGCGACGATCAAGCGGCGAGGTACGAGCCGCGCTGAGGAGTGCGACCATCGAAGTTAGTCGCGCGACGATCAAGCGGCGAGGTACGAGCCGCGCTGAGGAGTGCGGCCATCGAGGTCAGCCTTTCAGCTTCCGATCGAGGTACTCGCTGCGGCAGGCACCGCGGGCCAGCTTGCCGCTGGTCGTGCGCGGAATGACGCCGGCCGCGACGAACCGGATGTCGGCGACCGGGATACCGTGCCGCGCAAGCACATCGGAGCGGATCGCGTCGATCTCCGGTGCGGGATCGTTGCGAGCGGTTCCTGTCGCGCGTTCGGCGACGATCACGAGGGCTGCACCGTGGGGTGCGGGGACGGTGAACGCGGTGACGTGTCCGGCTCGTGTCATCGCCGAGGCGCCTTCGGCGGTCGACTCGATGTCCTGCGGATAGTGGTGTCTGCCGTCGATGACGATCAGATCGGCGCGCCGTCCGGTGACGAACAGCTCACCGTCGTGGTAGACGCCGAGATCGCCGGTACGCAGCCAGTTCGCTTCCTCGGCAACGCCTTCCGCGTGGCTGGCGGGCATGATCCGGGACGCGAGCCGGGCCTCGAAGGCGTGGCGCGACTCGTCCGGTCGACCCCAGTAGCCGCGCCCGAGGTTGGCACCGTGCAGCCAGATCTCACCGACACTTCCGTCGGGCAGTTCGGCGCCGGTGTCGGGATCGACGATGACGGCCCACTGACTGCGCGCCACCTTTCCGCACGACACATGGGCCACCGCGTCGGGCGAGTCGGCGGCGACGGGCACCGCGCGGCCTGCGCTGAGCTGCGCACGGTCGAGGTGTATCGCGGCGGCGTGGGCGTCGGGTTCGATGGTCGCAACGAACAGTGTGGCCTCGGCGATTCCGTAGGACGGCCGGAACGCGTTCGGCGGCAACCCGTATGGCGTGAACGCGTCGTTGAAGGCGGTGATCGCGTCGATGCTGACGGGCTCCGAGCCGATGATCAGCACCGCCTTGCTCAGGTCGAGGGCGTCGCCTTCTGCGGGTCGGCCGCGTTGGGCGGCGTATTCGTAAGCGAAATTCGGTGCCGCCGTGACCACGCGGCCTTCGCGCGACCCGTCCGACAATGCCCTGAGCCAGCGCTGCGGGCGTCGGATGAAGGCGGTGGGCGACATCAGCGTCGAATGTCCGCCGTACACGGCGGGAAACCCGATCATTGAAAGACCCATGTCGTGAAACAGCGGTAACCAGCTGACCCCGTGCACTTTTCGGTCGAGGAGGTCGATGGACAGAATCATCTGGATCAGGTTCGTGCCGACCGCCCGGTGCGTGATCTCGACTCCGGCCGGGGATCGCGTCGCGCCCGAGGTGTACTGCAGATGGGATACGGCGTCAAGCGGCAGCTCCACCGGCTCGAAATCGCCTGTCACGCCGATGTCGTCGAGAACGACGACGCGCGGAGTCGGCACGCCGTCGAGGCCAGACAGGAAGCTGCGCACGTTCGCGGCCGCGGCCGCCGTAGTCACCACGACCGACGGTTCGCAATCGCGCAGCGCGGTGTCCAGTCGTTGTGCGTGGCCCTGTAGCTCGGGCGCGAACAGCGGGACCGCGATCGCGCCCGCTTTGATCGCACCGAAGAAGGCGACGACGTAGTCGAGTCCCTGCGGCGCCAGGATCGCGACGCGGTCGCCCCTCTGGGTCACGCGTTGCAGGCTCGCGGCGACCGCTCGCAGGCGTACGCCGAGTTGTTTCCAGGTGAGCTCGACGACCCGCCCGTCTCCGGTGTGGTCGAGGTAGCGGTAGGCAGGTGCCTCGCCGACGTTGGCGATGTTGCGGTCGATCAGCGAGATCAGGTTCACCCCGGCGGGCACCGCGACCTGGCCGTCGGCATCCAGGCAGTCCTCGATCCGCAGCAGTCCGTCGTGCGGTACGGGACGGGACGTCATGGGAGCAGTCTAGGTACCGGCTGCGCTGCCTCCTGGTACGGCCGTACCAGAGGGGTTACTGCTCCAGCGTCAGCACCGTGATGTCCGGCGGGGCTCCGATGCGCACCGGCGGACCCCAGTAGCCGGCGCCGCGGGTCACGTACAACTGGGTGTCCTCGACGGTCGACAGGCCCGCGAGCGCGGGTTGCACGGCGCGCACGACGTAGTGGAACGGCCACATCTGCCCGCCGTGGGTGTGCCCGGACAGCTGCAGGTCGACCCCGCGCGCGGCGGCCTCCTCGACGAGCACCGGCTGGTGCGCAAGCAGCACCGTCGGCCCGACGGCGGATACCCCTGCCAACGCGCGGTCGAAATCCGGTCCGTCCGAGACTCTTTCGCCGGCAAGGTCGTTGACCCCCGCCAGGTTGAGAACCGCACCGCCACGGCGGATCGGGGTGTTCTCGTTGCGCAGCGGTTGAATGCCCAATCGCTCCATCTCGCGGAGCCATTCCAATGTGTCGTCGACGAAGTATTCGTGGTTCCCGGTGACGAAGAAGGAGCCCTCGCGGGCGGTCAGATCGCCCAAAGGCGCTGCGGCCGGGCCGAGTTCGGCGACGGAGCCGTCGACGACGTCACCGACGATCGCGACGAGGTCGGGGGCGGTCTCGTTGATCATGTCGACGATCCGCGCGGTGTGCGCCCTGCCTGCCAGGGGTCCGAGGTGGATGTCGGACACCACCGCGACGCGAAACCCACGAAACGCCGGGTCCAGGTTGCGCAGCCGCACCGGCACCCGCAGCACGTCGGGCGGTCCCAGCGCGGTGGCCGTACCGACACCGACCAGGCCCACCGACGCGGCACCCGCGGCCACGGCGCTCGCGCGGGCCAGGAACAACCGGCGGCTCAACCCGTTCGGGTCCTCGGGTGTCGCCGCCGGCGCCCCGCGGACCCACCGCCGCAGCACCAACCGCACGGGTTCAAGCACCAGCAGCATCAGCAGCAGGTATGCGGCCAGCCCGAACCACACATAGCCGGGCCAGGTGTACCAGCCCGCGTCGACCGGACCGGTCAGCCGGGGCAGGAACAGCGCCGCAAGCAGCAGCCCCGCCAACCCGGCGAAGACGGCGCTCAGTATCCAGCGGACCCTGCCCGGCCGGGTGGTGTCCTTGATCAGGCGCTTCCACAAATAGGCGTGCATGAGCGCGAGCACCGTGCCCAGGATGACGATGAACATGGCGCCTTTCAGTGGCTTTCGTGCGCTACCGATCAATTCGCGACGGGTAGCGCACCGTAATCGCAGGTGTTACAGCGAGACCGTTCCGTAGTCGCCGACGTGCTCGATCAGCGTGCGGAGCTGGTCGTCGGTGGTACCGAACGTGTTGTCGATGGCCGTGAGTCGCGCCGCGTAATGGCCTACGGGATACTCCGCGGTCATCCCGATACCGCCGTGCAGCTGGATCGCCTCCTGCGCGATATGCCGGCCCGAGCGCCCGATCTGGAACTTGGCCCGTGCGGCGATCACCGGGTCGAACCTGCCGTCGGCGATCGTCATCGCGGCGTAGTAGTTCATGCTGCGCGCGAGTTCGAGCGAGACGTACATGTCTGCCGCACGTTGCGTCAGCGTCTGGAACTTGCTCAGCGGAACGCCGAATTGCTTTCGGCTGGTGAGGTATTCGGTGGTGAGCCGCAGCGCCTCCTCCATCGCTCCGACCGCCTCCGAGCATAACGCCGACTGATAGCGGATGACCGTTCGTGCGACGTGTTCGGTCGCATCCCCGCCCCCGCCAAGAGGTTCGGCGGGTGTGGAGTCGAACTCGAGCTGTGCACCACCGCGGCCGTCGAACGTCCGATACGGTGCCCGATCCACCGCCGCGCCGTCAACGACGAACAGCCCCACGCCGCCGCCTGGCAGCGCGGCGGTGACGATGATCGTGTCGGCGGTGTCGCCGGCCAGAACGGGATTCTTGCGCCCGGTGAGCGTCCAGGCATCACCGCTCTGTTCGGCGCGCGCGGCGGGCTGAGCCGACGGCAGCCGCGCGCCGGGCTCCGCATGCGCGAAGGCCAGCAGCGTCTCGCCGGTCGCCACGGCGTCGAGAATCTCCTTCTGCTGCTCGCTGCCCACCTCGGCGATCAGGGCGCCGGGCACCATCGCGGCCTGCGCGACCGGTTCGGGCGCAAGCCGTTTGCCGATCTCGGTCAGCACCACCATCACCTCGATCTGGCCGGCCTCCGTCGGGTCGAAGCCGAGCCCGAGGATGCCCACCTCGGCCAGTTGGCCCCACACCTCACGGCTCCAGCCGGGTTCCCCTTCGGGCCGGACGCTTTCGCGGCCCGCCAGCACGTCGCGGGTGACGTCGCGCAGTAGTTGCTGTTCCTCGGTCAGGTCGAAATCCACGGCAGGCTCACAATCCCAGAATGGTCGAAGCGATGATGTTGCGTTGAACCTCGTTGGTACCGCCGTAGATCGACGTCTTCCGATAGTTCAGGTAGCGGGGCGCGGCGTCCTGCGCCCAGGTCGGCACGTCGATCTCACCGGCGTCGAACGGCAGTGCCTTCGGCCCGGCCACCTCGACGAACAGCTCGGTGGCGGCCTGCTGCAGCTGGCTGCCGCGCAGCTTGAGGATCGACGACGCGGGGTTGGGCTTACCGTCGGCCTCGGATCCGCTGACCCGCATCTGCGTGAGCTCCAGCGCGAGCAGCCCGGTTTCGATCTCGGCCACCCGTGCTGCGAACAGCGGGTCCTCGAGCAGCGGCGTTCCGTTGACCTCGAGCTTGGCGGCGTGTTCCTTCACCTGTGCCATCCACAGTTTCGTCAGCCCGATGCGGGCGATGCCGGTCCGCTCGTTGCCGAGCAGGAACTTGGCGTAGGTCCAGCCCTGGTTCTCCTCGCCGACGAGTTGATCGGCCGGGATTCGTACGTCCTCGAAGAAGACCTCGTTGACCTCGTAGCTGCCGTCGATCAACTCAATCGGGCGCAGCGTGATGCCCGGCGTCGACATCTCGGCCAACAGGAACGAGATGCCGGCCTGCCGCTTGGGCGCATCCGGGTTGGTGCGAGCCAGCAGGAAGATCCAGTCGGCGTACTGACCGAGCGTCGTCCAGGTCTTCTGGCCGTTGACGACGTAGGTGTCCCCGTCGCGGACGGCCGTGGTCCGCAGCGACGCGAGGTCGGAGCCGGCCTCCGGTTCGGAGAAGCCCTGACACCACCAGATGTCGATGTTGGCCGTCGGCGGCAGGAAGCGTTCTTTCATGGCCTGTGAGCCGAACTGGGCGATCACCGGGCCCACCATCTTGGTGTTGAACGCCAGCGGTTCGGGGACACCGGCCAGCTGCATCTCGTCGAGCCAGATCTGTCGCTGCAGCGGCGTCCAGTCCTTGCCACCCCACTCGACCGGCCAATTCGGTACGGCCAGGCCGTTGGCATGCAGGATTCGCTGGCTGGTGACCATGTCCTCGGGGAACTTCGAGTGCCCCGTCTTGCCCCGCTCGCGGATGTCCTCGGGAATCTCGGAGGTATAGAACCGTCGCAGCTCCTCGCGGAATGCCGCGTCCTCGTCACTCAACGCCAATTTCACGGTCTACCCCGTTCCTCTCGTGCGGTTGCCGGCCGGGTACCCGCCTTCGGCCCGGCTTGCCCATCCATGTGGCTCCATCCGCATTGTGCTCGTCCTACTTCCATGCGAAGACCGGTTGCTCGAGTTCGTCGACCGGATCGTGACGGCCCTCCAGACACAGCCAGCGCAATTGCAGAAGCACGGCGCCGGTCGGCGCGTGGATCAGGTCGTTGCCCAGCGGGACCTGCACGACCGGCCGTGGGCTCTCCGGGATCTCGATGAACCGCGGAGAGTCGGGGCGCTGCAGCTGATGCAGGCCGACCCGGTACACCGCGACGACCTCCTCGGGCGCAGGGCGCGGGTCGAGCCGTCCCCCGCCCCAGATCAGCACCGGGGTGATGACGTATCCCGACCGCGTCGGGTAGTCGTCGAGCAGACCCAACACCGTCGAATCCGGCAGCCTGACACCGACCTCCTCGTCGAGCTCACGCAACGCGGCGTCGACCACGGTCTCACCCGGGTCCAGCCGGCCGCCGGGCAGCGCCCACTGCGCGGCGTGCGACGTCAACCTGGATGCCCTGCGGCACAGGAAGAAAGCGGCGCCACCGGAGACATCGACCATCCGGCCGTCGAGCCGAGCGTCGGGCATTCCTCGCCCGTCGTTCCAGCCGTCGACGTCGACAGGATCCACTCTGTCCTCGCCGACCTCGGAGTCGACGAGCACGACGGCGACCGCGGCGTGGCGTTTCGTCGGGTCGCTCACGGCGCGACGGTCATGTCCGGACAGGTTCGCTTCTATCCGCTCGCGCAGCGACTCGTCGTAGGAGATCGTCACCGCTCGACCATAGTTTCGCGGGGTTTCGTCGGCACCGTCCGGGGCAACCCCCTCCAGACCACAGCCCCTACGGAAGGGATCGACATGGCACTCGACGATGACGACATGACCACCTCGGGCGCAGGCGGCGAAGGGACCGCTGACGGCGGTTCGAACCCTGAAGGTCACGACGGCGGCGCCGACGGCACAGCCGGTGGAGAGGGCCCAGCCGACGGCGGCTCCAATCCCGAAGGACACGACGGCGGCGCCGACGGCACAGCCGGTGGAGAGGGCCCAGCCGACGGCGGCTCTAACCCCGAAGGACACGACGGCGGCGCCGACGGGACCGCGTGACCCCTGACCGATGATGCTTCGGCGCTGCGCTGCGGTTGACGCCCGACGGTTCGCCGACGAGTACTGGGGCCGTCAACCGTTGCTCACCCGGGCCGACGCGCTACCCCGCGACTTCAGCGATCTGCTCTCGCCCGAAACGGTCGACGAACTGATCGCCGAGCGCGGGGTGCGCGCGCCGTTCATCCGGCTGGCCAAAGAGGGCGACGTCCTGCCCAAGGACTGCTATCTGGGGCCCGCCGGCTTCGGCGCGGAGATTGCCGACCAGATCGACTCGGCCAAGCTGCTGAGTCAGTTCGCCTCAGGCGCAACGATAGTGCTGCAGGGCCTGCACCGGCTGTGGCCTCCGCTCATCGACTTCGTCCGGCAGACGGTCGACGAGTTCGGCCACCCGGTGCAGGCCAACGCCTACATCACCCCGCCGGTGAACCGGGGTTTCGATCCGCACTACGACGTGCACGACGTCTTCGTCCTGCAGGTGTCGGGTCAGAAGCGCTGGATCGTGCACGAACCGGTGTACGAGCACCCGCTGCCCTCGCAGCCGTGGACGGGGCATCGCGCGGCGATCGAGAAACGGGTGGCGCAGGACGCACCTGTTATCGACACGGTGCTCCACGAGGGCGACGCCCTCTACCTGCCGCGCGGGTGGGTGCATTCGGCACAGGCGTTGCAGATGACGTCGATCCACCTCACCATCGGGATCTCCCCGGTGACGGCGGTCGACGTGGCACGCGCCGTCGTCGACCAGTTGGCCGCCGACGCGGCCTTCCGTGGGTCTCTGCCCATGGGTGTCGCCGATGCGGATGAGACGATGGCGACGGTGTCGAAGGTCATGGCGGAAATGGTCGGGTCGCTACGAGACGATGCGGCGACCCTGAGCGCGGGCGCTGCCGCGCACTTGGCACGGCGTCACGCCGACCGGACCCGACCCGTGGCCGTGCGGCCGCTGGCCTCCCTTGCAGCATCCGAGCGAGCCGGGGAGACGGCCGTCGGGTGGCGACACGGGCTGAGCGCAACCGTCGACCAGTCCGGTGACCGGATCGTGTTGCGCCTGCCGGACCGGACCATCGCGTTCCCGCAGACCTGTGGTGCGGCCGTTCGTGCGCTGCACGAAGGAGCCGTCGTCGACGCGGCCGACACGCCCGGCTTGGACGTCGCCGACGCAACGGTCCTCATCCGGCGATTGTTGCGGGAGGGCGTCCTCGTTCCCGTCAGCAGCGTCGTTCCCGTTCAACGGAACTCGCCGGCAGACGCCGGATGACGGTCGCCAGGAGAATCCCGTGCAGCGATCAATCGCTGGCCCGCGACGACCCGATGTACGGCACCGCGTCGGCGGGCTCGGCGTGGCTGCTGCTCGAGTTGAGCGGCGCCTGGGGACCGTCGGCGTTCCTGCAGTCGCCGACCAGCATTGACCCGCAACTCGGCCGCGCGATCGTGCGTCGGGCCGAGAAGGCGGGTATGCGCATCGCCGCGATCCGCAAGCACGGCCGTCGACCCGACACACCGCGGTGGCGCTGGTATGTGGCGCACTGCGGCGTCGGCGAGGAGGCACTGCACCACGGAGAGGTCGACGACCCTCGTGACCTTCTCGAGCTCGCACTCGACGGCAGCGACGGGAGCATCACGACCGATCCGCTGATCGCGATCTGCTCACACGGCAAGCATGACCAGTGTTGTGCGGTGCGCGGCCGCAGCGCATGCCGCGCGATCGCTGCGGAGTACCCGGAATTCACTTGGGAGTGTTCGCATCTCGGTGGCGACCGGTTCGCCGCGACCATGCTCATCCTGCCGGAAGGGCTGTGTTACGGGAGGGTGGACTCCGCGGACGCCGCGGGACTGGTACGCCTGTACCTTGAGGGCCGGTTGGACAACCGTTTCCTGCGCGGACGCACATCGCTTCCGCACGCCGTGCAGGCCGCCCAGTACTTCGCCCGTGAGCGCTACGGCGACGACCGGATCGACGCGCTGCATCCGTTGCACGTCGAACGCGGTGAGCACCTGATCCGGGTCCTGCTCGACGGCGAAGCCGGACCCATCGAGGTCATCCTGCACGAGGAGTTGTCCGAACCCCTTCTGTCGCAATGCCATGCGCGCGTGGAAGGCCAGGTACGCATCTTCACGCTCGGCTCCATGGGCCCCCACGAGGGCTAGTCCGCCGCCGGCTCAGATGAGATAGTTCAACGGTGCCGCAACGACGCCGAGACCACCGGCCACCGTCTACCGGTTCGACGGAGAAGGAGGTACTGGTCGGGTTTCTCGACTACCTGCGGACCTGCGTCGTCGACAAGGTGCATGGTGCACCCGAACCCGCGGTGCGCACCGCGGGTGTGCCGTCGGGCACGAACGTGCTCGGGTTGCTCAAACACCTTGCGCACGTGGAGCGCTACACGTTCCTCGGCGAACACGTCGACGACTGGCCGGCGACCTTTCAGGCGGGGCCTGCCGAAACCATCGAGGGTCTGATCGACGCCTACCGGGATGCGATCAGGCGGGCCAACGCGGTCATCGCCGCTTGTGAGGACCTGGAGTCGCGCGCGCCACGACCGGCCAAGGGCGGGTCCGAGCCCTCGATGCGGTGGGCGCTGGTCCACATGATCGAGGAGACCGGTCGGCACGCGGGCCATATGGACATCCTGCGCGAACAGATCGACGGTGCGACAGGACGGTGAGGTTCAGGCGGCGGCCCGGCCGAAATACAGTTCCTGGGTCGCCAGGCACACCAGCTGTCCGGCCCGGTTGTACATCGTCGACGTGGTCAGCCCGCGACCGGCGACACCGCTGGGCGAAAACTGGTCGGACAGCACCCAATCCGACATGTCGACCGGCCGGTGGAACCACAGCGCGTGGTCGATCAGCGCGTTGAACGTGCCGATCGGGGTGGCGCCGCGCATGGCGAGCGCCGTCTCGACCATCGTCGTGCCCGACAGGTAGGCCAGCAGGCAGCTGTGCAGCACCTCGTCGTCGGCCACCGGCTCACCTGGCCGCCACCACATCCGCATCCGCGGCGACGGTTCGCCGAGCTCGAGCGCCAAGCGCGGTGGCGCATCGATGTAGCGCAGGTCGAACGGCTGCGGCCGCACCCAGAAGCCGTTGTGCTCATCGGCGAAGTCCGCCAGTTGCTGCTGCACCGGCGCAAGCGAATCCGGTTGCGGCACATCGGGAATCGGCTGGTGATAGTCGAGTGAATCGACGGGCGCGCTCAGCGACACCAGCGCCTCGAGCAGAATCTGGTCGTCCTGGACCGCGGTGACCTGACGCGTCGACAGCGTTCCGCCGTCGCGTGCCACGTCAACGTGCAGGTCGACCGGATAGCGGGCATCGCCTGCGCGCACGTAGTAGACGTGCGCGCTGTGCGGCGTGCGGCCGGGAGCGGTCCTGCTGGCCGCCATCAGAGCCTGACCGGCGATGTGTCCGCCGACGATGTGGTGTGCCGGGTTGTCGAGTTGCGTCGCGACGAAGTGCCGGTCGCCGCGTCGGTCCACCTCGAGCGTGGCGACGATATCGGCGAGGGTTGGGACGCGGTAAGTCACCCCGGCATCATGCCAGTGCGATTTCGGTGCAGTTCGTTGCACTCAGCGCGACAAACCGCACCCAAATCACAGCTCGGCGAGGATCGCCGTCACGAACTCGTCGACGTCGGCCTCGGTGGTGTCCCACGCCGTCATCCAGCGCACCTCGCCGCGCGAGCGGTCCCAGTCGTAGAACCGCACCCGCTCGCGAATGCGGTCGGCCGCATCGGTCGGCAGCGACGCGAAGATCGCGTTCGCCGGGCTCAACTGGGTGAATGCGAGCCCGGTCAGCCGTCCCTCGGCGATGTGGGCCTCGAGGGCCGAGCGCAGCCGCGCCGTCATCGCGTTCGCGTGCGCGGCGCTGCGCAGGCCGAGGTCGTTCTCGAACAGCGTCAGCAGCTGCACCGAAGTGAAGCGCATCTTGCTCGCCAGCTGCATCGTCAGTTTCCGCAGATACTTCAGCCCGTGAGCACGGGCTGTATCGAGCACGACCACCGCCTCGGCGCCGAGCAGGCCGTTCTTCGTGCCGCCCAAGCTGAGGACGTCGACCCCCGCATCCGTGGTGAACGCCCGGAACGGCACGCCGAGCGCCGCTGCCGCATTCCACAGCCGCGCCCCGTCCATGTGCACCGCCATCCCGTTGGCGTGGGCGAAGTCCGCCACCGCCTGCACCTCGTCCGGCGTGTACACGGTGCCCATCTCGGTCGTCTGCGTGATGCTCACCGCAAGCGGCTGGGCCCGATGCTCGTCACCCCAACCCCACGCCTCGCGGGCGACGAGTTGGGGGGTCAGCTTGCCGTCGGTGGTAGGCACCGTCAGCAGCTTGATCCCGGTCATGCGCTCGGGAGCGCCCGCTTCGTCGGTGTGGATGTGGGCCGTCGACGCGCTGACGACGGCGCCCCAGCGCGGCAGAACACTGGTCAGCGCAACCACGTTCGCGCCGGTGCCGTTGAAGACCGGGTAGACCTCGGCGCCCGCGCCGAAGTGTTCGCCGATCACCTCCTGCAACCGCGCGGTGTACGCGTCCTGCCCGTATGCGGGTTGGTGGCCGCCGTTGGCGGCGGCCAGGGCGGCGAGCACCTCCGGATGCACGCCGGCATTGTTGTCGCTGGCGAAGCCTCGCCAGTCGGGATCGTGCAGACGCGACGTCACGCCTCATCCTTTCACCGTCCTGATGCGGCTCCCACACGCGGAACAACCACTACCGGCCGCACGTGATGATCATCGCCGGCCTCGATTTCGTCGCAGATATATGTATGTGCTATGCATACTTAGTGGCGCCGTCACGATACGACCAACTCGACGAACTGCTGACCCGCATCGCGGTCGCGCGGCAGCGGCCCGGTTGGCGGAATCGTCTTCTCGACGGCGCAGGCCCCGTGACCAGCGCGTCGACCCTGCGGGTGCTGCGCGCGGTCGAGCAGTGCCAGCAGCTTTCCGGCGGCGCCTCCATCCGCGACGTCGCCGACTTCCTTGCCGTCGACCACTCCACCGCGAGCCGGTCGGTGGCCGCCGTCGTCGCCGCAGGCCTGGTGACGAAGACGTTCGCCGCCGACGATCAGCGCCGCTGCATGCTCGTGCTGACCGAAGCCGGACACGAGGCCTCGCAGACGGTGACCGACCGCAGGCGTGAACTGGTCGCCGAGATGATCGAGGACTGGCCCGACGCCAGCGTCGACACCCTGGTCGATCTACTCGACCGGTTGGCCGAACGGTTCGAAGGGGCGTCGGCCCGATGACCGCCGAAGCCACCGCCCCACCGCAGGAACGCGGCGCGCTGGGGTTGATGTTCGATCCGGTGTTCGGCGCGTTGTTCTGGGGAAAGATCTTCTCGGTCGTGGCGGTCTGGACGCACGGCATCGTCGCCGCGATCGTGATGTTCGACGCGACGCGGTCAGCCCTCATGGTGGGGTTGGTCGGCGTCGTCCAGTTCGCGCCCCAGCTGATCCTCAGCCCCATGAGCGGCAAGTGGGCCGACACCGGCAACCCCGCGCGGCAGATCCTGCTCGGCCGGGTGTTGTGTGTGGCCGGTTCCGGATTCACGGCGGTGTGGTTGTTCGCCGACCCCGCAGGACACGACATCTCCGATGCCGTTCCCGTGCTCCTGGGCACCTTGCTGGTCGGGTTCGGCTTCGTGGTGGGCGGGCCGGCGATGCAGTCGATCGTGCCGAACCTCATCCGCGACGGTGAACTGTCGACGGCCATGGCGCTCAACAGCTTCCCCATGACCATCGGGCGCATCGTCGGCCCCGCGGCGGGCGCGTACATCGCCGCGCATCTGGGGGCCGGAGCCGCGTTCGCGGTCAGCGCGGTTCTGCATCTCGTGTTCGCGTTCTTCCTCCTCGCCGTGCGGTTCCCCGCACCGCCGACGCGGCTCGCCGACACCGATTACCGCGTGCGCGTGGCGCTGCGATACGTGTGGCGGGATCGCCCGCTGTTGCTGGCGCTGCTCGCGGTGACCACCGTCGGCCTGGCGTCCGACTCGTCGATCACACTGACCCCGTCGTTGGCCGACGAACTGGGCGGCGGGGCCAGCCTGGTCGGAACGCTGTCCGCGGTGTTCGGTGTAGGCGCGGCGGTCGGCATGGCGACCTTGGCGTTGCTGCGCGGCCGGATCGCGTCGCAGAACGTGTCGGCGATCGGGCTGGCAGGGCTCGGGTTCGGGTGTGCGGTGCTCGCGGCCGCGCCGGTGACCGCGGTGGCCATCGCGGGGTTCGTCCTTGCCGGACTGGGTTTCGGTTGGGCGATGACCGGGCTGAGTACCGTCGTGCAGGAGCGGGCGCCCGAGCCGTTGCGCGGGCGCATCATGGCGCTCTGGCTGGTCGGCTTCCTCGGTTCACGTCCCATCGCCGCGGCCGTGCTCGGCGGCGCGGCCGACGTGTTCAACGTGCAGGTGGCCTTCGGGGTGGCGATGGTGTTCTGCGCGACGGCCGCCCTGTGGTGCCGCCCGGCCAAACTGGCCGGCCCGCTACCGTCACACGTTTAGCGTTGCGCCTCAGGCGCTTTCGGCGGCCTTGCGCGCCCGTTCCGTCATGGAGGCGACCACTCCACCGTCGTTGAGGATGTCGGTGCCGGTGAGGTAGCCCGCCTTGGGACTGACGCAGAACGCGAACAGCTCGGCCATCTCCTGCGGTGTGCCCCACCGCGGGACGGCGGCGTCGGTGACCATCGCGCCTGCGCCTGCCTGCTCCTCCAGCCTGCCCATCTCGGTGTCGACGGATCCCGGGGAGACCGAGACGATGCGCAGGCCCTTGCCGTTGAACCGTTCGGCCTGTGACGAGCTGTACCACCGCACGAAGCTCTTGCTGACGGCGTAGGCAATGCCCGAACGCGCCTCCGGCCCGGCGATGTCGCACGCGGCAAGCATGTCGGCCATAAACGCGTCCTGATCGGCCATCGCTTGCGGGAACTTGTTTTTGGGGATCATCTCGTCGGGCAGCAGGTGCGCGGCCATGGATGCGACGTTGACGATCGCGGCGCCCTCGGAGGCCGCCTCGAAGAACGCCTCGTTGACGTTGACCGTGCCGATCGCGTTGGTGCGCATCACATATTCGGCGTCACCCATGCTGGGGCTCACGCCCGCGGTGTGAACCACCGAGGCGATCGTGCCCACGCCGGTCGCCGTCTCGAAGAGCCGATCGACCGCCGCCCGGTCGGTGACATCACAGTGCACCGCGGTGACGGTGATGCCCGCGTCGGCCAACTCCGCGGCCGGGGTGTCGAGCCGGTCCTTCCTGACGTCGCACAGGACCAGGGCATGGTCATGTCCGAGGATGCGGGCAGTCGCCTGGCCCATGCCACCGGCGCCACCGGTGATGATCGACACTCGACTCATAGCGGGAACGCTATACCGAAAGCGCGACGGGATGCCCGACGGGTGGCGCGTCCGTTAGACGCCGACCGCGCGCTCCAGATCCTTCAGCGACGTCTCGAGGTGGCCGAGCAGCCGCTGAAGCGACGGCACGCTCCGCCGGTCGCCGACCAACCCGAAGTCGAGGTTGTCGGCGTTGTTGGCCAACGTGATGTTGAGCGCCTGCCCGTCGAGCGGAATCGAGAACGGGTAGTTGCCGTCGAGTCGGGCGCCGTTCCAGTACATCGGCTGCCTGGCGCCGGGCACGTTGGAGATCACGATGTTGAACGGCGGTGGCGAAGTGGAGACGAAGCCCGGCAGCAATCCGAGCGCCAGCCCGCCCACCAACAACGCCGACAAAGCCAACTGCTGAACCCGCGGCAGTTCGGAGAAGACTTTCTTGTTGTCGCGCATCGACGTGGCGATCGCTTCCAGCCGCTGCACGGGATCCTCGAGATCGGTGGCGAGATTGCACAGGATTGCGCCCACCAGGTTCCCACCGCCCTCGGCGTCCTTCTCGGTGCGCAGATTCACCGGAACCATCGCGACCAGCGGCGTGTCCGGCAACGCGCGTTCGTCGGCCAGATACTCCCGCAGCGCCCCTGCACACATGGCCAGCACGACGTCGTTGACGGTCACGCCCGCAGCGCTTTTGACCTTCTGGATGCGCTCCAACGCCCACGACTGGGCCGCGACCCGCCGCGCCCCGCCGATGCGGACGTTGAGCATCGTCTTCGGTGCGCGGAACGGAAGGGTGAGCTCCTGCTCGATGAGCGCGGCTCGCGCCAGCGACAACGTGGTCGGTGCGAGACCGGCGACCGAGCTCGCGGCCTCGCTCACCGTCTGCAGCAGTGACGGACCGGATTTCGGGCCCGACCTGCGCCGTGGCGGCAAGCTCCACGGTGCCTGAATCGACGTGTCACCCGGATCGGTGGAAAGCGTCCGCTGCACCAGCTTCATTGCCGATACGCCGTCGATCAGCGAGTGGTGAAACTTCGTGTAAACCGCGAAGCGTCCGTCGGCCAGCCCCTCGATCAGGTGCGCCTCCCACAACGGGCGGTGGCGGTCGAGCAGCGTGCCGTGCAATCTCGAGACCAGCTCGAGTAGCTCACGCACCCGGCCCGGCGCCGGGAGCGCCGAGCGGCGCAGATGGTATTCGAGATCGATGTCCTTGTCGGAGGACCACACCAGGTTCGTGAGCCCGCCGAAGAACGCCGGATGTTTGCGGAAGGTCGGCTGCACATCGGTCTGCTCCACCAGGGTGTCGTAAAGGTCCCGTAGGAAGTCGGGGCCGGCCCCGTCCGGTGGCACGTACAGCGTCAGACCGCCGACATGCATTGGGTGTTCCCGGGATTCGCCGAGCAGAAAGATCAGGTCCGTGGGTGATATCGGTTGCATGCGGCCTCCGGCTTCGATGCTTGAGAATGCTCAAGGCTTGTCTGTACATCCCCCACGCGGTCATTGCACAAACGTGTATCGCGGCCGGTGACCAGGACGCTGCTTCAGCCTCCCACTCACGGGACGACCGCGCCAGGTCATCCGACGGCTGACGACGAAGGTGGCGCGGAATGCCCCTCGGGCCCGACGTGCGTCATCAACCGGACGATCTCTTTGCGGTCGGCTTCCGACGGCATACCCATGTCCGGTGTGTAGCCGTACACCTCGTGCAGCGGCGTGGAATCGGTGCGGGTGTCGAGGATGTCGACGTCTTCGGTGGTGATCAATCCGGGATGTTCGACGCCGCACGCCTCGGCCACCTTGACCAGGTCGCGGCGCAGCGTCCTGACGTAGTTGGCGACCCGCTCGGCCTTGACGTCGGGCACCAGGCCACGGGCCAACCATGCGTTCTGGGTCGCGACTCCGGTCGGACAGGTGTCGGTGTGGCATTTCAGCGCCTGGATGCACCCGATCGCGAGCATCGCCTCGCGCGCGACGTAGACCAGATCGCAGCCGAGCGCGAAGCCGACGATGGCGTTGTCCGGCAGGCCGAGCTTGCCCGCGCCGATGAAGACCACATCCTCGTGCAGGCCCCGCTCGGCGAAGATCCGGTACGTCCGCGCGAAGCCGAGTTGGAAGGGCAGCGACACGGTGTCGGTGAAGATCAGTGGTGCCGCGCCGGTGCCACCCTCGCCGCCATCGATGGATATGAAGTCGACGCCGCGGCCGGTGTCTCGCATGAGATCGGCCAGATCGCACCAGAACTCGAGATCACCGACGGCCGACTTGATCCCCACCGGCAGGCCCGTCTCGGCGGCCAGCAGTTCCACCCAGTCCAGAAGGCTGTCGACGTCGGAGAACTCTGCGTGCCGCGATGGGCTCACGCAGTCGCGACCCTCGGGGATTCCACGAGCGGCGGCGATCTCGGCGGAGACCTTCGGTGCGGGCAGCAGCCCTCCCAGAGTCGGCTTGGCCCCTTGGCTGAGTTTGATCTCCAGCGCCCGCACCGGCGCACGCGCCACCACGTCTTTGAGCTTGGCCAGATCGAAGCGACCGTCGGCGTCCCGGCACCCGAAGTAGGCGGTGCCGATCTGGAAGATCAGTTCCCCGCCGTGGCGGTGGTAGCGCGAGATCCCGCCCTCGCCGGTGTTGTGGAGACAGTCAGCCAGTGCGGCCCCCTTGTTGAGCGCCTCGACGGCATTGGCCGACAGTGATCCGAAGCTCATCGCGGAGATGTTGACCACCGAGTTCGGCCGGAACGCGCCGGGTCGGTCGCGGGCCGCCCCGATCACCTTGGCGCACGGCACCTGTATCTCGCGGCTGGTGCCCGGTGACGACGGTGGGACGGTCTTGGCGAACGTGCGATGTTTGATCACCGGATAGCCGGAGGTGTACTCCAGGTCGTTGTCGGTGCCGAAGCCGAAGTAGTTGTTCTGTTTCTTGGCCGACGCGTACACCCACCGTCGCTGGTCCCGGGTGAAGGGCCGTTCCTCGTCGTTGGCCGCGACGATGTACTGCCGCAACTCCGGGCCGATGGCTTCGAGTAAGTACCTCGCATGCCCGACGACGGGAAAGTTTCGCAGGAGTGCGTGCCTGCGCTGAAACAGATCACGCACGGCCACGGCGCCCATCGTCGAGGCGGCCGCGGCGGCGAGACCACGTACGGTGCGGCCCATGGGGTCAGGGTTTCCGGACAGCCACGGACCGAAACCCGCCCGTCACCGCGCGTGACGCAGGATCAGGAGTTCGCCGGTCAGCGTTCCGTTTTCGAGTAGCCGCCCGATGTCGCCGCTCTGCTCTTCGGCCAGCCGCCACGCCCGCTTGCGGCCGTGCCGTTCGGACAGCGTGGTCTCCACCTTCTCGGCGCGTTCGGTCCACACCGCTGGAATGTCGGGCAGATCGGCGGTGCACAGCCGTTCCTCCACGACGAAGGACGCTTGGCCGATGAGCTCGTCGAGACGCTCCGGTGTGGGGAAGTGATTGTCCGGAAGTCGATCGCCAGGGATTGCGCGATGCGCCACGAACGCCAGCAGCCCGACGCTCCCGCCGGGTCGCACCGTGCGGCGTAACTCGTTCAGAAGCGTGAGCTGATCCGGTGTGGTGCACAGAACCCCCAACGACCACGCCGCGTCGAAACGCGAGTCGGCGATCGGCAGCGCCGAGCCGAGCCCACAGAGCACCGGGTGGTCGAACAACCTGCTCGCCGCCCGGCATGCCCCGGATTCGGGCTCGACGAGCACCGGTCGCACCGAGCGCGCCTGCGCCGCGTACGCGGCCGGGCCGCCGACACCCGCGCCGCAGTCCAGCAGCGTGTCGCCCGCCGCCAGCCCCATCCGCTCGATCAGCCAATCCAGTGCCGCCGGGCTTCCGCTTCCCCGGCACGCCGCGGGGATGTGGTAATCCGGTCCCAGATCCGCGGCCACCTGCGCCGTCCACTCGGCGACCGTGTCGAACTCGGCCTCCATCGCCTCACTCACGCTGCCACCTCCTGGATGCGGCGTCCCACCTCGGCCTTGATCTCGGCGCCGACGCGGGCACCGGATGCCGACGCCAGCCCGGAGACGTTCACGCCTTCGACGCCGTCGATCGACAACAACGCTTCCGCCTCGGCGACCGCCGCCTCGATTCCCGCCGCCACCGGGTCTGCGGCGCCCAGGACGTATTCGGTCACCGATGGGTCGAGCTCGAGCCCGGGCAGCCCCTGCAGGACGGCCGCGGACACGCTGTCGGTGAACACCGCGACCGCCGCGATCACCGGGATGGACAGGCCCGCGGCGCGGGCGGACTGCATGAAGTCGGCGATCATGGCCGGGAACGGCACGTGGTTGAGAACCGCCAAACTGGCTCCGGCGCGCTGCTTTTCCACGAGACGGGCGGGCCGTCCATGTACCGGCGGCGCCGTCGGCGTCTCGGGTACCGCGGCGACCATGCCGATCGACGCCGCGAGTTCGACCAGGCGCGGCCCGTCCAGGTCGAAGGTCTGCGTCACGTCGGGGCGGACGTCATAGCCCCGACCGTCACCCGTCACGCACAACGCGGTGTCGACGCCGATACTGAGTAACCCCCGCAGTTCCTGCTCGAGAACCACCCGGTTGCGGTCGCGGCACGACAGCGTGATCCACGGCGCCACACCGGCGTCGAGCAGCAGGCTGCCCATCAGCGTGGGCGGGAAGTCCGGTTTGTTCTGATGCTCACCGACCAGAACGGCGTCACACGACGGTGCAAGAAGACCGGCGGTTGCCGCGACGTCCTGCACATCGAATGCGGCGTTGCTGAAGTCGGTGAGCACCAGAGGTGGATTGACCGGCCGGGGTTCGTGTCGCGGCCCCGACCACGGCACCACGTCGGCGAATGTGCACGGACCCGGGCGCATCTCGCACTGGCCGTCGGGGCGCACACCACCACACGGACCGAACTCCATCCGTTTGGGACAGCCCAGCTCTGGTGGCGATGTCACGTGTCTCCCCTTCGACGCTGAGCTCAGATACCCATCGCGTGCCCGTGGCAATCGCCACGGTGGTGCGCGCCGGTTTGAGAAGCGACAGGTCGGGGCATCAATCCGCCGTGCTGACCGCAGTGTGGTTCGGCCTGGCCGCATCCAGCTCCCTCGTCATCGGCTCACTGGTGGGAGCGAAATGGAGCCCGCCGAAACGGGTGACGGGAGTGCTGCTCGCCTTCGCGAGCGGGGCGCTCATCTCGGCGCTGGCGTTCGAACTGTTCGAAGAGGCCTACCACATGGGCGGTGCGGTGCGTTCGGGTCTCGGCCTGCTCGCTGGCGCGGCCACGTTCGTCGCCGTCGACACCGCGCTGGACAGATACATCAGCGGGAAGTCCGGGCCCGACACCCGGGAAGTCGCCACCTCGGGAGCGCGCGGCGGGGTCGGGTTCGCGTTGTTGGCCGCGGTGACGTTGGACGGTGTGCCGGAGAACCTCGCGCTCGGTGTCTCGCTCGTCGGCGGTGTGTCGCTGTCGCTGCTGGTGGCGATCTTCTTCTCGAACCTGCCGGAGTCCCTCGTCGGCGCGGTCGCGATGCGCGAGTCGGGAACCAGCGCCCGCGCCGTCGTTCTGACGTGGTCGCTGTGCGCGGTGTTGCTGGCCGCTGCCGTGGTGCTGGGTCGTACGATCGCTTCGGGATTGGACGACACCCTTCTGGCGGTCGCATTGTCCTTCGCCGGCGGCGCGGTCCTGGCGTCACTCGCCGACACCCTCATGCCGGAGGCGTTCGAACACGGCCGCCCGCTCAACGCGTTTGCGACCGCCGGCGGGTTCTTCCTGTCCTTCGTGCTCGCCGGCTGAGGAATTCTCGCGCCTTTGCGCACCGGGTACGTTCGTTGTGGTGGATGACGCAGAGGACCGGAAAGCCGACGACATCGCCCTCACCGGGGTCTCGGAGACCGCGCTGCTGACGCTGAACGGAAGGGCGCATCAGGCCCGTCATCCGAACGCGATCATCGACGATCCGATGGCGATCCGCCTCGTCGACGCGATCGACTTCGACTTCGACAAGTTCGGCCGCAAAGGCCAGGAGATGGGCCTGCGCTCGCTGGCGTTCGACCGGGCGGCGAGCCACTACCTGTCGGAGCATCCGCGCGCCACTGTCGTCGCGCTGGCCGAGGGTCTGCAGACCAGCTTCTGGCGCCTGAACACTCTCCTGCCTCACGCCGAATTCCGTTGGCTGACAGTCGATCTACCGCCAGTCATCGAGCTGCGCGAGCGCCTGCTGCCCGCATCGCCGCGGATCACCACGCTGGCCCAGTCGGCGCTCGACTACTCGTGGATGGACAAGGTCGACGACAGCAACGGCGTCTTCATCACCGCGGAGGGGTTGCTGATGTATCTGCAGCCCGACGAGGCCATGGGGCTGATCGCCGCGTGCGCGGCGCGCTTCCCGGGTGGCCAGATGGTCTTCGACCTCCCGCCGGTCCTGGTGAAGAAGCTCGCCCCGAAGGGGATGCGGTCGTCGCGCCGGTACCGCGTTCCGCCGATGCCCTTCAGCCTGTCGGCGGAGCAGTTAGCCGCGCTCCCGGACACCATCCCCGGGATCCGCGCCGTGCACGATCTGCCGATGCCGTCGGGGCGCGGTTGGTTCTTCGAGAAGGCGTTTCCGGCCTTCTGGCGGTTCAAGCCGACGCGCAACTTTCGCGGCGCCTACACCTTGCTCGAGTTCGGCTGACGGCGATCTCGCGCTGCCGAACAATCTCTCAACGCTGCGAACCGCCTCTGACGTGCGGTTCGACGCATTTTCGATGTGATTAGATCGTTACCGATGTTTGTCACTTTCGTCACTCGGGTAACTTTGATAACAGACCGGTCACATGGCCGGCGATCACACCGAAGAAAGAGACGAATGGGAATCCACCATGAACACCGTCCTGTACTTCAGCACCAACGGCACCGTTTATGAGACCCGCGCGTACACGACCGCGGATATCGACCAGCTCGTAGAGGATCAGGGTCTGCAATCCCTGACCAGCGCCGACCGGCAGTTCGACTTCTGGTTCAGCCCGTCGACGCAGCGCTGCCAGCGGCGCCCCAACCGAAAAGCCACCGAGCTGTTCCTGGCGACCAGCACTTTCACCGCCAAGACCGTTCCCCTGCTGCGGGGAGGCGTCGTCGTGGCCACCCATGACGAGGACGGCGAGCTCGACGGGCTCAGCTGGCAGCAACTCGACCTCCTGGTTCACCGCCGGCGCGCCCTGAAAAATCGCGACGAGCGAGCACTGCTCAGGCGGATCGCGCGCGAGGAGCGCAAGCAGCAACCGAAAGTCCCCAACCTGGCGCCCGTCTCCGTCGGTTGCGCCAGGCCGCGCTCGGCCGTGCACTGACCCGTCGGTCGAGGAGGCGCCCACCGCTCAGGAGGCGCCACGTACGGTCGAACGGTGAACTTCGAGGAATACCGCCGTCACGACGCCACCGGGTTGGCCAAGCTCGTCGCCGACAAAGAGGTGAGCGCCGCGGAGTTGCTGGACCTGGCGAGAAACCGTGCCGCTGCGGTCAACCCGCGAATCAACGCGATTGTCCGCGACGTCCCGGGCTCACCGGCGGATGCGGCGTCAGGCCCGTTCTCGGGAGTGCCATTCCTGATCAAGGACCTCGCCCAGGATTACGCCGGGCTACCGACGTCGGCGGGATCGCGCGCGCTGATGTCGAAGCCGGTGGCCGAGCACTCAGAGATCGTGCGGCGGTGGCAGGACGCCGGATTGGTTATCTTCGGTAAGACCAACACCCCCGAGTTCGGGGCGAAGGGGATCACCGAACCGGACGCGTGGGGCCCTACCCGCAATCCGTGGGACCTGACCCGGACGCCGGGCGGCTCGTCGGGCGGCTCGGCTGCCGCGGTCGCCGCAGGGATCGTGCCGTGCGCCGGGGCGAACGACGGCGGCGGTTCTATTCGGATACCCGCGGCGTGCTGTGGACTGGTCGGCCTCAAACCGGGCCGTGGGCTGACGCCGTCGGGACCCGCGACGGGTGAGTCCATGCACGGCGCGGCCGTACAAGGCGTGGTGTCGCGGACCGTGCGGGACACGGCGGCGATGCTCGACGTCATTCGCGGGGGCGAACCGTGGGGCCCGTACGTGCCCGGTGTTCCGTCCTCGACATTCGCGTCCTGTGTGGGGGCCGATCCCGGCACCCTTCGTATCGGCGTGCGGGTCCCGTCGGCGATCAACCCGTCCCCGCATCCGGAAGCCGCCGCCGCGGTCGAGGCGACCATACGGGCGCTGACCGAGCTCGGCCATCACGTCGAGGAACTTCCGAGCGCCCCCTTCGACGACGCGGCCCTGGCGCGCGACTTCCTGCTCACGTGGTTCGTCTACACGGCGTGGGAACTCGATGAGGCCAAACGCATCTCGGGCGCCGGCGACGATTCGTTCGAACGCGACACCCTCATCCTCGCCGCGCTCGGCAGAACCACGAGCGGCGTCGACTACGTGGACGCCGTGCAGCGGCGCCACGAACACACGCGCAGGCTCACCACGTTCTTCGAGTCGTACGACCTGTTGTTGACGCCCGGGCTGGCGACCCCGCCGCCGACCATCGGCGAGTTCGACCTGCCGGTCGTGCTGCAGCGCGCCGCCGACGTGCTGATCAGGACGCGCACGGCAAAGGTGTTGCGCTTCACCAAGATCGTCGATGACATGGTGGACAAGAATCTCGGCTGGGTGCCGTACACCCAGCTCGCCAATCTGACGGGGCGCCCGGCAATTTCGCTACCGCTGCACTGGACCGCGGACGGGCTGCCGCTGGGGGTCCAGTTCGTCGCACCGCTGGCGGGCGAGTCGCTGCTGCTCCGGTTGGCTACCCAGCTGGAGCAGGCGATGCCCTGGTCCGATCGCGCGGCCCCGATCTAGCGCCCCGAGCGCCGTTGGCGCAGCTTCGCCGCTTGCATGGTGAGGTGGTCGCGCTCCGCGAGGTTCTGTGCTTTTGCAGCGGCCTCCACGTAAAGCTCCGCAGCCATGGCAAATTCGCCGGCCCGCTCGTGGAGGTATGCGGCAGAGGCGGTGTAGCGCGGAAGCGCCGGATCGAGCTCGGACAGCGCCGCAAGCCCCGCTTGCGCTCCGTCGGCCTCGCCGACCGCGACGGCGCGATTGAGTCGCACCACCGGGCTGTCCGTGAGGCCGACCAACTCGTCGTACCACTCGACGATCTGCACCCAGTCGGTTTCCTCGGCGGTCTGCGCGTCGGCGTGCAGTGCGGCGATCGCGGCCTGCGCCTGGTACTCCCCCAGACGGTCCCTGGCCAACGCGGCCTGCAGCAGGCCCACGCCCTCCGTGATCAGGTCGCGCCGCCACAGCCGCCGGTCCTGTTCGGCGAGCGGCACGAGGCTGCCGTCGGCGCGTGTGCGGGCCGGGCGCCGCGCATGGTGCAGCAGCAACAGCGCAAGCAGGCCCGCGACCTCGGGATCGTCGGTGGCCGAAGCGAGTTGGCGGGTGAGCCGGATCGACTCGGCGGCGAGGTCGACTTCGCCGGTGTAGCCCTCGTTGAAGACCAGGTACAGCACGCGCAGGACGGTGTGGAGGTCGCCGGGGCGGTCGAGGCGGACGTCGCTGACGGTGCGTTTGGCCCTGCTGATCCGTTGTGCCATCGTCGATTCCGGCACGAGGTAGGCCTGGGCGATCTGGCGGGTCGTAAGGCCACCCACAGCCCTCAGAGTCAGCGCGACGGCCGACGCGGAGGTGAGGCTGGGATGCGCGCACAGGAAGTACAGCTGCAGCGTGTCGTCGACCGGCGCTGCCGGACCCGGCGCCGGTTCGCCGGCGACCTGCAACTCGCGGCGGTGCCGGGCGACGTCGGACCGGGTGAGGTCGACGAACCGGCGCCAAGCGGTGGTGATCAGCCACCCCTTCGGGTCGTCCGGGCGCCGGTCCGGCCAGGTGTCGAGCGCGCGCAGAAGCGCCTCCTGAACCGCGTCCTCGGCGGTCGCGAAATCCGCCCCGCGGCGGACGAGGATTGCCAGCACCGCGGGGATCAGGTCCCGCAGCTGGGCCTCGCCCACCGCGCCGGGCCTCACTCGGTGACCGTCGGTGGTGCGGTCAGAAACGGCCGGACCTCCAGCCACTCGTGGATCGGGCGACCGCCCGCGCCCGGCGCCGCCGACAGTTCCCCGGCCAGTTCGACGGCGCGTTCGTAGGAATCGACGTCGATGACCATCCATCCGGCGACCAGATCCTTGGTTTCGGCGAACGGGCCGTCGACCACCGGCGGTTTGCCCTCACCGTCAGAGCGCACCCAAGCCCCCTCCGGGGCCAGGGCCGCATGGGTGACGAACTCGCCGGTGTTCTCCAAGCGTGCCGCGAAGTCGTTCATATACCGAATGTGCGCCTCGATCTCCTCGGGCGTCCACCGGTCCATCGGCACGTCGTTGACGCTGGCCGGCGCGCCCCGGTAGTGCTTGAGCAGCAGATACTTGGCCATGACTTCGTCCTCCGTTCTTCGGGTCGCGACCCTAGTTGGTCACTCACCTGTGGGACGGATCCGTCGGGCATTTCTCGACATGGTCATCCATCGGCACGACGTCACCTGGCTATCGTGCAGCCATGAGCCTGGTGACCTACGAGTTGGACGATCACATCGCCACCATCACCTTCAACCGTCCCGACGCTCGCAACGCGATCAATGGCGAGATGCGGCGCGACCTGAACGCGGCCTGGGAGCGGTTCCGCGACGACGAGGATGCGTGGGTTGGGATCCTCACCGCAAACGGCGACGTGTTCTGCGCCGGCGGTGACCTCAAGGACGGCGAGGGTTCGGTCGGCACCTTCGGGGGCACGTTCTGGGAGAAGCCGACGATCAACTCGTTCGAGAGCGGCATGGAACTGTTCAAGCCGACGATCGCGGCGGTCAACGGGCCCTGCATCGGCTACGGTCTGACCGGCGTCCTGTTTTGTGACTTCGTGATCGCCTCGACCACAGCGACTTTCGCGTTCCCGGAGGTATCTCTCGGGGTGCCGACGATCGTCGGTGCGATCCGGCTGCCCGAACGCGTCCGGTGGGCCGACGCCATGGAGTTGTTGTTGACCGGTAAGCCGATCGACGCCGAGCGCGCCAAGGAGACCGGCCTGGTGTGGCGACTGGTCGAACCCGGTGATCTGCAGGCCGAGGCGCGGTCCTGGGCGCGCACGCTCACCGAGGCGGCACCGCTGGCGCAGCGCGCCACCAAGGAGGTGGCCTGGCGCACGGCCAACATGGGCTGGATCGAGTCGGTCCGGTTCGGCGAGACGATGCGCAAGGTGGCCGCTGCGACCGAGGATGTGCACGAGGGCATCAGAGCGTGGCGGGAGAAGCGGACACCGCGCTGGCGCGGTCGCTGAGTACATCTTCAGTTGCGCGCCGCCACTGCCGGGCCACGGTTCCCGACCGCATGCTCACGCGCGGCGAAGCGTCAGCAGGGTGATCTCACTGGGCGCGAACACCCGCAACGGCGGACCCCAGAAGCCTGTGCCGCGACTGGTATACAGCTGCGTGCGATCACCATGGCGACTCAGGCCGTGCACCACCGGCTGCTCCAGTCGGACAAGGATATTGAACGGCCAGATCTGGCCGCCGTGTGTGTGCCCCGAGACTTGGAGATCGACACCGGCCCGCGCCGCGTGGGCGACCTGCTTGGGTTGGTGCGCCAACAGAAGGACGGGTAGTGCGCGGTCGGCACCGGCCAGCGCCGTGTCGAGATCTGCCCCGTGCCCCACCAGACCGGAGGACCGCGCGGTGGCGTCGTCGACGCCGGCGACGATCATTCGGTCACCGCCGCGCTCGACCACGACGTGCCGGTTGTGCAGTGCGTCCCAGCCGATGCGCTGCATATAGTCGAGCCAGCCCTGCGCCTTGCCGAAGTACTCGTGGTTGCCGGTGACGTACACCCGGGCCAACGTCGCCTGCACCGCGGCCAGCGGGCTTGCCTGGGCCTCCCGCTTCTCGACCGTTCCGTCGGCGATGTCACCGACGTGGCCGACCACATCCGCGTCGAGTTCGTTGACGCGCTTGACCACCGCGGCCGACCAGCGAGCGCGGTCGATCGGCCCGTAATGCGTGTCGGTGATCAGCGCGACGCGCAGCCCGTCCAGGCCGCGGCCCAGCCCGTCGATTGCGACGTCGACCTTCTTGACCCGGGGCAGGCGCATCGCTTCGACGAAGCCCCAGACCAGCAGTGCCACAGCGACCGCCAACACCACGCAGGCCACGACCCTCGCCCGCGTCGGATTGTCGACCCCCGCGGCGAACAGGACCCACCCCAACGCCTGACCCAGCACCGCCCAGGTGAACAGCACCCACGCGACCCCGAGCAGGGCATCCCCGACGGCGGCGGCCCAGTCGAGGTGGCGACCGTGACCGAGCGTCATCAACACCGGCATCGCCACAAAGGCCACGGCGAAGGCAAGCGTCCCGACAATGACGACGGCTCTCGGCCAGGCCGCACCCGAGGCCAGCAGCGTCCACCACGGCACACCGAACAGCAGCAGCGTGATGGCGAGCGCGATGACCATCCGCCGCCAACGCCGCGGCGAGCGTCGTGGCGGCGCGGCCGAGTCCACCACTTCAGCCGGAGTGTCCGTCATCGCGCGTCGACCTTCCGTTCTCGGCTCCAAGGAACGCAATCGACGCTACCGACGCTCTCGCGACTCATGAGGCATCCGCATCCGCATCCTGTCGCTCATCCTGCAGACGGTCCTTGCTGCGCAGCAGACGAAGCAGCGTGACGAGCACCAGACCGCCTACCACGTTGCCGACGACCGTGTAGGCGAACCACGTCGCCCAGTCGCCGTACCCGAACGGGGCGCCGGCGATGAGCGCACCAAAGATCAGCAGCGAGTCCAGGATCGAATGGAACATCTGCAGCCCGGCCAACAGGAAGCCGCCTGCGACCGCCGCGGCGATCTTGCCGAACGTCGACTCGGTGCCGTGCTGCATGCGCGTCATCAGCGTGATGACCATGCCGCCCAGCAGTGACAGCGCGACCGTCTCCGCTGAGATCGGGGCGGTGGCGAAGTGGGTGCCCGACTCGATCGTCTGCGCATGCAGTTTCGGGAAGCCCGTCATGATCAGCCACATGATCGCCCAGCCCCCAACGAGATTGGCGATCAGCGTTCCGATCCACAACTTCAGCAGCTGCCCGACGCTGGCGCGTTTGGCCACGACCGTGGTGACCGGCACCAGGAACCCTTCGGTGAACAGCTCGCTGCGGCCGAGCAGCAGCGCGAGGAATCCGATCGAGAACGCGAGACCGGCGAGCAGGTGGTTGTGGGTGGTGGCCAACACCGACAGGTAGGCCAGGACGCCCACCGCGACCTCGGTGCCGCCGAAGAAGCCGGTGACCAGCACTTCGCGCCATGCCCGGTGCAGGCGTTGGGTGCCCTCGTCGACCATCCTCTGGAAGGCGCCCTCCAACTCGTCCTCGATCGGGCTGTCGGAATCGCCCACCTGCCGCCGCTGCGTCTCATTCTCATCCATGTGCGGGTCCTTCCCGATTCGATGACGGTCAGGGGTACCCGTCCCCCGCCGCCCCGAAGCCTCCGCGGATTACTGGCGCCCCGGCGCATTGTTGTCGGCCGGCCACAACGGAGGACGTCGATGTTGTCGTTTCTCGGCAAAGCTCGCAGGTCAGATGGGGTCCACGATGGGAGGAGTAGGACGCAGCCCCCGTAGTGAGAGGAGATGACGGTGCGCAGCCCGCATGGCGACGATCACCCCCAGACGGCTGTCCGGTTGGGTGACGACCAGGAGTGGGCCACCTTCACCCTCCGCATGCCCCGGTGGTCGACGCTGGCGCGGTTGAGGGGAGACAATCCGCTGGTCCGCTCCGTGGATCGGATCGAGGCGCTGATCATGACCTTGGTCGTCGCCCTGTCCGTTCTCGCCGTGCCGATCGCCGGCGCCGTCGGAACCGCGCTGTTCGACTCCAAGCGCGCGGCTCCCCATGCGGCGATGGAAGCGGTCACGGCCGGCGCACTCGTCCTGCTCGCGGTCCTCGGAACGGCCGCAGCTGTTCTCGTGATCACCCGCACGGTGTGCAACCGCGCCCGCTCCGCCAGGTGGCAGCGCGGCCTCGACAGCCTGATCGACGGTCGGGGCCAGGCTCGTATGCAGTAGCTGACCGGGCGTGCGTGCGGCGCCCCCCTCCCATGTCCCAACGGGAAACCCGCCGGTGTCGCGATTCGTGATTTACACCGGGCCTTTCGGGCCCAACCATGGACCCAGCTAGCCAGGAGAGGCGGTTGGGATGACGATCAGTGTGGCCGAGCGCGCGGAACTGCGTTCGGCGGTCCGCGAGCTGCTGGATGACAGGTGCACCGAGGACGACGTGCGCGCGGTGATGACCTCCGACGACGGCTTCGACCGCGACCTGTGGCACCAGCTCGCCGAGCAGGGCTTGCTCGGCATGCTCGTCGACGACGAACTCGGCGGTCTGGGCTTCGGCGCACTCGAGCTCGAGGCCGTCGCCGAGGAGACGGGCGCCGCACTTCTGCCCGCACCGTTCATCTCCAGCGCGGTGTTGACGGTCGCGCTCATCTCGGCCGCAGGCTCCGACGAAGACAAGCGACGACTCCTGCCGCCACTCGCCGACGGCACGGCGATCGGCACGGTCGCGATCACCGGACCGTCCGGCACTTGGACGGCCGAGGGCGTCGACGTCCAAGCCGGCGCCGACGGCAGTCTCACCGGCGCCGCCCACTACGTCACCTGGGGTCAGGCGGCCGATGTCCTGCTCGTGGTCGCGCGCACCAGCGACGGCGTCGGCGTCTTCGAGGTGGCGCCGGACGCCACCGGTTTCACCCGCACCGCGGTGACGGTTTTCGACCCGACCGTGCGGCTGTCGACGTTCACCTTCGCGGCTACACCCGCGCGGCGGCTCGGCACCGCCGGATGGGACGCCGTACAGGAGGCCCTGGATCTCGCCGTGATCGCGTCGGCCGGTGAGCAGGTCGGCGGCTCCCGCCGGCTCTTCGACATCACCGTCGACTACCTCAAGACGCGCGTCCAGTTCGGCCGCCAGATCGGCAGCTTCCAGGCGCTCAAGCACATGGCCGCCGACCTCCTGATCGAGGTCGAGAACGCGACATCGGCCGCCCAGCACGCCGCCGCCGAGAAGGCCGCGCGAAGTGAAACCTCCGACGGTGCAGTCGCATTGGCCGGTTTCGCCTGCGCCGAGGCCTACGAGACCGTCGCCATGAACGCGATCCAGATGCACGGCGGCATCGGTTTCACCTGGGAGCACCCCGCCCACCTGTTCCTGCGCAGGGCGCGCACCGGCCTGCAGTTGTTCGGCGGCCCGCGCCTGCATCGCGAGCGCTACCTCGTCTCGAAAGGTGCCTGACATGACCAGCCTTCCCACCGCCGACGAGCTGCGCGCCGAGGTCCGGGAGTGGTTGCGCGACAACTGGGCTCCACTTCCTAAGTCCGACGACCCGTGGGCGTCTTCGCCCGAGCGGATCGCCTGGCTGGAGAAGGTGCTCGACGCCGGCTACGCCGTGCCCACCTATCCCACCGAGTGGTTCGGCCGCGGATATCCGAGTGACCTCGCGGCCGTCATCGGCCAGGAGTTCTCGGCGATCAAGGCGCCGGGATCGCGGCAGGACAAGTACAACATCCCGGCCAACACCACGCTCAAACTCGGCACCGAGAGAATCAAACAGGACCTGCTGCGCGACTTCTTGGTCGAGCGGTCGCGCACGTGCCTGCTCTACAGCGAACCGGGCGCCGGTTCCGACCTGGCCAGCGTGCGCACCACCGCGGTCCGCGACGGTGACCAGTGGGTGGTCAACGGTCAGAAGGTGTGGACGTCGGGTGCGCTCACCGCCGATTACGCCCTGCTTCTGGCCCGCACCGACTGGGATGTGCCCAAGCACAAGGGGCTGAGCCTGTTCATCATGCCGATGAAGCAGCCCGGCATCGAGGTGCGCCCGCTGGTGCAGATCACCGGCGAATCGCACTTCAACGAGGTGTTCATCAACGACGCGACCGTCTCCGACGACTACCTGCTGGGCGGCGAGGGCAACGGATGGCGGGCGCTGCAGACCGCGCTGGCCTACGAACGCTCCATCATGGGCGACAGTGGCCGCGGCTCGCGTAACCGCAAGGCGGACAGCCTGATCGAACTCGCTCGCGAGCACGGCGTGCTCGACGACCCCGCGGTGCGCTACCCGCTGGCGAAGGTGCTGGCGATGCGGGAGCTGAACCGGCTCAACAACGCACGCGCGAAAGCCGCGACGACACAAGGCACGTCCAGTTCGATCATGTCGCTGGGCAAGCTCGCGATGTCGAAGATCCTGCACACCGAGGCGGCGATGAAGACACAGATCATCGGTGCGCAGGCGTTGTTGGCCGGCCCCGAGAATCCGGTGGCCGACGACGTCAACTTCTTGACGCTCAACGCGTTCTTCACCTCGATCGGCGGTGGGACCGATCAGATTCAGCGCAACATCATCGGCGAGCGCGTGCTCGGGCTGCCCAAGGAGCCCGAGGCCGACCGCGACATCCCCTTCCGTCAGGCCCGCAGGAGCTGATCTGTGATCCGCGCCGCCGCATACGATCCGCCGTTGTCAGGGACGCGGATCCTCGACCTGAGCTCGGGCCCGATGAGCGCCGTCGGCCGACTGCTCGCCGACCTCGGGGCGCGCGTGACCGTGCTGCGCCTGCTGGGTGTGACCGACGACGACGTGGTGGGTCCGCGCGTCGCAGGGGTGCCGATGCAGACCGCCATCAACCGGCACGGCATGGAGACGGTCGAGCTGGATTCGTCGACCGCGGCGGGCCGAGACAAGTTCGCGAAAATGCTTGTCGGAGCCGACATCCTGATCGAGAACACCCGGCCGGGGTCGCTCGCCGAGGCGACGCTGGCGGTGCGTGAGATCCGTAGGCAGCACCCGCAGCTGGTGATCCTGTCGCTCAGCGACTTCGGCCGCGACAACGACTACCGCACCTGGCAGGGCACCGGCCCGGTGTTCCACGCCTTGTCCAGCGAGCTGTCGCGCTCCGGCATACCCGGCCGCGAGCCGTTGGTACCGCCTGCCGACTTGCCCCACCACGTGGCCGCCGCGCAGGCCGCGGTGATGACCATCGCCGTCTACCTGGACCGTCTGCGCACCGGCGAGGGCGACCTGATCGACTTCTCGATCCTCGACGGGGCCATGCAGACGCTCGACCCGCCGTTCGGCTCGGCGGGCAGCGCATCGGCGGGCGTCGCGGTCAAGATGCAGCAACGCGACTGGGATGCCGAACGCCAGCGCTATCCGATCATCCCCTGCAAGGACGGCCATGTCCGCATCTGCATCCTGGCCAAACGGCAGTGGCGCGGAATGTTCACGTGGATGGGCAGCCCCGAGGAGTTCGCCGACCCCTCTTACGACAAACTCGGAAAGCGGTTCCGCTCACCGCATCTGCTCGACGCCATCGCCCGCTTCTGCGCCGACAAGACCCGTGCCGAGCTCGAGTCCCAGGGCCAGGCCCACGGTGTTCCCACCGCGGCGGTGCTGACCCTGTCGGAGGCGTTGACCGCCGAACACTTCAGCGCGCGTGGCTTTTTCCGCGACGTGGAGCTTGCGCCCGGCGTGGTGGCCCCGATCCCGGTCGGCGTCAGTGAGATCGACGGACACCGCGCCAGCGCACTCGACTCGGACTCCGAGGGGTCCGAACGTCTCACCGCCGCTCCACTGTTGGCAGGCCGGCAGCGAAGAGGCGAGGGGAGGCCGCTGGAAGGGATACGCGTCCTCGATCTCGGAGTCATCGTCGTCGGTGCCGATACCGGCCGGCTCTTCGGTGATCTGGGCGCCGACGTCGTCAAGATCGAACACTCCGCCCATCCCGACGGGCTGCGCGTCGGCAAGCTCACCACGATGACCCAGCCGTTCGCCGCTGGGCACCGCAACAAGCGCTCGATCGGACTCGACCTGCGCACACAGGAGGGCCTCGGGCTCGCGCACCGCCTGGTGCGGGACGCCGATGTGGTGCTGACGAATTTCAAGCCCGGCGTCGCCGAAGCGCTGGGCATGGATTACGCAACGTTGCGACGCATCAACCCGGGCATCGTGGTGGTGGACAGTTCTGCGTTCGGTCCCGACGGCCCGTGGGCCAAACGCCTGGGCTACGGGCCGCTGGTCCGCGCCGCAGTCGGGTTCACGAGCCAGTGGGTGTACCCGGGTGAGCCCGAGACCTTCTGCGACACCGTGACGGTCTACCCCGACCACGTGGCGGCCAGGATCGGCGCCCTGTCCGCGATCGCGTTGCTGCTGCGCCGGGAACGCACCGGCGAGGGCGGGTCGGCGAGCATCGCGCAGGCCGAGGTGATGCTGAGCCACGTCGCCGCCGACATCGCCGCCGATGCGCTCGAGCGTGCGGGCCATCCCCGCTCCTGCGCGGAACGCGGGGCGCCGTGGGGACTGTTCCCGGCCGCGGGCGAGCACAAGTGGATCGCGATCACCGTGCGTGACGCCGCCGAGTTGCAGGCACTGCGCTGGGTCATCGGCCTGCCCGGTGATGGTGAGATCGACCTCGACGCGGTGCGCGCCTGGACATCCCGGCATTCGCGCACCGAGGCGATGGAACGGCTGCAGGCCGCGGGTGTGCCCGCGGGCGCTGTGATGCACGCCGACGAGCTCCCGTCCTGGGGGTACTACGAGCAACGGCGGTCGTTCCGCGAGGAGCTTCATCCGCACGCAGACGTCCCGTTCACGATGGAGAACGTGCAGATCCACTGCGATCACGTCGCCGATCCGCCGTTACGCCAAGCCCCCCTCATCGGGGAGCAGACCGCCGAGATCGCCACGGAACTTCTCGGTCTGAGCCCCACGGAGATCGAGTCGCTGCACCGGCGCGGAGTGCTCGAGACCACCAACGGCGACGTGCACGCCTGACGGGCCCACACCGGTGATCTCGTAGCATTCGGGGTACACGGCCACCCGTTCGAGACACCGCAGGAATCGACATCGACTTCACCAGGCTCAGGTATTTCGTCGCCGTCGCCGACGAACTGCACTTCAAGCGGGCCGCTGACAAGTTGATGATCACACCGCCCCCGCTGAGCAAGCAGATCAAACTCCTCGAGAAGGAGCTCGGCGGGCCGTTGTTCGAACGCGGCTACCACGACGTGCGGCTGAGCCCGCTCGGTGAACGCCTGATTGGCCCGGCCCGCGAAATCCTGCGACAGATCGAGGAGTTCAAAGCCACTGCGAAGCAGAGTGTGCAGGGTTCGGCGCCGCTTCGGCTGAGCGCCACCGCCTACGCTCCTTCCGACCTGCTCGCCCAACTGGAGACGGTGCTGGCCGGCCTGCCCGGGCCGACGGAGTTCCGCGTTCCGGGTTCGGGCACCGAGGTCACCGCCACGCTGATCGCCGGACAGGCCGAACTAGGTTTGATCCACCTGCCCGCCGGTGACAAACGCCTGCGCCACAAGGTGGTGGCCAGCTACCAGGGTGCGGTCGCGGTGCGGTTCGACGACCCCCTGGCCGCCAAAGACCTTGTGACGATCGACGAGTTGCGTGATCGGGAGGTCGTGATCGACTTCGCCCGGCCCAACCCGGTAGTGCTGGCCGGATTGACCCGACAACTCAACAGCCGCGGCATCCACCGTGTCGTGCGCACGACGAACCAGCGCGGTGGCGAACTCGAGATGGCCACCCAGGTATTCAACCGGCATCTCGTTGCGCTGGTGAGTTACGCACCCGACTCGTTCATCGGCAAGATGTTCTCCCCGCCGGAGTTCAAGCTGATCCCGATCGATGAAACCAATTGGCCCCCAGCGCGTATCGCGCTCGCTTGGGCGCCCGAACGGCTGCGGAGCAGGCTCGCCGAAGTCGAGTTGGCCGCCGAGCAGATCGCCGAACGGCTGGGGCCGGTGCATCGCGGTGCCTGAGGGTTCGCTCACCGACATCGCCAAAGAGCTCGGCGCCGACCCCGACGAGCTGTTCGCGTCTTTTGCCGCCTGGGCCGAGGAGAACGGGACCGTTCTGTATCCGGCGCAGGAGGAGGCGCTGATCGAGTTGGTCAGCGGCGCCAACGTCATCCTGGCGACGCCGACCGGTTCGGGCAAGTCGCTGGTGGCCACGGGCGCGCTGTTCGCAGCGCTGGCGGGAAACCGGCGCAGCTACTACACCGCCCCGATCAAGGCGCTGGTCAGCGAGAAGTTCTTCGCGCTGTGCGAGGTTTTCGGCGCGGCCAACGTCGGCATGCTGACCGGTGACGCCGCGGTCAACGCCGAGGCGCCGATCATCACCTGCACGGCCGAAGTACTGGCCAACATCGCGCTGCGCGAGGGCTCCGACGCGGACATCGAGCTGGTGGTGATGGACGAGTTCCATTTCTACGGCGATCCGGACCGCGGATGGGCGTGGCAGGTTCCGCTGCTGGAGCTGCCGAAGGCACCGTTCCTGCTGATGTCAGCGACACTGGGCGACGTCTCCTTCCTGCGCGAGGACCTCACCCGGCGCACCGGCCGGCCAACGGCACTCGTCGCCAACGCCGAACGCCCGGTGCCGCTGTATTTTTCGTATGCGACCACCCCGATGCACGAGACGATCGGCGATCTGCTCGAGACCGGGCAGGCCCCGATCTACGTCGTGCACTTCACCCAGGCCTCGGCGCTGGAGCGCGCGCAGGCGCTGATGAGCGTCAACGTCAGCACCAAGGAGGAGAAGGCCGAAATTCGCGAGATGATCGGCGCGTTCCAATTCTCGACGGCGTTCGGCACGACGCTATCGCGGCTGGTACGACACGGCATCGGTGTGCACCATGCCGGGATGCTGCCGAAATACCGGCGGCTGGTCGAACAATTGGCGCAGGCCGGTCTTCTCAAGGTGATCTGCGGCACCGATACATTGGGCGTCGGCATCAACGTGCCGATCCGCACGGTGGTGTTCTCCGCGCTGTCGAAGTACGACGGTGTGCGCACGAGGTTGCTCAACGCGCGCGAGTTCCATCAGATCGCCGGCCGGGCCGGGCGCGCCGGTTACGACACCGCGGGCACCGTCGTTGTCCAGGCCCCCGACCACGAGGTGGAGAACCTCAAGCAGTTCGCCAAGGTCGCCGACGACCCCAAGAAGCGCCGAAAGCTGGTGCGCCGCAAGATGCCCGAGGGCATGGTGCCGTGGGGCGAGTCGACGATGAAGCGGCTGATCGAGGCCACCCCCGAACCGCTGACCAGCAACATGCGGGTGTCGACGGCGATGCTGCTCGACGTCGTCGACCGTCCCGGGGATCCGTTCGAGGCAATGCGCCGGCTGCTGACCGACAACCACGAGCCACGCAAACGGCAGCTGCGGCACATTCGCGAAGCCGTCGGTATCGCGCGGTCGCTGCTGCAGGCCGGTGTGGTGGAGCGCCTCGACGAGCCCGGCCCCGACGGGCGCCGATACCGGCTGACCGTCGACCTGCCGCCGAACTTCGCGCTGTATCAACCGTTGTCGACCTTCGCACTGGCCGCCGTCGATGTGCTCGATCCGGATGCGGATACCTTTGCACTGGATGTGGTCTCGGTGATCGAGGCGACCTTGGAGGATCCGCGCCAGATCCTGGCAGCGCAGCTGAACAAGGCCCGAGGCGAAGCCGTCGCAGCGACGAAGGCCGAGGGTATCGAGTACGACGAACGCATCGAACTGCTCGACGACATCACCTACCCCAAGCCGCTCGAGGAGATGCTCGAGCACACCTTCGAGATGTACCTGCAGAGCAACCCGTGGGCCGCCGACGCGCGGCTGTCCCCGAAATCGGTGGTGCGCGAGATGTGGGAACGCGCCATGACGTTCCGCGAATACGTCAGCGAGTACGGCCTGACCCGCGCTGAGGGTGCAGTGCTGCGCTACCTGTCCGATGCATACAAGGCGCTGCGGTCGGGGGTACCCGCCACGGCCAGGACCGAAGAACTCACCGATATCGTCGAGTGGCTCGGTGAGCTTGTCCGCCAGGTGGATTCGAGCCTGCTCGACGAGTGGGAGCAGCTGACCAGCCCCGACCAACCGCACGACACGCCGGTGGCGGTGCCGGCACCGCCGCGCCCGCTGACCGGCAACCAGCGTGCGTTCACGGCGATGGTGCGCAACGCGTTGTTCCGCCGCGTGCAGTTGTTTGCCCGGCAACGCTGGGACGAACTCGGCGCGCTGGACGGCGGTTCGGGTTGGACGGCGCAGCGCTGGGAGCAGGTCGGCGACGACTACTTCGGCGAGCACGACGACGTCGGCACCGGCGCCGACGCTCGCGGTCCGGCGCTGCTGATCATTGACCGCGCACCCGAGGTGTGGCGAGTGCGACAGATCTTCGACGACCCTGCGGGCGACCACGACTGGGGCTTCACCGCCGAGGTCGACCTTGCGGCCTCCGACGAGGCCGGCGCGGTGGTGCTGCGGGTCATCGACGCAGGCCGGTTCGACTAAGCGGCGCGCTGTGCTTCACGGTGCGATCGGGGCGCGCAGCCACCCCGGTACCGCGGACGCGAGCGCCGTTCGGCATGGCGACGATTACCGCCAGCCCCTCGGGGGTACCAAGACGGGCATGACATCTCCGAACGAGAATGTAACGCCCGAACCGACCGAGAAGGCCGAAGACGTGCTGTCTCCCGCCACTCCAGGCGCCGAAGGGCTGCCGCTGCCCGATGAGGCCGTGGACAAGCCGTCGGAGGGCTGAACGGGCGCCTCGGTCAACCGCATGGAATCAGTGCCGGCACCGCCGCGTTGTGTCGGTTCATGGCCGTTGACGATCTTTTCCAGCCGTTCACCGTCCGCTCGCTGACCGTTCCTAACCGGTTCGCGATGGCGCCGATGACTCGACAGGCGTCGCCCCATGGAGTTCCCGGCCCCGACGTGGTCGAGTACTACCGTCGACGAGCGGCGGGCGGAGTCGGGCTGATCATCACCGAGGGGATCCGGTTGCCGGACCCGGCCGCCGGATATCCGTCCAGCATCCCCACGATCGCGGGCGACGAGGTGCTCGCCGGCTGGCGGCGTGTCGTCGGCGCGGTCCACCGGGAGGGCGGCACGGTCGCCGCGCAGTTGTGGCACCAGGGCGTGCAGCGCGACGACACCGACGGTGTGGTGCCCGTCGGCCCCTCGGGTGTCGACGGGCACGGTCGCCCGCGAGGCCGGGCACTGGAAAGCCGTGAACTCGGACGTCTCGCCGACCTGTACGCACAAAGCGCGACGAATGCCCGGGAAGTGGGATTCGACGCGATCGAGCTCCACGGCGCCCACGGCTACCTGCTCGACGAATTCTTCTGGACCCGAACCAATTTGCGCACTGACGAATACGGCGGTTCGCTGGGTGCGCGGACGCGGTTCCCCGCCGAGGTGGTTGCCGCTGTGCGCGAGGCGGTCGGCCCGGATTTCCCGATCATCTTCCGCTTCTCGCAGTGGAAGGGCACCGACTACACCGCCTCCATCGCCGACGACCCCACCGAGCTCCAGGAGCTGCTAAGCCCCTTGGTCGACGCCGGCGTCGATGTGCTGCATCCGTCTACCCGCCGGCACTACGTGCCCGCCTTCGGTGATTACGACCGCGAGTTGAGTCTCGCCGGGTGGACGAAGAAGGTCACCGGCCTGCCTGTGATTGCGGTCGGCTCGGTCGGCTTGGAGACCCAGTTCCGCAGTGAGAAACGGGGCGAGGTGATCCAGCCGGCCCCCGTCGACCGCCTTGTCGAGCAGTTCGACGCCGACGAGTTCGACATCGTCGCGATCGGCCGGGCGCTTCTTGCCGACCCCGGCTGGGTGAATCGGTTGCGGCACGGCGAACTCGACGGGTTCTCCGGATACGACCCCGAGACCGCGCTGGCGAAGCTCGCCTGAGCTGTGCCGCACGCCAATGTCACCGAGAAAGCGCGCTGATCGCCGCTTGGAGCTTGCTTCCGACTTCCTCGGCGATCGGTTTGAGCGAGGGCTCCTCGGTGACGTCCACGAGCAACTGCGGATTCATCGCCTCGACGAGGGTGGTTTCCGGGTCCTCTGGATCACTGCGCACCACGACGTTGCACGGCAGCAGTAGACCGATCTGACGTTGCGCATTGATCGCCCGGTGCGCCAGCGGCGGGTTACATGCGCCGAGGATGAGGTAGCTTTCCATGTCCTCACCGAGCTTGTTCTTCAGCGTCGCTTTCACGTCGATCTCGGTGAGAACGCCGAATCCCTGATCGGCCAGCGCCTCACGCGTTCGGGCGACGGCATCGTCGAACGAGGTCTTCAGGCTGGTGGCCAAAGCGATGCTCATGATGACTCCTTTCGTCGATCGTGAATTGTCAGGCCAAGGCCAGGAAGAGCTTCTCGAGTTCCTCCTCGGTCATTGGCCTCTCATTGCCCTCTTGGTCGCCGGTCATGCATTCGCGCAGACCCGTCGCGACGATCTTGAAGCCGGCGCGATCGAGCGCTCGCGATACCGCCGCGAGTTGCGTGACGACGTCCTTACATTCTCGGCCCTGCTCGATCATTGCGATCACACCGGCAAGTTGTCCCTGCGCACGCCGCAACCGGTTGAGCACAGCGGCAATGGCTTCCTGGTCGCCAACCATGGTTCTCCCTTCCACCTCCATCTGAATGGTACCCCCGGGGGTATTTGCACTATAGGTACCCCCTGGGGTATCCTCATTATATACCCCAGGGGGTATATGGCCAGTTTTTCCGCGACCCGGGAGGAGAGAAGGATGATCCTCGAGCAGTACTACATCGAATGCCTGTCACACGCGTCGTACCTGATCGGCGATGAGTCGACCGGACGCGCGATCGTCGTCGACCCGCGCCGAGATATCACCGAATACCTCGCCGATGCGCGTAGGCACGGGCTGACGATCGAGGGCGTGATCAACACCCACTTCCACGCGGATTTCGTGTCCGGCCACCTCGAACTCGTCGATGCGACCGGCGCCTGGATCGGCTTCGGTGAGATCGCCGAAACCGAGTATCCGATCCGCAGGCTGGCCGATGGAGAGCGCCTGTCACTGGGTCAGGTCGACTTGGAAATCCTGTCGACGCCTGGCCACACTTGGGAGTCGATCAGTGTGCTGGTTCGCGAAAATGCGGATTCCGAGCCTTCGGCCGTGCTGACAGGCGACTCGCTGTTCATCGGCGACGTCGGCAGACCGGATCTGGTCAACATCGGTGACAGCTCGACGGAGGACTTGGCCCGAGCGATGTTCCACACGATCCATGACAAGCTGATGAAACTGCCCGACCACGTATTGGTGATGCCGGCCCACGGCGCCGGTTCGTCGTGCGGCAAGAATCTATCCGCGGAACTAACCTCGACAATCGGCGAGCAGCGGGTGAGTAACCCCTCGGTACAGCCGATGAGCGAAGAGGCCTTCGTTTCGATGATCACCCACGGTCAGCCCGCCGCGCCGGCATATTTCGCGTCGGATGCCACGATGAACAAGCGGGTCCACCCGCTGCTGGAGCAGGGGCGCACGGTCCCCGAGATGAGTCCGGAGCACATCCGGGCCGCGCTCGAAACGGGCGTGCGTGTGGTGGATGCGCGCGGCGTCGATGATTTCGCCGCAGGACACCTACGAGGGTCGGTCAACGTCGGCTTCGACGGCCGATTCGCCGAAACCGTTGGGATGGTCACCGCAGTGGGTGACAAGATCGTCCTGATCACCTACCCCGGAGAAGAGCAGCAGGCCGCGCTGAGGCTGGCCCGTATCGGCTCGGACAATGCCATCGGATATTTCAATGTCGGTCGCAACGGACAATTCCCTGCAGAGCTGATGGATCTGGTCCAGTCTGCACCTCGGACCACGGTTGCCGAGCTCGACGAGATGTTGGCCGTGAAGGACGTGACGCTGATGGACATTCGTAACCCCGGCGAGCGCGAAGCCGGAGCCATTCCCGGCTCGATCCCAATTCCCCTGGCGCAGTTGGGGAACCGAATGAGTGAAGTGCCAACTGACAAACCGGTGGTTGTGCACTGTGCGGGTGGCTGGCGTTCGAGTGTGGCAGCGTCCTTGCTGCGCGCCAACGGATTTCGACAGGTATCCGACCTGATGGGCGGATACAACGCTTGGCTCGATGCCCGCGCCACCCTCTGAGACGTCTCGTCCGAAAGGAGATATGCGCATGTGTTACGCCGTTCGTTGCCCGTCCTGCGGTAAGACGACGTGGGACGGCTGCGGTCAGCACGTCGACGACGTGATGCGGTCGGTGCCGGTTGCGCAGCAATGCCGCTGTCGACGGACGACCGAACCGCCGTCCCGCCGCGCCGGCGGGTTGTGGCGTCGCCGGTAGCCGGGTACTGCACAGCTCATGGCATTGGTAATAGGCCTGGCTCTCGGCGCGCTGATCGGCGTGCTGTTGGGACTGCTCGGCGGCGGCGGGTCGATCCTCGCCGTCCCAGCGCTGGTCTACGGGGTGGGTCTCGGTATCGAAGAGGCCATCCCGATCTCGCTGGTCGTCGTCGCCTCGGCTTCGGCCGTCGGCGTGCTGCCGAAGATTCGCGCCCGACAGGTTCGGTGGCGCATGGCCGGCATCTTTGCGGCGGCCGGCATCCCGGCAACTGTTCTCGGCAGTGCCGTCAGCAGACACCTGCCCGAATCGGCGCTGCTAATCGGGTTCGCCGTCGTGATGGTGGTCGCCGGTGTCCGCATGCTGGCAGATCAGGAAAACACCGGCACAGCATGTGAGGTTCGCGCCGGCCAGGTCAATTGGCGTCGATGCGCGCCGCGATCGATCGGGGCCGGCCTAGTCGTCGGTCTGTTAACCGGACTGTTCGGCGTGGGTGGCGGCTTCCTCATCATTCCGGCACTAGTAGTGGTGCTCGGCGTCGAAATGTCCACGGCCATCGGCACTTCGTTGCTGATAATCGTGGCCAACTCGCTAGCCGGTATCTTCTCGCACCTCCACGGCACGAGTGTCGACTGGTCGCTGACTGCTGCATTCGTCGCCGCCGCGATGGCCGCCTCACTGCTCGCCGGATACTTCGGCACCAAGGTCGACACCGACCGCCTGCAGCGCTGGTTCGCCTACCTCGTCTTCGTCGTCGCCGCGTTCGTACTCGTCGACACGATTTTCTTACGTTGACTCCACAAGGAGATTCCCCATGGACATTTCGATAATCGAAACCTCCGGCCTCGGTGACCGCAGTTACCTGGTCAGCCACGGCGATGTCGCCGTGGCGATCGATCCGCAGCGCGATATCGACCGGATGCTCACTCTCGCGGATGACCGCAAGGTCCGCATCACCCACGTGTTGGAAACGCACCTGCATAACGACTATCTGACCGGCGGACTCGAACTGTCGCGCACCGTCGGCGCCGAGTACGTCGTGCCCGCAGGAGACGAAGTGAAGTACTCCCGCCGCGCCGTCAGCGATGGTGAGGTGATCGACGCCGGACCGATCCGGTTGGAGGCGATGCACACCCCGGGGCACACTCACCATCACGTGAGCTATGTGCTTCGTGACGAATCCGATGCGGTTCGCGGCGTCTTCACCGGAGGATCGATGCTGTTCGGCACGACCGGTCGCACCGACCTGATCGGTGCGGACGACACCGAGGAACTCACCCGCGCGCAGTATCACTCGGTGCGCAAGATCGCCGCAAGCGTGCCCGCCGACACACCGGTGTACCCGACCCACGGTTTCGGCAGCTTCTGTTCGGCCACACCGGCGTCTGGCGACGAATCGACTGTCGGCGAGCAACGGCGCACCAATCCTGCTCTCACACAAGATGAGCAAAGCTTCGTCGACGAACTGCTGGCCGGGCTTTCGGCCTACCCCGCGTACTACGCGCACATGGGCGTGATCAACAGCGAGGGCCCGGCCCCGGTGGATCTGACGCCACCCGAGCCTGTCGACCCCAACGAACTGCGCCGCCGCCTGGAGAAGGGCGAGTGGGTGGTCGACTTGCGTAGCCGGACCGCGTTCGCAGCCGGGCATCTGCAGGGGGCGTTCGGTTTCGAGCTGTCGGGCTCCTTTGTCAGCTACTTCGGGTGGCTGTACGACTGGGGCGCACCGGTGACCCTTATCGGTGGCTCTCCCGAGCAGATTGCCGACGCCAGACGCGAACTGGTGCGTATCGGGGTAGACCGACTGACGGGCGCCGCCACCGGGGACATCGACCAGTTGCGCGACGGAAGTCCGCTCCGCTCATACCCGGTCTCCGATTTTCGCCGCCTGGCCGAGCATCGCCGAACGGAGGCTGTGGCGGTGCTCGATGTACGGCAGAGCCACGAATACGAGTCCGAGCACATCCCAGGAGCCGTCAACATACCGCTGCACGAATTACCGAAGCGTCTCGACGAGGTTCCTTCCTCGACCGTATGGGTGCACTGCGCATCCGGCTATCGGTCCTCGATCGCGACGTCGATCCTCGACCGCGCCGGTCATGACGTCGTCCTCATCGATGACGACTTCGACAACGCCGCAGATCTTTGCCTCACCGCTCCGCCGCAGCCATAGGGTTCGATCCTGACCCGAACGGGCATGTACGGCTTACCGATCGAAGCCGAAGGAGCCCTCATGGTCAGCCAGACTGCCGACCGCCGATCCACCTCGACAGTTCTGTTGGCGCTTGCTGTGGCCCTGGCCACTGCGGCCACGCTCGTCGTCAACTACCTCGCCAACGGCCTGCCGATCAACGGCCAGACCACCGGCGACGTCACCCGTCGCTTCGAGGTGTACTTCGTCCCCGCCGGATACGTCTTCTCCATCTGGAGCTTGATCTACCTCGGGCTGATCGCCTACACCGTCTATCTCGGCGTGACGCTCGCGCAGCGACGCGACGATAGCGGCGCCGCACGCGCCATCGCTCCCTGGTACCTGCTGACCGCGGCGGCCAACTGCTGCTGGCTGTTCGCGTGGCACCACAACCAGTTCCCGCTGAGCATGCTGGTGATGGTCGTGCTGCTGGTCGCTTTGATCGTCATCTACCGCCTGCAGGCCTCCCGGCCACCCACCTCGACGCTGGAGCGGTGGACGGTGCACATCCCGTTCCGGGTGTACCTGGGCTGGATATCGGTCGCGACGATTGCCAACGCGACGATCACCCTCGACGACGCCGGCTGGTCCGGGTTCGGGCTCTCCGAACCGACCTGGGGCGCCATCATGGTCGTGGTGGCGGCCGCGCTCGGAGTGGTGATGAACCTGCGCCACCGCGACATCGCCTACGGGCTGGTGATCATCTGGGCGCTGATCGGCATCGCGGTGCGGCTGAGCGAAACCACGCCGGTCCTGATCGCCTCGCTGGCGGGCGCGGCGGCGGTGGGGATCGCCGTCGCGATGAGCGCGCGCTACCTTACGCAGTCACCGAGGGGATCCGCGAAAAGCCGCACGTTCGAAGGCTAGTCGTCTGAGACTGAGATATGCCGGATCTGAGCCCACGACCACCGAACGCGCCCACCGCGTTTCGCTACCCAGGGCTCACCGGCCGCCGCGCGCGTCTGCGAAATGTGGTGAAGCGAGTCGCCGGTGTAGATCTACTTCCCTCCGACGACACCGCACGGGCATTCATCGCCGGCCTCAGCGAGGGCGACCCCGTCGCCGAACGTTTCGTCGCCGAGACCTACCACGGTGAGCTCGGCGCTCGGAAGGCCCGCGATCTGGTCGAGAAGGCGCAGCGGGAAGGTATCGACAACGTCCCCGAGGCGCCCGAGTCGATGCGTGCGCTGTTCGAGGAATTCGAGCAACTCCCTGCGTGGGTCGACCCGGACCTCGTCGAGGAAGGCGCGGCGGTCTGGCGCCGGTGGGCTTACGCACTGGGCGCGCTCGGCAACGCCGGTACCAACGACACCTACACCGAGGGCTGGCTGGCGGTGCCACTGTCCCTCTCCGGCGGTTACGCGGGCCAGCGCGCCCTGCACCGGTATCTGGAAACATCGCGCTGGTGGATCGAGGTCTGCCGTCCCGGCGCCATCCTGACCCCAGGATCGTTGGGGCGCAACATTTCTCTGCATGTGCGCATCATGCATGTCAGCGTCCGCGACCGCGTCAGGCAGCACCCGGAGTGGGACGCCGAACGCTGGGGTCTGCCGATCAGCCAGTCCGCCATGCTTCTCACGCTGTTGGGTGGAAGTGTGGCTCCGGCGTTGGGCCTTTTCCTTCTCGGTCACCTCACCTCTGCGCGAGAGATGCGCGCCGTTCTGCATTTCAACCGCTACTGCGGCTACCTCGTCGGTGTGCGATGCGACGGCTACTTCCCTGAGACCGTCGCCGATGCGTGGCGCATCCTGTTCATGTGTGACGCGGCGCGCAGCTACGACAGCGCGGAGAGCGGTACCGAACTGGTTCAGTCCTTCGTTCCCGCGTTCGCACCCGCCGCGACGCACCGCGGCCTGCAGCGGCTTCGCGCCGAGTACCACTACCGCCTACAAGCGGGATACCTCGGGCTGTACATGTTGCCGTGGAATCGGCGCCGCTACCGCCTACCGTCGGCGCTGCCGGGAATGCTGCTGTTACTGAGCCGCTTTCCGCTGATCCTCGCGCTGGAGATCGCGCGGCGATTGTCGTCGAAGGTGGACCGTTGGTGGCAGCGGAGCAATCTCCAGCGGTGGGAAAACTGGCTGCAATGGAAATCCGACGGCAAGGCAGCGGCTTTCGAGGCTGCGGTGCCCCTGCGCCGCTGATCACGCCCGCTGATCACGCCCGCGACGCTGATCCCTCGTCCACGATCATGCCCGCGACGAAACCAACGACGGACTGCCCACACCGATGGTGATCAGTGGCGCCGCGGCGGGGTCGAGCCACGTCAGCAGCGTGCGCATCTCGTCGCGCCCGATGGCCACACACCCCCACGTCGGGTTTCCATCGGTCACATGGAGGAAGATGCCCGAGACCCGTCCGGGTATGCGTTGCGGGTTCACCGTGATGTTGACCGCATAGTCGTAGACGGGCCCGGAATCGTAGAGGTTCTCCGCGATCGATGACGGTTTGTTCGGACCCCGCACATGGGTGTTGTACGTAGGTGACGAGGCGTCCTCGTCCCACCAGTCCTGGTTCGTGGTCTGGAAGTACGGCATCTTGGTGCCCGGATTGGCCTGGCGGCCGAAGGCCTGATCGAACGTGAAGGTCCCCACCGGCGTGCGGTGGACACCGTCAGCGGGTGCACCGACACCGACCGCGCCGACTTTCGCGGGTGTCGGTCCCAGGACGGGCTTCCATTGCTGTCCGGTCCGTTGAAAGGCGGTGAGAGTGCCCGAGGTGGCGTCCGCGGTGGGCACGCCGACGACAATCCACTGCGTCGTCCGCGCGGTCGCGGCTGCGGGTTGTGCCGACGCGGGCCCTGCAAGCGGTACGCACAGGAGCGCAGCACCAAGGTACGCCAGTGCTTTTCGCAGTTTCACGGGATACCTCGGAACCGGACTCGAACGTCGAATGCAGAATCCGGACAGCGTATCCGTGTCAAGCTGTCCAGTACGGTGTGCGAAACCTGTTCGCGGCCAATATGAGACCGTGTCGCGATCCACTCGACCGGTGAGGCGGTGATCCGGTGATCCGGTGATGGCGCGATGCCGCGCCCATACGTAAGCCCAGGTACGAATCGCGTTGTGGGCCGGCCTGTTCGACGGTCAGTTGGTGGGCGGTGGTGGTTGGGGTTGGAAGGGTTCGTACCAGCGCCATTGGGCGGGTTCGCCGAGGGGTCCGGGGCAGGGCGCGACGTCGGGTGGGGGTCCGGTGGGTGTGCGGGCCAGCGATCCGGGGTGCAGCGGTTCGCCTTCGCGGGTGGTGACGTGTAGTTGGTGGGCGGGTCCGGTGATGGTGATTTCGCCTCTGTGGTGCAGCCGGTGATGATACGGGCAGACCAGGATCAGGTTGTCCAGTTCGGTGGGCCCGCCGTCTTCCCAGTGCACAAGGTGATGAGCGTGCAGTCCGCGGGTGGCCCCGCAGCCGGGCACCCGGCAGGTGCGGTCGCGGTGCTCGAGGGCGCGGCGTAGCCGTCGGCTGATCACCCGTGTGGTGCGCCCGGCCCCGATGGGTTGGCCGTTTCGTTCGAGCCAGACTTCACAGCCGGTGTCACACAACAACAACTGCCGGTCAGCTTCGGAGAGCACCGGGCCCAGATGCGGCCAGGCGGCGGACTTGTCGAGGTCGAGGTGCACGATCACCGTGGTGTGCTGGCCGTGGGGGCGCCGGGTGGCTTCGGTGTCCCAGCCGGTGCCCACCAGGCGCAGGAACGCATCACCGAGGCTGGGAAACGGCGGTTGGCGCCGCAGATCACCGAGCCGCTCGCGGCGTTCGTGGGTGTCGCCGTCGGTGTCGGGGCCGTGGTCGCTGATGTGTTCGTTGATCAGCGCGTCGCGGTGTGATTGCAGGGCGGCGTCGAACTTGGCGGCCTCCAACGCGGGCAAGGTGATGCGGTAGGTGGTGGACTGCTCGCCGACGGTTTTGCTCAGCGACGGTTCGGGGGCGGGTGCGGGGCGTTCGGGCTCGGGGCGGGGTTCGAGTTTGGCTGCAAAGCGCAGTTGGCTGACGGTGGCCACCGAGGCCAGCTGCGCGTAGTGCTCATCAGAGCCTGGGCCGGCGTGTTGGGCGATCACCCCGACCTGATCGGCCGACAGTCGGCCCTCCCGTAACTCGGTGGTGCAGCGGGGGAACTCCTCGATGCGCTGGGCGATCGCGGTGATCGTCTTGGCAGTGGTATCAGACAGGCCCAGCTTCCAGGCCACCAGCGCTTTGACCGAGCGCGCCCCGGTGATACCCCACGACCGCTCACGTTCAATCTGAGCAACGATGTCCACGATGCGCCCATCGATGGCGTTGCGTTGACCGGCCAACTCCTCGAGCGCAGCGAACTGCGCCCCCAGGCGCTCATCGGGCGAGAGCTCCTCAGCCTCACAAGGCGCGGCGGTCAACGTCATAACCGCATCATCACACCCACCACCGACAAATTCCGGCCCCCCAAAGTCCACCTCGCCAAGATTGTGCACAAAATGCCGAAAACTGCTGCAGTCGAGTCGATTCCCGACAAAAGATGGTCAGTCGAGGCGCGGACCCTAGCTCGCGGTGCTCAAACCCGCGAGCTTCTGGATGAAGCGAATCTCGTTATCGTCGTGCGCCCGACCGTCGGGGTGGATCAGATCGCTGAACCACGTCTCCGGAAGCGTCGTGTACGGATCGTTCCAGGAGTCCCACGGAAGGTACGTCTGCGTCCGCCCGGCGACGAAGCCCCAATTGTAGGCACCGACGTTGCGCCGCTTGGCAATCGGCAGGATGCCCTCGACCGTGCTGCCGAGGTTGCGGGCGAGGTACTCGGTGCACAGGATCGGCCGGCCCAGCGGGACGAGCTCGTCAATGCGGTTCTCAAACTCGGACGGCTCGGCGTAGCTGTGGAAGCTGATGATGTCGGAGAGCTCGAGCTGCAGGCTGACGATTTCACTGCGGCTGCCGGGGTCGCGCCAATGGCCCTGCCACACGCCACTGGTCAACGGTTGGATCGGCTTCACCGCTCGCACCCACTGGAACACGTGTGGCAGGAACGCCGCGACCAGCTTCAGCTTGTCTGCGTGCTCGACCTTGCGGTAGTCCTTCGCGGGGTTGTCCGGCTCGTTCCACACGTCCCACCCCAGAACCCGCGGATCGTTTCGGAACTGGCCGACCACGCCGGTGACATAGCTCTGCAGCACGCGGGTGTAGGCCGGATCCTCCAGGCGGTGAGCGCCGGGACTTTGCACCCAGCCCGAGTTATGCACTCCCTTGATCGGCGCGCGTTGAGGGCCGGCCTTGGGCAACGGATCCCAGCACGAATCGAACAGCACGAACAGCGGTTTGATGTTGTGGCTCGCCGCGATGGAGACGAACTGGGAAAGCCGCTGGCTGAATCCGGCCCGGTCCGTCGCCCACAGCTGGTCGTGCAGGAACACCCGCATGGTGTTCATCCCGATCCGCCTGGCAACGCTGAGCTCACCGGAGATGCGGCGTGGATCGTAGGTGCCCGCCTGGAACATTTCGAGCTGGTTGACTGCGTTCGAGGTGACATAGTTGGCGCCCAGCAGCCAGCCCTGCTCCCCGTACCAGGCATTGGCGCGGTCAGCCGACCACCGCCCCGTCTCGGCCGCAGCGGCGGACGGCAGCTTGGTCAGCGCCGCGGCGGCTGCAAAGTACAGCGGGAGTTTGAGGGCGGTTCGCCGGCGCACCTTGTGAACATAGTGTTCACAGCTGACCTGTTTGGTCCTCGTGTCTCATCTTGCAACGCAACAGGTTTCGAATCGTTATCAACCAGGTGACGCAAGTCACGCCTGACGAGACAGGCTCAGACCGTCAGGCCGTCGGCGACCCGCGGCACCCGCTCGGCCTCCGCGCCGTCGAGCACCATCGCCGCAACCCGGTCCCTGTGCTCCTCGGTGCTGCCCAGCAAAACCGCGTTCGTCGCGGCGCGCTTGTAGTAGAGATGCGCCTGGTGTTCCCAGGTGAACCCGATGCCACCGTGCACCTGAATGGTGTCGTTGGCGACGTGGGTCAGGGCGCCCGAGCAGACCGCCTGGGCGATGCTGGTGGCCAGTGCCGGATCGTCGGATCCGTCCGCCAGCGCCCAGATCGCGTGATAGGCAGCCGACCTCGCGTGCTCGACGTCGACGAGCAGGTTCGCGAGCCGGTGCTTGACCGCCTGGAACGACCCGATCGGCCTGCCGAACTGCAACCGCGACTTCGCATAATCCACTGACAGGTCGAGCAGATGCTGAGCGGCGCCCACCTGCTCCACCGCAAGCAGCGCCGCACCGACCTGCAGCGCATGGTCGATCACCCGGCTGGCTTCCTCGGCCCCGGCGATCACGCGGGCAGGCGCATCGGTGAACGTCACGTTCGCCTCGGAGCGGGTGAGGTCGAGCGTGGCCAGCGGTGTGCGCTGCACTCCGTCGGCGGTGCCGTCGACGGCATACAGGACGACGCCGTCACCGTCACGTGCGCCGACCAACAGGACATCGGCGATGCCGCCGTCAACAACCTGAGTCACCGTGCCCGACAACGTATCTCCGGAAGCCGACACCGAGACGATATCCGGATCGAACGCGCCGGCGCGGTCCACCACGGCGAACGCAGCTGTGCGCCGACCCTCGACGAGGTCATTGAGAAGCTCGTCGCGCACCGGCCCTGATGAGGCGGCCACCAGGGCCGGGATCGCCAGGTACACCGTGCCGAACAGCGGCCCACACGCCAACCGTGCCCCGAGCTCCTCGATGGCCACAGCCTGATCGATGACCGTTCCGCCGACTCCGCCGTCGGCCTCGGGCACCGACAGACCCAGCACGCCGAGCTCGCCGCCGAGTCGGGCCCAGACCTTGGGATCGAACGGCGGGTCGGACTCCATCAACCCGCGGACGGTCTCCTCGGAGAAGTGTTCGGCGCTGAACTTGCGCACCGCATCGCGCAATTGGCCCTGTTCCTCGGTGAATTTGTACTCGGCCTGCGAGGCTGGGCTGTCAACCACGGGGAATCTCCTTCCACGGCATGCCGGCGTCGGCACGCAGGTCACCGGGCAGCCCGAGGATGCGTTCGCCGAGAATATTCCGCATCACCTCAGACGTCCCGCCTTCGATGGTGTTGGCGCGGCTGCGCAGGTACCGCTGCTGGATGGGCCCCTGCCAGTCGCTGTCCCTTTTTGCGACCAGGTGCCCGCTACCCTGCTTATAGCCGTGATACAGAATCCCTTCTGGCCCAAGGAAATCCATACACCACTGGTAGATGTCCTGGTTGAGCTCGGCGCCGACCAACTTGCCGACCGACCCTTCCGGGCCGGGTCCGCCGACCGTCGCGGCTGCGCGTGAGCGTTCGGAGGTGAGCCGTTGCGCCTCCGAGCGCAGCCACAGCTGTGTGAGCCGGTCCCGCAGCACCGGGGTGTGGCGCTCGGGTCGCGACGCCCACAGCCCGGTCGCATCGGCGATGGTGCCTGCGCCGCGCCTGCTGCCGCTGCCGCCGAGTGCGGTGCGTTCGTTCATCAGCGTCGTCATCGCCACGGCCCAGCCGTTGTCGACCTCGCCGAGGCGGTGCTTGTCCGGGATGCGGGCGTCGCTGAAGTAGACCTCGTTGAACTCGGCCTGGCCCGTCATCTGGCGCAGCGGTCGCGTCTCGACGCCGGCCCCGTGCATGTCGATAACGAAGTACGTCAGGCCCTTGTGCTTGGGCACATCGGGATTGGTGCGCGCGAGCAGCAGCCCCCAGCGCGCTCGGTGCGCGAGGCTCGTCCACACCTTCTGGCCGTTGATGACCCAGTCGTCTCCGTCGCGCACGGCCGATGTGGCGAGCCCGGCCAGATCGGAGCCTGCGCCCGGCTCGGAGAACAGTTGGCACCACAGATCGTCGGTGGTTGCCAACGGGCGCAACCAATTTCGTTTGACGTCATCGGTCTGGGCGTGTTCGCGGATCGTGGGCGCGGCCATGCCGTAGCCCATCGGGTTGAGCCCGAGGGGCACCGGGCCGCCCGCGCCCTGCAGGATGCGGTCCGCGACGGCCTGCAGACCGCGGGACACCCCGAGCCCACCGAGGCCTTCGGGAAAGTGCACCCAGGTCAGACCGGCGTCGTAGCAGGCGCCGAGGAATTCGGGAATCGGCACGCTCTTCGGGTCGTGGTCGGCGACGACCCCACGCGCCAGTTCGGCGACCCGACCGGCATCAGCGTCATTGCTCATGCAGTCACGATAGAAACTCGACGCGCGTCGAGAATCGGCGGGCTCCTCAATTCGGGCTCTGCTTGCGCGCTTGACGTGTACGAGCGACCGCCTTTGTACGTCTTTTTACGGCGTGTCGCCGTACAGACGCGGTCGCTCGCGCTGACTTGGCTCGCGCTGAATTAGCCGCGCTGACTTAGCCGCGGTACTTGGCGACCTTGTCGGCGTAGTCGTCGAGCAGTCGCAGCGACTCGTCGCGCGGTTTGGTGGGTAGCAGCAGGTTCGCCTGCCGGTAGCCGAGGTCCTCGAGCGCGCGCCAGTAGTCCGGATTCGCAGGCGTTCCGAACGTCGTCAACGGGACGTCATGGCCCGCACCCTCGCGCATCTGGTCGATGCGTTTGGCCAGCCTCTCGACCGGCAGTGGATTGGAGATCCAGCCTGCTTTATGACGGATCACCCGCTTGACCGTGGCATCGGAGTCGCCGCCGACCACGATGGGCGGATGCGGTTTCTGCACCGGCTTCGGACGCAGGAACGAGGAGTCGAAGTCGACGAAGCGCCCGTGATACTCGGCGGGTTCCTCGGTCCACAGCGCTTTGATCGCCTCGATACGTTCGTCCAGCAGCGCACCGCGGGTCTTGGGGTCGGTGCCGTGGTGGCGCAACTCCTCGATGTTCCACCCCGCGCCCACACCGAACACGAACCGGCCGTCCGAGATCACGTCGATACTGGCCGCTTCCTTGGCGGTGGTGATCGGATCGCGCTGGATCAGCAGCGCAATCCCGGTGACCAGCTGGATCGTCGTGGTCACCGCCGCCGCCGCGGCCAGGGTCACGAACGGATCCAGGGTCCGGTAGTAGACCTTCGGCAGGTCCCCGCCCATCGGATACGGCGACTGCCTGCTGGCCGGGATATGGGTGTGCTCGGCGACCACGAGTGCGTGAAAGCCCCGCTCCTCGATGGCGCGGGCCAACGACACGGTGTCGATCGTGTCGTCATTGACGAAGGTCGAAATCCCGAAGTCCATGCCGCTCTCGCTTCCGTCGATGCGCATGCCAACGCCGGCGAACGACGCGGCTATTCCTCAGGCCAGCGGTTCACCGAACTTGGTCAGCACATGCCATTCCCCGCCGAACATGTCGAGTCCCTGCCCGTTGGCGTCCCTGTCGGTCTGATCGCCCGCATACCGGTAGAGGGGATGGCCGCGGTACGTCACCTGCTCGCGGCCGTCGCGACGCGGCACCGTCCTGGCCGATGCCACGTCGATACCGACACCGCCGGCCGGATCGGCATCCGCCAACAGCGGCAGCCAGGTGTCGGCGCATTCGCCGTAGCAGGTCGGTTCGTTCGGAGCGTCCTGGGAGAAGACGTACAGCGTGCGGCCGGTGCTGTCGACGATGATCTGCCCCAGGTCACCGCGGTCGTCGATCCCGAGCGAGACGTCCCCTATCGGCAGCTTCCGATCGACCGACGGGGGCGGATTCGGCGCCGGGGTACGCGGCTCGGTGCGCGGTGCGGCCAACGGCGTCTGGGTGCCGGACTCTGCCGTCGCCGTACTGTGGGTCTCCTTGTTCTCGAGCGCGGCGCAACCGGTCAGTGCCATCAGGCTGACCATCAGGATCGACGCGCACGTCGGCGACGTTCGTGGCGTGGGCATGATCAATCCATTTCCTTCGGTGTCAGCGCTCAAACGTGTCAGCGGCCCGCGCTGCGCGCCAACTCGATCACGTACTGGTTGACGAAGTCACCGGCGGGCGGGTCGCCCTTGCCGCATGTCCCGTCGGATTCGCCGGGTCGCTTGATCCACAGGTAGGCGTCGGCGTGCGGACCCGCGGTGGCCGTGGTGGGCGCGACACCGAGGGCCCGTCCGCTGGGGTTGCACCAGTAGAGCTCGCCCTCGGCCGGACCGTTCCCGTTGCGGGAGGTGTCGATCACGTAGTGCTTGCCGTTCGTCAGGCCCGAGATCGCTTCGCCGTAACCGATTTCATCTTCGGTGGTGAAGAAGTTCGCGACGTTGAGGCTGAACCCCCGCGCCCCGGCGACACCGGCCTGGTTGAGCCGAGACGCCATCTCCTCCGCGCTGTGCCAGCGCAGGTGGCCCGCGTCGACGTACACCGCGGTCGACGGGTTACGGGTCAAGGTGTCCACTGCGTAGCGGATCAGGTCGAAGCGTTCCTGACGCTGATCCCCGGACAGGCAGTCGGCCATGGCGAGCGCGTCGGGTTCCACGATGACCGCCGCGGGCACCGGGCCGATGTCGGCGGCGATGCCGTCGATCCACTGGCGATACGCCTCACCGGATCCGTGGCCTCCCGCGGCGAAACTTCCGCAGTCGCGGTGGGGAATCCCGTAGATGGCGAACACCGGTAGGGCACCGGCGGCCTGCGCATCGCCCGCATACTTCGCCACCGTCGACGCCGACGAACCCGGCACCAGCCAGTAGGCCTGCGGGGTGTTGGCGACCGCGGACAGTTCGGGGCTGGGCGGGTCCGCAGCTTGCGCGGCGCGCATCGCCTTGGACGTCGGGTTGACGTAGAAGGGCTTGCCCGCCAACGGGTTGCCCTCGCTGGCCAACCGCACCGTCGGCGCCGGACCCGGCGATACCGGGCCGGCGAGGAGCCCCGCTGAGGCGACGACCACCAGGGTGACGACGGGTGCGGTCATTCGCGAGACGGCGCGAACAGCTGAGGACATCACCCCAGGGAAATTAATGGCTCACGGTCGGCCCCGCCAATCCGGCCCTGGTAACCGACCGTGCAGCCTGCGGCCATGCTCGGCGAGGGCTCGAGGTTTGCGCGCGTTAGTGTGCTGGGGTCGGCCTTACCGACAAACCGGCAGAAATGATGAGCAGATCTATGACCGCAGCACCTGAGACGTCGGCTATCGAAGCGCGGGTCGGCCATTGGTACCGGATGGCCGACCCCTATCTCGTCGGCCGCGAGAAGGTGCGCGAGTACGCCCGCGCGGTGCAGGACTACCACCCCGCGCACTGGGACGTGGCAGCCGCCGCTGAGCTGGGATATCCGGGTCTGGTGGCACCGCTGACGTTCACGTCGGCGCCGGGTATGTCCTGCAATCGCCAAATGTTCGAGCAGGTCGTGGTCGGTTACGACACTTACCTGCAGACTGAGGAAGTCTTCGAGCAGCACCGCCCGATCGTTGCCGGTGACGAACTGAATGTCGACGTCGAGCTGACATCGGTGCGCAGGATCGCCGGCAGGGACATGATCACCGTCACCAACACCTTTACCGATATGGCCGGCGAGCGGGTCCACACGCTGCACACCACCGTGGTCGGCGTCACCGCCGAAGACCTCGACCCGGAAGTGAAGACGGCAGTACAAAAGGCGATGATGCACGACGTCGACTTCTCCGGGATCGGCACCTTGGATGGTGAATACCACAAGACTGTCCGGCCCGAGGGCGAGGCCCGGATCGCCGACGGTTCGGACCGCCCACCGGGGACACCGTCGTTCGACGAGGTGAAGGTCGGCGACGAGCTCCCGGTGCGCCATACCCGGTTGTCCCGCGGGGATCTGGTCAACTACGCCGGCGTCGCCGGGGACGCCAACCCGATCCACTGGGACGAGGACATCGCCAAGCTGGCCGGGCTTCCCGACGTCATCGCCCACGGCATGCTCACCATGGGCCTCGGTGCCGGATTCGTCTCGGCCTGGTCCGGTGACCCGGGCGCGGTGACCCGCTACGCGGTGCGGCTGTCCGCACCCGCGATCGTCTCCGCCGAGGAAGGCGCCGACATCGAGTTCACCGGGAGGATCAAGTCGCTGGATCCCGCGACCCGATCGGGTGTGATCGTGGTGGCGGCGCGATCCGCGGGGAAGAAGATCTTCGGCCTGGCGACGATGAACATCCGCTTCCGCTGAGGCTCGGCGCGGCTCAGCTGTCGGCCCGCGCGTCGCGCCCCTGCGGCCTACGCAATCCGAGGGTGCGGCGACCGGCAGCGATCAGCTTCTCGCGCAGTGCCTCGTCGGGGATGTCGCCGTAGTCGAGGCCGGCCGCGGAGGCGATCCCGGACATCAGGACCGCGGCCTTCACCTGGCCCCCGAGACCGGGTTCGACGCCGGCGAGCAACGCCATCTGCCGCTCGACCACCTCGCGCCATTCGGCGCGTGCGCGCAACAACTCGGTGACTCCGGGGTCGCCGGTGAGCAGGGGCAGGAGTTCGCGGTTCGAGGCGGCGATCGCGGCGTAACCGACGAGCATGTGGTCGGCGCGAGCGCGCGGACCGCGGTGCGCCTCGGCTGCTTCGACGAGTGCGGCCACCTCGTGCACAACCGGTTCCATCACGGCGCTCAACAGTTCGTCACGGGTTCGGAAGTGGTGGTAGATCGCGGACTTGGTGAGCCCGAGCTCGTCAGAGATCATCTGTAGCGATGTGCCTGCGACGCTGTGCCGCTTGAACAGCTCGATCGCTACGTCGATGAGCCGTTGCCGGGTCGGGCCGCCGGTTTCCGTCGGATGGTCACTCACACGGGTCTCTCTGTCGGACTGCTTACAGCCGCCCACTCTAGCTGACCAACCGTACAGGAGTGTGCTGTACGGTTGGTCAGGGGCTAGCTTTACGCTTGGTCAGGAAACCTAAGGCTTACGGAAGCTGTCGCGAGCGCCGCGCAAAAGAGGAGAACCATGTCAACTGATTTCGATCGCCCAGATCGCACGGCGTTCGACCTGTCCGGCAAGGTCGTCGTGGTCGTGGGTGCGGGGCAGAGCGCAGGCCCCGGCATGGGGAACGGACGCGCCATCTCGATTCTGGCCGCGCGCCACGGCGCAGAGATCGTGGCTGTCGACCTCAACCCCGCGGCGATGCAGGAGACGGTCGAGATGATCACCGCAGAAGGCGGTCGCGCCTACGCCGTCGAAGCCGACGTCGCCGACAAAGGTGACTGCCAGAACATCTTCGACACGGCGATGGCGACCAGCGGCCGCGTAGACGGGATGGTCTACAGCGCGGCCACCAATCCCCCGTTCGATTTCGACTCGAACTCGATGACCGTCGAGAACTTCAACTACGGCATCAACGTCAACATGCTCGGCTGCTACCACTGCAATCTCTTTGCCGCCCAATGCATGGAGAAGAATCCCGGCGACACCACCGGGAGCATCGTCAACATCTCGTCGATCGCCAGCGTCAAGAACGAGCTCGGGCTGAACATCGGCATCATGCCCTACGCACTGGGCAAAAGCGGTCTGAACCACATCACCGAACTGGCCGCCGTCCAGTTCGCCGAAGCCGGAATCCGGGTCAACACATTGATGTTGGGTCCCATCGACTCCGTACTGGCCAACCGGGAGTCGCAATCGTTGTTCGGATTGAACGCCGACGAGGCGACCGAAAGGCACAGCGAGGTCGTCAAGCTGAAAATGGGCCGCGGCAGCGTATGGGAATCCGCCTACGCCGCCCTCTATCTGCTCGCCGACGAATCACGGTTCATGACCGGACAACAGATCCGCCTCGACGGTGGAGCCACCCTGGTGCGGTGACGCGGGACCGCGCGTTTCAGCAGAGCCGGAGTAGCGCGCGGCTGACGATGTCCATCGCCGCGCCGGTCGAGATGCCGAGGTCCGCGCTGATCATGTTGACCATATCCGGCGCCAGCACACCGACGCTGCTGGCCGCGCAGGCCCGGTAGCCCTGTGTGAGCAGCTCTTCGGACGTCAGGAAGGAATACCGGGATTGGAGCTCGCGCAGGAACTCGTCCTCGGTCGCTCCGGCGGGTGCGGCCAGGACGACTGCGAGGGTGGCGACTCCGACCCCGAGACGCATCACGGGAAACATGTCGAACCTCCATCGGATCGGGTGTTTCCACCATCGACGGATCCCATTCGTCAGGCAGGTCGATGGTATGCCCGCGACGATGCGCCCGGGGCGCTTTCAGCAAACCTCCTTCAGGGTCGCGGCCGGCTACGCGAAACCGTCAGGGCAGGACCACCCGATCCCACACCCGGTGTTGGCCGAGCGCATTGAGCAGTGACTGAACCAGCGTCGCCGTATCGGAACCGGAGAACAGCCCGGGCCCGTCGGTCGGAACCGCTACGGTGCCAGCAAGCTCAGTTCCTTCCGGCAACATCGCGATCGCCTTATGGTGCCGGTACATTTCGTCGACGATCGTCTTCGCCTTGGCGTTCGCCGGCGATCCCGCGATGAGAATCGCGTCGAACTCCACCGAGCGGGCGGTCGCATAGGTGCGCGACACCGGGATGGCGCCGCCGTCGTGCTCGAGGGTGCCGCCGTGCGTGGCGACCACGAACGGCACGTTCTTGGCGTTCGCGATCGCCATGACAGCGGCCGCGACGCCGGCGAGGTCGGACTCCGGACCCGTGAGGATGCCGATCTGGCGGCCCTCGACGGGCCACTCCTGTCCGACTTGCGACAACGCGGGACTGAGCACCTCAGGGTCCGCGGGGACGACCGTGGGGGCAGGCGCCGCGAGGCCCAACCCCTCGGCCACCGTCGCGCACAGGTCCGGGTCGATGTTCGCCAGCGCCACCAGTTGGCGCTCCTTGATCGCCTGCTCGTAGCACTTGCCGAGTTCGAACGTGTACGCCTCGGCGACGTGCTCCTGTTCGGCCGCACTCAGGCTGCGGTAGAACAAGGTCACCTGGCTGAAGTGGTCGTCGTAGGTGGCCGGTGCGTCGCGCCGTTTCGTCGATTCGGGAACGACGGTGGGCACCTCGATGAACGCGCCGGTGTCCGCTCCAGCGAGGAACGGGCAGCCGCCGTCGAGGGAGTTCGGCTTGTACGGAGCCACGCCGGGATGCACACCGTGCTGGTGGAACCCGTCGCGGAACATGTCGTTGACCGGAGCGTGCGGGCGGTTGATCGGGATGTGGCTGAAGTTCGGACCCGCCAGCCGGGTGATCTGCGTGTCGAGGTATGAGAACAGCCGCGCCTGAAGCAGCGGGTCGTCGGTGATGTCGATACCGGGCACCAGATGGCCGGGATGAAAGGCGACCTGCTCGGTCTCGGCGAAGAAGTTCGTCACGTTGCGGTTGAGCTGCATCGTTCCGATGACCTCCACCGGCGCCAGTTCCTCGGGCACGATCTTCGTCGGGTCGAGGAGGTCAATGCCCTCGAACATCTGCTCCGGGGTGTCCGGGAACACCTGCACCCCGAGGTCCCACTCCGGGTAGACGCCCTTCTCGATCGCGTCGGCGAGGTCGCGTCGATGGAAGTCGGGATCGACCCCGGCGGTGATCTGCGCTTCTTCCCAAACCTGGGAGTGCACCCCGAGGCGCGGCTTCCAGTGGAACTTCACCAGCGACGTCGATCCGTCCGGCCCGATCAGCCGGAACGTGTGCACGCCGAACCCCTCCATCATCCGGTACGACCGCGGAATACCGCGATCGGACATGTTCCACATGGTGTGCGCCTGGGCTTCGGTGTGCAGCGACACGAAATCCCAGAAGGTGTCGTGTGCGCTTTGCGCCTGCGGGATCTCGCGGTCCGGATGCGGCTTGGCGGCGTGCACGACGTCGGGGAACTTGATGCCATCCTGGATGAAGAACACCGGGATGTTGTTGGCGACGAGGTCGAAGGTGCCTTGCTGCGTATAGAACTTGGTGGCGAACCCGCGGGTGTCACGCACCGTATCGGCCGAGCCGCGATTGCCGAGCACCGTCGAGAAGCGGACGAAGACCTCGGTTTCCTCGCCGGACTTCAAAAACTGTGCCTTGCAGATTTTCTCGGCGGCGCCATTGCCGCGGAAGACACCGTGCGCGCCGGCGCCGCGGGCGTGCACCACCCGCTCCGGGATGCGTTCGTGGTCGAAGTGCGTGATCTTCTCGCGAAGGTGATGGTCCTGCAACAGGGTCGGCCCGCGCTCACCGGCCTTCAGCGAGTGGTCGGTGTCGTACAGCCTCGCGCCTTGTGCGGTGGTGAGGTACGCGCCCTGCTGTCCGCGGGCGGTCAGTGGTCCGTCGGCGATAGTGCCCGTCGCGGTCCGCAGTTTGGGCGCCGTCTGATCGGGCTTCGGCGGCAGCGGGTCGCGCGAGGCCGTCGGCTCGTCGACCGACGGCGCCTCCGGACCGGGCGCGCCGGGAATGTAGGACGGATTGTGCTGTTCAGCCTGGCCTTCGCGCTTGAGTTCTTCGTTGCCGAGCAGCGTCCCGGCCGCTTCCTTGGCCTTGCCCTTGGCCTCCTCGACCATGCCCTTAACGGCTTCCTTGGGTGCGCGGTCATCCGCCATCGATCTCTCCCTATCGCGACTGTTCGGTGCCGATAACCGTCATCGACGACGGCAGGCTTCCTCGCGGCGGCGGGTTTCCCATGCACGGCCACTTGAAACGTGCACGAGGCCCGGATGGCCGACACCGGCGGAAACCCACAGGCTTTCCATGAGCCCGGACAGTGCGCAGCGACGGTCGTGTCGGAGCCCGGCTACAGCTGGGTCCTCACAGTGGGACTGTCGGGTGAATCGGGTAGAGGCGCGCTGCCCGCGGGCGAGGCAAGATGCCACGTGTCGAACGCCATCGCCAACATCGCGTAGGTGCCGACGACGAAGATGAGTTCCATCGCCTGATGCGTTCCGAGTTCCTCGGTGAGGCGCCGCCACGTCGATTCGTCGGCGCGGCCTTGACGGAGCAGTTCGTCGGTGGCGTCGAGCACCAACCGGTCGGCACCGGCGAAGCCGTCGTTGCCCTTGACGAGGCGGGCGAGGTCTTCCTCAGGGACACCGCCTTCCGTCGCAACCTTGAAGTGCTCTCCCCAGAAGAACGCGGACCGCCGGGTGATCGCCACCCGCAGCACCGCGAGTTCGCGTAGGCGCAGGGGCAATTCGCCGCGCTGGAGCAGCCAGCCGTTGAAGGTCAGGAACCGCCGGGCCATCTTCGGGTGGCGGGCGAGCAACCCGATGATGTCGAACATGAGTGGGTCGGCGGCATGACCCGACCCGGCGCGCGGCACCTTCTCGCCCGGCAAGCCCATCAACGCACCGAATGCGGAGTACTCGTCGTCTCCCCATTCCTCGGCAGTCAGCGGTGCGAGGAGCGGCCGCGAATCATCCGTGCCACTCACGTTCGCCGGCCCCCGTTGACAGGGATGATTTGACCAGTGATGTAGGAGGACTCGTCTTGGCACAAGAAGATCGCCGCGTTGGCGATGTCCTCGGGTCTACCCGCCCGCCGGACCGGCGTGATCTTGGCGAAATGCTCCAGCGATGCGGTGAACCGACCCTCCGCAATCGCCTTTTCGAGCATCGGGGTGACCACCATGCCGGGCGGAATCGTGTTGACGGTGATGCCTTTTGGGCCCAACTCCAACGCCAGGCTTTTGGTGAACCCGATCACGCCGGCCTTGGAACTGACGTAGGCCGCCATCCGGGACTGTCCACCCTGTGCACTAGAAGATGAAATGTTCACGATCCGGCCCCACTGTGCGTCGAGCATGTCGGGCAGCACGACCTGGGTGCAGATGAACGGTCCGCGCAGGTTCACCGCCATCACGCGGTCCCACTGCTCGTCGGTGATCTCGGCGAACTTGCCGAACTGCTCGATGCCTGCGTTGTTGATCAGCATCAGCACCGGGCCGAGGTCCGCGCGAACCTGCGCGACGGCGGTTTCTACCGCGACACGGTTCGAAACGTCCACGACATAGCCGGCGACCTTCGCGCCTTCGCGACGCAGGCGGTCGACTTGTGTTTCGATCTCGTCGGCGGTGATATCGAATATCGCGACCTTTGCACCACGCGAAGCGAGCGCCTCGGTGATGGCCAGGCCAAGACCTGCGGCACCGCCGGTGACGATGGCGGTGGTGTCTTCGAAGGGCATGTCCGGGGAACCCCTATGAGAACTCGATGTGCAGGCGGGTCAGCCCGCGCAGAATGAAGGTCGGCAGGTAGGAGTAGCGGCGGTTGTCCGCGGGGCCGTGCTTCTCTTCGTCGATCCGGATGTCGGTGGTTCGGTCGAAGAGTCGCTCGAGGCTGATGCGGCCTTCGGCACGGGCCAGCGGGGCGCCCGGGCAGGCATGCGGACCGCGACCGAACGCCACATGGCTGCGTGCGTTCGTCCGACCGATGTCGAAGGTGTCGGGTTCGGGAAACCTGCGCGGGTCTCGGTTCATCGCGGCGTTCAGCAACATGACGGTTGTACCGGCGGGCAGGTCAACCCCCCGACGGTGACGGGACATTTCGACATCCGAAAGTCGCCACGCACAGGGCTTTCGAGACGCAACGCCTCTTCGATGAAGCCAGGGATCAGGTCCCTGTTCGCGCGCAGCTTCGCCTGCAGCTCAGCGTCTTCCGCGATCAGCATCACCGCAGCGCTCAACAGCCGAACCGTCGTCTCCTGTCCGGCGGCGAACAGGTTCGCAGCGACCCGCACCGCGTCGATCACCTCTGGGACGCTGCCGTCCGGAAACGTCGCCGCGGCAATCCCGTTCAGCACATCGTCGCGTGGCTCATTCCGGCGGCTCTGGATGTATTCACTGAACTTGCCGTAGAGATACTCCAACGGCGAGTGATGCATCTCCTCGCCTTCGCTGCTGCCGATCGTGCCAGCTGAGGTCAGCAGGGCATCGCGGAACTCGTCGTGATCGGACTCCGGGACGCCTAGGAGATCGGCGATGACCAGCATCGCGAACGGCGACGCGAAATCGGCGATGAATTCACAGCGGCCACCGGTGAGCGCGTGGCCGAGTTGGCGGTCGGCCAGCCGCCACATGAAGTCCTCGTTCTCCTTGAGCCGCTTCGGGGTGAGCATCCTCGACAGCAACGCACGGTGCGCGGTGTGCACCGGCGGATCGAAGGTCGGCAGCTGATCGCTGAACGGCATCTCGTCGCGGTGCCGGGCGATCAGCTCGGACACCTGATCTTCTTCCAAGTCATCTTCCAGCGGCACAGGAAACCCCGGGAATGGCCCGGTGACCGAGATACACGACGAGAACCGCGCGGTGTCGTTGTAGATGGCGACACCCTCGTCGTACCCGGTGACCATGACCACGTCGTGGTGGGGTTCACGGCGCAGCGGGCACTCCTCGCGCAGTGCGGCGAGGTAATCGTATGGGTCGTGCAATAACTCGTTGTCGTTGAAGAAGTCCACGGCGTCCAGGTCAACGCCGCCGGTCGTTGTCTCCGGCTTGGTCACCCCTCTGCCCCACCGTCGTCGAAGCTAGGCATAGGTGCGCCGCTGGACATCTCCATCTGTAGATAGACGGCGATGCGCCGCACCTTGTCGTCGGCGTCGAACTCGTAGACCGACACAGTGTTGACCACGCTGCTGAAGTCACCGATGCGGCTACGTTCTTCGAGTTCGAGGAACACCAGATCCGTTGTCTCTGTGATCCTTTGGAACGAACAGTCCCAGTCCGATGACATGGCCCAGTTCGTCAGGAACTCGGTGTACTGGTTCCAGTCCATCACCTCCTTGAACGGACCGACGCGGACGAACTCGTCGATGGCGATCAGTTCTCCGAGCGGTGCCCAGCTTTCGACGGTGAAGCCGGGCTGCTTGGCACTGTCGACCAATCGCTTGGTGATCTGGCTGTACTCGAGCACGGTCCGGGACCGCCCCGTCGCTGTCGCAAGGACCTCTGCGATCGTCAATTCTTCCTTCTTTCAACAGGTCCGGGTTGCTGCCGCAAGTCACTTGCTCGCGGCGTCGGCCATATAGCGGTCGATCACCGAGTGGAAGTGCGCAATCACGACTTCCTCCTTGACCAACGACATGTGGTCGAGGCGATCGTTGCGCAGACCCTTCTGCTGGCGCGGCATCTGCTCGTAGTCCTGCTGGAGCGCCTCGAAGTACTTGTGGCTGCCGGGCGTGTCCACCACGATCGCCTCGGCGCGCACGGCGTCACGGAACTCCTCCGGCACGTACATGTAGCTGGCCACATGCCAGATGCAGCGGTTCGGGTCACCGTCGGGGTGTGGTCTCGACATGATGACGTGGCATTCGCCCGCCCGAACGGTCATGAAGTAGTTGGGGAACAGCACCCAGCCCTGGTTGTCGACCATCTGGCTGTCTGTCAGACCGCTGACGTCGAGGCCCATGCCGGTCAACACCTCTCGGGTGGCCTGTTGCAGCAGGAGGCGAGGGGTGACGTCGTCCGGGAACGTGACCTTTCCGTCCTCGTCCTGATATGGCGCGAGGAGTTCCTGGAACCGCGGGATCACCGCGACGGTCCCCGGGAAGGTCTCCGGCAGCGCCAGCATTCCTTCGACCTGCTCCTGTGCGCTGGCACCGGTGACCTCGAACGGCGCCATTGCGACACTGTGGTTTTCGAAGAACCGATAACGCGCCGTCCTGGGATTGATGTGCAGCACCTGCAACAACTGGGGATGGATGCCGTTGATGTGGTAGCCCTCCTCGAAGGCGTCCATCACGACCTTCCAGTTGCACTCGATGGCCTCTGTGACATCCATGACGGTGGTGAACTTGTCGATGTTGTAGGGCTCGAGCAACGTGACCACGTCCTCGCCCAGGTACTCCCGCAGCGGCTGCGCCTCGGGATCGGGGTTGAGGAAGACGAAGCCGGCGAAGGTGTCGACCGACACCGAAAGCAGGGAGTTCTCGGTCTTGTCGATCGGCCCGGCGAGGTTCTCCCGCAGCAATCCCTTGAGCCTGCCCTCGAGGTCATACGACCAGAGGTGGTACTGACACAGGAAGCCGCGCTTGGCGTTTCCGGTCTCGGCGATGCACAGCGCGTTGCCGCGGTGCCTGCACGCGTTGACGAAACCGCGGAGTCTCTCGTCCTTTCCGCGCACGATGATGAACGACTGATCCATGATCTCGTACTTTTTCCAGTCGCCGGGTTTCGGCAGATCTTCGACGCGTCCCGCGATCTGCCACGCCCGCATCCAGATCGCCTCCCGCTCACCCGCGGCGTAGGCGGGACAGGTGTAGCGGTCGGTGCTGATCGTCGTGTTGAACGTGTCCGGCTGGATGTCTTCCAGTCCGAGACCCAGCCCGGAGTCCGGGTCGAGCCATTCTCCTGGTCGCGTCGCTGGCATCAAGGGAGTCCTCCTCATTCGGCGAGAGCACGCGGGGTGCCGGTATCCGATGCCCGACGGGGCTTCGACGGCCCCGTCTTGGCTGTGGCATGAATCCGAGCGGCCACCGCATGTGACGTGATTCACCATATACACGAACGTATTGGAGATACAACCATGTATAAAGGTGGTCGGGATCACACCTCGGGAGCGACCAAGGAGGCTGGGACGTGAGCAACTACCGACTTGACGTAGTCAGCGCCACCGTCGCCGACGCGGTGCGCCACGCCGGCGGACTGATGTTCGACCGCGTTCGTGCGGGATGGCGGGTCGTCGTTGTCACCAATGACTCGGCTGACTCAACAGCGTTGACCATCCTCGGAACCCACACCCAATCCCCTGGGGAGCCCGAGGAAATACCGGCGAAGTCGGGTCGGGTGGTCCGCACCCGAATCATGCCTGCCGATTCACTTTTTGTGGACCGGCGCCCTGCAGGGGTGCCGCTAAACCGGGCCGAGCCGGGTTCACAGCTTCTGTTCTGGGGACCGCGCGTCAACTGCGAACCGGCTGGGCCCGTGTACCCCGTCCGCCATGAGCTGAGCCCCGCGGCCCGAAGATTCAAAGCCCATGCACTCCACGCCGCTGGACTTGCCACTCACGTCGAGCCATCGGAAGAGTTCTGGTCGAACGAGGTCGTCGATGCAGATCTCCTCGTCGACGTCTGGCTCGACTCGCGAATCCACGCTGTCGAGTCGGTTGCGCGGTCTCCCTCGCCCGACTTGGTGGGAGGATGACCCCGTGGCCGAGCGGTGGACGAAAGAGCGGCGTGCCGAGCACACCCGGCAGATCCTGTTGGACGCCGCGGAGGAGGTCTTTGCCCGCAAGGGTCTGACCGGTGCTGCGTTGGAGGAGATCGCCGACGCCGCCGGATTCACTCGCGGCGCCATCTACTCGCAGTTCGGCGCCAAGGAAAAGCTGTTCCTGGCGGTCGTGGACCGTCAGCGGCAACGCTTCCTCGACGGGTTCATCGAGGTGATGATGTCGTTCCATCGCCTCGATGACGTCGATGTCGACGAGTTGGCCGACCGGTGGCGTCAGCTGAGCAGCGGAACGGACCGGGCGGCACTGGGATTGGAGTTGAAGCTGTTCCTGCTGCGCAATCCCGAGGCTCTCGAACGCGTCGCCGCTCAGCGGCTCGAAACGATTCGTGCGCTTGGCGATTTCATCAGCAAGAACGTCGCCCGCATCGGCGGGACCATGACCATGGAGGCCGAGACGCTGGCCCGAGTTATCCTGGCCGCCAATGACGGGATCACCCTGGACAGCCATCTGGACGGCGAAGACCTCTACCGCCCGTATCTGCAATTGGTGATGTCGAGCATCGAGACCTCACAGTAGCCGTGCCCGGGACGAAAGCTGACGAGTTCAACCGCCACGGAAACCGACTCGTTAGCCTCCGAGTGAGCGCGCTACTCGCCCGCGGCGCCGGGATCCGGAGGAACACTTGTGAGCACTTACCTGCCGGATCGCGCCGTCGAAGACAGGACGCTGACCAAGGTCACCTGGCGCCTCATCCCGTTCCTCTTCTTGCTCTACGTCGTCAACTATCTCGACCGGGTCAACATCGCGTTCGCCGGACCCAACGGCATGAACGACGACCTCGCGATGAGCGCCAAGACGTTCGGCTTCGCCTCGGGGATCTTCTTCCTCGGCTACCTGTTGCTCGAAGTGCCCAGCAACATCGCCCTGAACAAGTTCGGCGGCCGGCGTTGGCTGGCGCGGATCATGGTGAGTTGGGGAATCATCAGCGCGGCAATCGCTTTCGTACCGAATGCGCAGACGTTGATCGTCCTGCGCTTCCTTCTCGGCGTGGCCGAGGCCGGCTTTTTCCCCGGCATCATCTTGTACCTCACGTTCTGGTTCCCCGAGAAGCAGCGGTCGAGGGCGGTTTCGCTGTTCATGGTCGCCGTACCCGTCTCGACCGCGGTCGGATCGACGATCTCGTCGTTGATCATCGACTGGGGACACGGCTTCTTCGGGTTGGCCGGCTGGCGTTTCATGTTCCTGGTCGAGGGGCTTCCCGCGGTCATACTGGGCGTGATCTGCTGGTTCTATCTCACTGATCGGCCCGGTACCGCGGGCTGGCTGCATAACGACGAAAAGGATTGGCTGCAAACGACATTGAACCAGGAGCGGGCCGCTGCCGAGCGCAGTGGTCACTGGCCGCTGAAGAACGCGCTGACCCATCCGCGCATTCTGGCCCTGGCGTTCATCTACTTCGGGATCACCTACGGGCTGTACGCGGTCGGGTTCTTCCTGCCCACCATCGTCGCCGGCTTCCAGGAGGAGTACGGCGTACATCTGGGGGTCATCCAGCGCGGACTGGTCACGTCGATTCCGTATGCCGTGGCCGCGATCGTGATGGTGCCATGGGCCTGGCACTCGGACCGGACCGGCGAGCGAGTCTGGCACGTCGCGATCCCGGCGATCGTGGGCGGTGTCACCATCCCGGCAGCCCTGTACATGACCGACGTCTACCTTGCGATGCTGGCCGTCACGCTGTGCACGTGTGCCGTCATGTGCGCGTTACCCGTGTTCTGGTCTCTGCCATCGTCTTTCCTCACCGGAGCGGCCGCCGCCGGCGGTATCGCACTGATCAACTCGCTGGGAAACCTGAGCGGGTTCGGTGGCCCCTACATCACCGGCTGGCTCACTGACCTGACCGGTAACAGCAAGGTCGCGCTGTGGGTGGTCGGCACGCTGTCGTTGACGGCGGCCGCTCTGGTCGTCGCCTTGGGCAGCAGGCCACGATCCGCCGACAAGGAATGAGGCCCGAGATCAGCAGTCGGTTGCAGGAAGGCCGGCGAGCACCCCGTCGATGATCTCCGCTGCGGTCCGCGCGGCCCGGTCGGCGTCACCGGCGGCGATGTGGTCAAGCAGCACACCGTGATCGACGACCTCCACGGCCGCGTCCTGGCCGCTGGCGACGCTGGCGGCGATGGCTTCCATCAATCCCCGATACAGCTCCGTCAGCGTCGCGTTGTGCGAACTGCGGACCACCGCGAGGTGAAATTCGGCGTCGGCGCGGGCGAATTCGTCGGTGTCCCCGTCGGCCAGACAGGCGTCTCGACGCGCCAACAATGCGCGCAGCTCGCCCAGATCGTCCTCGGTTCGGCGGCGCGCCGCGGCCCTGGCGCCCTCGACCTCCAGCGCGCGCCGGACCGCAAGCACGTCGCGCCACTCGGCGCCGCAGAGCCGGCGCAGCGCACCCGACACCTCACTGGTGGCCCGGACATAGGTGCCGTCACCCTGCCGCACCTCGAGGATGCCGGCGTGGGCCAGCGCCCTGACGGCCTCGCGCACGGTGTTGCGGCCGACGCCCAGCGACGTGACCAGGACCGTCTCATTGGGTATGCGCTCCCCGACCGGCCATTCGCCGCGCGCGACCGAGTCCCGCAACTGCTCGATGACCTGGTCGACGAGGCCCGACCGGCGCGCGGTGACCAACGGCACAGGGACATCCTTTCAACCAATCATGGGATGTATGGCAGATTAGCAGGATGCGTGTCGGGCGGCGGGATGATGAAGCAGACCTGTCGCCGACGCAGCTCAACGTGGGCGTCGAGGACTCCGCCGAGGCTGACCGCGCCCCCATTTCGGTGGTCGCTGGCGGTGCGTTGCTCGCGCTTGCCGTGATTTTGACCGCGCTCAACCTGCGCCCGGCCGTGACCAGTGTGGCCCCCCTGCTCGGGGAGATGCGCGCAGAACTCGGCGTCTCAGCGACGTGGGCCGGTCTCCTCACCACGGTCCCCGCATTGTGTTTCGCGGTCGCGGGGCTCACCGCGCCCCGGCTCGCCGCGCGCATCGGGCTCGGTCGCACCATCTCCGCCGCGTTGGTTGCGCTCACCGTTGGTCTGCTCGCCCGCACCGTCGGCGGTCCCCACACCGTGATCGCCGCGACGTTGATCGCCTGCGCGGGGATCGCGTTGGCCAACGTGTTGATCCCCGTGGTGATCAAGGGGTCGTTCCCCGCGCGGGTCGGGCTGATGACCGGGATCTACACCGCTGCACTGCAAGGCGGTGGTGCGTTGGGGTCGGCGGTGACTCCCGGGCTCGAGGACCCGCTGGGAGGGTGGCGCGCCGCGCTCGCGGCGTGGGCGGCGGTTTCCTTCGTCGCGCTCGTGGCGTGGCTGCCCACGTCGCGACGACACGCAGGCACGTGGGCGGCGAACACCGCCCCCGCCGGGGGCAGACGCTCACTGCTGCGAAACCGGTTGGCGTGGACGGTGACGCTGTTCTTCGGCTGCCAGTCGCTGATGGCGTATATCGTGATGGGTTGGCTGCCAGAGGTTTTCATCGACAACGGCGTCGACAAGACCCAGGCCGGTCTGCTCGTCGGGGTCACATCGCTGGTCGGTGTGCCTATCGCGTTGGTGATCGCGCCGCTGGCCGCGCGCAGCCGCGGACAGAGCGCATGGATCGTGGGTCTGGGCGCCGTGGGCCTGGTCGGCACGGTCGGCCTGATGCTCGCCCCCGGCGCGCAGCCGTTGCTGTGGAGCGTGCTGATCGGAGTCGGTATGGGTGTGTTCGCCCTGGCGCTCGCCGTCATCGCACTGCGGGCCCGAAACGCCGAGGACACCGCGCAATTGTCCGGTATGGCACAGGGATTCGGCTATTTGATCGCGGGCGTGGGCCCGTTCCTGTTCGGGTTGCTGCACGACCTCACACACGGGTGGACGGTGCCGTGGATGATGTTCCTCGGTGTCTACGTGGTGCAGATCGCGCTCGGTGCGCTGGCCGGTCGCCCGCGCTACGTCTGATCCCCGCGCTTCAAGGCCGCGTCGAAGAACGCCAACTCCAGCCGCATCGCGCGCCGGTAGGCAACCCGGGCGGCGGACACATCGACGGCCTGCCGATCGAGCAGCCGCTCCAACAGTGAGGCCACCTCGTCGAAACCCGGATCGGCGTACGTCTGCACCCACTGCGCATACGGGCCCGCGGTGTCGGCGTCGAGCGTGACCCCGACGTGCGCGTACAGCCGCATGCACGGCGTCATCGCCGCGCACACCACGCCGACGTCGGCGGTGGCGGCGGTGGCCAGCAGGAACTCGGTGTAGGCCAGCGTCGCCGCAGCGGGTTCGACGCCCGCCATGTCGATCCCCCACGACGCGGCATAGGACGCGTGCAACCCGAGCTCTTCGCGCACGCCTGCGAGCAGATCGGCGAAGGTCAACAGGGTGGCGGTATCCGGACTCCTGGAAAGCGCCAGACCGTATGCACGAGCGAACGATTCGAGGAAGAACGCATCCTGCGCGATGTAGCCGGCGAACAGATCTCGATCCAGCGAGCCGTCTCCGATTCCCCGAACGAACGGGTTGGCGAGCACCTCGGCCACCACATCGGCGTTCTCCGTCCACAACTGCGCTGCCAGTGACATGCCCACGGACTCTAGTCGCGGCCCGCTCGGCATTGGTCGGCACCAGCCCTTGGCGAGGCCGTCGGGTAGTCCGCGGCGCGGATGGGTACTCCGCAACCCATGACAGACAGGGAATCTCGCGGCGACAAATCCGACGGCGGCTCCGCCGTCGTCATCTTCGCCCCGCTGCCCGTGCTCACCGTGACGGTCGAGAACCGCTCCGGTGAGGCCGACATCCACGTCCACGCCGGAGGCCAGGGTGTCTGGCAGTCACGCATGATGTCCTCGCTCGGCGTGCCGGTCGTGTTGTGCTCGGCGCTCGGCGGCGAAACGGGCGACGTCCTCGGCCACCTTCTGCCCGCACCGAACATCACCGTGCAGACCGTGCCGGTCAGCGCGCGCAACGGAGCGTACGTGCACGACCGCCGATCCGGCGGCCGCGAGGTGATCGCGGAGGCTGAAGGCAGCCCGCTCGACCGCCACGAACTGGACTCCCTCTACGAGCTCACCCTCACCGAGGGTTTGACGCATGGCCGGGTGCTGCTGTCGGGCCCGCAGGAAGACGATGTACTGCCCGCCGACCTGTACCGCCGCCTGTCCACTGATCTCGGCGCCAACGGCTGCAAGGTGGCGGCGGACCTGTCCGGTGAGCGGCTTGAGGCGGTGCTCGCCGGCGGACCGGACCTCATCAAGGTCAGCCACGAAGAGCTGCTCGACGACGGCCGGGCGAAATCGGAGGACGCGAAGGATCTGGTCGCCGCCATGCACAAGATGCGTGACGAAGGTGCGAACATCGTCGTCGTGTCCCGCTCCGGCGACGCTCCTGCCCTGGCCCTGCTCGGTGAGGACGACGACGACGACGTCGTGGAGATCACGATGCCCACGTTGGAACCGGCCGATTCGGCGGGTGCCGGAGACTCGATGACCGCGGGCATCGTCGCCGCGCTGACCAGCGGCCGGCCGCTGCGGGAGGCTCTGCAGATCGGGGCGGCGTGCGGTGCGCTCAACGTCGTGCGGCACGGGCTGGGCACCGGCGGTGCGCGCGCCGTGGAGACGCTCGCCGAACGGGTGGAGTTGCGCCCGTTGAAGTAGCGGGCATCGCACTGGAGGAGGTTGACGCGTGCCGCGCGCACTGGTGACCAACGACGACGGGATCGACTCGCCCGGCCTGCATGCGCTGGCGAATGCGGCGCTCGACGCCGGGCTGGAGGTGATCGTCGCCGCCCCCGCCGAGCAGGCCAGCGGGGCGAGCGCCGCGCTGAGCGCCGTGCGCCGCGACGGCCGAACGGTGGTAGAGCCCCGAGAAATACCCGCCCTCGACGGTGTCGAGGCGTGGGCGGTGCAGGCCCAGCCCGGACACATCGTCGCCGCCGCACTCAACGGCTGGTTCGACCCGCGACCGGACCTCGTGCTGTCCGGAATCAACCACGGCGCCAACGTCGGCCGGGCCATCCTGCACTCCGGCACGATCGGTGCGGCGCTCACCGCGAAGATCAGCGACACCCGCGCCCTGGCGGTGTCGCTGGACGTCGCGCTGCATCCCACGGGCGAGCGGTACTGGGAGACCGCCGCAGGTCTGCTGGCGCCGGTGCTGGAACTGTTGCTCGACGCACCCGACGGCACCGTCCTGTCACTGAACGTCCCCGACCGGCCCGCCGACGAGGTCGGTCCGCTCCGCCACGCGCGGCTGGCCCGGGGCGGGGCGGTGCAGACGCGCGTCGAAGAGGTCCGCGACGGCGGTGTGCGCCTGAGCGAGGTGGAGGTACCAGATGATCCGGAGGAGGACACCGACAGCGCGCTGCTGGACGCCGGTCATCCGACGCTGACCGAGCTGCGATCGGTCGAGGCACACGACGGTGAACTCGTGCGCAAGTGGTTGGCCGACGGACCCTAGGCCGGCGGCATCAGGTCCGGTCCGACCACCGGAACAACGCAAGGCAGCCGATCAGCCCGGCGATGCTCCACGCCGCCAACACGACGAAGATGCGCCAGTGCTCCCAGCTGCCTGCCGGTTCGAACGCGACCATCTCGGCGGGCAGCAGCACCGACCGGAAACCTTGGGCCATCCACTTGACCGGGAAGAGGGAGCCGATCACCAGCATCCACGCCGGCAGGATCATAAGTGGCACGTACGTGCCCGAAACGAACTGCAGCGCAACCGATGGGCCATTGGTGATGACAGCGGCGGACACGGCGTTGCTCGCCAGGTTGCTGATGAAGATGCCCAGCAGTGAACAGCTGACGATGCCCAGGACCGATACCCACGCGAGCGTGAACCACCCGTAGGCGTCGGTCGGCAGGCGCAGTCCGAAGACCAGCACCCCCACCCCCAGCAGCAGGACGGCCTCGGCGAGGCTGACCACCGCGACGAGCACGATCTTGCCGACGAAGTACGACGACGCCGTTGTCGGCGTACCCCGAAGCCGCCGCAACGCGCCGGTGTCGCGGTCGGCGGCGATGCTGGTGCCGAGGTTGACAAACGACGTCGACAGGATGCCGTAGGCGAGCATGCTCGCCGCGATCACCGCACCGGTGCTGGTCTGACTCCCGGGCAGTTCCGCGGAGAAGATCGAACCCAGCAGCAGGCAGATCACCGCGGGCATGGAGAACGTCAGCACCACCTGTTCGGGCCGCCGGTAGAACATCTTCAGTTCGGGAACGACCCGCGACAACCCGATGCGCAGCGGCGACGGGAGCGCAGCTCGTGCGGTGGCGCGGTGTCGCGGCGGCGATGGGACGATGACGTGTTCGATATCGGTCATGGCTGGCCGATCAGGTGGAGGTACGCGTCTTCGAGTGTCGGCCTACTGATCGTCAGCTGCGCCAGTTCCGCACCATCCCTGCTGTGTCGACGGACGAACTCAGTCGGGAAATCCGTTGTCTCCACCCGGATTTGACCGCCCTCCATCCATCGCACCGTGGCCGCCGAGCTGACGTGCTCGGTCAATCGCGTCGGCGAGTCGACGGCCACCACCCTGCCGTCCGCGATCACCGCGACACGGTCGGCCAGAGCGGCGGCCTCTTCGAGGTAGTGGGTGGTCAGCACGATCGTGGTGCCGTCGGCGGCCAGCAACTTGATCAGCTGCCAGAACTGCCGCCGCGCTTCGGGGTCGAAACCCGTTGTGGGTTCGTCCAGGAACAGCAGTTCGGGCTTGCCGATGATGCCGAGCGCGACGTCGAGGCGGCGGCGTTGACCGCCGGACAGCGCCCGCACCCGGGAGTCCGCGACGGCGTCCAGGCCGACGAGCTCGAGCACGTCGGCGGGTTCTCGAGCGGTGCCGTAACAGCTCGCGAACATCTGCACGGTCTCGTGCACCGACAGCATCCCGGCGTCGCTGACCTCCTGCAGCACGATGCCGATCCTGGCCCGCCAGCTTCGTCCCGCCGTCCCGGGGTCCTCACCCAGTACTTGCACAAGCCCGGCGTCGCGAGTTCTGTTGCCCTCCAGGATCTCTATCGTGGTGGACTTGCCTGCGCCGTTGGGACCGAGGATGGCGAAGACCTCGCCGGAGGCGACGTCGAGGTCGAGGTTTGCAACGGCCTGGGTCGGTCCGTAGGCCTTGTCGAGTCCCCGCACGTGCACCGCCGTCGAAGCCGCCTCGGTCACGGCGCAGCGCCGCCTTCGAGTTCGGTGAGGAGTTCGCGCAGATCGGCTTCTGACATATCGTCGATCAACCGATCGACGTCATCGCCCATGGGCGGCTCGGTCGGGGGCGCGGCTGCCGCGGCGGGTGCCTCACCGTGGATTGTGCGCAGTTCGTCGAGCACCCGGGCGGCCAGCGAGTCGACGCTGACGCCCTTGAGAATCTCCAGCACCGGAAGGTCGATCGAGAACGTGGTGTTGATCCTGACCCTGAAGTCCATCGCCATCATCGAGTCCAGCCCGATGTCGTCGAGCATGTCGTCATTCGCGAAATCGGTAACCGCACAGTCGAACACCGCAGCTACGAGGCGCTCGATCTGATCGGTGATCACGTTGAGACGCTCCGCTTCCGGGGTCTTCGACAGCACGTCGAGCAACGACCCGTCCGCTCCGGCCTCCGCCGGCGAGGCGATGGCGGCGTCGAGGTCGGCGAACATCTTGGGAAGGTGTCCGCCGAGAAGCTGGCGGGCACGGTTCCAGTCGGCGCTGATGGCGATGACGTTCGGAGCGGTCTGGTTGATCAGGCGGTCGAGGATCAACGCGCCCGTCGCCGGGGTGATCAATTCGATTCCGCGCATGGCGTAGACGTTTTCGAGGTTGAGGTCCTCGACCATCCCCACCGACCAGGGCCCCCACCCCACGGTGAGGGCCGGCAGTCCCTGTGCCTGCCTCTGATGAGCGAACGCGTCGAGAAACGCGTTGGCGGCGGCGTAGTTTCCCTGCCCGGGTGAGGCGATGACCGACCCGGCGGAGCCGAACATCACGAAGAAGTCGAGTTCTTCGGCGGCGAAGGCGGTGTGCAGCGCCCGCGTCCCGGTGACCTTGGGCCCCAGCACTTTGAGGAAATCGTCTTCGCTGACATTGACGAGTAGTTGGTCGTGGACTGCGCCTGCGGCGTGGATGACTCCGCGGACCGGCCGGTCTCCGGTGCGGTCGTGGTCGGCCAGCCAGGCCGCCACCGCATCGGCGTCGGTGATGTCGACGCTCGCCGCACTGACCTGTGCCCCGAGGCGTTCGACGGCCCGGACGGTGTCAACGGCGGTGAACTGCGGGTCGTCGCGAGTGATGTTCGGCCACCGGTCGCGTGGTGGCAGCCCGCTTCTGCTCAGCAGCGCGATGTGTCGCGCACCGTGCTCGGCCAGATAGGTGGCGACCGTGCGGCCGAGCGCGCCGGTGCCGCCGGTGACGACGTAGGTGGCGGTGGGAGAAAGCTTGGTGGGAAACGGTTTTGTGAGGTTCGCGGTGTGTCGCAATCGCGGGACCAGCGTCACCTCGCCGCGGAAAGCCACCTGATCCTCGGACGTGGAATCGAGGATGTGCCGACAGACCCGCGCAGCGGTGTCACCGACGTCGTCGGTGTCGTCGATGTCGATCAGGCCGCCCCAACGTTCGACGAACTCCTGATGACCGACGACCCTGCCGAGCCCCCAGACCGTGGACTGATCGACGGCCAGCGGTTCGGTGCCCAGCGCCGGCTGAGCGTTGGCGGTGACGACGTACATGCGCGGCCTCACGCTGTCATGTGCGGCCAGCGCTTTGGCGATGCGCAGCAGCGTGAGGACGCCGAGGTGGTTGGCACTGTTTCCGTCGGACGCCTGCGGCTCAACGACGAGATCCATTGACCAGCAGTCGATGACGCCGGTGAGTTCGCTGTGTTCGTTAAGGTGTTGGTCGAACAGCTGGCCGACGTGCTCGGGGCGCCGTTCGTCGATGGCGTATCCGCCCTCGACCGCGGTGACGGTGTCGACAGGGCGGTGTGCGACGGTGCACACGCGATGGCCGCCGTGGCGCAATCGATCGGCGAGCACCGAGCCGAACCCGGTTTCGTCGACAAACACCAGCCATGAACCGTGGCCGGCCGGCTCCGCACCGTCCTCACCGCTCGGGTCCGTCGCGGGAACCCACTGGAGTTCGTAGAGCCCCTTGTCGATTCGTTCCGGCGACATGCGGGTCGAGGCGCTCAGCGATCGCACCGTGAAGCCCTCGAAGACGGCGAGCCGCTCACCGCGATGGTCGCAGATCGTGATGTCGCTTTCGATCTCCTCGGCGGTCGCGGACCTGACGGCCAGTCGTACGGTCATGTCGCCTTTGGGTGTGCCGTACACGGCGCTGCGCCGGATCCGGGTGGGCAGGTACGGGCTTTCGGCGGCACTCCCGCCGGGAAGCGGTGCGCCGAACAGAGTTTGGAAGGCACCGTCGATCAGCGTCGGGTGGAACCGATAGTCGTCGAGCTCGGCTGCGATCGGCGCCGGAATCTCCATCTCGGCGACCACCCAGCCGTCGCCTGCGGTGAGGCCGGTGACGACCCGGAACGCCGCCCCGTAGTCGAATCCGATGGCTTCGGTGAGGGCGTAGAACTCGTCGCCGCTGAGAGCGTTCGCGGGCGCCGCCTCGGCCATCGGAGGCGGGGCACCCGCCGATTTCGGCAGCGTGGTGAGTTCGGCCGTGGCGGTGATCGTCCACTTGAGCTCACCGTCGGGGGTCGCGGTGTGAGCGGCGAACTCCAGGGCGCCGGTGTCCTGGTTGAGGGTGGTCCGCAGGAGGGGGTCGCAGGTGTCGTCGAGGATGAGCGCGCGGTGCAGCACCAAGTTGTCGACGGTGAGGTTCACGCCGTAGGTTTCCGTCGCCGCGGCCAGCGACAGCTCGATGTAGACCGCGCCGGGTACGACGACGCTGCCTTGGACCCGGTGGTCGTCGAGGAACGGCACGAGCGCGGTGCTCAATTCGATTTCCCACGTGGGATGCACGGCACTGATCGGCTGGCCCAGCAGCGGGTGCACCGGGTGATAGTGCAGCGATTCGGTGGCCTCCTGGGTCTCGTTCCAGTAGCGCCGGGTCTGCCAGGGGTAGCGGGGCAGCTTGAGCAAGCGCGCTTCACCGCGCGGATACATCGCCTCCCAGTCGATGTCGTGGCCGTGGTCGTGAAGCGCGCCGAGGCCGGTCATGAACGTACGCACGTCGTCGTCGTTACGTCGCTGGGTGGCCTGAACGAGGGTCTTCTGCGCGCCGGCGATTTCGAAAATCGACGAGGCCAGCACCGGATGCGGTCCCAGTTCGACGAAGTGCGTGTAGCCGTCATCGAGCATGCGGCGAATCGCCGGCTCGAAAAGAACTGTCGCGCGGGTGTTCTGCCACCAGTAGGCGGCACCGGAGCGGTACCCGTCCAACACGTCGCCGGTGACCGTCGAGTAGAGCGGGAGCGTCGCAGGCTGTGACGACATCCCGTGGAGGGCGTCCTGCAGATCGTTCTTGATCGCATCCATGTAATGGGTGTGATAGGGCACTTTGCCGGTCAGGTACCGGGTGAAGACCTCGGCCTCGTCCAACCGGCGGGCGATGTCGTCGAGGACCTCACCGTCCCCGGCGATGGTCACAGCGGACGGGCTGTTGACCGCAGCAACCGAAACCCGCCGACCGAATTCGTCGCGCATCCCGTCGTCGAGCGCGGCCATCAGCGAGTCGGTGTCCAGGCCGACGGCCAGCATGCGGCCCTGTCCGCTGGTCCGCTGTTGGAGCCTGCTGCGGTGGTAGATGACCTCGGTCGCCTGCTCGAAGGTGAGGAGCCCGGCGAGCTGGTGGGCGGCGACTTCGCCTGCGCTGTGGCCGATCACGGCATCGGGTCGGATGCCGAACTGTTCGAGTTGTGCGGCCAGGGCAATCTGGATCGCGAAATTGGCCGGCTGGGCGAACTCGGTCTCACCCATGCGGGAATCCGCTTCGTCGCGGCGGAGTTCCTCGATCAGGGACCAGTCGGTGTGACGCGCCAGCTCGCGATCACTTCGCGCGATGCTCTCGGTGAACGCGGGCAGGACGTCGAGCAGTCCGCGGCACATCCTCCACCATTGCGGGCCCATCCCGGTGCAGACGAACACCAGCTTGGGCGCAGTCGACGAGGTGCGCGCCGAGGCGACCTGGCCGCCGTCGGCGAGGGCGCGCAGTTGCTCACGTGCATCCAAGACGCCGTCGCTGACCAGGGTGTGGCGGTGGCTGAGGTGCGAGCGCCGTTGGGACAGGGTGAATCTCAGGTCAGAGATGTCGATGTTCGGCTCGGCATCCAGGTGGTCGGCCAACTGGCGCGCCGTGGCTACCAGGGCCTCCTCGCTGCGCGCCGAGATCGGCAGCAGCGTGACAGGGAGGTGCTCGGCGATGCTCGATGCGGGCGTGTCGGTCGGAGTCGGTGGTTCGGCGAGCACGGCGTGGGCGTTGGTGCCGCCGAAACCGAACGAGTTGACCCCGGCGATCCGTCGCCCGGCGGGGAAGGGGCGGCCCGCGCGCGGCACGTCGAGCTTGAGCTCGGTGAGAGAGACTTGGCTGGTGGGGTTTTGGAGATGTAGGTGCGCGGGGATATAGCCGTGCTTGAGCACCAACGCCGTCTTGATCAGTCCGGCGACCCCCGCGCCCGCTTCGAGGTGACCGATGTTGGTCTTGACCGATCCGATCAGCAGCGGATCGGTCCGGTCCGACGTGAGCGTCGCGGCCAGCGCGCGCATCTCGACCGGGTCGCCGACGGGTGTCCCGGTGCCGTGCGCTTCGACGTAGCCGACATCGGTCGCCCGGACACCGGCCCGACGCAGCGCCGAGGTGATCGCCGCGGCCTGAGCCTGCGCGCGGGGCACCGTGATGCCGTCGGTGCGGCCGTCCTGAGACACCGCGGTCCCGAGGATCTGGGCGTAGATCTCGTCGCCGTCGCGCAACGCCTGCTCGAGCGGTTTGATGACGACGACGGCCCCGCCCTCGCCGCGCGCATAGCCGTCGGCCGACTCGTCGAAGGCCTTGCAGCGCCCGTCAGGGCTGAGGAACCCGCTCTTGGACTCCGCGATCGCCGTGTTGGGTCCGATCATGATGTTGACGCCGCCGGCCAGCGCGAGGTCGCTCTCACCGTTCCAGATGCTCTGCGCCGCAAGGTGCACCGCGACGAGCGAGCTCGAACACGCCGTGTCGATCGTCATGCTCGGTCCGCGGAAGTCGAAGGCGAATGAGATCCGGTTCGCCAGCATCGTCATCATCATCCCGGCGGCGGAATGCGTCTTGAACTGGTAGCGGCTGCCGCGGCCCTGGTTCTGCAGCAACTGGTAGTCCAGCGTGAAGCCGCCGATGAACACCCCGACATCGGTTCCGGCGAGGTGGTCGGGCCGGATGCCCCCGTCCTCCAGTGCCTCCCAGGTGGTCTGCAGCATCAGGCGCTGCTGCGGGTCGATCGAATGCGCCTCCCGCGGCGAGATGCCGAAGAACTGCGGATCGAACTGGTCGATGTCGTCGAGGAATCCGCCACGGCGGGTGACCATCTTGCCGACCTTCTTGGGGTTGGCGTCGTGGAATCGGCCCGCGTTCCAGCGTGATTCGGGGACCTCGCGGGTGGCGTCGACGCCGTCGGTCAACAGACGCCAGTAGTCCTCGGCGGTGGTGACGCCGCCCGGTAGGCGGCATCCGATCCCGACGATCGCCAAGGGCGCCGGCCGGTCCAAGATATCGTGCGTCTTCATACCTGCAACTCACGGATAGCGGTGTGGATCCAGCCCGAGCTGACCGGATTGTCCTGTTGTTCACGGCGATACACGGAGCGAAGCTCCCTCAACAAGGGGTCGCGCTGCCACGCCTGCACCTGCGTGACGGCGGCGTCGTCGTCGAACAGCGCGGACTTGTCGGCGAGCACGGTCTCGGCCAGCTGACCCGCGAGCTGACGCAACAACCGGCCGTTGGCCTCGAAAACGTCGGCGAAGTCGGCCGCCGGTTCCATCATCGCCACGTGCAGCGTCTCCATGAAGTTCAGCGGCACGTACAGATCGACGAACCGTACCGGCGATTCGCGGCCCTCCACGGCGGCCCACTCGCGGAAGAACCGCTGCACCCGGTTGCTCAGTGCGATCAGGCCTTCCAGGTGCGGGACGACCGCGGGATCGTCGGCGACGCTGACGAAGCGGCCGTTGCGGTAGAGCAATCCGATGAAGCCCCAGTAGAACGCGATGTCCCAGACGACCTTCGCCGCCATCACCGTCGGTGTGCCCATGAGCGGGTACTGCTTCTCGTACACCGCGAGCCACATGTCGGCCAGCGACCGGAACAGGGAGTCGCTGATCCCCGCACGGGCCACAACGTCTTCACCGTCGAGTTCGCGTGTGATCATGTCGGTGATGAGGCCGTTGCCGATCGCCACCAGGTCCAGCCCCGAGGAGTACAGCGGGTCAAGAAAGACACCCGCGTCGCCGGTAAGGCACCATCGCGCGGCGCCGTCGAAGACCTTCGTGGCGGCGTGGCTGTAGTGCTTCATGACGCGGAAGTCCATGATCAGGTCTTCGTGTCGGGCGACTTCGTCGGCGCACTGCGGTTCGTGTCGCCGGATCCACGCCTTGGCCTTGTCCAGCGTGTTGAACTCGTCGAACGCGTGGAACTCGGGATCGGCGACGATGCCGACGCTGGTGGCGCCGGAGGCCAGCCGGATGAGCCAGACCCAATAGCCCTCGCCCATCAGATGATTGGTTGACAGCGCGCGGTCCCCTTCGACCAGTCGCGCGTGCCAGTCCTGGTCATCGGTCCACTGTCCGATGTCGAGTTCGGCCTTGACGCGGAACCATGCGGCGTTGCAGTGGTGTTCGGTGGCCAGCTTCAGGTCCAGCTGGCGCGACAGCGCCCGGTTGCGACCGGAGGCGTCGACCACCCAGCGTGCCGTTGTGCGGGTGGTCTCGTCGTCGCCCTGGTATGCCACGGTGTGCGCGTCGACGCCGAAGTCCACGGTTCTGACGCGGCCGCGGGCGATGCGTATCCCGGCGGCTTGGCATCGGGTGGTGAGTTCGTTCTCGAGCCGGCCCCGGTCGATCTGATAGGTCACCTGCGGCACGAAGGCAGAGCTGCCGACTTCGACGCGGCTTGCGATGTCGGTGTTGCCGTCGTGTGAGAAGAACATTCGCAAGCCCATCTTGCGGATCTGCTCGGTGCTCAAGTGGTCGGCCAGGCCGAGGCGTTCCCGGAGGTAGTGTGCGGACACCTCGACCGTCGATTCGCCCACCGTGTGGGTGATCTCGGCGACCGGACGCGCGGTCGGCTCGATGATCAGGACCCGGGTCCTGCGCCGCGCGGAGCGAAGCTCCAACGCCAACGTCAGGGCCGCTGCTCCCCCTCCGATGATGACCACATCGTGGTCGGTCGGCACAGAACCGTTGGAAGACAGTTGGTTCCGGATCTTGCGGGCAAGGGCGGCGCGAGCCTCGGGGTCGAGGTGGGACAGCTGCGATCGCACGTGCGTTACCTTCCCTCGGTCACCGGAACGGCGGACGTCGCATCGGCGAGGTCTGCTTCCGGCGGCGTGGTATCCACCGGAGGCCGGTGTCGGCCGTAGACGAATTCGAAGATCGGGGCGGCCATCAACGTGGTGACGATGGCGACCAGCACCAGGATGGTGAACAGCGTCGGGGTGATGATGCCGGCCTCCAGACCGATGTTGAGAAGGATGAGCTCGATCAACCCGCGTGCGTTCATCAACGAACCGAGCGCGACCGATTCGCGCAGCGGCACCTTGCTCAGCCTGGCCGCCGCGGCGCACGCGACGCCCTTGCCCGCGATCGCCACGATGAGCACGCCGAGCGTCAGCGCCCAGAGTCCTGGCGTGTTCACCAACCCGATCTCGGTATTGAGTCCGGAGTACACGAAGAACAGCGGCAGCAGCAGCCTCGTGGTGAGTGGCTCGATGGTCTCGGTGAGGCGCCGGGCGAACAGACCCGTCGGCATGGTGACACCGATGATGAAAGCGCCGAAGATCGCGTGGATTCCGATGGTGTCGGTGAGCCAGGCGCCGCTCATCAAGACGATCAGGACAGTGCTCAGCACCCATCCGGGAATCGTCCGCTGCTCTTCGGATTTCGCGCCGAGCACCCGCGCCGCTCGTCGCCCGAGGGTCAGCACCACCACGGTGTAGAGCAGTCCGCCCACGATCGCCGTGATGGCCGTCGTCGGGGTGCCGCGGTGCACGGCGACGACGACCGCCAGGATGCACCAGGAGATCGCGTCGGCGGTGGCGCCACACGCGAGCGCCAAAGTGCCGAGAGATGTTCCGGTGAGCCGCTTTTCGAAGATGATTCGGGCGAGCATGGGGAACGCGGTGATCGCGATGGCCGCGCCCATGAACATCATCGCCATGGCGGGACTGACGTCTTCGCCGAAGAATCCACCCGAGGACAGCAGCGGCACCGCGATGACCGCGCCCAACACCAGCGGAGCCAGGGTCCCTGCCGTGGAGACTGCGACGGCGGTGCGGGCGCGCTGTTTGACGTGCTCGACGTCGAAGTTCAGCCCCACGACGAACATGTAGAGCACGAGGCCGATCTGCGCGGCGGTGTAGAGCACGACGTTGGACGTGCCTGTTGGAAACAGGTCTTCCTGCACACCGGGCGCGATTCTGCCCAGCAGGGAGGGACCCAGGACGACCCCGGCGATCATCTCGCCGACGACCGGTGGCTGGCCCACGCGTTGCGCCAGCAGGCCGGCGAGGCGGCACGCCGCAAGGATGACCGCCAGCGCGAGAAAGAAGTGAACTGCCGTTGCCGCGGGCATGTCAGGTCCTACGTTCTGCAGTGCAGACCGTAGAGGTCCTGTGGGGTTCGGAGCGCAGCGCTGCGCGGGCGGGCTCCCCTAGTCCGTCTATGACTCACCTCATCGCTTCCGACCCGACGTGTGCACGTCTCGCCGGAGACGATGCATCTTCGATGCGGTGGTATTGACAGATTGAGCGGCCGCTAACCGTGGGAATTCTTTCCGATTGGTGACGCGCGCTGATCGGTCGCCCGACCTGCGGTGTCAGGCGCCCGACTCGGCACCGTTCGACTCGCCCTCGGCCCGCTCATCAATTTGCTCGTTGATGTAGCGAACGAGCACCGTGAGCATCGCGACCGTCGGTACAGCAAGGAAGGCGCCGACGATCCCGTACAGCGCGCCGCCCGCGGTCACCGCGAGCAGTACCACCGCCGCGTGCAACTTCATCACGCGACTCTGCAGCAACGGCTGCAGCACATTTCCCTCGATCTGCTGTACGGCGATGATGACGGCGAGCACCAGCAGCGCATTGACGAACCCGTTGGCCACCAAGGCGATCAGCACCGCGAGCGCACCGGCGACGAAGGCGCCGATGAACGGAACGAACGCACCGATGAACGTCAGCACCGCCAGCGCAGGCGCAAGCGGGACACCGAGTACCACCAGGCCGGCGCCGATGAATACCGCGTCGATCAGAGCCACTCCCGTCTGCGCACGGATGAAGCCGCCGAGGTTGTCCCACATCCGGCCGAGCACCGTTTCCAGATGCCGGCCTGCGCGCCGCCCGGTCAGTCCGACAAGCCAGGGTGAGAACTTGCGGCCGTCCTTTAGGACGAAGAACGACAGCACGACGGTGAGCACCAGTGTCACCAGGACGCTGCCGACCGTGCTGACCCCGCTGACGACACCGGTCGCGATCGCCGAAGACCTTTCCCGCATCGCGTTGACCAGTGAGTCGGCGAAGCGCTCCAACTGCTCTTGTCGGAGGTTGAGCGGGGGTCCGGCGGTCCAGTCCTGCAGCCGAGTGATGCCCTCGGTCGCCTGGTCGATCAGCGCAGGTATCTGGTTCAGCAGTGGCGGGATGATCAGCGCGATGAGACCCGACGCGATGGCCAGGAACAGCAGCAGCGTCGTCAGCGCCGCGGCGGCAGGCGGCAGACCGGCGCGGTCCATCAGCACGCGCGCCGGCGGCCACAGGACCGTACACAGGATGACGGCGAGCAGGGCCGGCAGGAAGATCACCCACAGCTGGGCCACGAGCCAACCGAGCACCACCGCGCCCGCAGCGATCGCCACGATGACCAACGACCACTTCGCCATCCATAACGCGCCGCTGCCGATCAGGGCTCCACGATCCCGCCGGGGTGCTGCGCCGGGGCTGTGTTCGCTCACGAGCATCCCCTTCTCAGCGTCCACCCCGGTCGACAGGACCGAGGTCGTCTACCCCGGCCCGTTGCATCGAAAACCGCACCGCTTCCACGCCGGGTCTCGCTGATCCGGCAGGTTGAGGAACTATCGCCCGGGGTTGTCGAATTCCACTCCGTCGGCACCCGCGCTGCGCGACGCGGTGGACCCGGCCGGTGCGAGGATGCGCCGGAGGAAGGCAACCTGATCGTTGACGACCCGCTCATGCCAGCCCTCACCGGGATATACGTCGAAATGGTCGCAGGGGTAGTGATGAACCGTCGCGCGCATCCGTGTCGCAGCCGCGGTGGCCGCTGCAGGCGGGGCGGTACGGTCCTGATCACCGATCTGCACGAGGGCCGGGCAGGTGACTCGAGCGGCGCTCGCGATCGGTCGATGAGCACCGATGACCAACACCAATCGGGCGGCGAATTCATTGCGCCAGGTGGGTCCCGCGATGCGACGCATGCCTTCGAGGGACCCGTCGGCGCTCAGACCGGCCACCTCCCCCGGTGCACCCACCACCGGGATGAGCACCGGCGAGCGGCCACGCACCTTCGCCGTCACATCCCTTATGCCGTGGGCCATCACGCGCAGGACGTAGCGCGGCCCGAGTGTGCGCAGCATGTGTGCCACCACGGGTAGCCCGTCGGTGGCCGGCGTCAGCGAGATGATTCCTGCGAGGTGCGAGTCGTCGGCCGCAACCTTGATGACGTGCCCACCCGACAGCGACACACCCCAGGCCACGATCCGCGCCGGGTCCACATTCTCGAACCGCCGGGCGTGGTCGATTACCGCGTGATAGTCGGCGACCTGCCCAGACAGCGAGATCAATTGCCTTGGCTGTCCCGAGGATTCGGCGAAATGCCGGTAATCGAACGTGACGACTTCGGCGCCGGCACCGGCCAGCGCTTCGGCGAACGCGAACAGCCCGCAATCCTGGGTGGCGCCGAGACCGTGCGCCATGACGACGCAGGGGCGGCCCGCCCGGCCTGTCAGCGCGTCCGTCGTCGCGGCGAAGCGCCGCGCCGCGATGATGTCGCCGCCGACCGGAATCTGAATCCGCGTGCCTGTCATTGCGCCGTTCCCTTCAACGACGCTGTCCCTCCGACCGGCGCTGTCCCCTTCAAAGACGCTGTCCCCTTCAACGACGCTGTCCCCTTCAACGACGCCGTCCCTCCGAACAGCGCCGTGTGCCATACGTGAATGACCGCCGCGAGAAGCGGACCGGCGGCCTCCGGCCCGTCATCGGAGCGCACGTGACGGTCGAGGACCCGCTCGTTCATCGAGATCAGCGCGTGCGCAAGCGGTCCGGGATCTCCGACGTCGATGGCGGGCTGGGTGGTGATGAACTCGCAGACGAACTCCTCGTACCGCTGTAGCCACTGGTCCCAGATCGCCCGTGCCTCAGGGTCGGAGTCGCGGGCGTCGAGCATCGCCCGGAACAGGGTCCGGTGGGCGTGCCACGACTCGAACGTCCGCGTCATCGCGTCGGCCACCGACGCGCGCGGGTCGCCGCCGCCGGCCAGGAAACCGCCGATGGTGAAGACGTCGTCCTGGAAGATGTCGGTGAGCAGTTCGGTGACGACTTCGTGCTTACCGGCGAAGTAGAAGTAGAACGCAGGCCGCTTCAGACCCGCTGCCCGCGCCACCTCGGCGACGCTGATCTCGGCGAGCGACTGGGTCTGCAGTTGCTCCTCGAAAGCCTCGAGTAGCCGCAGTCGGCTTTCGTCCCCGCGCGGTTGCGGCCGGCGCGCGTTGCGGCGGGACGTCTGCGTCGACTCAGGCGGCACCGGCTGCCTCGCGTGCCCGGCCGGCCAGCTGGACCGGACCGAACTTCTCGACGCGGCGCCTACCTGCCGGCAGCTCACGCTTGCGCATGTCGCGTTCGTAATCCCAGTAGTCCACCTGCTGGGTGTGTCGCGGTTTGTCGGCGAAGTGACCGACGTACTTGCGTTCGTCGGCGGCGATGACGCGCCACATCTCGGCTTCGGACGGCGGCCGGTACGTACCGGCGAGATACGCGGCGGCCAACCGGGCCTGGCACTCCACGAAGGGGAACAGCGTGGGCACCGCCTGCGCGAAGCCGAGGAAGAGCAGGTCGTCGATCCCCGGTTTGAGGATCCGCTTGTACAGCGGGAGCCGGTTGTCGGGAGCCTCGATGAAACTGCGGTCGAAGAACGGGAACGTGATGTTGTATCCCGTCGCGTAGATGATCACGTCGGCTTCCACGGTCGAACCGTCGACGAACACTACCGAATTCCCGTCCAGGCGTTCGATATTCGGTTTCGCGGTCGCGTCGCCGGACCCCAGCCGCATGAGCAGTTCGGCGGATTGGGTCGGGTGCGCCTCGAGGAACCGATGGTTGGGTTTGGGCAGGCCGTAGTTCTCGGGATCTCCGAACATGAACCGCGCGAACGGCTGCATCGCTCGCCGCTGCCACGACAACGGGATCACCGGCAACGAGCGCGCGACCTTGTCGGCGGTCTTCCCGAAGATGTACTTGGGCACGATCCACGCACCCGAGCGGGTGGAGAGATAAACCGTGTTGCGCCAAGACTTCTGGGAGAGCTCGGAGACCAGGTCGGCTGCCGAGTTGCCGATGCCGACGACGACGATGCGCTTGCCGCGCAGATCGAGCGGTTCGGTGGGGTCGATGTAGTGGTGGGCGTGGATGCTCTCGCCGGTGAACTCGCCGGGAAAGTCGGGTGTGCGCGGATCCCAGTGATGCCCGTTCGCAACCACCAGCGCGTCGTACCGTCGCGTGTGCCCGTCCGCGGTGTCGAGTTCCCAACCGCCGTGGGGCAAACGCCGCGCGTGCTTGACCTCGTTCTGGAACTGAATGCGGTCCAACAGGCCGAAGGTTTCGGCGTAGTCGTCCAGGTACTCCTTGATCTGGGAGTGATGCGGGAAGTCGGGAAGGTCGTCGCGCATCGGAAAGTCGCGGAACGACAGGCATTCACGTGAGGTGTCGATGTGCAGCGACCGGTACGCGCTGGAGTGGCCGTTCGGATTGCGGAACGCCCAGTTCCCGCCGATCCGGTCGGAGGACTCGAAGCAGTCGTACTCGATGCCGGCGTCTGCGAGGTTTTTACCCGTGGTCAAACCGCTGATGCCTGCGCCGATGATCGCCGTCGTGGGTGATGAAGCCATGTTGCCTACCGTTGTCGTGAATTCCGTCACTGGCAACACTACCGATTTTCTGACAGCTGTCAAAGAATGGGTGGGCCTCGCCCGCGCCGACGGTGCGGTCGGCGTGCCTAGACGGTGAAGCCCCCGTCGACGTTCCAGTTCGCGCCGGTCACGAACCCGGACTCGGAGCCCGCCAGAAAGCTCACGACGGCAGCGACATCGCCGACGTGTCCGTAGCGGCCTTGTGCCGTCACCTTCTTCAAGCTCTCGGGAAAGTCGCCGCTGTTGTCGGGATTCGCATCGGTGTCGATCGGCCCCGGTTGGACGTTGTTGACGGTGATGCCGCGCGGGCCGAGTTCGCGGGCCAATCCGCGGGTGAAGGACGAGACCGCGCCCTTGGTCATGGCGTAGACCGAAAGCCCCGGTCCCGGAACGCGGTCGGCGTTGATACTGCCGATGTTGATGATCCGCGCGCCCTCATCCAGGTACTTCACCGCTGTGCGGACTGCCCAGAACATTCCGCCGATGTTGGTCGCGACCAGACGGTCGAATTGCTCGGCCGGGAAGTCGTCGATCGACGCCAGGTGGGCGACGCCGGCATTGTTCACCAGCACGTCCAGACCGCCGAGATCGGCCACGGTCTGGTTGACCGCCGCGGCAACTTGAGCGGGGTCGGCGGCGTCGGCCTGGATGGCCACGGCCCGCCCGCCGCGCTCGGCGACTTGGGCCACGAGCTTTTCGGCATCCGTCGCCGATGCCGAGTACGTGAAAGCGACCGCGGCGCCGTCGGATGCCAAACGACGCACGATTTCCGCGCCGATCCCGCGTGAACCACCGGTGACAAGCGCTCGCCGTCCGGCCAAGGGTGTGGTGCTCATGTCTTCTACCTCTCCGGGGAGTTACGAACTCAGTACGTTTGACGTCAAGTCCCGGAGGGCGTGCCGCATTCCCGATACAGGGGGCCGCGAAGAGTTGGGCTAAGTAGTAATCCGCATCTCGGCATCCGGGTGCGAGCTGAGCGTGACGACGATCGTGCCGCTGCCCGTCGGGAACGTGGTGTTCGCATATCCGATGAAGCCGTAATGCCCGTCGATGGTCGAAACGGCTGTGATGTCGCTGCTTCCCGAGGCGCCGGTGTCGAGGTTCACCCAATCGGCCGTGACGGTGAGAGAACAGGAGCCGTCGTAGGTGCCGGCGTCGTAGCTGATCGCGACGCGAACCCCGTTCTCGACGCGATCGCCGACCTGAACCGGGGTCAACTGAGCCTCGGCGCTGACGCTGCCGCCGCATGTCGGCGAGGCCACCACGGGAACGCGATCGAGTTGTGCGAAGGCGTCGGCGCGGGAGGTCGCCACTCCCACCAACGACAGTGCACTCAGCGCACCGGCGAGCGCGACGACGACAACACGGAACGGCGTCATGCCTCTTCCATCGACTGCCGGGCGCGTGGCGTTAGCACCTTGTCGCCGGTGGCGATGCAATCCGCCGCGGCATCGGCGATTGAGTCGGCTGACACGCTTGGGGATCTCCTCCCGTCGGTGTTTGAACTCACATTCGGCGGGTTATCCCGGCGCAGGGAGCTGATGATCGGCGCGGTGGCCATCTCGTCGAGTCAGGTGGTGAGAAGGGGGATCATGGCGGAACGCGGTGCCGAACCCCCCGTTCCTCGGGGTCGCCGCTTCTTCTTGCGCGCGGTGCGCCACCTGTTCAGCCCTTTACGTCCCGACGACTACCTCGAGATGGTCAACCCGCTGTGGACCACCAAGGAGTTGCGCGGCAAGGTCGAGCGAGTCGAGCCGCAGGGCTCCGAAGCCGCCAGCGTGCTGATCCGGCCGGGATATGAGTGGCCGGGTCACAAACCCGGCCAGTACGTGCGACTCGGCCTCGTCATTGACGGCCGCTACCACTGGCGGGCGTACTCACTCACGTCAGATCCCCAACCTCAGGACGGTCTGATCAGCATCACTCCCAAGAAAGTCGACAGCGGAGTGGTGTCGCCGTACCTGGTGCACAAGATCCAGCCGGGAGAGCTGGTACGGCTGGGCGAGATAGAAGGCGTCTTTACCCTGCCGGAGCCGTTGCCCGCGAAAATGCTTTTCATCAGCGCGGGTAGTGGCATCACACCGATCATCAGCATGTTGCGCAGCCTTGATCACCGGGGCGAGCTCGACGACGTGGTGGTGATTCATTCGGCTCGCACGCGCGACCAGGTGATGTTTCTGTCGGATCTCGAGGATCTCGACCGCCGCCACGACGGAGTGCGGCTGGACCTGCGGATTACGGCGGAACGGGGCCGCATGTCGGCGGACGATCTGGACGAGGTGTGCCCGGACTGGCGTGGCCGCGAGGCGTTCTGTTCCGGTCCGAGCGATCTGCTCGACGCGATGATCGAGCATTGGGAGCGCGAAGGCGACCCGGACCGGCTGCACTTCGAGCGCTTCCAGCCGAAGATCGGCGGCAACGCCGGTGAAGGCGAAGGCGGTCAGATCACGTTCCTGGACAGCGACGAGACGACCGAATGTGACGGCGGCACACCAATTTTAGAAGCCGGCGAGCAAGCCGGTCTGAACCTCGCCTACGGCTGCCGGATCGGAATCTGCCACACCTGCGTCGGCACGCTGAAGTCCGGCAAAGTGCGCGACCTGCGATCCGGGGATGTAACCGAGCCGACCGGGCAAGACGTGCGGATCTGTATTCACGCTCCTGAAGGTGACGTGGAATTCGCACTGTGAACATACGAGGAATCAAGTGACTACATACATCGAAAGCCCGCTCAACCGCCTCAGCGAGCAGGAACTGGAGAAACTCGCCAAAGAGTTCGACGCGATACACGACGAGGTCTTCGCCGAACTGGGCGACCGCGACCGTAACTACATCAAGGCCGTGATCTCGGCGCAGCGCCAGATCGTCGTCGTCGGACGAGTGCTGCTGCTGGCCTCCCGGTCACGCACGGCGTGGGTACTCGGCACGGGCTGTCTCGGGATGGCCAAGATCCTGGAGAACATGGAACTCGGTCACAACATCCTGCACGGCCAATGGGATTGGATGAATGATCCCGACATCCATTCGTCCGTCTGGGACTGGGACACCGCGTCGACGGCGAAGTCGTGGAAGCATTCCCACAATTACATTCATCACACCTACACCAACATTCTGGGCAAGGATCGCGATCTCGGTTACGAGATCATGCGCATCGACCCTCGTCAGCCGTGGCATCCGGTCTGGTTGGCGCAGCCGTTGTTCAACTTCCTGCTGACGGTTCTCTTCGAGTGGGGGGTGGCAGTCCACGATATCGACTTCAGAGCCGCACAGCGGGGCGAGAAGCCGTGGTCGGAGGTGCGTCAAGAATTGAAGGGCATTAGCGGCAAGGCGCGCGCACAGATCCTCAAGGACTACATCGGCTGGCCGGCCGTCAGCGCGGGCGCATTCGCGTTGACCAAGCTGGCTCTGGGGAGCCGGGTCGAGCAACCGGCGCAGTCACGCATCGGGCGCCGACTCCGCAAAATTTCAGGCAAGGGCCGAGTCGCCTCCGTGGCCAACACTTTCGACCGCGTGCTGCCCGGTGTCGAAAGCACGTTCCTGCGTACCTTGGCTGCCGACGCACTGGCCAATCTCATCCGCAATGTCTGGGCGCACGCCATCATCTTCTGCGGGCACTTCCCGGACCAGACCTACACGTTCACAGAAGAGGAAGTCGAGAACGAAACCCGTGGCGGCTGGTACGTCCGGCAGTTGATCGGCGCAGCCAACATCGAGGGCAGCCCCCTGTTCCACATCATCAGTGGCAACCTCGGCTATCAGGTCGAACACCACCTGTATCCGGATATGCCCAGCAGCCGGTACTCCGAGATCGCCCCGAAGGTCAAAGACATCTGCGAGCGCTACGAACTGCCGTACAACTCCGGACGATTCGGAAAGCAGTGGTTCACGGTGCACCGCACCATCTTCCGGCTGGCCTTTCCCGGCGGTCAGCCACGGGCCAAGCCTGGGCCCTACCGCAGCGAAGAGCGGCAGAAGCACCCGCAGGGGCCGAGCGAAGCCAGTCGCTTCCGTGAGCGGGTTCCCGCAGAACATCCCGACGCCGGCCCTGAGCACGAATCAAGCGGTGTCGCAGTGCAACCGCCCCCGCGCGGTAACGACTGACACCGGCACCTGCGATGCGTGGTGTCTCGGCCTTTTCCTCATACTCGTGGCCGATTCTCGAATAGATGTGGCGTCCATTCCGCATTATTGAACCCTGCGAAACCATGCGGTCATGTCCATCGACTCGATCAGCACCCTCCGGCGCTGGTCGATGCTCGTCATGGCTCTCACTGCGACATTGTGCGCCAACGTGTTCATCAACGGCGCCGCGTTCCTGATCCCTGAGCTGCACCTCGACGACGAGCTTCATCTTGCACAGGCCGGTCTGCTGTCCGCGATGCCCAGCTTCGGAGTGGCGACGACGATGTACGCGTGGGGCCACGTGGTGGACCGGGTGGGCGAACGGATCGTGCTCACAGCAGGTTTGGCACTCACCGCGGCGGCGGCGTTCGCAGCCGCAGCAGTCGATTCTCTGGTGGCGACGGGGGCGTTTCTACTCCTGGGCGGGATGGCCGCGGCGAGCAACAGTGCCGCCAGCGGCAGACTCGTGGTGGGGTGGTTTCCGCCGAACCGGCGTGGCTTGGCGATGGGGATTCGGCATACGGCATCCCCGTTGGGCGTAGGACTGGGGGCGCTGGTGATCCCCCAACTCGCCCAGCACCACGGTGTCGCCGCGGCGCTGTTGTTTCCCGCGGTCCTGTGCGCGGCGTCGGCGTTGATCAGCGCGACCGGCGTGGTGGATCCGCCGAGGCCACCGCGGTCGGAGGCGCCGACCGAGCATCTGGCCAATCCCTATCGAGGCTCGACGGTGCTGTTGCGGATCCACGCCGTATCGATGCTGTTGGTGGTGCCGCAGAGCGTGGTGTGGACATTCACCCTGGTCTGGTTGATGGCCGACCGCGGGTGGTCGGCCGCGTCGGCGGGGGTCGTGGTGACTGTCGCACAACTGCTCGGCGCAGTCGGCCGGGTCGCTGCCGGGCACTGGTCGGACCGTCTCGGTGCGCGGCTGCGCCCGATCCAGATCATCAGTGTCGCCGCCGCGCTCGCCATGTTGGTGTTGGCGGTGACCGACGAGCTGGGCTCTCCGGTGAGCGTCGCCGTGATCGTGATCGCGTCGATGATCACCGTGACCGACAACGGGTTGGCCTACACCGCGATCGCCGAATTCGCCGGACCGTTCTGGAGTGGGCGCGCTCTCGGCGTCCAGTACACCGGTCAGATGGTGACGATGGGCGCTACGCCGCCGGTGTTCGGCGCGCTGATCGCGGCCGTCGGCTATCCGGTGGCCTTCGCGGCGTCGGCCATCTTCCCGCTCGTCGCGCCACTTCTGGTTCCCGTCCATGCCGACCGGGAGATCGCGGACCGCGGTTGACCCGGGACATCCCAGCGGACGCCACGATGCCGGAACCCCTGTAACAGAAGAGGTTCCGGCACCGTGGCCTTTCCGGCGTCAGCTCGCGAGCAGTTCGTCGATCTGATTGATCGCCTGCGCCGTGCCCTCTTCGACACCCATCTCGAGCACCTTCTGCAGGCCTTCGGCCGACTCGTACGTGCTGACGTAGGTGGCTCTGGTCGCACCGTCGCCGATCGCCTCGAAGGTGTAGACACTGTGCGCGACGGGCATATCGGTTGCCGGCTTGAGGTCGTCATCGGCGAACCCGTCTTCGAAACTGAAGCTGCGCGGCTCATCGACGGCCGTGACCTTCCAGTACCGCCGTACTTCTCGCCTTCGGGTCCAGTCATGTAGTAGGTGACCGTGCCGCCTGGCGTCAGCGCATGCTCGACCACGGTCGCGGGGTAACCCGGTGGGCCCCAGACCTTCTCGAGCTGCCGCGGATCGGCGTAGATCTGCCAGACCCGCTCGACGGGCGCCGCGAACTCCGCGCTGATCGTCAGGGTACGGTCGTCGATGTTCTTGCTGATGTTGGTGACAGGCATGGTTATTCCTCGCTGAGTAGGTCGTCAATGCGAGCGATGCGACCGCGCCAGACGTCCTCGAGCTCAGTGAGCATCGAGGCGACTGACCGCACCGCCTCCACATCACCACTCGCCAGTTGCTCTCGCCCCTGGCGACGCTTGGAGATCAGGCCTGCCTTCTCCAGCACGGCGACGTGCTTCTGCACCGCGGCGAAGCTCATGTCGTACTGCGCCGCGAGCGCCGTGACCGAATGCTCCCCGGCCATCACCCGACGAAGAATGTCTCGCCGAGTCCGGTCGGCCAGGGCGTGGAAGAACGCGTCCGCTCTGTCCTCGTCCTGATCGGTCACCATCAGAATATACAACTGATTGGTTGTATGTTGTCAACCGTGTTAGCGCCGATGCCCGGCGTGCGCCGCGGTCGGCGACGTTGCGACAAAATGGGGTGGTGAATCCGCTGGAGCAGTTGACCGTCGAGCAACTGCGCCGGCGGACCAGCATGAAGTGGCGGGCGCATCCTGCAGATGTGTTGCCACTATGGGTCGCGGAGATGGACGTGCCCTTGGCCGAACCCATCGCCGATGCGCTGAATACGGCAATCGCCCTGGGGGACACCGGGTATCCGAGCGGAGCGCGCGCCTATGCCGAGGCCTTGTCTGGGTTTGCGGCGCGTCGTTGGGGCTGGGACGGACTGGCGGTGCAACGCACCGCGCTCGTCCCAGACGTGATGCTGGGCATCGTCGAGGTCCTCAAGCTGATCACCGAACCCGGCGACGTCGTGATCGTCAACGCGCCCGTCTATCCGCCGTTCTACGCCTTCGTCACGCACGCTGGCCGCCGCGTCATCGAGGCGCGCCTCGGTATGGACGGTCGTATCGACCTGGCGTCGTTGGATGCGGCGTTCGGCACGGCCGCGACGGTGAGCGATCGGGTGGTCTACCTGTTGTGCAGTCCCCACAATCCGACCGGCGCCGTGCACTCGGCCGACGAGCTCGCACGCATCGCGACGCTCTCCCGCGATCGTGGCGTGCGCGTTGTTTCCGATGAGATTCATGCGCCATTGGTGTTGGCGGGAGCGGACTTTACGCCGTATCTGAGCGTGGCGGGCGCCGAGGACGCCTTCGCTGTCACGTCGGCCTCCAAGGCGTGGAACCTCGCCGGCCTCAAGGCGGCAGTGGTGGTCGCCGGCCCCGAGGCGGCGGCAGACCTCGACCGGATGCCCGAGGAAGTCAGCCACGGCCCCAGCCACCTCGGCGTCATGGCACACACGGTGGCGTTCAACGAGGGAGAGGCATGGCTCGATGCGCTGCTGGCCGGCCTGTCGGCGAACCGCGACCTGCTAGGCCAACTGATCGCCGAACACCTGCCCCTCGTCGACTACATCCGGCCGCAAGGCACGTACCTGGCCTGGCTCGATTGCCGCCGACTCGACCTTGAGGAGCCCGGTAGTGTCGACGGCCCCGGCATCGTCTCCGACCTGGCCGGCCCGGCGCGGGCGTTTCTCGACCAGGCGCGGGTGGCGCTCAGTTCCGGGCATGTCTTCGGCTCCGGCGGCGCCGGTCACGTCCGGTTGAACTTCGCCACCTCGCAAGCCGTCCTCGCCGAGGCGGTCAAGCGGATGGGCGCGCTCAGCCGGTAAACCCCTCGCCCTTCGTCGATAGGTCGTGGCTCGTGAAGGTCAGCGGGATCTGCCGTCCGCGGGCGATCTTGTTCAGCATCGCGATCCGCTCGCGCGCAGCCGCGCCGGTCTTCTTTCTCTGCTCGCGGATCGGGTTGGACCACGGCAGCTTGTCGGCCACCATCGCGACGCGGACGTTGAGTTTGGCGATCTCGGTGAAGATCCGGACTCGGCGTTCGTAGTTGTAACCCAGCGGCTCGAAGAAACTGCCGGCCACCATCGCCTCGATCTGCCGGTAACCGAACACCGCGCCCGCCGGAACGAGTGCGAGGGTTGCAGTGAGCTGGTTGGCATGGCGAGCCACCAACTTCTTGACGACGCCCGGGAGGGTTTCGGTCAGCGTCGTCAGGTGCGCGGGACCCGCGATCGCGTCGACGAGTTCAGCGCGCCACGGCGACGGGTCGCCGCCCCTGGCCAGCACGTAGTTCAACGACTTGATCAGCTCCAGACCGGTCGGGGAGTAGAGCCGTTCGGGCGCACCCCACAGCCGCCCCGAGTACGACGAGTACTCGGCGAGGTCCTCGAGTTCCTGGCTGGTCAGCTTGCGTCCGAACGCGTGGTCGACAAGGCGTCCGAGCAACATGCCGCTGCCGAATCCCAGCAGTGACGTCACCGGGATCGGCTCACCGAACTTGAGATAGACGTCGTCGCCCCACTTGCGGCGCAACCCGCGACTGGCCAAGCCGTGCATCAACCGCACCCGGATCACATCCTGGAAGGCCTCCGAGTGCCGGTCGAAGATGTCGGGCAGCGTGAACTCCGCGAACACCCGCGCGGTCTCGATGAAGCGACGCGGGCCGTCGTCGGCGAAGCGCCCGGTGGCACCGGTGGATGCCGAGATGTCGCCGGTCATCGCGGTCTCGTAGAACGCCCACCCCTGGATGATCATGGTGGCGGTCTTGGTGGCCGACATCGCCAGCATGCGGCCGCGTTCGGCGGCCTCCAGGTCGAACCGGCTCGGCAGCTGATCGATGTGCTCGAAGAATTCGACGAACTCCCGGGGTGGGTCCTCGAGTGAGTCGATGCCCTGAGTCAGCGCCTGTTCGTACAGTGCGCGGCCCTTCTCGTAGCCCAGCCGCTCGAACGCGTCGACCACGCCGATGATGTGCTCGTCGCCCTGCCAGAAGTAGTCGTCGCGTAGCCGGGTGAGCTCGTTGGGTTCGACCTCTTTGTCGATGTCGATCCACTTGCCGAACATGAACTCGCGCATCTGCCGCCACTGGGCGGCGAAGTGGTCTCGGCCCGGCGGGATGGGGCGCAAGGGCCGATCCGGGTGATCGCGCCGGTTGAATTCGACGTCGTCGAGCCGGATCTCTTGCCGCTCGCCAGTCACAGTCATGTAGCCGAATCCAATCTCATAAGTACAGGACACTGATTTCGACGTTATCGCACGACCTCGAATATGTGAATCGCGATTCCGCGCTCACCGCCCCGAAGAGGTCCGACACGCAGCGGTAGGCGTGCGTCTGGCGGAGTTCATCACGTTGTGTCGACACCGTGATCACCGCACGCTCCCAGGTTCCGCGGAGATGTCGGTGGCCCCGTCTACGATTCCTGCGGCCCCCTTCTCGGCATCGACACAAAGGACCTGCAGTGAGTTACACCGCCGCCGACATCACCGAACTCGATGATGTCCAGCACACACGCCTGCGGCCGGCGGTGAACCTGGGGCTCGACGTGCTCAACACCGCGTTGCGTGAGTTGATCGACAACGCCGTCGAGGAGGTCGCCGATCCGGGAAACGGTGGATCCACCGTGACGATCACCCTGCACGCGGACGGATCGGTCAGCGTCGCCGACGACGGCCGCGGCCTGCCCGTCGACACCGATCCGACGACAGGAAAGAACGGCATCGTCAAGACGCTCGGCACCGCGCGGGCCGGCGGGAAGTTCTCTGTCCATACCGACGCGGCGAGCACGGGGGCCGGTCTGAACGGAATCGGCGCCGCCGCTGCGGTATTCATTTCCGCACGCACCGACGTGACGGTGCATCGGGGCGGCAAGACCTACGTGCAAAGCTTCGGGCGCGGTTACCCGGGAACGTTCGAAGGCAAGGAGTTCGACCCGAACGCCCCGTTCACCCGGGCCGACACCCAGAAACTGCGCGGCACCGCAAATCGGAAGCCCGCCATGCAGGGCACCACCGTTCGCATCCTGTTCGACCCGGCGGTGGTCCCCGACACCAGCGTCGACATCGGCGAAGTGCTGCTGCGGGCGCATGCCGCGGCCCGGATGTCCCCCGGTGTGAACCTGCTCGTAATCGACGAGAGCTGGCCCGGCGAGGAGGTGCCGCAGGCGTTTCTCGAGCCGTTCAGCGGCCCTTGGGGCACAGACACGCTGCTCGATCTCATGTGCACCGCCGCGGGCGCTCCCGCGCCGGACGTTCGCGCAGCGGTCGAGGGTCGCGGCGAGTACACCACCGGCCGCGGACCGACGCCGTTCCGCTGGTCGCTGACCGCGGGTCCGGCCGAACCGGCGACGGTGGCCGCGTTCTGCAACACCGTGCGAACCCCCGGCGGCGGATCACATCTGACGGCCGCGATGAAGGGCCTGTCCGAAGCGCTGGCCGATCGTGCGTCGCGGATGCGTGATCTGGGCCTGGCCAAGGGCGAAGAAGGCCCTGAACCACAGGATTTCGCGGCCGTCACCGCTCTTGCAGTGGACACCCGTGCGCCGGACGTCGCCTGGGACTCTCAGGCCAAGACGGCGGTGTCGTCGCGGTCGTTGAACGTTGCGATGGCCCCTGACGTCGCGCGCAGCGTCACGGTGTGGGCGGCCAACCCGGCCAACAGCGATGCGGTGACCCTGTGGACCAAGCTGGCGCTGGAGTCCGCGCGTGCGCGGCGCAGCGCGGAAGGGGCGAAGGCGCGATCGCGCGCGGCTTCGAAGGCCAAAGGGCTTGGCACCAACCTGTCGCTGCCACCAAAGCTGCTTCCCAGCCGCGAGACCGGCCGCGGGTCGGGCGCCGAGTTGTTCCTGTGCGAGGGCGATTCGGCGCTGGGCACCATCAAGGCCGCGCGCGACGCCGCCTTCCAGGCGGCGTTCCCGCTGAAGGGCAAGCCGCCCAACGTGTATGGGTTCGCGTTGAGCAAGGCGCGATCCAAAGACGAGTTCGACTCCATCGAGCGCATCCTGGGCTGCGGTGTGCGGGACAACTGCGACCCGGAACTGTGCCGCTACGACCGGATTCTGTTCGCCTCCGACGCCGACCCCGACGGTGGCAACATCAACTCCAGCCTGATCTCGATGTTCCTCGATTTCTACCGTCCGCTGGTCGAGGCCGGGATGGTGTACGTGACGCTGCCGCCCTTGTTCGTGGTCAAGACCGCCAGCGAGCGCATTTACTGCCAGGACGAATCCGAGCGCGATGCGGCCGTGGCCAAGCTGAAGGCCGCTTCGAAGGGCCGGGTCGAGGTGCAGCGCAACAAGGGGCTCGGCGAGATGGACGCCGACGACTTCTGGAACACCGTACTGGATCCGCAGCGACGCACCGTGATTCGCGTCCACCCCGACGACGGTGAGAAGAATTTGCACCACACGTTGTTCGGCGGGCCGCCCGAGGGCCGGCGCACGTGGATGGCCGAGATCGCCGCCCGCGTCGACACCAATTCCCTCGACCTCGACTAAGACCTAGGCAGATACCGTGACCGCCACCCTGGACATTCCCGAGCAGAACCCGGACCTGGTCGTCGACCAGACCGCCGACGACTACTGGAACCTCTATCAACTGACGTTCGCGCTCTACAGCGTCAGCGACCGTGCGATCCCGTCGGCCTACGACGGTCTCAAGCCGGGTCAGCGTCGTCTGCTCTACCAGATGCACGAGTCGAAACTGCAGCCCGGCAACAAGCCGCAGAAATCGTCGAAGATCTGTTCCGCGGTCACAGGCAACCTGCACCCGCATGGTGGCACTTCGATGTACGGCGCTGCGGCGCTGATGGCCGCCGAATTCCAGCGTGTGAAAGTCATTGACGGACAAGGTGCTTTCCCCCGTATCCAGGGCGACATCCCCGCCGCCGACCGCTACACCGAGATGCGGTTGTCGGCACCAGGTGCCGCGCTGACCGCCGAACTCGACAGCCATGCAGTGCCCATGGTGTCGACGTTCGACGGCGAGTGGATCGAGCCGACCGTGCTGCCGGCCCAGTGGCCGGTGCTGTTGTGCAACGGGGCGGTCGGCATCGCCGAGGGGTGGGCCACCAAGGTGCCTGCCCACAATCCGCGCGAGATCATGTCCGCTTGCCGGGCGCTGTTGAAAACGCCGAACATGACCGACGACCGGCTGGTCAAGTTGATCCCGGGCCCAGACTGGGGTTGCGGAGCGTCCGTGGTCGGCACCGCCGGCCTGCGCGAGTACCTCACCACCGGGCGGGGCCAGTTCACCGTGCGGGGCACGCTCTCGGTCGACGGGAAGAACGTCCTCATCACCGAACTGCCGCCTGGCGTGGCGAGCAACACTGTGCAGGAACGGATTCGGGCCCTGGTCGAGTCCGGGGAGCTCGCTGGTGTGGCGGACATGTCCGATCTGACCGATCGCCGCAACGGGCTGCGCATCGTCGTCACCGCCAAACGCGGCCACAGCGCCGAGCAGATCCGCGATCAGCTGCTGGCGCTGACCCCGCTGGAGTCGACCTTCGCCGCCAGCCTCGTCGCCCTCGATGAGAACCGCGTTCCGCGGTGGTGGTCGGTGCGCGAGTTGATCAAAGCCTTTCTCTCGCTGCGTGATTCGGTGGTGTTGCACCGCAGTGAGTACCGGCTGGAGAAGGTAACGGCGCGACGTCATCTGGTGGCCGGGCTGATGACCATCCACCTCGACATCGACGCGGCCGTGGCGGTGATCCGCGCCTCCGAAACCGTCGACGAAGCCCGACAGGGTCTGCAGGACCGGTTCAAGATCGATGCCGTTCAGGCTGACTACGTACTGGCGTTGCAATTGCGCCGCCTGACCAAGCTCGACGTCATCGAGCTGCGGGCCGAGGCCGAGAAGCTGGATGCGGAGTTCGCCGAACTCACTGAGCTGGTGTCGAATCCGGATGCGCGTCGGAAGGTGATCGACAACGAACTGGTGGAGACGGCGAAGCTGTTCAAGGGTCCTGAGTTCGATCGTCGCACCGTACTCGACTTCGACGCCACACCGGTCACGTCCGGCGGAGGCGACGACGGACCTCGCGAACGCAAGCTGAACGCCTCCTGGCGCCTCGACGACCGCGGCGTGTTCTCCGACAGCCACGGCGAGTTGCTCACCTCAGGGCTGGGTTGGGCAGTGTGGACCGACGGCCGGGTGAAATTCACCGCCGGTGGGGGTCTGCCGTACAAGGTTCGCGACATCCCCGTCGCCCCGGATATCACCGGGCTGGTGCGCTCGGGTGTGCTGCCGGACGGTTACCACCTGGCGTTGGTGACCCGACGAGGAAAAGTCCTGCGCATCGACCCAACGGCGGTCAACCCTCAGGGCGTTGCCGGCAACGGTGTGGCCGGGGTGAAGTTGGCGGGTGACGACGACGAGGTCATCGCCGCGCTGCCCGTCTCGTGCGCCAACGGTGAGGCCATCCTGTCGTTGGCCGAAAAGAGTTGGAAGGTCACCGAAGTCGCCGATATTCCGGTGAAGGGCCGCGGGGGCGCCGGCGTCGGGTTCCATCCGTTCGTCAAGGGTGAGAGCGCGCTGCTTGCGGCGTCGATCTCGGCAACGGGGTTCGTGCGCGGAAAGAGGGCGGTCCGAGCCGAGAATCGGGCCAAGGCGTCCATCAAGGGCTCGGGTCTGGATGTGACCCCGGCCGGATAGCCGAGGGTCACTTTCCGTTGCGTGAGCTGCGCGACGTGTTTCGCGCGGCCGTGGCTCGGCAGACCAATGCCACCAGGGAGTCGATCTCCTGGGATGTCAGCGCTCGTCCCTCGAAGAGCGAGACCGACACGGCCGGTGCCAGCATCATGTGCAGCACCATCGCCGGATCCACGTCAGCGCTCACCTCGCCGCGACCAACGCCCCGCTCGATCATCGCGAGCCATTGCGAGCGATCGTTTCGGAACCAGCCCATCATCGCGTCGTTCAACGACGGATACCGCCCCGAGATCACCGTGGCCATGATGGCGCGCTCCACGGGGTCGGCTGCGAGCGAGGTGAGCTCGGCGATCAGGGACCGGACATCGCTCTCCCATGCCCCGGTGTCCGGTGCGTCGGTGCGATGACGGGTGTGGAACACGAGGGCGTCGTCCAGCAGTGCGGCCGAGGTGGGCCACCACCGATAAATGGTTCCTCTGTTCACCCCCGACCGTGCCGCTACCTCCGCGATCGGAAGCTCCACCTTGCCCTCGGTCAGCAGCTCCAGACATGCGCGCAGCACTGATTCGCGCACGCGCTCGCTGCGTCCGCCGGGGCGGACCCGTTGCCTACCTGCGGGATTCGCGCGCTTGCGGTGCGTTGGCGAACTCACGGTCCTCAACCCCCGATAACCTTAAATAAACAATCTGTTGCTATTATGCCTGCTGTCCATCGTCGATGTGTTTGGAGGAATGCTGCACATGTCACGAATAGCGGTGCGCCGCGCAGACGTCGCGTGCCGCTGTGCCCGACGCCTCGGAAGGAGCGGCGTTGAGCTCTGATGCCGGATTGAAGATCTCCATGGGTCTGCCGACACTCTTCCCGCACGGGCGCGAGACGGAGCTCGCCTGGTATCGCAAGATCGACGAAGGCCCGTGGTACGGACTCGTCACCTACGAACGGCTCGTGTACCCGCACAGCTGGTCGGTCGTACCGCAGCTTGCCGCCGCAGCGGCGATGACGGAGCGCGTGCGGTTGTGGACCGACGTCGTCGCATTGCCCCTGCGAAATCCGGTCCTGTTCGCCAAGGACCTGGCGACCGTAGACGTCCTGTCGAACGGGCGCCTGACGCTGGGGGTCGGCATCGGCGCGTGGGATGAGGATTACCTCGCGGTCGACAGCCCGCTCGAGCGAAAGCGGCAACGCATGGACAGCGCGGTCGCGGCGATGCGCAGCGTGTGGGCCCAGAAGCCCCCCGTCGAGGGACACTTCCCAGTCGGCCCCGCGCCCATCCAGAACGGCGGTATCCCGCTCGTCGCCGGTGTGATCGGCCCGAAGGCACTCGCTCGAGCCGCGCAATGGGCTGTCGGGGTGACCGACCCGGCTCACTCACTGCATTTCGACGCCGAAGCGTTGGCCGCGCAGCGCGAGCGTGTCATTCAGGCGTGGCAGGCCGCGGGCAGGACGGATCGGCCACACTTCTCCGCGCCGGTGTGGTTCGCGCTCGGCCCTGACCCGGAGCACCAACTCCAGGAGCACGTGAAGGACTTCTGGGAGCAAGAGGTCGGCTCCATCGGAGACGACGCCTCCACATACTTGACGGCTCCAGGCGCAGGGACGTTCAACTGCGGAGCGTCCGGACTGCTCGCCGCCGTCAACGGCGCACGAGAGGCGGGGCTCGACGAGCTCAGGCTCATCCCGTCCACCACCGACCCCGAGGAAATCGACCGGGCACGCGATGTGCTTGGGATCTGATCCGGCCGCGCGTTCGACGGGACATGTCAAGAATCCGGGCTGGCCGGTAACGGCGGAGCATCGAATTTGACACTGCCCCTGCGTGCCTCCCGAATCACAGGCGTCTCATAGTTAACATCACGCCGTGCAGGTATCCCGGCGTGACGCACTGCGCTACGCCGCCACGGTGTCCGCACTGGCCGGACTCGGTGCGGCATCAGCGGGCACGCACGCGCCGAGGGCCGAGGCCGCCCGCCCCACGCTGATCGACTATGCGATGCGCCAGATTCCGGCGCAGGACATCCGGGCCGCCGGCCACTCCGGCGTCATCAACTACGTGTCGACCTCACGACCCGGATCCTCATTCGGCGCCAAGCCGATCACCCTGCCTTACGCCAAGACGCTGGCCGCGGCCGGTTTGGTGATCGTCAGCAACTACCAGTACGGCAAACCGGGCGGGACCGCGCCATCGGACTTCACCCGCGGCTACGCCGGTGGCGTCGCCGACGCGAAAACCGGTTGGAACCTGCACACCGCCGCCGGTGGCGGACGCACCGCGCCGATCTTCTTCAGCGTCGACGACGACATCGACCGCCAGACCTGGAACGACCTGGCGCTGCCGTGGTTCCGCGGCATCAACTCGGTCATCGGTGTGCAGCGCACCGGCATCTACGCCGGTATCCGCCCGTGCCAGTGGGCCGCCGCCGACGGAGTCATCGGCAGATCGGGCTCCGCCGGCCACGTCTGGGCCTGGCAGACCAGGTCCTGGTCCAACGGACAGCTTTACCCCGCCGCGGTTCTCTACCAACGCATCATCGACACGGCCTCGAACCCCGGACCGGTGGTCGGCGGTATCCGCGTCGACGTCAACGACGTGCTGGCCCAGGACTGCGGCCAGTGGAACCTGCACCCGTGACCGATGGCGGTCAGCGGCGTGGTGTCGTGGTGACGTGCACGTGGTCGTAGTGGCCGTAGCCTGAGCCCGCCGGACCGCTCGGCGTGTAATACGTGCCGCGCCAGATCACGTCCTGTAACCCGAATCGGCTCGAGTTGCTCAACATGAAGTCGCGGATCGCGTCGCCGAGCGCGATGCCCTCGGCGCTCTCGGGGTTGGGGATCATGATGTCGATCGCCAAGCCGCTCGGATGCCACGGCTTGGAGTCGGGCCGAACGCCGTCGATGTCGGCGATCTGGGGGAATCTTGCGCTGATGGCGCGGGCGGCGAGGACGGTGTTGACCTGTAGGCCCGCCTCGTTCGCGACTCCGGCGGGCAGCGCCTCCGGGACGTCGACGCGGGCAGCCGCCAGAGCTTGAGCAGGGTCCACGGGAGGCTGGCCGGGCATCGCGAGGATCGCCGGGTCCGGCGGGGCGGGTGCGGCGGGCGGCGGAGGTGGTGGTGCTGCTGGCGGGACGGCGTTGTCGATGACCGCTTGCTGCTGCGGTGTCAACGCTGCGTACTGCGCCTCCGCGGCGGCGATCTTGCGCAGGAGGTCGTTCCATTTGGTCTGCAGGTCCGCGCGCACCGCGGCGGCCTGCTCGGTGGCGGCGCGGGCGTCGGCGGCCGACTTCTCGGACGCCTGTGCGGCCGACCCCGCGCGCTCGCGCGCCGCATGAAACGCCTTCATCTCGTCGGCCAGCGTGGCGCCGACCACACGCTGCAGCGACAGCTTGTCGAGCAACTGCTGCGGCGAAGACGCGGTCAGCAGCGCGGCAGCCTGACCGTTGCGGCCACTCATGTAGTCCATCGCCGCGATGCGGTCGACCGCCGCCTGGTAGGGCGCCAGTTGGGCGTTCGCGGTGGCGAGGGCGTCGAGGTCGGCGCGGTGGCGGTCCTCGGCGGCTTTCTGGTCAGCCAGTTTGGAGTCGACGTCGCGTTGGGCGGCGGTGACGGCCTCGCGCGTTTGCAGCGCCTGAGCCGACAACTCGTTGAGCTTGGCCAGCGCGTCGTCCGCCGGGTCCGCATTGACGGCGCCGATCGAGGCGACCAGCACGAGAACTGCGGTTGCAGCACCGCACACCGTTCGTCGGAGTGAGTGGCGCATGCCGGTCACGCGGATTGTCACGATCCTTTGGATTGCAGGGACCAGCACTTGGGCCGGCCACGTGTGTCTCGGACAGGTTAGAAACTGGCGTCGACAATGTCTACTCGGCCGTCAGTGTGAGTCCTTCCCGCCGACTTCCGACTCGCGACTGGGGTTCCCCGGCGGGCTCATCGATCCCTCGGTGTTGGGCGCGATCGCCCGAGCCGGGATGCCCCTTCAACCGTCGTTCCCGGTATGCCGTCGTCGGCAGGCCCGCGGAGTGCACCTTCCCAACGCAATAGATGCCGCGGGTGTGGAGATGCCTCGACTTTGCTGATCGTGTTTATACAGCGTGGGAGGGGGCATGGGGTTCACCATGGGTCACGCCCCAACTCAACGTCCGGCGATGGCTTTCTGAACAACACCTGGAGAAACGCCTGATGTGCTCGAGGGCAGGTTCCCGAGACAGCCGGTGCCCGATCGCACCGGCGGCTACTGACCCTGCTAGCCAGAAGCCAACCATGCAGGCCCGAGAACCGGAGCACACGAGATGAACGTCCGAAAGATTCTGCTTCTTGTAGCCACCTGCCTGGCCGCCACACTCCTCTTGGCACCGGGTGCCGCAGCAGTACCACGCCCGACGATCCCCGGAGCCGATGCCGCCATCGCCAAGGCCGAAAGCCTCCTCGGGACAGACCAATTCGGTCAGTATGGGTGTGAAGCTCTGGTGGCTCACGCATTCGGGGTACCGCAAGAGCGATACGGTTGGGACGGCGCTTCTGAGACCATGTACCAAACGCTTCTCGAACAGGGAAAAATCCATACCGACCCGAACCCCCCGCGTGGGGCACTCGTCTTCAGCGTGGGATCCATCGGCCCACATATCGACATTGCGCGCGGGGACGGGACCTACATATCCGGCGGTGTTCAGGGTCTCTCACCGGGATACGGAGACGTGCACAACATCCAAATCCTGCCCAGCCCGAATGTGGCAAGCGACTGGACCTACCGGGGCTGGAGTCTGGGCTACCCGGAGTAAGCCAGGCTTCTGGGAACAGGATGCCGTGCGATCGGGACGATGAATCGCTCAATCGTCGAGAATCGCGACGGCCCGTGTCCACCCGGCCGACGCAGCGTGCACCTTCACCGGGAAACAGCTGATCTGAAATCCGCTGTCCGGAAGCGACTCCAGATTGTGGAGCTTCTCCAGATGGCAGTACCCGATCTCGCGTCCCGCGCGGTGCCCCTCCCAGATGATCGAGGGATCCCGCTCACGGGAATACCGTTGTGCCGTGTAGACAAACGGCGCATCCCAGCTCCAGGCGTCGGTGCCGGTCAGGCGCACACCTCGCTCCAACAACCACAACGTCGCCTCACGACCCATGCCGCAGCCGGACGAGACGTAATCCGCCTGGCCGTAGCGGGCTCCGGCCGCGGTATTGACCACAACGATGTCGAGAGGCTGTAGCTGGTGGCCGATGCGATCGAGTTCGTCTGCTACGTCAGCGGCGGTGACCACGTAGCCCGCTTCGATGTGCCGGAAGTCAAGCTTTACCGCTGGTTGCAAACACCATTCGAGCGGAACCTGGTCAATGGTGATCGCCGGCGCGCCACCGTCCATCGTTGACGCGTAGTGGTAGGGAGCATCGAGATGGGTGCCGTTGTGGGTGGTGATCCGGACCCGTTCGATCGCCCAGCCCTCGCGATCGGGTAGGTCATCGACCATCGCGCCAGGGAAGAACGCGACGACCTCAGCCGCCGTGTCGGCGTGGCTGTAATAGTCGATCTCCGGAAGATGTCCCGGCGGATCAGATGCGATCCCCGCCTGTAGGGGCACCGAGATATCCACGAATCTACGCATCTGGTTCTCTCCCAATCACTTCTGTCGATCACCGTCTGTCACGCGACGTTGCTTCGGCGACAATTCTCAATCCGGTGCGCTGCCGATGAACTCGACACCGGCGCGAATCGCGGGACGATGCCTCAAGATCCGGAAATGCGCCAGCCGGCCGAGGCCCTTGGTGGTCAGCAAGCGTGCACCCGGCCATGCCGCGACGATCTTTTCGCTTGTCACATAGGGAGTCTCGGGGTCGTCGGGGTCGTGGATGAGCAGCATCGGCGGATAGTCGGTTCGGCCGGCAATCCGGACCATGTTGGTGTCCTCCAGCGGCATCCCGATCCGGCGTTCAAGACGTCGATGTAGGCCGGCGCGTATCCGTCGGCCGAAGCCGTGGCGCGCGGCGAACAGATCCAGATAGATCGGGAACTCGCCCATCGGCGCGAGAAACACCAACCGCCCGACCGTCGTGCCCCATGCCGCCGCGAGTGCGGTCGCGTTGGCCCCGAGGGAGTGGGCGACAACCGCGCGGGCAGGCCCGTGTGTCTCGATCATGGCTGCAACCGCTTCTGCACATTCAATGGCGGTGGTGCGACCGGGTGCGAGCGCGCCCGCATCGGACTCGTTGTGGCTGGGCAGGTCGAATGCGATGACACGATGTCCGGACTCGACGAGAGGTTTGACGAACATGCCGAGGTGGTGGCGGCGCCCGCCCCACCCGTGCACCAGATAAACCGGTGGCCCATCGCCCCAGGCCTCGCCCACGATCCGGTGTCCGCTCCAGTGTGCTTCCAATGGTTGACCGGGCGGGACACCGGGCGGCATACGGAGGCTGGACTCGATGACCGGTGGCGTGCACCACAACTCGGTCGCCCACCGCGCCCCGATTGCTGGCGCGACTCGCTCCAGCAGCCAGAAGATCCGGCGCACCCGGGTGGCGACCGGGGGTTGCACACCGGAACCCTTCACATCGAGAACGGTCGGGCTTGGGGCACCGCCGCCACTTGAAGCAATGGTGTTCACCTTGGGCGCTCTGATGTGCGGGGCACCACCGCAGTCTTCAGAAGTAGCTCGACCTCGGCGAGCGGGCGGGCGGTTTGTCGGGTCCGGCACACGTCGAGGTTAGCGAGACGATGCAGCCGGGCGACATCTCTTTGTCCAACGGCGTGGCCGGGCGGTGACGAGAAAAGGCCGTTGGGACGATGCCGAACAGCTTGACCACCGATGCTCGGGGAGAAGATTGCTCGGCAGGCTCGCGGCTGACCGCCCTGTCAGACCCTTGGAGGACGCTGAACTCACAACAGTTAGCGCCATCAGCGAAAGGAGTTCTGCCGTGTGCTGGCAGTGCGACCACCCCGAGGCCACCCGGGCCGACTATCACGATGTACTCCGGCGGACGATTCTCGAGCACGGCTGGGCCGTGCAGTTTGTCGAGAGCGACCGGAACCCGTTCGCCTACACCGTAGGACTGCATTCAGCCGGTCTGCCCGAACTGCTGGTGACCGGTGTTTCACCCGAATGGGCGGTGAGGCTCCTCAACACCGTTGCCAACTACCTGATCCGGGAGCGGGTCCCGGCTCCCGGCGACACGATGCAACTACCGGACGGCTGGCAGGCCGAGTTCGTTGCGGTCGCGCAGCCGGACGCGCATTTGAATCTAGCGGTGGAGTTGTACGGCCCCGAGGTGCGCGCGCTGCAGCTCGTGTGGCGAGACGATGCTGGACATTCGGCCTGGTGCCCGGACTTCAACAAGGGCGGCTGCCGACAACCGGTGCTCGGCGTTCGCGGTCCGCACCCTTAGCGGCGTGCTTCATCGTGGCCGTCACAGCCGAGTCGAGACTGCCGTCATCCTGTCGCGCTACGGAACCAGCACCAGCCTGATGGGATCGCCGTCTTTGGTCTCGAGCTGGCGCACCGCCTCGTGAGCGTGTTCCAGCGGCAACACGGCAGAGACCGAGTCGCGCAGATCCAAGCGACCCCAGTGAACCAACCGGACAAGCTGTTCGACGTCCGCCGGTAGGTATCCGTAGTGCCCGAGTATGCGCTGCTGGTGCACGATCAGGGCCACACTGTTCTCGACGGTGAAGGGGTTGCCGCTGAGGCCGGCGATCGTCAGCCGACCGCCAGGACTGAGGAGCGGCAAGATCTGCTCATCGATGCCGGGAAACCCCGCGAAGTTGAACGCCGTGTCGACGCCCCGGTTTCCGAGGAATGCGTGGAGTTCCTCGACGAAGGTCGGTTGCGTCGGATCGAATGCCGCGTCGGCCCCGCGCCGAAGTGCGTTCTCCCGCGGCCCCGGCAGCGGATCGACGGCGATGATGGGTGCAGCCCCACTCATCCGCAGGATCTGAATGGCGTGGATACCGAGACCCCCGACACCCAAAACAACCGCAGCCTCACCGGGTTTGACTTTGGCGGTGTGCTGGATGGCGGCCCACGGAGTCGAAACGGCGTCGGGGATGATGCAGGCTTGCTCGAACGGCAAGCTGTCCGGTATCGCCACGAGGACCCCGTGAGGAACGACGACGTACTCCGCCCATCCGCCGTCGTAGTCGACGCCCATCGTGTCGACACCCCACGGCTTTGCGACGAGGGCCTGCAGAGCGACTCGATCTCCCTCAGTCCACCCTTCGACGCCGCCTCCCACCGCGTCGACCGTCCCGGCGACCTCGTGTCCCAGGGTGCGTTCGGCGTCCCCGTTCCTCAGCGGACGGACCAGCCCTCTGATGAGGTGGACATCCGAAAGGCAGACGCCCGCGGCGTTGACCTTGACTCGAACCTCGCCGTGCCCGGGGCTGGGCACCGCAACATCCTGAACGTGGAATTCCCCAGTGCCGAAGTTCATTCGGCCGGCCTTCATCGTCGGCATGCGCGCTCCTTCCTATGGCAGAACCGACGCCTTCGGCGCCACGGACCGTCCCGCACGGATCGCGGTCTGCCTGCCGTCGCTTGTGATCAAAACAACTTTGTGACACTATGTCAATTATTGTTGACTGACCGTCTACAGCCGCGCGTGGCGGCCCGGACTCTAACCAACCGGAGGGTTCGCCCCGGCCCTTCAGAGGAGCAGACCAGATGCATGCTTGGCAATTCGATTCCCCCGCAACAGGTCTTGAGTGCGTCGAATATCAGGCACCCGCACTCGGGCCCGGCCAAGTTCTCATCGACGTCGAAGCTGCCGGCATGTGTCAGTCCGACGTACACATCATCAACGGACACGGTAATGCGTGGTTGCGCAAGCGCCCCATCATCCTCGGACATGAGGTCGCGGGCACCGTCCGCACGCCCGGTCCAGGAGTCACCGACCTCGCCGTGGGCGAACGCGTCGCAGTCGCATTGATCGCCCACCCAATCGAGTTGGCCGACTTCGCCAACGGCATCGGACTCGGATTCGACGGGGGTTACGCACCGCAAGCGGTCGTACCCCGTGCCACTCTCGTTGCGATCCCCGAAGGTGTGCCTTTCACGCTTGCCGCGGTGGCCACCGATTCGATCGCCACCGCCTATCACGCGGTCGTCGCAGAATCCGGTACCGGCCCCGGATCGACCCTCGTGGTCGTCGGTGTCGGTGGACTAGGACTCAACGCAGTGCAGATCGCGAAACATCGCGGAACCACCGTCTACGGCGTCGACATCGATCCCGGCGCCCTGGAGACGGCACGTGCACACGGTGCCGCAGATTGTTTCCCCGACATCAGCGATGTCCCCGACGCGGTCGATGCCGTGATCGACTTCGCGGGTATGGGGACCACGACCGCCGATGCGCTGGCAGCAGTGAAGCCGGGCGGTCGCGTGGTCGTCGTCGGCCTCGGCTCTCCGGAAGCGACGATTCCGACCCATCTGCTCGTCACCCACAACATCTCGCTTCGCGGTTCACTCGGTGCGAGTCTCGAGGATCTCGAGGCCGTTCTCGGTCTCATCGCCGCAGGCGAACTCACTCCCGTAATCGAAGAGGTTCCGTTCGCTGATGTCCCTGTTGCCTTGAAACGGCTCGAAGCGGGGCAGGTTCGAGGGCGCCTCGTGACGCGTCCTCGCGTCTGACCTACGCAGCCTCGAGGGGCTTGCGACTAGAATGGGGCACTATGCCGGACCGAATAACCGGGGTGGACAGGGAAGATGTTGTCCTGCTTGGTGATCGGCGACTACCAAGTAAGGGCGAGCGCCAGCGCCGTGCCATTCTCGACTGTCTGCCCGGCTTGCTGGCAACTCGTCCGATCACCGAGCTGACCGTCGGCGAGATCGCCGCGGCAGCCCGAGTCCAGCGCTCAGGCTTCTACTTCTACTTCGAGTCCAAGTACGCGGCACTGGCGGTGATCACCTCCGAGATCTGGTCGGAACTGATGGACAGGGCCCGGTTCTTCAGCCGATCGGATGACGAGTCCGCCGCCGACTTCATCGGCCGCACTGCGGATATCGCGCTGGAATTGTGGCGCGACCACGAGGGCGTCCTCATGGCCTCAGTGCAGGCGATCCCACTCGACGAACAGCTGGCCGACCTGTGGCAGGACTGGATCCTGCGACTTGCCGACGGCATCGCCGGCCAGGTGCTCGAAGATCAAAAGCAAGGTCTCGCACATCCAGTCTCTTCCGACGTGCCGACGCTCACCTCGACCTTGCTGGAAATGACCATGCACATCTTCTACGTGAATCGGCTGCGGCAGCAGGACCAACGTCAGACCGCGAAAGTGCGCGAGATGGTGCGGTCGATCTGGCTCGCATCCGCATGGGGCATCACAGAGCCGCAGGGCGATTCACCGGCCAGCCGGCCGGCACCGCGTCGGCGGCGGCGCTGACCTTCGTCGGCGCCGCAACCGGTGCAGTGCGTACTGTCGTCAGAACCTGATCAAGCCGCGAAGGTTGCGCCCGTCCTTGAGATCCTCATAGCCCTGGTTGACGTCGTCGAGGGTGTACTGGCGGGTGACGAGTTCGTCGAGCTTCAGCAGGCCGGACTGATACAAGTCGAGCATCCGGAAGATGTCATGCCGCGGGTTGGAAGAGCCGAACAGGCAACCGCGCACCTGCTTTTCGTAGAGCGTGAGGTCGAAGAGCGACATGTCTACGCTGGTATCCGTCGGGTGCGGGATTGCGGTCATGACCACCCGGCCTCGTTTACCGACCAGGCTCAGCCCCTGCCCGACGTGGACTCCTTCTGCGTTGTCGGTGGTCACCACACACACATCAGCCATCCGCCCACGGGTCAGGTCCGTGACGATGGCTTGGGCTTCTTCGACATCAGCAGCGGCGTGGGTGGCACCGAATTCCGTGGCTAGTTCACGTTTGTACGCGACCGGGTCCAGCGCCACGATGTGCCGCGCGCCGGCGATACGGGCGCCCTGGACTGCATTCATGCCGAGGCCGCCGACGCCCATCACGACCACCGTGTCACCGTCCTGGGTCTCTCCGGTGCGCACCGCGGCACCATAGCCGGTGGTCACGCCGCAGCCCACCAGGGCGGCCTTGTCGAGTGGAATGTCCTTGTCCACCTTGACGACTGACGCCGCCGGCACCACCGTGTACTCCGAGAACGTGCCCAGCACGCACATCTGCCCGAGTCCCTGGCCGCGAGCATGGAACCGGTGGGTGCCATCGAGTTGGGGGCCGAGCACAATCGCTGCACCCAACTCGCAGAGGTTGCTCATACCGCGGGCACATTCGCGGCATCGCCCACATGCGGGGATGAAGCTCAGCACCACGTGATCGCCGACCTCGATCTCGCCGACACCGGGCCCCACCTCCACGACGACACCGGCGCCTTCGTGGCCGCCCACCGCGGGCAGCTGCATCGGCATGTCGCCGGTCACCAGGTGGTCGTCGGAGTGACACAGTCCGCTGGCCACCAACTTCACCAGGACTTCGCGCTCCTTCGGGCCGTCGAGTTCGACCTCTTCGATCTCCCACTTCTGGTTCAGGCCCCACAGCACAGCGGCTTTCGTTTTCATTGAGTCTCCTCCTGTGATTTCAGTTGACGTCCGAGCTTCGGCCTGGCACCGGGAATGCGCCCTGCGCGCCATCCACGGGCCCGGCGAAGTCGAGCACGGTCCGCGCGACGAGGCGGGTGTCGTCATACATCGGTACGTGCCCCACGTCGGGCAACGTGACGAAATGCGCGTCGGGCAACACCTCTGGAAATCGCGCGCCGTAGGGCTCGTAGGGAATCAGTGCGTCGCGTTCGGACCACGCGATCTGCACCGGACACGAGATGGGACCGAGCTCATGCCTTCCGGCCAGTATGTCGCCCATCAGCTCGAAGTAGATCTCGCAGCGCAGGTTGTCCTGCACGAAGGCCGCGGCGTCCTGTGGACGCATCCGGTCCGTATGTGCGACCGCAGCGCCGAGTGCCAGCCGGCGTATCGGCCTCAGCCTAAGAGCCTGCGGCGCAATGGGAGCCATCGCGGCAAAGAGGCGCCGTGCCATCACGAGTTTGAGCTTCAGGGTTCGCATGTGGGACCTGGCAGGAGCCCAACCCATTGCCGGCGACAGCGCGGTGACTGACAACCCACGCCCTCGTGCCGCCAATTCGAGCGCCAACCAACCGCCCAGTGAGTTGCCCAGCAGATGCGCCGTGCCGACACCACGGTCGTCGAGGGCACGCTCGAGATGGTCGGCCAAGATTGTCACGGTGGCCTTCTCGCCTGTGCGCAACCGCGGTCCGTCCGCATGGCCTGCCAGCGGCAGGTTGTGAACCTCGTAATGGCTCTCCAGCATTGGGATGACGGGCAGCCAGTTTCGCCAGCTACCGCTGAAGCCGTGGATGCACACCAGCGGCGAACGATTCGATTCCGAATCCGGGACTTTCATATCGATCACCTGCGCCCTACTGCTGAACCTGCAGGCCAGCCGACTGCAACCGCAGGCCCTCGAATTCCTGGTCCTCCCACCACTTGTCGATCATGTCCCAGAATTCGACCTCGCTGCCCTGATAGACGTCATTCCAGAAGCCGCGCTCGAGATCGCCTTGGCCGTTGTAGTAGCCGGGGGTACACGTCGACAGATAGAACATCCTAGCCAGGAATGACTCTCGGGTGCGTTGAACCCATTCCGCCTGCGCCGCCTCCTCGGGTTCCATGGCCGCAACGCTGCGGTCAAGAGCGTGGGCAATGACCCGTGCGGCATGCCTGGCCTTCCGATCGAGCATGAACGTGAAGTTGACGACGTACGCGTTCTGGCTGACTCCCAGTTCGACGAAGTTCGGGAAACCGACCGAGAAGAACCCGTGCAACGTCTTGGCCCCGTCGGCGAATACTTCCCGCATCGAGCGCCCGCCGCGTCCGACGATGTCGTAGCCGTAACGATCAGCCGTGGCGGATCCGGTCTCGAAGCCGGTCGCGAAGATGATGCAGTCCACGTCGTAATGAGTGCCGTCGACCACCAGTCCAGTCTCGGTGAATCTTTCGACGCCTTTCGGCGAGGCGACGAGGTGCACCGAAGGGTTGTTGAAAGACTGCAGGTATTCGTCGTTGAAGGTGGGCCGCTTGCACACCGCACCGAACCACGGCTTGAGTGCCTCGGCGGTATCGGGGTCTTCGACGATGCTGTCAATGCGCTCGTGCACGCCACGCATGAGTTGCATGTCTGCGACCTCGGCGAGCACCATCTGGTCCTCGACTTCGAGTGCGTTCAAAGGCGTCTCGACAAGGTGCTGCCCGGTGATGGAGGACATAATCGTCGTCCAGATGTCGCCGACGAGGTTCTCGTCCTGGGGATGGCCGTTGACCAACGAGTTGAAGTTGCGGTGGCGCCGCTGCTGCCAGCCCGGTTCCAGGCTCGCCGCCCACGCCGGGTCGGTCGGCCTGTTGTCGCGGGGGCCGACGACGCTAGGTGTGCGCTGGATGACGAACAGCTCGGCAGCGTCGTCAGCCAGGAACGGAATGGCCTGAACCCCGGTGGCGCCGGTGCCGATGATGGCCACTCGCTTGTCTCGGAGGTTGCTCATTCCGCCGTGTTGGTCACCGCCGGTGTAGCCGTAATCCCAACGGCTGGTGTGGAACATCGCGCCCTTGAAATCCGCGATGCCGGCCACCCGCGGGAACTGCGGCTTGTTCAGCGGCCCATTGGCGCGAACGACGAACCGGGCCCTCAGCATGTCACCACGGTTGGTGCGGACCTCCCAACGCTGAGTTCTCTCCGACCAGGTCACCGCGGTCGCTGAGGTCTGGAACAGCGCGGCGCGGTAGAGGTCGAAGTGCCGGCCGATACGTTGAGCATGCTCGAAAATCTCGTCGCCGTCGGCGTAACGCTGACTCGGGACGAACCCGGTCTCCTCCAGCAGCGGCAGGTAGATGTAGGACTCGACATCGCACTGCACGCCGGGATAGCGGTTCCAGTACCACGTTCCGCCGAAGTCGCCGCCCTGCTCGACGATGCGGAAGTCCCGCACCCCCTGTTTCGTCAGATAGGCGCCGGCCAGCAGCCCGCCGAACCCGCCGCCGAGGATGACGACGTCGCAGTCCTCCTGCACTGCGGCTCGTTCAATCGGCTCACTGTAGGGATCGACGTCGTAGATCTCGCGGAGGTCGGCGATTCCTTGGAACTGGCCGAGGTTGTCGTCGCGAAGACGCTTGGACCGCTCGTCGACATAGCGCGCCCGCATCGGCGCCGGATCGAAGTCGATGTCGATCTCGATTCCGGACTTCGGTAGCGAGATGGTCATGGCGCGTCCTCCTGGGCGATGGTCGGCATAGTTGACACAGTGTCAGTTCTTAGCGACACTATGTCATATTGTTGTGCGGCTCACAAGTAGCTCGCTAAGTTGGTGCAGCCATAGGGAGAAAAGCGATGACCGATGCCGCAGTGTCTTATGCCCGTGGGGACATCAGCACTCCCCTGCTCACGGACACGATCGGTCAGAACCTCGACCGGACAGCAGCCAAGTACCCCGACCGGGAGGCGCTGATCGAGGTCGTCAGCGACCGCCGGTGGACGTACCGCGAATTCCAAGCGGCCACCCGGCGACTGGCCGGCGGACTTCTCACGTTGGGTATCGGCCCCGGCGATCGAGTCGGGCTCTGGTCTCCGAACACCGCGGAGTGGACCCTCGTGCAGTACGCGACGGCCAGACTCGGCGCCATCCTCGTCACCATCAACCCGGCGTACCGTCTCGACGAACTCGACTACGTGCTCAAGCAGGCCGGAGTCCGGACCGTCATCGCCGCCCCGTCCTTCAAGGGCTCTGATTACGCAGCGATGCTCGCCGGCGTGACAGACCGCTGTCCCTCGGTGCAGGACGTGATCATCGTCGGATCCGATGCCTGGCAGCGTCTTTCATCGGCGTCTTTGGATGACGCCGCGATCGATGCCATCTCGGCGAAGTTGCAGCCAAGCGATGCGATCAACATCCAATACACTTCGGGAACAACGGGTTTCCCGAAGGGCGCCACACTCACGCATACGAACATCCTGAACAACGGCTACTTCGTGGGAGAGGGCCTCGGGTACACCGAACAGGACCGGGTGTGCATCCCCGTGCCCTTCTACCACTGCTTCGGGATGGTGATGGGCAACCTGGCATGCACGTCGCACGGTTCGGCGATGGTCATTCCGGCTCCCGGGTTCGACCCGTCCGCCACCTTGGCTGCCGTCGCCAAAGAACGGTGCACCTCGCTCTACGGCGTGCCGACGATGTTCATCGCCGAGCTGGACCTCAAAGACCTCGCATCATTCGACCTGAGCAACCTGCGCACCGGGATCATGGCCGGGTCGCCCTGCCCGGAACAGGTGATGCGACAGGTCATCGACACGATGAACATGCGAGAGGTCGCCATCTGCTACGGCATGACCGAGACGTCACCGGTGTCGACCCAGACCCGGCCCTCCGACACGCTGGCCCAGCGCGTCGGTTCCGTCGGAACGGTGGGGCCACACCTGGAAGTCAAGATCATCGCCCCGGACTCGGACCGGACGGTGCCGCGCGGAGAACCCGGCGAATTGTGCACCCGGGGATACAGCGTGATGTCCGGCTATTGGAATGAACCGGAGAAGACAGCAGAAGCCATCGATGCCGACGGATGGATGCACACCGGAGACATCGCGGTCATGGACGACGCCGGCTACATATCGATCACGGGCCGGATCAAGGACATGGTGATCCGCGGCGGTGAAAACGTCTATCCCCGCGAGATCGAAGAGTTCCTGTTCGGACATCCCGACATCATCGACGCGCAGGTGGTCGGCGTCCCTGATCAGCGTTACGGCGAGGAACTGATGGCGTGGCTGCGCATCCGGGAGGGCGCACCGCACCCGACCGCAGACACCATCCGCGAATTCTGCACCGGCCGGATCGCGCACTACAAGATCCCAAGGTACGTCGTCGTGGTCGACGACTATCCCATGACCGTCACCGGTAAGGTTCGCAAGATCGAGCTTCGTGAACGAGGCCGCGAAATCGCGCAAAGCGCAGTGACGCAACCGATCTGAAATCTATCCGCTCTGCGGGTCCGCACCTGCTATCTCAACCCTTTGGAGGAACCATGCCCACAACCTCATCGCCCCCGGTCGACCAGGCGGAAAGGTTCTTCATCGGCGGCCAGTGGGTGGCCCCCACCGGGACGGAGTCGATCGACGTCGTCGACGCCAGCTCCGGGCGAAACATCGGCACCGTCGCAGGCGCCCGTCCCGACGACATCGACGCGGCGGTAGCGGCGGCTCGACGCGCCTTCGACCACTCCGACTGGCCCACTCTGGCACCGGTCGAACGAGCGGCGAAGATGCGCTCGCTGGCGCGCGAACTGCGCACAAGGTCCGACGACACCGCTCGCCTGGTGAGCTCGCAAAACGGCATGCCCATCACCATCTCCTCGGCTACCGAGGCCGTCGTCCCGGCCGTGTTGCTGGACTACTACGCCGGCCTGATCACCGACCGGCCCGACGAGGAGATGCGCGCGGGAATCACCAATGCGCGCACCATGATCCGTCGTGAGCCGGTCGGCGTGGTCGCCGCGATCATTCCCTGGAACTTTCCCCAGACACTCACCTTCTTCAAGCTCGCGCCTCTGCTGGCGGCCGGCTGCACCGTGGTGATCAAGCCGTCTCCGGAAACGGTGCTTGATGCGCAGGTGCTCGCCGATGCTGTCCGTGCGTCCGACATACCGGACGGTGTCGTCAACATCGTCCCTGGAGGTGCCGAGGCCGGTGCCTATCTCGTTGGGCATCCCGGAATCGACAAGGTCGCGTTCACCGGTTCGACGGCGGCGGGTAGAGCCATCGGTGAAGTCTGCGGGCGGCTGATCCGCCCGGTCACCCTCGAACTCGGTGGCAAATCGGCATCGGTCATCCTCGACGACGCGGACCTTCCTGCGCTTCTCGGACAGTTCTTCGAGGCCACGCTGATGAACAACGGCCAAACCTGCTACCTGGGGACCCGTGTGCTCGCCCCGAGCCACCGCTACGGCGAAATCGTCGATACGCTCACGGATTTCGCGCGCGCCCTGGTCGTGGGAGACGCTCTCGACAGCGCCACCCAGATAGGTCCGCTCGCCTCTGCGCGCCAACAGCAGCGCGTGCAGGGCTACATCGACAAGGGCGTCGCGGAAGGCGGGCGGGTGACCACCGGCGGTGGCCGACCAGCCGAGCTGGAGCAGGGATGGTTCGTCGCGCCGACCATCTTCGCCGATGTCGACAACTCGCACACCATTGCGCGCGAGGAGATCTTCGGGCCGGTCCTGGCCGTCATCCCCTACCGAGACATCGACGAGGCCGTCCAGATCGCCAACGATTCGGAGTTCGGACTCGGTGGCAGCGTTTGGACTGCCGACGAACAACGCGGTTTGGAAGTCGCCCGATGCATCCGCACAGGGTCCATCGGCATCAACCACTACTCCCTGGACTTCGGCGCGCCGTTCGGCGGCATCAAGGCCAGCGGGTTGGGCCGCGAACTCGGCCCGGAGGGACTCGCCGCCTACCAGAGCACCAAGACCATCTACCTGCCACCAGCCGGATAGGGATCGAGAAATCAACCGTCGCCCGGCGCGTACGGAGACTTCAACCCGCTCACGGGCCTGACCGCTGCGCCGCAGAAAGCGGAGTTTGTGATTGCCCTGTAGCGGTTAGCCTGCACGGATGCCGTCGACGCCTCTTCCCGTAGTGCTGGCCACGCCCGCCCTGCGACGGCGCCTCAAGCAGCTGGCAGACCGTTTGGTGCCGCCGCAGATCGCGATGCTGGATCTCGGCGAGGGTGTCGGCGGTGTCCAGATTGCCGCGGCCATCGCCGAACTCGGAATTGCCGACGTACTCGCCGACGGGCCGATGACCGCGCCGCAGATCGCCGCGCGAATCGCCTGCGATGAAGACACCACCCATCGCCTGATGCGCGGCGCGGTCGGTAGCGGTCTCTGCACAATGAATCGGCGAACGGGCGCGGTGAAGCTGACCCGTACCGGAGCCGTTTTGCGCAGCGACCATCCCGCTTCGCTGCGGGCCTGGATGCGCTACAAGGGGATGCGGTCGACCGTGGATGCCTGGGGCGGCCTGGCGGCCAGCGTGCGCAGCGGCCGAAGCGCTTTCGAGCTCGTGCACGGGATGTCGGTGTGGGAGTGGTTCGCCGCGCATCCCGACGAGCAACGGATCTTCGCCTCGACGATGCGGCAGGCCACCGAGATCGCCGGCCGGGCCATTGCTCGGGTTTACCCGTGGCCGGACGGTGCTGTGGTGTGCGATGTGGCCGGCGGGATCGGCACGCTGCTGTCGGTGATCGTGGCCGAGTCACGCGCGGACCTGCGTGGGATTTTGGTCGACAGTGCGGGAATGATCGCCGAAGCCGAAGGGTTCCTCGCCGAGCGTGGTCTATCTGATCGCATCAATCGCGTCGAGGGCGATATCTTCCACGCCATCAATGCCACCGCCGATGTGTACGTGCTCAAGGATGTGCTGCACGACTGGGACGATGAACGCTGCGAAAGGATTCTCGCCGCGGTGGCGGCGAGCATGCCCCGTGGCAGCATGCTGGTGATCGTCGAGTATCTGCAGGAACCCAATCGCCCGAACCCGTTCTCACCGCTTCTCGACCTCCACACGCTGACCCAGCGAGACGGCGGGCGTCTGCGCTCGGTCGAGGAGCTGTCGGCGCTACTCACCGGCGCCGGCCTACGACCGACCGGGCGCAGGTTCTCGGTCGTACCGCACGACCTCATCGAAGCCGAGAAGATCTGAAGGGCTCGGGTGGGATGGCTTCGCAGTACTAGCTAACGTTGCGCGGCCATGAAACCGCCGGCACTGCAGTCGTTTTCCTTCGGTCATGCGCCCGCGCGGCTACGACAGACAGCCTCAGTTGATGATCTCAGCATGTTCGCTGGAGACGAGCGCGGACAGGCGTTCCCGCCAGGTTCGCAGCTGCTCGGGTGTCAGTCGTCTCCACTCGGATACTTCGCCGACGATCCGCAGCGGTGCGGTACTGCGGTAGGACCGCATCGGGTTACCTTGGAACTTCTTGTCGGTCACGTTCGGGTCGTCTTCGAACTCTCCGGTCGGTTCTACCTGGTAGACCCTCGGAAGGGCTTGGCCCTCGGCGAGTTCTGCGGCGATTTCGGCAGCAAGGCCGGCCCCGTCGACGAGAGCGGTGAAATAGATGTGGTTCATCACAATCTCCGGACGGTAGTTCGATCGATAACCCGCGCTGAGAAGATCACCGACACTCAAATCCGCGATGGTGCCATGGAAAAACGGACCCTTGTCAAACGATTCGGACACGTAGCATCCCTCTGACTAACTGCTGGGATCCGCCAGTATGCAGTACCACTCGGCCCTTGCGGCAAGACTCCAGTTGTGTTTTATCCTGAAGGTGGAACGCGGGTAATTTCGCCACCCCGCCGCTCTCCAGACATTTCACCAGCTCGATCCGGCCAACTCTCGCCTACTACGCCATCTACGTAGGAGCACCCGAGTGTTGGACACTTGATCGGACTCGTCGCCTCTGAGCGGCAACTCTTCTCGCCGATGATGGCGCTAATACCGGCTATGCGGTGTGGCTTTTGGTCGCGGCACCTCTCCGGCGGTGGCGCAGAGGTGAGCCGCTCTGGCACCTGCATGCTGCCGTGAGAGGGCTGCTGCGCTATTGCTTGGCCATGTTCGCGAAGCGCGACAAATGCAGTTGATGCGCAACGGTAATCGTCTTCGTCGGGCCGTTACGATGTTTCGCGATGATGAGGTCGGCTTCACCGCCTCGAGGGTCGTCGCGTTCGAAGGCATCAGGGCGATGCAGCAAAATCACCATGTCGCTATCCTGTTCGATCGCACCGGATTCACGTAGATCAGCTAACATTGGCTTCTTGTCGGTGCGCTGTTCGGGCCCGCGGTTCAACTGACTCATCGCGACTACTGGGACTTCAAGCTCTTTGGCTAAAAGCTTGATCTGACGGGAGAATTCGGATACTTCTTGCTGCCTTGACTCGACCTTCTTACCTGATGTCATCAGCTGCAAGTAATCGAGGACGATCAGACGGAGGTCTGACTTTTGCTTGAGCCGCCGAGCTTTCGCCCGGATCTCCATCATCGTAAGGTTGGGTGAGTCGTCGATATACAAAGGCGCTTCGCTGATTTCACTCATGCGTCTTGCCAGACGGGTCCAGTCGTCATCATTCATCCGACCTGACCGCATGTCGGCGAGCTTGATCTTTGCCTCGGCCGACAGCAGGCGCATGACAATCTCGGACTTGCTCATCTCGAGCGAGAAGATGACGCTCGACATGTGGTGCTTGATCGAGCACGACCTCAGAAAATCCAGTCCTAGGGTGGATTTGCCCATACCCGGTCTCGCCGCGATGACGATCATCTGTCCGGGATGCAAGCCGTTGGTGAGGTCGTCGAGCTCCACGAACCCCGTCGGCACGCCGCGAGAGACGCCACCCTGCGATGCGATAGCGTCGATCTCGTCCATCGTCGGCTGAAGGATCTCCTCCAGGATTACGAAGTCCTCGGCCGTGCGCCGCTCGGTGACGTCGTAGATCTCCGACTGCGCCCGGTCCACGATCTCGTTGACGTCGGCACCCTCGGCACCCGCGTAGCCGTACTGGACGACACGGGTTCCGGCTTCGACGAGCCGCCGCAGCAGCGCCTTCTCCGCGACGATGCCCGCATAGAACCCCGCATTCGCGGCCGTCGGCACCGTCGAGATCAGCGTGTGCAGATACGGCGCCCCGCCGATGCGGCGCAGCAGCCCGCGCCGATCCAGCTCGGCCGCCACCGTCACCGCGTCGGCGGGCTCGCCGCGGCCGTAGAGGTCGAGGATCGCGTCGTAGACGTTCTGGTGCGCAGGACGGTAGAAGTCACCCGGGCGCAGCTTCTCGAGCACGTCGGCGACGGCGTCCTTGCTCAGCAGCATCCCGCCCAGCACTGCCTGCTCGGCGGCCTGGTCCTGAGGGGGTTGGCGCCCGAAGTCCTCGCTCGGCGGCGGGGTATCCATCCCGTGATGACCAAGGTCGTCCACGACGGCCACGAAGCGCGTCACCCCCTTTATTCGCTATCGAACGTAGGTTCGATAGCCGCTATTCGCGACTGTAAGCCAGACATCCGACAGGCCGCCTAAGCGGCTCCGGATCCGCCCCGCCGACGGCTTACGCTAGACGTTGCTGGCGGGGGCGCAACCCGGCCCTGTTCATAGACCTGTGGATGGGGTGTGGATAGGTCTGGACAACCATGTTGAGTCGTTGGGGAGAACCTGTTAATCAACCGCTTCGCTCATTGCATCTGCGCAGATAGCCGCACCATAAGCCGAGTGCGATCTTGTGGATGGGAAATGCCTCGGCGTGTCGTGCCAGGTTGCCAACTCGGGCGTGTTGTGTTGCCGCCAGGGACCGTCCAGGTTAACGGCCGGTTATCTTCGCTACGGCTATCCGTCGCGCGAAGTTCGCCAGCGCGCACAGCAACGGCCGGGTGAAGATCGATCTCGTCTCCACCCGGCCGTATCTGACGCTGTGGTTACTGCCCGGCGACGACTTCCAGCGAAACCGTCGCGGCGATCTCCGGATGGAGCCGAACCGCGATCGGATGCGTGCCGGTCGTCTTGATGTGCGCCTTGGGCAACTGGACGGTGCGCTTGTCCAGATTGGGGCCGCCGGCGTTCTTGATCGCCGCGACCACGTCGGCCGTCGTCACGGAGCCGAACAGCTTGCCACTGTCGGGCGCCGCCTTCACCTGCAGCTGCACCGGACCGAGGTTCTCGATCGCGGCCTTCAGCTCGACGGCGTGCTCGCGGCCCTGAATGGCCTTCTGCTCGCGGGCCCGACGAATCTCTTCGGCCTGGCGCTCGGCGCCGCGCGACGCGACGACCGCGAGCCGGCGGGGCACCAGATAGTTGCGGCCGTAGCCGTCCTTGACCTCGACGATGTCGCCCTGGACGCCGAGATGCTCGACGTCGGCGGTGAGAATCAGTTTCATCTTCTTGTCCTGCCTATCGCGTCGACGAGGTGAACGGCAGCAGCGCAACCTCACGCGCGTTCTTCACGGCGATCGCGATGTCACGCTGGTGCTGAACGCAGTTGCCGGTGACGCGGCGGGCGCGAATCTTGCCGCGCTCGCTGATGTACGTGCGCAGCAGCGCGGTGTCCTTGTAATCGATGTCCTGCCCCTTCTTGGAGCAGAACACGCACTTGCGGGTCTTGACCGGCTTCTCGGGAGCCGGCCGACGCTTGGTGGCCTTGGCCATGTGTCTATCTCTTTCTTGCTTCTTTGTTGATCAGTTGTGGATCAGAAGGGTGGCTCGTCGTCGGCACCGGAGAACGAACCCGACGCCGGGGCGCTGCCCCACGGGTCTTCCTTCGGCTGCTCGGCTGGGCGCGAACCTCCGCCGCCTCCGCCGCCGAAGCCGCCGCCACCGCCGCCGCTGCGGCTGGCTTTGTTCACCTTGGCGGTCGCGTACCGCAGCGACGGGCCGATCTCATCGACCTCGAGCTCGACCACGGTGCGCTTCTCACCCTCGCGGGTCTCGAACGAACGCTGCTTGAGCCGGCCCTGCACGATCACCCGCGAACCGCGAGTGAGGCTTTCGGCCACGTTCTCGGCGGCCTCACGCCAGATGTTGCAGCGCAGGAACAGCGCCTCGCCGTCCTTCCACTCCCCGCTCTGGCGGTCGTAGATGCGCGGTGTCGACGCCACGGTGAAGTTGGCGACGGCCGCACCCGACGGCGTGAAGCGCAGTTCGGGATCGGCGGTCAGGTTTCCGACGACGGTGATGATGGTGTCACCAGCCACGGTGTCCTCCTGGGATTGGCGGTGTAAGTCTGGGAGCGGTCGCAGGCGAGCCTACGGAAGCGCTCCGACGCTTACAGCCTGTTCTTCGGGACTAGTGCTTGTCCGTCCGCATGACCTTGGTCCGCAGCACGGACTCGTTCAGGTTGAGCTGACGGTCCAGCTCGGTCACCGTGGCGGGCTCTGCCTTCACATCGATGACGGCGTAGATGCCCTCGGCGTGCTTGGCGATCTCGTATGCCAGCCGACGCCGACCCCAGATGTCGACCTTGTCGACACTGCCGCCGTCCTTGCGGATGACGTTGAGGAACGTTTCCAGCGACGGAGCTACGGTGCGCTCGTCAAGGGTGGGGTCGAGAATGACCATGATTTCGTATGGACGCATGAAGACCTCATCACCTCCTACGGTCTGATCGGCCGCGGACTATCCGCGGCAGGAGGGTCGCCTGCGTCGGCAACCGGCCCAGGCTACAGGAAACCGCGCTGATCTGCGAAATCGTCCTGCGCGGGTGTGACCTGGCGCGGGAGTTGCCCTCCTGACCACTTCGCCGAATGTGCAACCAGCTGCGCTTCTGCAGCCCCTAGCGCAGCTAGTTTCACAATCGAGGCGGCACCGAGGCGGCGACTACCTCGAGACCGCATCCAGGTCGCGCTCTTCCACCGAATCCCGTTCTGTACGCAGCCTCGACGCATCGGGCCGCAACCAGTCGGGCAGCCACCGCGGCGGCGCGTCCTGCGCCCGATCGAACACCCCGCCCGCCGGGTCGTCGACCACTCCGCGAGTCCGGACCAGGTCGAGTTCGGGCCGATACATCTGACGAATCACCAACGCGCACAACGCCACCACGGCGATATCGCGCAGCAGTACGGTGATGGTGAACGGCTGTTCCGGCAACCCCATGTTGGCCTCGCCGTAGAGGTACAACATCCGTGGCACCCACACCAGCGCGTCGATCGTCATCCACGCCAACAGGATCCGCCGGTGCGGCAACGCCAACACCGCCAGCGGCACCAGCCATAGGGAGAACTGCGGGCTCCACACCTTGTTGGTCAACAGGAACGCCGCGACGACCAGGAACGCGATCTGCGCCACCCGCGGCCGCCGCCTCGCCGTCAGAGCGATGTACCCGATTGCGATACAACAGGACACGAACAGCAGCGCCGAGACGGTGTTGGTCACCGTCGGTGGTTCCCAGAAACCCAGATCGGGGTCGAACCCGCGCCAGCCGGTGAACGACTTGATGACGTTGTAGATCGAGTCCATGTCGTCGCCGCGACGCGTGTTGAGCCGGAAGAACTCCGACCATCCCCGCGGGAAGAGCACCATGATCGGCAGGTTCACCACCAGCCATGCCGCCACCGCCGCCGCGGCCGTCTTGCCGACCTCCCGCAGCTTGCCGGTTCGCACCGCCAGCACCGCAAGCGGCGCCAACAGCAAGAGCGGATACAACTTCGCCGCCACACCAAGACCGATCAGCGCGCCGGCCAGCACCGGTTTTCGTCGCGCCCACGCGAGCAGCGCACCCGTCGCGAAAGCCGTTGCCAGCGCGTCGAAGTTCGTGAAGATCTGGAAGATCACCAACGGAGACGCCGCCACCAACGCCGCGTCCCAGACCCGCCGCGGGCCGGCCAAGCGCGACGTCGCCCACACCGTGGCCAGCCACGCCAACGCCAGCCCCAGCGCCGCGATGTTGAAGAACATCACCACCTCGGCGATCACCGGCACCGACACCAGCTTCGTCAGCGCGGTGTAGGTCTTGGCCAACGACATCGCCACATACTGGTAGATGCCGGTCAGCACCGGATACTCCATGTAGCGCACCGCGATGTTGCCGTCGTACTGGATGTGCGGCTGGCCGGTGGCGTCCTTCTCGATCCAGCTCGACTTGTACGGGAACTTGCCGAGGTTTAGCAGTTCGGCGGTGTACAGCGGGACCGTGTCGGAGTAACAGAGTTGGAAGTAGGCCCGCTGGTTGCTCCAGTCGGCCACCCGCTGATCGGCGGTTCCCGTGCCGGTGGTCTGCAGGCACGCGGCCTTCGTCGAATAGCCGAGCGCCAGGAACACCAGCGCGATGATCAGCATGACGCGCAGCGGGGTCAGGAACCGTTGCCTGCCGATCAGCGCATGCCTGCCGACCGGCCCGCCGACGACATCGGAGAGCGCGGCGCCGATGACGTCGGTGCGGCTCGGGAGGTCGCGCTCGTCGAAGCTTCGGGTGTCGGCCGCCGGCGGAGCCGGCGATACCACTTCGGCCGGCGGAGCCGGCGATACCACTTCGGCCAGCCGCGCAGGCGACCCGGTGTGCGGCGAGGTCGTCGACGGCTCGCCGGTTTCCTCGCCCCCCACTTCGGTCACGGAGGCGGTAGCGGCGCGCCTGGCGCCGGGGGTGCTCCAACGGGTGCGGGCGGCGGCGCTCCGACGGGTGCCGGCGCTGGGACGCCGGGGGCGGGACCACCCGGTACCGGGGCCCCGGGTACGGTGCCGCCCGGCGGCGGAGCCACCGGGACCGTCGTCGGCGGACCCCACGGAATCGTGATGCCGGGCGCCACTTCGATCGTCGGCTGGATGACGGTCTGCGACGGCGGAGTGACCTCCGTCGAGGGAGCCGTCGTCGACGGCGGCGGCGGCGCCTGCGGAACACCGGCATAGCCGCCGATCTCCTCGGGCTTGGGGAACGACTCGTTCTCGGTGTCCTCCAACGCGCCGTCCATCGTCGCCTTCCAGATGTCCGACGGCAGACCGGAGCCGTAAACCGGTGAGCCCCACTTGTTTTCCAGCGGCTTGGTGCCGTCGGTGGTGCCGACCCACACCGCGGTGGACAGCGACGGCGTGTAGCCGACCATCCACGCGTCGCGGTTGTTGTCGGTGTCGCCCAGCTGGTTGGTGCCCGTCTTGGCCGCCGACGGGCGACCGCCGGCCAGCGCATGACCGTTGGAGTAAGCGGCGATCGGCTGCATCGCCGAGGTCACGTTGTCGGCGACCTTCTTCTCGATCCTCTGCTCACCCGAGTTGTCCTGCTGCGACGCGTCGAACAGCACCTCGCCCTCGGAGTTGACGACCTTCTGCACGAAATGCGGCTTGTGGTACACGCCGGAGGCGGCCAGCGTGGCGTACGCCGACGCCATGTCGATCACGCGGGACTGGTACTGGCCCAGCACGATTCCGTTGTTCGGCGGACCGCCCTGCCCGTCCTCAGACAGGGTGTGCTCGACGCCGGGGAAGCTCTCGGCGATGCCGGCCTGGTGCGCGGCGTCGGCGACGTCCTGCGGACCGTTCTTCAGCTTCAGCATGAGCCGGTAGTAGCTGGTGTTCAGTGAACGCTTCAGCGCCTCGGCGATGTTGCACGTGCCGCAGCCGCCGCCCTCGACATTGGTGATCTTGATGCCGTTAACTTCCAGCGGCGAGCTGTCGACCTGGGTGCCCAGGCCCATGCCCTGCTGCAGCGCCGCGACCAACGCGAACACCTTGAACGACGAGCCCGTCGGCAGACCGGCCTGGGCGAAGTCGAAACCGTTGGCGTCGGTGCCGCCGTAGTAGGCCTTCACCCCACCGGTGCGGGGGTCTATCGACACGATCGCGGTGCGCATGTCGGGGTCCTGGCCCTCGAGGTACTCCGAAGCCGCCTCCTCCGCCGCCCGCTGCGCGTTCGGGTCGATGGTCGTGGTGATCTGCAGGCCTTCGGTGTTCAACGTCTGCTCGTTGATGTCGAAGAGCTCGAGCAGTTCCTTCTGCACCTGCCGTTCGATCAGGCCGTTGGGCCCCGTGGTCTGGTTCTGCGAGCGCGCCAGGTCGGGCGGGACCGTCGCCGGGAACACCTGCGCCGCCCGCTCCTCGGGGGACAGGGCGCCGATCTCGACCATGCCGTCGAGCACCCAGTTCCAGCGCGCCGTGGCGCCCTCGGGGTTAACCGCCGGGTCGAGCGCCGACGGCCGCTGGATCAGCGCGGCCAGCAGCGCGCCCTCGGCGACGTTGAGCTGTTCGACCGGTTTGTTGAAGTACGCCTTGGAGGCAGCGGCGATGCCGTAGGACCCGCGACCGAAGTAGATGATGTTCAGGTACGACTGCAGCACTTGGTCTTTGGACCACTCGCCGGACATCTTCGTCGAGATGACCAGCTCCTTGGCTTTTCGGATCAAGCCCCCGATGCCGGAGCGCTCGGAGCCGACCAGCGCGTTCTTGACGTACTGCTGGGTGATCGTCGAGCCGCCCTGCAGGTCGCCGCCGAACAGATTGTTCTTGATGGCGCGCGCGAAACCGGTGAACGAGAAGCCCGGGTTCGAGTAAAAGTCGCGATCCTCGGCCGCCATCACCGCGTTGCGCGCCTGCACCGGGATTTGGTCGATGTTGACGTCGACACGGTTGCCTTCAGGCGGAACGATTTTCGCGAGCTCGCTACCGTCGCTGGCCAGGATCGTCGACACCTGGTTGGTGCGGATGTCCCCGGGTTTGGGGACGTCGACGATCATGTAAGCCATTCCGAACGTGATGAGCGGCAACACGATGAACACCGCCGCCGCGATAAGGCCGCCGCGACGCACCCACGTCCAGTTGATCTGGCTGGGCAGCCCGCGCCGCGGACCCGACGGGCCGCTCGGAGGCCCACCCCCGCCCGGCGGTCGGGGCGGCGGAGGTGGCGGAGTCGGGGGTCTACGCGTCGGAGTGCCGTCCAGCGCCGCCTTGACGACGTCGACGGGATCGCGCAGGTGCGGCGGTCGCGCCTCGCGCACCGGCGGCAGCACCGAGGTGTGCCGGTCGTCGGGCGGCATCGGCCGTGTCCGGGAATCCGCCGGCGGACGGTGTTGCGGTGCGTCGGCGGACGGGCGTTGCGGGGGTGCGTCGGCGGCGGGGCGCTGTTGCGGTGCCTCCCCGGGAGGCCGGCGTCGGCCGCCGTCGCCGGTGTTGGGTTTCGGCGCGCTCACGCCATCAGCCCCGTGTCCTGAACGGACATCGTTGACTGACCGGTCGTGGCGCCCTTCGCTATTCACTGGCCGTGCGCGCCCGTGAGCGCGCGGTTCGAGTGCCGGGCTTTCCCTTTGGTGGTGGGACCGCCCCGAGCACGTACGACTTGACCAGGTGATTCCAGCTGCAGGTGCGGCATACCTCCACCACGTGTACGGAGAACTCGTCGTATCGGGACGCCAGCAGGACCAACTCCTCGGCCGTTCGTGCGGAACCCGATACCGGGCCAAGATGGTCGCCGAATACCCACGACACCAGGGTGAGCTGTTCTTTCCGGCAGATCGGACACGTCACCGAACTGGGTTTGCCGTGGAATTTGGCGGCGCGCAGCAGATAGGGATTGGCGTCGCAGACCTCGGAGACGCCGGTGCGTCCCGAATAGACCTCGGCCAGCAGGGACCGTCGCCGAAGTGCGTAGTCCACCACCTGTCGCTGCAATCGCACGAGGACCAGAGTACGTCGGCGATGCGACTACCGGAGCGTGACGGCACGGTCACGCCCCTCTCTAAGGTGTTTGATCTGGACCGACGGCAACAGCAATCGGCCGTGTGCGGCGAACTTGAGGAGACTCGATGTTGGACGGGCGCGACTTCGCCCTCGACGGTGGGCCCTCCGGTGAAGGCTCGAGCCGATTCACCCGCGACCTCGGCGAACAGTGGTGCTTTGACGGTCGGGCCTTCGGCGGCTATACCTCCGCACTGGCGCTGGCCGCGATGTTCGCGCACAGCGGTCGGCCGGCGGCGGCGTCGCTGTCGGTGACCTTCGTCGACGCCGGGGCGCCTGGCCCGCTCGAGATCTACGTCCACAGCATCCGCGGCGGACGTACCGCCGCGGCCGTCGAGGCCACCATCCGCCAGCGGGAGCGCACCATTCTCATCGCGAACAGCTGGTTCGCCGACGGTTGGCTCGGACCACCGTCGGTTGATGCACCCGTCCCCTTCGAGCGCTACAGCGCTCCGCTGCCCGAACCGGAGTCCGCTCCCCCGCTGGACTGGATCGGCCAGGAGTACCGGTCGCTGCGATTCGCCCATCGGCGCGGCCTGGACTATCCGACCAGCCTGACCCGCTTCGCCGACCGCCGGCCCGAGGTGGCGCTCTGGGTGAGCGCCGACAGCGATTCGCCCGGGGACCCGCTCACCCATCCCCAGATCGCCGACGTCCTGCACGCGGACGCCCACCTCTTCGATGCGCCGGGCAAGGTCAGCGGATTCGTCGACGCCTGGCTGCTGAGTCTGGACCTCAGCCTGGTGTGGCAGCCCGGGGCGCACCTGGTGCCGTCCACCGCATGGCGGCTGCTCGAGGCGCGGGGTTCGGTCGCCAGCGGAGGTGTCTCGGCCTACGGTTCGCTGCGCGGCTCGGACGGATCGCTGCTGGCCGTGATGACTTCACAGGGACTCATCCGCTGACTTTTGCTTCTACGATCATCGGCGTGGCAACCCGGCAGACATCGGCGACGCGGGCCAAAGACAGCGACCGCAACGACACGTGCCAGATTCTCGACAGCGCCTTGGCCGAGGGCCAACTGTCGATGACCGAGCACGGCGAGCGAGTCAAGGCGGCGACGACCGCGACCACGCTCGGCGAGCTGCAGGCGTTGGTGGCCGACCTTCAAACCAACAACGCACCGGTGCAACTGCCCACGCTGAAAAAGCCGCGGGCACTGCCCATGGCCGGCAGCGGCTGGGGTCTGCGTCTCGCGGTGGCCGGTGTGCTGGTGGTGCTCGGCATCGCGATCGGATGGGGTCTCTACGGCAACACCCCGTCGCCGCTGAACTTCACCTCCGACCCGGGTGCGAAGTCCGACGGCATCACCCCGGTGGTGCTGACCCCGCCCAAGCAGTTGCACTCGCTCGGCGGGCTGACGGGTCTGCTCGAACAGATGAAGCAGCGGTTCGGCGACACCAACGGCTACCGGCTCATCGTCTATCCGGACTACGCGTCGTTGACCCGGCCGGATCCGAACGAGGAGCGCCGCGAGCTGATCTACACCTACCGCGGCGGTTGGGACGATCCCTCGTCGTCCTCGAAGTCCAGCGATGCCGTCGAGGTCGACCTGGGCAAGTTCGACGCCAAGGCGGTCGTCGGCGTTCTGCGCGGTGCCCCGGAGACGCTCGGCATGAAACCCGAGGACGTCACGAGCACCTATCTGTCCATCGATACGGCCACCGATCCGACGACCCCGGGTGCGCTGTCGATCGACGTCTACGTGTCCAGCGACTACGGCAGCGGCTACATCGAGCTGGCCGGTGACGGCACGGTCAAGCAGGTCAACTACCCCGGCTGAGGCCCGCAGCGTTCGCGCGACGGTTACCCAACGTTCGCGCCGAATATATCGGCGCGATACTATGGTGCGAGGTGTCGAACCGCCGTAACGGACCAGCAAAGGGGGTGTCTTCAGTGTTGGAACTCGCCATCCTGGGACTCCTGCTGGAATCGCCGATGCACGGCTACGAACTTCGCAAGAGATTGACGGGGTTGCTTGGCGCCTTCCGCGCATTTTCGTACGGATCGCTTTATCCCGCCTTGCGGCGCATGCAGAACGACGGGCTGATCGTCGAGGATGCAGCGCCGGACGGCACCCCGAAGATGCGCCGGGCGCGACGCGTCTACCAGCTCACCGAGAAGGGCAAGCAGCGCTTCTCCGAACTGGTGGCCGACACGGGCCCACAGAACTTCTCCGACGACGGATTCGGTGTCCATCTCGCCTTCTTCAACCGCACCCCGGCCGAGGCCCGGATGCGGATCCTGGAGGGGCGCCGTCGTCAGGTGGAGGAACGCCGCGAGGGTCTGCGTGAAGCCGTTGCGCGGGCCAGCAGCTCCATCGACAGGTACACCCGGCAGCTTCATCAGCTGGGGTTGGAGTCGAGCGAGCGCGAGGTGAAGTGGCTCAACGAGCTGATTGCGGCGGAACGTCTGAGCCAGGGGCGCTCAGACAACACTGTGCAGCCCTAGGCAGAACCGAACCAACTACGACAGGGATTACGAAGGGAAGAGACGTCATGTCATCCAACGGAGAGGTGCGGGTCGCGATTGTCGGCGTGGGCAACTGCGCGTCCTCGCTCGTACAGGGCGTGCAGTACTACCACGATGCCGACGAGACGGCGACCGTGCCCGGCCTGATGCATGTGCGCCTCGGCCCCTACCACGTGCGCGACGTCAAGTTCGTCGCCGCCTTCGACGTCGACGCCAAGAAGGTCGGCTTCGACCTGTCCGAGGCGATCTTCGCGTCGGAGAACAACACCATCAAGATCGCCGACGTGCCGCCGCTGAACGTCACCGTGCAGCGCGGCCCGACACTCGACGGCATCGGCAAGTACTACGCCGACACCATCGAGGTCTCCGACTCCGACCCCGTCGACGTCGTCAAGGCGCTCAAGGACGCCGAGGTCGACGTCCTGGTGTCCTACCTTCCGGTCGGCTCGGACGAGGCCGACAAGTTCTATGCCCAGTGCGCGATCGACGCCGGCGTGGCGTTCGTCAACGCACTGCCGGTGTTCATCGCCTCCGACCCGGAGTGGGCCAAGAAGTTCGCCGACGCCGGTGTCCCGATCGTCGGCGACGACATCAAGAGCCAGATCGGTGCGACGATCACCCACCGCGTGATGGCCAAGCTGTTCGAGGACCGCGGCGTGCAGCTCGACCGCACCATGCAGCTCAACGTCGGCGGCAACATGGATTTCCTCAACATGCTCGAGCGCGAGCGGCTGGAGTCGAAGAAGATCTCCAAGACTCAGGCCGTCACCTCCAACCTGCAGCGTGAGTTCAAGACCAAGGACGTGCACATCGGCCCGTCCGATCACGTCGGCTGGCTCGACGACCGCAAGTGGGCCTACGTGCGGCTCGAGGGCCGCGCGTTCGGTGACGTGCCGCTAAACCTGGAGTACAAGCTCGAGGTGTGGGATTCGCCGAACTCGGCCGGTGTCATCATCGACGCCGTTCGCGCGGCGAAGATCGCGCTCGATCGCGGAATCGGCGGCCCCGTCGAGGCGGCCTCGGCCTACCTGATGAAGAGCCCGCCCAAGCAGCTGCCCGACGATGTGGCCCGGGCGCAGCTCGAAACCTTCATCGAGGGCTGAGGCTCCTTCGTCGATACCGAAACCGACGTTTTGGCGGATTTGTGCGAGTGCGGACCGCCACTGCGTCGGTTTCGGCGTTTTGTAGGGTCACCTGATGACCGACATCTCGCCTGACGACGAACTGGCTGCGCTCGACGAGTTCACCTTCCTGCGGGAAAACGCGCGCCAGGCCGGTGTCGAGGCGGTGCCGCCGGTGAAGCGTATCGACGCCGGGCCGATCAGCTCCCTGAAGTTCGGCGACGCCTCGCCGCGGGTGGTCTTCCTGCACGGCGGCGGACAGAACGCGCACACCTGGGACACCGTGATCGTCGGGCTGGGCGAGTCGGCGCTGGCCATCGACCTGCCCGGGCACGGCCGGTCGGCATGGCGCGAGGATGGTGACTACGGTCCGAAGAACAACGCCGTCGCCATCGAACCCGTCGTCCGCTCGCTGGCTTCCGACGCCGATCTCGTGGTGGGCATGTCGTTGGGCGGCTTGACGGCGTTGCGTCTGGCCGTCGCGGCGCCCGACCTGGTGCGCAGGCTGGTGCTGGTCGATGTGACGCCGTCGGCGCCCGAGCGGCACACCCAGATGACCGAGGCGCAGAAGGGCACCGTCGCTCTGGTGCAGGGCGACCGCATCTTCCCCTCGTTCGAGGCGATGCTGGAGAAGACGGTCGCTGCGGCGCCGCACCGCGACCGGGAATCGTTGCGCCGCGGCGTGTTCCACAACGCCAAGCGGCTCGACGACGGCACCTGGACCTGGCGCTACGACGAGATGCGCAAGGGCGAGGGCTTCGAAGGGCTGTGGGATGACGTCCCGCGGCTGCAGGTGACGACGACGTTGGTTCGCGGCGCCAACTCGTTCTTCGTCAACGACGACGACGCCGCCGAGTTCGCCCGTCGTGCACCGGGATTCAAGGATATACAGATCGTCGAGGATTCCGGACACTCGGTGCAGAGCGATCAGCCGGGCAAGTTGATTCAGATCCTGCGGGCCGTTCTGGCCGAGTAGGTGGTTCGCGCGGCGCGAGCGACCGCGATTGTTCGCGGATCGGCGGCGCGTCGCGTACAGACACGGCCGCTCGCGAGTCGGGCGCAGGATGCTGCGTACGGTTGAAGCGTGAGCTATCCGATCCGTGTCGGCGTGCAACTGCAGCCGCAGCACTCCCCGAAGTACAGCCATATCCGCGACGCGGTCCGACGCTGCGAGGACCTCGGTGTCGACGTCGCGTTCAACTGGGACCACTTCTTCCCGCTCTACGGCGATCCCGACGGTGCCCACTACGAATGCTGGACCATGCTGGGCGCCTGGGCCGAGCAAACGTCGCGCATCGAGATCGGTGCGCTGGTGACCTGCAACTCGTACCGCAACCCCGAGCTGCTGGCAGACATGGCGCGCACCGTCGACCACATCAGCGACGGCCGCCTGATCCTGGGCATCGGTTCGGGTTGGAAGCAGAAGGATTACGACGAGTACGGCTACGAGTTCGGCACCGCAGGCAGCCGGCTCGACGACCTCGCCGAGGCGATGCCGCGCATCACGTCGCGTCTTTCCAAGCTCAATCCGCAGCCCACCCGCGACATCCCCGTCCTGATCGGCGGCGGTGGTGAGAAGAAGACGCTGCGTCTGGTCGCCGAGTACGGCGACATCTGGCACAGCTTCTCCGACAGCGGCGAATATCCGCGCAAGGCCGAGGTTTTGGCGGGCCACTGCGCCGATGTGGGCCGCGATCCGAACGCCATCGAGCGGTCGGCCGGCGTATCGGGCAAGACCGCCGAGGCCCTGACCGGTGAGGCCGACGCGCTCGCCGACCTCGGCGTCACGATGCTGACCGTCGGGGTCAACGGACCCGACTACGACCTGTCCGAAGCCGAGGCGCTGGTCCGGTGGCGCGACCGTCGTCGAAACGAAGGCGGCTGAACCGGCGTAACCCCTCCCGGCGAGGCGTGGTGCGTGAGAGACTGTCGCCGCCATGCCCAAAAAGTATGGGGTCAAGGAAAAAGACCTTGTGGTCGCGCACGTCGTGAACCTGGTCCTGACCGGCAAGCTCCGGTCGGGTGATCGGATCGACCGCAACGAGATCGCACAAGACCTCGGTTTGTCGCGCGTGCCGATTCAAGAGGCCGTCGTGCAGATGGAACACGACGGCATCTTGTCCACCCGGTACCACCGCGGTGCCTTCGTAGAACGCTTCGACGAGGCGTTCGTGCGTGAGCACCATGAGCTGCACGGGTTCCTTACCGGCATCGCGTCGGCGCGCGCCGCCGCCGAACCGGATCCCGGCGTTCTCGACCGGCTGGGCGCGCTGACCGACACGCTGCGCGGCACCCGGGAGTCGCGCGCCTTCTACGACGCCGCATGGCAGTACCGCACCGTGATCACCGACGCGTACGCAGGCCCGCGGCTGACGGCGTTGATCCGATCGGTCCAGGCCTTCACGCCTCGAGCGTTCTGGGTGACATATCTGAGCGATCACGACGAGATGCTGCCGTTCTACGAGGACGAGACCGCCGCAATCCGCGGCGGCGACGAGGAGGCCGCCCGCAACGCGTGCGTCACCCGCAGCGAGGCGATGGGTCGCATCATGGTCACCGAACTGGTCCGACGGGGTGTGTTGCGCGGGGCGGGCGCCTCGCCGGTGACGTTCTGATCGAGCCCAACCCGGCGAACGTGCGGCCCAGACCGATACGTTGCACAGATGACCACGTTCGCGCGGTTCGGCAAGATCTTCGTGGTGGCGCTCGCCGCGATGCTAATGACCGGCGTCGGCGTAGCCGGGCCCGCGCACGCCAACGTGGACCAGTGCACACCCCCCGGCGTCGAGAGCGCCAGCGCCCTTCCGACCAACCTGGTCGCGGCGGCGACCGGGCCCGACGAGGACCGGTACACCACGCCATCCGTGGTGCCGCTCGCGGCGGTGGACGTGAACGCATTGGGACTGATCCAGCCGGGCACGCTGACCGTCGGCACCTTGTCGGACGCGCCACCGAGCATCTGCATCAACTCGGCCGGTCAGTTCACCGGGTTCGACAACGAGGTGCTGCGCGCGATCGCCGACAAGCTGGGCCTGCGGATCAACTTCGTCGGCACCGAATTCTCCGGGCTGCTCGCGCAGGTGGCGGCGCGACGCTTCGATGTCGGGTCCTCGTCGATCACCACGACCGAGGAGCGCCGCCGCACGGTCGGTTTCACCAACGGCTATGACTTCGGCTACTTTTCGCTCGTCGTGCCCACCGGGTCGCCGATCACCGGTTTCGACAAACTGGCGCCCGGACAGCGCATCGGCGTGGTGCAGGGCACCGTGCAGGAGTCCTACGTCGTCGACACCCTGGGCCTGCAGCCGGTCAAGTACCCCGACTACAACACCGTCTACGCCAGCCTGAAGACCCGGCAGATCGATGCCTGGGTCGCCCCGTCTCAGCAGGCGTCGGGGACGGTGCAGCCCGGCGATCCAGCCGAGATCATCGAAAACACCTTCAGTTTGGACAATTTCATCGCATGGGCGGTGGCCACTGAGAACCGCCCGCTCATCGACGCGTTGAACTCCGGGCTGGACGCCGTGATCGCCGACGGCACCTGGGCGCGGCTGTACTCCGAATGGGTACCGCGGGCGCTGCCGCCTGGGTGGAAGCCAGGCTCCAAGGCGGCTCCGCCACCACAACTACCGGACTTTAACGCGATCGCTGCCGAGAACCAGGAGCCTTCGGCCGGGCCCGCGGTGCCGAAATCGACTCTGGCGCAGCTCAAGGACTCGTTCCTCAACTGGGACCTGTACCGGCAGGCGGTGCCCGACCTGTTGAAAACCGGCCTGCCGAACACGTTGATCCTGACCGTCAGCGCAGCCGTCATCGGCCTGGTGCTGGGGATGCTGCTGGCGGTCGCGGGAATCTCGCGGCACCGCTGGCTGCGGTGGCCGGCGCGGGTGTACACCGACATCTTCCGCGGCCTGCCCGAGGTGGTCATCATCTTGTTGATCGGCCTCGGCGTCGGGCCGATCGTGGGCGGCCTGACCGGCAACAACCCGTTCCCGCTGGGCATCGCCGCGCTGGGCCTGATGGCTGCGGCCTACGTCGGCGAGATCTTCCGTTCCGGCATCCAAAGCGTCGAGCCCGGACAGATGGAAGCATCACGCGCACTGGGATTTTCGTACACAGCATCGATGCAGCTGGTGGTGATACCCCAGGGTGTGCGGCGCGTGCTGCCCGCGCTGATGAACCAGTTCATCTCGCTGTTGAAGGCCTCGTCGCTGGTCTACTTCCTCGGGCTGGTCGCCGATCAACGTGAGCTGTTCCAGGTCGGGCGCGACCTCAACGCGCAGACCGGCAACCTGTCACCGCTGGTGGCCGCGGGCTTCTTCTACCTGATGCTCACCGTGCCGCTGACGCATCTGGTCAACTACATCGACAACCGGTTGCGCCGTGGGCGAAAGCCTTCCGAGGAGGATCCGCTCCCCATGGCGACATCTCAGGAGATGATCTGATGCGCACGTCCGGTTTCGATCCGGTGTCGTTGAGCGCCAACGACATCCACCTATCGTTCGGTCCGAACCCGGTGCTGCGCGGGGTGGACATCGACGTGCGCGCGGGCAGCACCACCGCGGTGATCGGGCCGTCGGGGTCAGGCAAGTCCACCCTGCTGCGCACGCTGAACCGGCTCTACGAGCCCGACCGCGGCGACATCCTGCTCGACGGCCGCTCGGTGCTCGCCGACAATCCCGACCAGTTGCGCCAACGCATCGGGATGGTCTTCCAGAACTTCAACCTGTTCCCGCACCGCAGCGTGCTGGACAACGTGACGCTCGCGCCGCGCAAGCTCAAGCGGCTCAGCGCCGAGGAAGCCCGCGAGCTCGGGTTGGCGCACCTGGAGCGCGTCGGCCTGCGCAACAAGGCCGACGTGCGGCCTACGACGCTGTCCGGTGGCCAGCAGCAGCGGGTGGCGATCGCGCGGGCGTTGGCGATGGCGCCGCAGGTGATGTTCTTCGACGAGGCGACCTCGGCGCTCGACCCCGAATTGGTCAAGGGCATCCTCGCGCTGATCGCCGACCTCGGCGCCGACGGCATGACCATGGTGGTGGTGACTCACGAGATGGGCTTCGCCCGATCGACCTCGGATGCCGTGGTGTTCATGGATCACGGCAAGGTCGTCGAGGCCGGACCGCCGGAGCAGATCTTCGATGCGGCCGAAACCGAACGTCTGCAGCGGTTCCTCTCGCAGGTGCTGTGACCGGGCCCTTCGACGACTTTGAACTAACGCGTCCGTCACGCAACCTGGCATCGCCTGACAGGTTAGACTGCCGAAATTATGGCGGAAGTCGTCGAACCGCAGGTCGTGGAGCTGTCGGGGGAGCTGCAGCGGGTCCTGTCCCGCGTGTTCTCCGTGCTGCGTCGCAGCGACACGAGCCGGACAGACGCGGGAGACCTTACGTTGGCCCAGCTGTCGATCCTGCTCACGCTGCTGGAGCAGGGCCCGATGCGGATGACCGATCTGGCCGCCCACGAGCGTGTTCGCACGCCCACGACCACGGTGGCGATCCGCCGACTGGAGAAGCTGGGCCTCGTCAAGCGCTCGCGCGACCCGTCCGACCTGCGGGCGGTGCTCGTCGACATCACCCCGGAGGGTCGCGCTCAGCACCAGGAGGCACTCGAGGTTCGGCGCGCGCATCTGGCCAGCCTGTTGTCCAGGTTGACCCCGGAGGACATCGAGACGCTGACCAAGGCCATCGACCCGCTCGAGCGGCTGGCCGAGTAGCGGATCAACCCAGCCAGTCCAGGACCGCTGCCGCCGTCCACGACTGCTGCATGCTGCCCAGCGGCTCGCCGGTGAAGGGTTCGTAGTATTCGGCAAACGTCCCGTCGCTGGCCTGGCGCAGTCCCTCCTGGCGAAGCAGACGTGCGCGTTCGGCCCAGCCGCGGCGCGCGAAGCACCACGAGAACAGCCACGTCATCACCGGCCAGACCGGGCCGCGCCAGTATTCGCGCGGCCGGAATTCGCGTGACACCGGCGAGGTGGACGGAATGCAGGCGTACTTGAGGTCGGGATGAGCGCAGAAGCGCGGGCCCTCCAGCAGCTTTACCAGCGAGCGTTCCTTGTCGTGGGGCAGACCGCCGCACAACAGCGGGGCGAACTGCGCGACCGTTTCGGTGGCCACCCACTTGCCCGTTCGCACGTCGAAATCCCTCGCTGCGCCGCTTCTTTCGTCAGTGGTGTCGATGACGCCGTCACGGAACCGCTGGCCCCACGCATAGAGGTCGCGGACGTCGGCGCGGGGGCGGCCGTATTCCTCACCGATCTCGGCGAGCACGTCGCAGGCGACCGCGAGGATGGCCGAGACGAACACGTCCTCGACCGCGAAACTCATGACCTTGGGCAGCAATTCGTCGTCGTAGCGGGCCGACTTCATCTCCTCGAGCAACCAGAGGTAGCGGTCGTACTCGAGGTCGGACGGGCGCTGGGTGGCGTCGGTGACGATCGTGTTGTCCTCGCGCTGGTACTCGGGCACGTTGCCCGGAATCACGTTGGCATAGGCGCTGTCCCAGCGCGGGGAGTTGTCCATACCCGACTCCCAGCCGTGGTACAGCGTGACGCGGCCGTGTTCGTTCGGGTCACGGGCCTCGGCGAGCCAGCGGTGCCACTTGACGAGGTCGGACCAGCGGCGGTCCAGGAACGCCTCGGCCACAGCGCGGGTGGAGCGGCCGCGGGTGCGGGCGTGATCGAGGATGCGCTGCACGGCGATCGCGTGCACCGGCGGCTGGGTGATACCGGACGTGTGCCGGCTGCGGGGTGCGTGCGCGGCCAGTGCGGACGTGGCCCAGCGCGCCGGGCCGGGAAAGTAACCGTCGACACCGTTGGCGAAGACGATGTGCGGGATCATCCCGTTGGTCCACTGCGCCGAGAGCAGGGTGTCGAGTTCGACGACCGCGCGCTCGACGCTCAGCGGGGCCAGCCCGATCGCCACGAACGCCGCGTCCCAGCTCCACATGTGCGGGTACAGCAGCGGTGCCGCGGTGGTCATGGTGCCCAGGTCGTTACCCCGCAGCAGGTACGCGGCGCGGGCCGCGAGCTGGGTGGGCGCAAAGCTGTGGTCGGGTGGCATCCGTTCCATGATGCGACGCTTCGCCGCCGAACGCAGGTCGGTAGGGTTTCGACATGCCGACCGCGATGATCACGGGCGCCTCACGGGGGCTCGGGACGGCGATCGCCACGGCGCTGGCCGACAGTCACACACTGTTTCTGGCCGGGCGACCGTCGGCGGCGCTCGACGAGGTCGCCGCGCAGTTCGGCGCGACCACGTGGCCGATCGACCTGGCTGACGTCTCCGGTATCGAGGCCGCGGTCGAGCCGATCATCGAGCTCGACGTACTGATCCACAACGCGGGCGTGGCGTTCCCTGGCCGGGTCGCCGAGTCCACCGTCGACGAGTGGCGCACCTCCATGGAGGTCAATGTCATTGGCGCGGTTGCCCTTACACTCGCGCTGTTGCCGGCGTTGCGGGCCGCGGGCGGACACGTGCTGTTCGTGAACTCGGGGTCGGGGATCAACGCGTCGCCGGGATTGGCGTCGTATTCGGCCAGCAAGTTCGCCTTGCGGTCGTTCGCCGACTCACTGCGGGCCGATGAGCCGTCGCTGCGGGTGACGTCGGTGCACCCGGGCCGGATCGCCACGGAAATGCAGGAGGGTCTGGTCGCCTACGAGGGCGGCGAGTACGACCCGTCGCGGTTCCTGAGCCCGCAGAGTGTGGCGAAGGTGATCGCCGATGCGGTGCACACCCCGCCCGACGCCCACATGCACGAGGTCATCGTCCGCCCCCGCTAATAGTTCGGTGATTTCGGTGTAGTTTGTCGCGGCAGGCGCAACCAGTTACACCGAAATCGCCGATTTGATGAGCGCTATCACGCGGTCGGGGTACTCCGTGATGTCGAGCCACGTGAAGCGCAGCACCTGCCACCCCAGAAGGGTTATGTCGTTCTGTCGCACCCGATCCTGATGGAACTCGTCAGAACCGATATGGAACGCCAAGCCGTCAACTTCGATGGCGACCTTCGGGCCCTTGAATCCCACATCGACGCGATATTTGCCCACCGGGTAGTTCGCTTGCCACCCGGTGATCCCGGCTTCCCGGAGCAGCCTGAGCAGCAGCCGCTCGGCCGTCGACCGCGCGCCGTCCGACGCCGCCTGCAGAAGTACGCGCGCCGCCGGTGAACCGTAGCGGCCCTTGTTGCGGAGTTGGGCGCGCCACAGATCCCGCAGCGCTACATCCGCCTGGAGCGCGCGATCCATGATCTTTGCGCCATCGCGTGTCCGGACGGCGGCCTCAAGAACGGTCAATGGTCGGGAGGTGACGCGTAGCCCCTTGCATTCGACGATGTCCTCGGATGCAAGGTTCCGGCGGCGCAACCTCACACCGCTGGGAGCTCGGCCGCTGCCGTTGCGAGGCATGGTGACGTCAACGAGATTCGGCGCGAAGCGGGTGAGGCTTTGCCACCACGCAGCTGTCAAGCCGCTCGCGACGGCAGTCTCCCCGCAACTCCACACCCCGACGCGTATACGCGCGGCGTCACTGAATGGCCGGTCGTCGACGAAGTAGACGCCGCGTGCGCACTGCCGCCACTGTCCGGACCGCACGCGCCTGTGAACGGCGGACCTGCTCATCCCCATGAGGCGAGCCTGGCCGAGCGTCAGCACACCATCGTGCCGACGGAGATGAGCGTTGAGCACTTAGTGATGGACGCGACAGCCGCTCCTCCGGTTCCCTGTGCCGCTGTTTCGGTGTCAATGGTTGCGCCAGTCACAACCAACTACGCCGAAATCGCGCGTTAGACGACGATGTTGACGAGGCGGCCGGCCACCACGATGACCTTCTTCGGCGTTGCGCCGTTGATGAACGCCTGAACCTTCTCGTCGGCCAACGCGGCGGCTTCCAGCGCGTCGGCGTCCGCGTCCGCGGCGACCGTCACCCGGCCGCGCACCTTCCCGTTGACCTGCACGGGGTACTCGACGGTGTCCTCGACCAGATACTGCGGGTCGGCCACCGGGAAGGGGCCCTGCGCCAGCGACGATTCGTGACCCAGCCGACGCCACAACTCCTCGGCCAGATGCGGGGCCAGCGGCGCGACCATCAACACCAGCGGCTCCAACGCCGCGCGTGCCGTCACCCCCTCCTTGGTCAGGTGGTTGGTGTACTCGATCAGCTTGGCCGCCGCGGTGTTGTTGCGCAGGCTCGTGTAATCGTCGGACACTCCGGCGATGGTGCGGTGCAACAACTTCAGCGTCGGCTCGTCGATCGCCTCGTGTTCGGCGACGCGGTTGGCGCCGGTCTCCTCGTCGACCACCAGGCGCCACACCCGCTGCAGAAACCGGTGTGCGCCCACGACGTCCTTGGTGGCCCACGGCCGCGACGCCTCCAGTGGCCCCATCGACATCTCGTAAACCCGCAGCGTGTCCGCACCGTAGTTGTCGCAGATCTCGTCGGGGGACACCGAGTTCTTCAGGCTCTTGCCGATCTTCCCGAACTCCTGGAAGACCTCTATTTCACCGTCGGGTCCAGGCAAGTAGAACTTGCCCTCCCGCTCAACCACTTCCGCCGCGGGCACGTATGCGCCGCGGGAGTCGGTGTAGGCGAACGCCTGGATGTAGCCCTGGTTCACCAGCCGGCGGTACGGCTCAGAGGAGCTGACGTGGCCGAGGTCGTAGAGCACCTTGTGCCAGAACCGCGCGTACAGCAGGTGCAGCACCGCGTGCTCGACGCCGCCGACGTACAGGTCGACACCACCCGGGTCGTCGGCTCCGTGTTCGAGGGGCCGCGGCCCCATCCAGTAGGCCTCGTTCTCCTTGGCGCACAACTCCTCTGAGTTGTGCGGATCGGTGTAGCGCAGCTCGTACCAGGAGCTGGCGGCCCACTGCGGCATCACGTTGGTGTCGCGGGTGTAGCGCTTGAGTCCGTCGCCGAGATCCAGCTCGACGTTCACCCAGTCGGTGGCCTTACCCAGCGGCGGCGACGGCTCGCTGTCGGCGTCGTCGGGGTCGAAGAGCACCGGCGAGTAGTCGGGTACGTCGGGCAGCTCGACCGGCAGCGCGGACTCCGGCAGCGCGTGCGCGCGGCCGTCCTCGTCGTAGACAATCGGGAACGGCTCGCCCCAGTACCGCTGACGCGCGAAAAGCCAATCCCGCAGCTTGTATTCGACGCGCTCACGGGCGCGGCCCTCTGCCGCCAACCGCGCGGTGATGGCCTCCTTCGCCGAAGCCACGCTCAGCCCGTTGAGGTAGTCGGAGTTGACGATCTCGCCTTCTCCGGTGTACGCGTCCTGCGAGACATCGCCGCCGGCAACGACTTCCACGATCGGCAGCCCGAACTCGTTCGCAAATTCCCAGTCGCGCGGGTCGTGTCCCGGCACCGCCATGATGGCTCCGGTGCCGTAACCCAGCAGAACGTAGTCGGCGATGAAGATCGGCACGCGTTGACCGTTGGCGGGATTCGTCGCATACGCGCCGACGAACACACCGGTCTTGGTCCTGTTCTCCTGCCGCTCCAGGTCCGACTTGGCCGCGATCGCCGCGCGGTAGGCGGCGACGGCTTCGGCGGGCGTCGCCGCCCCGTACGTCCATCGCTCGTCGACACCGGAGGGCCACTGGTCGGCGACCACCTTGTCGACCAGTTCGTGCTCGGGCGCCAGCACCATGTACGTCGCGCCGAACAGTGTGTCGGGGCGGGTGGTGAACACCTCGATGTCCCCGACCTCGGTGCCGAACAAGACGGATGCCCCCGTCGACCGGCCGATCCAGTTGCGCTGCATGGCCTTGACCTTCTCCGGCCAGTCCAGCAGTTCGAGGTCGTCGAGCAGGCGATCGGAGTACGCGGTAATCCGCATCATCCACTGCCGCAACCGTTTACGGAACACTGGGAAGTTCCCGCGCTCGCTGCGGCCGTCGGAGGTGACCTCCTCGTTGGCCAGTACCGTGCCCAACCCCGGACACCAGTTCACCAGCGAGTCGGACTGATATACCAGCCGATACGAGTCGATGACGTCGGCGCGCTCACCCTTCGACAGATCCGTCCACGACCGGCCGTCGTCGAGGCTGCGCGCACCCGACTCGAACTGCTCGACCAACTCCGCGATCGGCCGGGCCTTCTGTGCGGTCGGGTCGAACCACGCGTTGTAGATCTGCAGGAAGATCCACTGCGTCCACTTGTAGTAGTCGACGTCGGTGGTGGCGAAGCTGCGGCGCGAGTCGTGACCGAACCCCAACCGGCCCAGCTGGCGCCTGAAGTTGACGATGTTGGCCTCGGTGCGAATCCGGGGATGCGTCCCGGTCTGGATGGCGTACTGCTCGGCAGGCAGACCGAACGCGTCAAACCCCAAGGCGTGCAACACATTATGCCCGGTCATCCGGAAGTACCTGGCGTAGACGTCGGTCGCGATGTAACCGAGCGGGTGCCCGACGTGCAGGCCTTCACCCGACGGATACGGGAACATGTCCAAGACGAACATCTTGTCGGGGGGCACCGGCGAACCGTCGGCGGGCGCCAGCGACCCGACGGGGTTCGGCACGTGGAAGGTCCCCGCGTCGGCCCACCGCTGCTGCCAGGTGCGCTCGATCTGCCCGGCCAGCTCCGCGGTGTAGCGGTGCTGCGGGGTGTCTGTGGTCGGCGCGTCTGTCACGTGAACAGGGTATAAGCACCGATATTCGCGGTGCTTCGGCCACGGGTCGGTCTCGGTTGCATTGCGGGGAAGTCAGAACACGGTTGCAGGTCGATTCCGACGCTGGTCGCCGTGCTTCGCGGGTCGATACAGTCAGCGCCTGACCTCTTCCCGTGCAGCTCGGAAGGACCGACGCAGATGATCGAGATCGCCCCTCGCTGGCGGATATTGGCCGCAAGTGTGGCCACCGCCACCGCCGGCGTCCTCGGCTTTGCGGGCACGACCGCATCGGCCGAACCTCTCGTTCCGCAGCCACCCCAGCCCGCGTTGCCCACGGTCACGCAGACCGTCACGGTCACACCGAACGCCCAGCCCCTCACCCAACAGGGGGTGACCGCACCGGGTGTGACGTCTGCCACCGCGGGGACCCCGGCCGGCGCGGCAGCCCAAGCCGGCGCAGCGACTCCGGCGGGCGCGGCGACTCCGGCGGGCGCGGCCACTCCGGCGGGCGCGGCGACACCGGCCGGTACCTCGGCCCCGGGCCTGGCCGCCCAACCCGTCCCCCCGGCGCCGGTCGCGACGATCATGCCCACCACCTCCGGCACGCTCACCGAGTTCTTCGCCGACAAGGGGGTCAAACTCGAGCCCCAGAACAGCCGCGACTTCAAGGCGCTCACCATCGTGCTGCCGATGCCGCGCGGCTGGGAGCACGTCCCGGACCCGAACGTCCCCGATGCCTTCGCGGTGATCGCGGACCGGGTCGGCGGCAACGGGTTGTACACCTCGAACGCTCAGGTCGTGGTGTACAAGCTCGTCGGCGACTTCGACCCCAAAGAGGCGATCAGCCACGGCTTCATCGACAGCCAGCAGCTGCCCGCATGGCGCAGCACCGACGCGTCGCTGGCCGAGTTCGGCGGCATGCCGTCGGCGTTGATCGAGGGAACCTACCGCGAGAACAACATGACGCTGAACACCTCGCGGCGTCACGTCATCGCCGCGGCCGGACCGGACAAGTATCTGGTGTCGCTGTCCGTCACCACGAGCGTCGACCAGGTTGTCCCGGCCGCTGAGGCCACGGACGCAATCGTCAACGGTTTCCGGGTGACGGTCCCCGGGGCGCCCGCCGCAGCACCCCCCGCTGCGCCTGCCGCCCCCGGTGCACCCGCCCCGGCCGCTCCCGGCGCGGCATCGCCGGTGTCTAATCCGCCGTCAGCAGCGACGGCGCCGGCCGCCCCGCGGTCCCCGAGCGCGACTGCGCTGGGAACCCAGCCGGGCCTGCCGGGTTAGGCCCGTCCCCCGGGCGAAGCCTGGCGCCCGGGGGACGTCCCAAACTCGTCGATCGCGACGGGTCTCGATATCCTGTGGCCCATGCTCATCGCCGCGGTGCTCTGCCTGTGCGCTGCCGGCGCCATCGCCGCGGTCGGTGGATGGCTACTGAGCCGACCGCAATCCGAAGACCCGGTGCGCACGGTGCTGCGCTCGGTGGCGCCAACCCAACTGGCGGCCGCCGCGATGCTGGCAGCCGGCGGTGCGGTCGCACTGGCGGCCGATCCCGGCACGGCCCTCGTCGTGTTGATCGTCTGCGTGGTCGGAGCGCTGGGAACCGTCGGAGCCGGATGCTGGCAGAGCGCGAAGATGGCCGTCCGGCTATCGCGCGCTGAGCGCAGCGAGGCGGGCGGTTGCGGCGGCGCGTGCGCCACCTGCACGCTCTCCTGCAGTTGAGGTCTAGTTGCGGCTGACGTCGATCGGATGCGTGGCGAGCAACGACAGCGGAAGGGGCTGTCTGCGCAGCACCCGCGACCACAGGTCGATCTTCGGTTCGACCAGAACGTCGGACGGTAGGGCGGACAAGACGATCCAGTCGTCGCGCTCGATCTCGCCTTCGAGTTGGCCGATCGTCCACCCCGAGTAGCCGGCGAAGATCCTTATCCCTTCCACCACCGGGGCGATCGAGTCGGGATCGGCGTCCAGGTCGACCATCACCATCCGCCCCTGCACATGGCGCAGACCGGGGGCGTCGGCGGGCTCCATCCCGGCGCGCAGCGTCGCCAGGCACAGCGCCGCATCGCGTTTGACCGGTCCGCCGATGAACATCGTCTTCGGTTTGGCGGCCAGCTTGGCCCACTGGGGCAACACGTTGTAGACCGCGGTCTCGCTCGCCCGGTTCAGGACGACGCCGAGCGTGCCGCCGTCGTTGTGCTCGACGACGTAGATGACGCTGCGGCGGAACGTCGGCTCCAGCAGGTCGGTGTTGGCGAGAAGCAACGTCCCCGCCCGCACTCGAGGCGCGGCAGGGGCGATGAAATCCTCCGGGTCCTCTGACTGCGCCACCCGTCCATCATGGCACCGGCAACCCCTGTCGTGGCGGACAAGCGCGACGCCGCCGCGATATTTGTACTGTGGATGCGGTCCGATCCGCCGCTTCTGAGAACGTGATCTCCCGTGCCCCATTTCCGCGCGCCCGCCGCCGTCTGGCGGTCGGTGCGCAGCCTGCCCGAGTTTCGGCGTCTGCTGGAACTGCGGCTGGTAAGTCAGTTCGGCGACGGCCTGTTCGCGGCGGGGTTGGCGGGCGCGATTTTGTTCAATCCGCAGCGCGCCGCAGAACCGTGGGCGATCGCCGGCGCGTTCGCGGTGCTGTTCCTGCCCTACTCGCTGCTCGGCCCGTTCGCCGGCGCGCTGCTCGACCGCTGGGATCGTCGGCTGGTGCTGGTCGCGGCGAACGCCGGCCGCCTGGTGCTGGTGCTGGCCGTCGCGCAGCTGCTCGAATCCGGCGCGGGCGACCTGGCGATCCTGTGCTGCGCGCTGATCGTCAACGGGTTCACCCGCTTCGTGTCGTCGGGGTTGTCGGCGGCGCTGCCGCACGTGGTACCCAGAGAACAAGTGGTGGCGATGAACTCGGTTGCGATCGCGACCGGTGCCGCGGCCGCGTTCCTCGGTGCCAACTTCATGCTGCTGCCCCGTTGGCTGTTCGGCGCCGACGACGCAGGCGCCGCCGTCATCATCTTGATCGTGGCCGCCCCGGTGGCGCTGGCGCTGTGGCTGGCGTGGCGTTTCCCGCCGCGGATGCTGGGGCCCGACGACAGTGCGCGTGCCGTACACGGCTCGGTGCTCTACGCGGTCGCCACCGGCTGGGTGCACGGCGTGAAAACCGTGATCGCGGTGCCCGCGGTGGCCGCCACGCTGACCGGGCTGGCTGCGCATCGGATGGTGTTCGGGATCAACAGCCTGCTGGTGCTGGTGATGGTGCGCCACACCGACACTCAACAGGTCGCCGGGCTGGGCACCGCGGTGCTGTTCGTCGCGGCGACCGGCGCGGGGGCCTTCATCGCCGCCGCGGTCATGCCGGTGGCGGTGCGCCGCTGGGGCCGGTACGCCACGGCCAACGGCGCGTTGGCGATCGCTGCGCTGGTCCAGCTGGCCGGGTCCGGGCTGCAGCTGGCGATGATGGTGGTGTGCGGGTTTCTGCTCGGCATGGCCGGTCAGGTGGTCAAGCTGTGCGCGGACAACGCGATGCAACTCGACGTCGACGACGGCCTGCGTGGCCACGTTTTCACCGTGCAGGACTCGCTGTTCTGGATGGCATTCATCGGCGCGATCGCGTTGACGGCGAGCGTGATTCCTCCGGACGGACACCAACCCGCGCTGGCGTTGGCCGGAGTCGGCGTATACCTCGCCGGTCTGGCCGCGCACGCGGCGATCGCGAGACGGGCGGCTCCGACCCCGGGTTAAGGTGACCGGCATGGCTGGTGCCGCGCCGATGGTGGCCGACCTGCGCGCCGAGAGCGACGAACTCGACGGCCTCGTGGCCGATCTTCCCGCCGCGCGGTGGGCCGAACCCACTCCGGCAGAAGGCTGGACGATCGCCCACCAGATCGCGCATCTGCTGTGGACCGACCGTGTCGCGTTGACCGCCGTCACCGACGAGGCCGCGTTCGCCGACCTGCTCGACGAGGCGGGCAAGAACCCGACCGGCTTCGTCGACGCAGGCGCCGAAAAGTTGGCCGCCATGCCGCCAGCGGACCTGCTCGACGAGTGGCGCACGACCCGGTCCCGGTTGCACGACGAGCTGCTGACCGTCGCCGAGGGCCGCAAGCTGCCCTGGTTCGGCCCGCCGATGAGCGCCGCGTCGATGGCGACCGCGCGGCTGATGGAGACGTGGGCGCACGGACTCGACGTCGCCGACGCCCTCGACGTGCGCAGGCCGCCCACGGCGCGGTTGCGCTCGATCGCCCACATCGGCGTGCGTACCCGCGACTTCGCCTTCGTGGTCAACGGCCGTCAGCCGCCTGCCGAATCGTTCCGCGTCGAGTTGCGCGCCCCGGACGGGTCGACGTGGTCGTGGGGACCGGAGGACGCCGACCAGCGGGTCACCGGTTCGGCGGAGGACTTCTGCATGCTCGTGACCCAGCGGCGCCCGCGCGCGGAACTCGATGTGCGCGCCGTCGGCGGCGACGCCGAACAGTGGCTGGGCATCGCGCAGGCGTTCGCCGGCCCGCCGGGGTCTGGCCGCGACTAGCCCGCATCACAGTTCGACGGCCGAATCGGCGCGGCCGTCGCCGTCACTGTCGGTCAGCTTGAAGTCCCATTTGCCGTCGGCATCGGCGTCGACGTAGGCGTTCTCGCCGGCGAGCACCCGATCGGCGAGCCCGTCTGCGTCGACGTCCACCAGGCGGTCGTCGACGTGGCCGTCGGCGTCCAGGTCGACCGTCGGCCCACCGAATTGCTCGACCCCGTCGAGGCCGAACCAGCGCAGCCCGCGCTCGACGCTGAGCGTCCAAGTTCCGGTGCCGTCGTCGGCGAAATGGGTTGCGGCGTCGGCATGGTCGCGCACGAGGCGCTCGGCGATACCGTCGTCGTCCAGGTCGGCCATCGCGTCGTCGAGCATGCCGTCGCCGTCGAAGTCGAGCCCGACCGCTTCGAATACGCCGTCACCGTCGACATCCACGTCGGGCGTCGCGGACCAGATCGTCGCTGAGCCGTCGCCGTCACCGAGGCAGTAGTCCATGACGATGAGACGCACCGCAACCGCGGCGGGTTCCACACGCCTCCGCCTCGCTCGAGACCGACGCAATGGTCGAATTCGCGCGCGCTGACCAACCAAAACGTCGGGCTCGGCGAAGAAGCGGGCCCGTTACTGCCCGCCGCGGGCGTTCCACCACGCCAGCAGTTCCTCGACGGCCTCGTCGCGAGGCAGCGGTCCGCGGTCCAGGCGCAGCTCCTTGAGGTACTGCCACGCCTGACCGACCTGGGGGCCAGCGGGGATGCCGAGGATCTCCATGATCTCGTTGCCGTCGAGGTCGGGGCGCACCCGCGCGAGGTCCTCCTTCTCGGCGAGTTCGGCGATCCGCTGCTCGAGGTCGTCGTAGTTGGCCTGGAGCCGGGCCGCGCGACGCTTGTTGCGCGTGGTGCAGTCGGCGCGTACCAACTTGTGCAGCCGCGGCAGCAGTGGACCGGCGTCGGTCACGTACCGGCGCACCGCCGAATCCGTCCACTTGCCGCCGCCGTAGCCGTGGAACCGCAGGTGCAGGTACACCAGCTGCGATACGTCGTCGACCATCTGCTTGGAGTACTTGAGCGCGCGCAACCGTTTGCGCGCCATCTTCGCGCCGACGACCTCGTGATGGTGAAAGCTCACCCCGCCGTCGGGTTCGTGCTTGCGGGTGGCGGGCTTGCCGATGTCGTGCAGCAGCGCCGCCCAGCGCAACACCAGGTCGGGTCCGTCGTCCTCGAGCGCGATCGCTTGCCGCAAGACGGTCAGCGAATGCCAGTAGACGTCTTTGTGCTGGTGGTGTTCGTCGATCGCCATGCGCATCGCGCCGACCTCGGGCAGCACCACATCGCCCAGCCCGGTCTGCACCATCAGGTCGACGCCCGCGACCGGATCGGCGCCGAGCAGCAGCTTGTCCAATTCGGCGGCCACCCGCTCGGCGGTGATGCGTCCCAGCTGCGTCGCCATCTCCACCAGCGCGCTGATCACGCGCGGCGCGACGGTGAACTCCAGCTGCGAGACGAAGCGTGCGGCGCGCAGCATGCGCAGCGGGTCGTCGCCGAAGGACACCTCGGGTGCGGCGGGGGTGTCGAGCAGCTTGGCGCGCAGCGCCGCCAGGCCGTTGAGCGGGTCGTGGAAATCGGCGGGTCCGTCGGCGGTGATGCGCACGGCCATCGCGTTGGCGGTGAAGTCGCGTCGCACCAGGTCGTCGTCGAGGTTGTCGCCGAACCGCACCTCCGGATTGCGGGACACCTGGTCGTAGGTGTCGGCGCGGTAGGTGGTGATCTCGAGACGCTTGTCGCCCCTGCCGACGCCGAGGGTGCCGAATTCGATGCCGGTGTCCCACAGCGAGTCGGCCCACGGCCGCAGCAATTTCTGCATCTGCTCGGGACGGGCGTCGGTGGTGAAGTCGAGGTCGGTCAGCGCACGGCCCAGCAGCGCGTCACGGACGCTGCCGCCGACGAGATACAGCTCGTGGCCGGCGTCGGCGAACAGCCTGCCGAGTTCGCGCAGCACCTCGCCGTGGCGGTTCAGCTCCACTTGCGCGGTGGCAAGGAGTTCGGCGTCGGTGGAGAAGGCGGGCACGTTCGGACAGCCTAGTCAGGCGACGATCAAGCGGCCCCCAGGCCGCGATGAGAAGCCTGACCGTTGAGCACAGTCAGGCGACGATCAAGCGGCCCCCAAGCCGCGATGAGAAGCCTGACCGTTGAGCACAGTCAGGCGACGATCAAGCGGCCCCCAGGCCGCGGAGTCACACAAATGTGCAACGGCTCTATCACGACCGGTGAGTGCGGCGGGGGCGAATATGCGTGCCAGCTACTATCGCTTGGGTGTCGGACGGCGAACAGGCCAAACCACGACGGCGCCGAGGGCGACGTCGTGGCCGACGCGCGGCAGGCCCGCCCGAGGCGGCGCCCGACCCGTCGGCGCAGCGCCGCCACCCCATCCCGCAGCCCCCGGCCGGCCAGACCAACGCCGCACCGAAGAACGGTGCCGCCGTCGACGGAAACAAGGACACCAAGGGTGGGCAGTCCAAGAAGTCGCGGCCGCGGCGGCCACCCGACCGGCTGCGCACTGTCCACGAAACTTCGGCGGGCGGCCTGGTCATCGACGGTATCGACGGCCCCAAGGAGAGTCAGGTCGCCGCGCTGATCGGCCGCATCGACCGGCGCGGGCGCATGTTGTGGTCGCTGCCCAAAGGCCATATCGAGATGGGTGAGACCGCCGAGCAGACCGCTGTCCGCGAGGTCGCCGAGGAGACCGGTGTGCAGGGCAGCGTGCTCGCCGCGCTGGGCAGCATCGACTACTGGTTCGTCACCGAGGGCCGCCGCGTCCACAAGACCGTGCACCACTACCTGATGCGTTTCCTCGGCGGTGAACTGTCCGACGAGGACGTCGAAGTCACCGAGGTGGCGTGGGTGCCGCTCAAGGAGCTTCCCAAGCGGCTGGCGTACGCCGACGAACGCCGCCTCGCCGAGGTCGCGGGCGAGCTGATCGACAAGCTGCACGCCCACGGCCCGTCCGCGCTGCCGCCGCTGCCCCGCTCGTCGCCGCGGCGCCGCCCCCAGACGCACTCGCACACCCGCAACCGTCGTCCCGACGAACGCGCCCAACCGTCCCCGGGGGCCGAGCGGTGGGGGCACCGCCCGCCCGAAGGGCAGGGCGACGAGTGGGGAAAGATGCAGCCCGACCGCCGGACGAACGGTTGCGGACAGGGCTCGTGACCGCCGCAGCGCTGCCGCGCGCGCTGGCCGCGCTGATCGTGCTGGCGCTGAGCGCCCTACCGCTCGTCCTACCGCCGGCCGCCGCCGCCCAATCTGATTCGACGCCGTTCCTTCAGGTCCGCGTCGACCGCGTCACCCCCGACGTGGTGACCACCACCAGCGAGCCGGTGGTCACCGTGGCCGGCGCCGTCCTCAACGTCGGCGACCGGCCGGTGCGCGATGTGGTCGTTCGGTTGGAGGATGCCGCGGCGGTGCGGACGTCGACCGGCCTGCGCACCAACCTCACCGGCGACGTCGACCAGTTCGAGCCGATCGGCGAGTTCGTCCCGCTCTCGCCCGAACTCGCTCGCGGACAAGAGGTTCCGTTCACCCTGTCCTACCCCCTGCGGTCGGCCGACCGGCCCTCGCTCAGCATTGACGAGCCGGGGGTGTACCCGGTGATGGTCAACGTCAACGGCACCCCCGACTACGGCGCGCCCGCCCGCCTCGACGACGCCCGCTTCCTCCTGCCGGTGCTCGGCGTCCCACCCGACCCGGGCGCCGAGTCAGGTGACGCGGTCACGGCGATCGCAGCGCCCGACACGTCCAAGCCGGTCCGGCTGACGCTGTTGTGGCCGATCGCCGACCGGCCGCGGCTGGCCGCGGGCGCACCGGGCGGCGCCACGCCGGTACGGCTCATCGACGATGAGCTGGCGTCCTCCCTGGCACCGGGCGGGCGCCTCGACACGCTCCTGTCGGCTGTCGAGTTCGCCACCAGCCCCCAGGTCGATCCCGACGGACGGGTGCGCGCCGCGACCTGTCTGGCGGTCGACCCCGATCTGCTCGTCACCGTCAACGCGATGACGGGCGGCTACGTCGTCAACAACGGCCCCGACGCGGGGCCCGGCACCCCCACCCGACCCGGCACCGGACAAGACGCGGCGGTGGCGTGGCTGAACCGGCTCAAGAACCTGGCGACGGGCATGTGCGTCGCCTCCACCATCTACGCGCAGGCCGACCTCGACGCGCTCCGCCGCGTCCGCGACCCCGGGCTCAGCCGGATAGCGACCACCGCCGCGGGCGACATCGTCGACCAGATCCTGGGCGTCACCTCGGTGCGCGGCGCCAGCCTGGTCGGCGACGGTCCGCTGACCGGCCCCGCGGTGCGTCTGCTGTCGGACCAGGGCGGCCAGACGGTGGCCGTCGCAGCCGCCGAATCGGGCTCGAACGACGGCACCGACGTCGCGGACTCCGGCGTCGCCGACACCGAACCGGTCCGCTACACACCGCAGGTCGTCGCGGCGCCGTTCGACCCGGCCGTCGGGGCGGCGCTCGCCGGCGCGGGCACCGATCCTGTGGCGCCGGGATATCTGGACCCGTCGCTGGACATCCCGCTGCAACACGATTCGGCGGTGGCCCGGCGCCAGGACGCCCTGGGGGCCATGCTGTGGCGCGCCCTCAGTCCGGACGTCTCCCCGCGCACCCAGATCCTGATGCCGCCGCTGGCGTGGGGCATCGGCCCCGACGACGCCCGGGCGATGTTCCGGGCGGTTGCCACGGCGATCAACGCCGGGCTCGCCGAGCCGCGACCGCTCACCGCGGTGATCGGCGAAGGCAGCGCCCTCCCGCCCGACGACATGTCCCCGCTGCCCAGCGACGAGCTGGGCGACCCCGACGCCCGGTTCGACGACGCCGTCGTGTCGGGCATCGCCGCGATCACCGGGCGGCTGTGGGGGCTGACCGCGGCGCTGACCACCGACGAACGCACGGGGTTGACCGGATACGGCTACACCGCCCCGCTGCGCGAGGACATGCTGCGCGCACTGAGCCAGTCGGTGCCGCCCGACACCCGCAACGGCCTTGCGCAACAACGACTCACGACGGTCGGACACACCGTCGACGACATCTTCGGAGCGGTCACGATCGTCAACCCGGGTGGGGCCTACACGCTGGCGACCGAACGCAGCCCGCTGCCGCTGGCGTTGCGCAACGACCTGCCGGTTCCGATACGGGTCCGCCTCGACGTCGACGCGCCACCGGGGATGACGGTCACCGACATGGGCGAGATCGTGCTGCCACCGGGCTACCTTCCGCTGCGGGTCCCCATCGAGGTGCACTTCACCCAGCGCGTCGCCGTCGACGTCGCGCTGCGCACGGTCAACGGTCTGACGCTCGGGGAACCGGTGCGGCTTTCGGTGCACTCGAACGCCTACGGCAAGGTGCTGTTCTTCATCACGCTCTCGGCGGGCGCCGTCCTGGTGCTGCTGGCCGGGCGTCGGCTCTGGCACCGGTTCCGCGGACAGCCCGATCCCGCCGACCTCGACCGTCCCGACCCACTCGAAGTCGCGCTGCACTACGACGACGACACCGACGCACCCCTGAGCCGGGCCGGACGCCGAGGCTCGGGCACCCGCGGCGGTGCCGGGTGAGCACGCCCGGGCCGCCGCCTCGGCCCCATCCGCCGGCACCGCCACGAACGTGGCCCGGTCACACACCTCCCCCTCCCCCGCCCCCGAGTAGACCACGCCGCGACGGCCCGCCCCGGCTCAGCCGCGGACCCGCCCCCCGCCGTCGCGCCGGTCGCGAAGAACTCTCCGACGCGGCGGTGGTGTCGCGTTCGTGGGGCATGGCGGTCGCCACACTGGTCAGCCGGCTCACCGGGTTCGCCCGCATCGTGCTGCTCGCGACGATCCTCGGCGCCGCACTCACCAGCGCGTTCTCTGTGGCCTACCAGCTGCCCAACCTGATCGCGGCACTCGTGCTCGAGGCGACCTTCACCGCGATTTTCGTGCCGGTGCTGGCGCGCGCCGAGCGCGACGATCCCGACAACGGCACGGCGTTCATCCGGCGCCTGGTCACGCTGACGACGACGCTGCTGTTGATCATCACCGCGCTGTCGGTGGCCTCGGCCCCGATGCTCGTCAACCTCATGCTCGGCAGCGATCCCGAAGTCAACCGCGACCTCACCACCGCGTTCGCCTACCTGCTGCTACCGCAGGTGCTGTTCTACGGGTTGTCGTCGGTGTTCATGGCAATCCTCAACACCCGCAACGTGTTCGGGCCACCTGCCTGGGCGCCGGTATGCAACAACATCGTCGCGATCGTGACGCTGGGCGTGTATCTCATTGTCCCCGGCGAACTCTCGGTGGATCCGGTGCGGATGGGCAACGCCAAGCTCCTCGTGCTCGGCATCGGCATGACGCTCGGAACGGTGACGCAGGTCCTGGTCCTGTTGGCCGCGATCCGCCGCGAACGCATCAGCCTTCGCCCGCTGTGGGGCATCGACGAGCGGATGAAGCAGTTCGGCGCGATGGCCTCGGCGATGGTGCTGTACGTGTTGATCAGCCAGGTGGGGTTGATCGTCGGCAACCGAATCGCCAGTGGCGCCGCGGCTTCCGGGCCCGCCATCTACAACTACACGTGGCTGGTGCTGCAGTTGCCATTCGGCATGATCGGGGTGACGGTACTGACCGTCGTGATGCCGCGGTTGAGCCGCAACGCCGCCTCCAACGACCAGCGGGCGGTGCTCGCCGACCTCTCGCTGGCCACCCGGCTGACGATGGTGACGCTCATCCCCATCGTCGCGCTGATGACGGTCGGCGGACCCGCGATCGGCAGCGCGCTGTTCGCCTACGGCAATTTCGGTGAGGTCGACGCCAACTACCTGGGTATGGCGATCACGCTGTCGGCGTTCACGCTTGTCCCGTATGCGCTTGTGCTGCTTCAACTCCGGGTGTTCTACGCGCGACAACAACCGTGGACGCCGATCCTGCTGATCGTCGTGATCACGACCGTCAAGATCATCGCCTCGCTGATCGCGCCCTACCTCACCGACGACCCCGACCTCGTCGCCGGCTACCTCGGAACTGCCAACGGGCTGGGCTTCGTCGCGGGCGCGGTGGTCGGTTACTTCCTGCTGCGCGCCAATCTCGACCCACCGGGCGGCCGGCTCCTCAACCTGCAAGTCGTGCGCTCCGTGCTGGTCACGATCGCCGCCTCGCTGCTCGCCGCGATGGCCGGCCAGGTCGCCGACAAGCTGTTCGGCCTGGAGTCGCTGACGCGGAACTGGGGCGGTGCCGGCTCCCTGCTGCGACTGGTCGTGCTCGGCGTGGTGATGGTGCCGGTCATCGTCGGGGTCCTCCTCGGTGCGCGCGTACCGGATGCCCAGGCGGCCGTGAACGCGGTCCGGCGCCGACTCGGCGCTGGTGCCCGGCCCGGCACCGGGGCCGGCGGGGTAGCTGTCGGGGCCGCCGACCGGCCACGGACGCGCACCCCTCTCCCGTACCCTGAACAGAGGAATTCGTCCGCACCGGGACGTCGGCACAGCCCGCCGGCCGTCCGACGCGGACCACCTGACCCCGTTGCCGGGGACCGGACGCGGAAAGGACCAGCGGTGAGCGACGAACCCGCAGGCGGCTCCGCGCCCACACCCGATTCCGCGACCAGCAAGATTCCGACCGGTCAGTCCGACGTCGTCGCCGACGACCTGCGCCCCGACGTGCCCGATCCCGGTCAGACCACCGAGTTCGCCGCCGAGAACGGCACGACCCGGCTACCGGTATCGGGCCGGCCGCCCTCGGACTACGGCGGTGATCCCACCCGCGAACCCCTCGCGTTCGACCCGCCGCGCGAACCCGCCATCGAGGCCGCCACCTCCGACGAGGACGTCCACCTCATCCCGGGCGCAATGGTCGGTGGCGGCCGCTACCGCCTGCTGGTGTTCCACGGCGGCCCGCCCACGCTGCAGTTCTGGCAGGCACTCGACACTGCGTTGAACCGCCAGGTGGCGCTTACCTTCGTCGACCCGGACAACACCCTGTCCGACGAGACGCTGCGCGACATTCTGACGCGCACCCGCAAGCTGAGCAGCATCGACATGCCCGGCATCGCGAGGGTGCTCGACGTGGTCAACACCGGATCCGGTGGGCTGGTCGTATCGGAGTGGATCCGGGGCGGCTCGTTGACGGAGGTCGCCGACACGTCGCCGTCCCCGATCGGCGGCGCCAGGGCGATGCAGTCGCTGGCGGCGGCTGCCGAGGCCGCGCACCGGGCGGGAGTCGCGCTCTCGCTCGATCACCCGGGGCGGGTCCGGGTCAGCATCGAGGGCGACGTCGCGCTGGCCTTCCCGGCGACGCTGCCCGACGCGACACCCGAGGACGACATCCGCGGGATCGGGGCGGCGCTGTACGCGCTGCTGATCAACCGGTGGCCACTGCCCGAGCACGGTGTGCGCAGCGGCCTGGCCCCCGCCGACCTCGACTCGGCCGGACAACCGATCGAACCGCGCGCAGTCGATCGCCAGATCCCGTTCCAGATCTCGGCCGCGGCGGCGCGGGCCGTGCAGGAGGGCGGCGGCATCCGCAGCGCGCCGACCTTGCTGAATCTGCTCCAGCAGGCGACGGCGATCGCCGATCGCACCGAGCTGATCTCCCCGGTGGATGAAGCCGCCCGCTCGGTGGCCCCGGGCGTTGCCGGCGGTGCCGACCCGGAAACCGAGGCGCGGCGTCGCAAGGCCCTGATGATCGGGCTTGGCGTCGGCGGCGCCATCGTCGTGGTCGCGCTCGTGGTGCTGGCCACGGTGCTGAGCCGGATCTTCGGCGACGTCGGCGACGGCCTGGGCGGCGACCGGCTCGGGCTCAACGACCCGACCACCACAGAGTCGGCCGAAGGCAGCACCGGCAGCGGCAATATCGTCAAACCGACTGCGGTGTCGGTCTTTTCACCCGAGGGTGAGGCCGATGCACCGTCCGATGCGCCGAAGGCGATCGACGGCGACAAGTCCACGGTGTGGCCGATCGACACCTACACAGACCCGGTGCCGTTCCCGAACTTCAAGAACGGCGTCGGGCTGATGCTGCAGCTGCCACAGTCGACCACGGTCGGCGAGGTCGACATCGACCTCAACAGCACCGGCACGGCCGTCGAGATCCGCTCCGCGCAGTCCCCGACACCGTCCTCGCTTGCCGACACCACCGTGCTGACCCCGGCCACCCAGCTCAAACCGGGCTCCAACACCATTAAGGTCGAAAACGCCTCGCCCACCTCCAACCTGCTGGTCTGGGTGTCGACGCTCGGCCAGGTCAACGGCGAGAGCCGGTCGGACATCGCCGAGGTCACGGTCAGGTCGGCGTCGTGACCGGACGGTCGGCGTCCTGACCGGATTCATCCCCAGCCCGCCAAAGATGTGTCGGGAGACACCCGCGTAGCCGTTTAGTGTTCGGCTGTGGGGAGCATCGGGGGGCCGGCGGGAGAACGCAGCGACGCGGAGTTGCTCGCCGCGCACGTCGCCGGTGACCGCTACGCGTTCGAAGAGTTGTTCTACCGCCACCACCGGCAGCTGTACCGGATCGCGCGCATCACCAGCCGCAATCCCGACGACGCCGCCGACGCGCTGCAGGACGCGATGCTCAAGGCGCACCGGCGGGCGCCCGCCTTCCGCTACGACGCGGCGGTGAGCAGCTGGCTGTACCGCATCGTGGTGAACTCGTGTCTGGATCGGTTGCGGCGCAACAAAACCCGCGTCGCCGAAACGCTGTCCGACGACCAGGGCCACATTGGTGACCCGGCCTCGCGCGTGGACACCGCGATCGTCGTCGAGCGGGCACTGATGCGGTTGCCCGTCGAACAGCGCGCCGCGGTGGTGGCCGTCGACATGCAGGGCTACTCGGTCGCCGAGACCGCCCGCATGCTCGGTGTGCCCGAAGGCACCGTCAAGAGCCGATGCTCCCGCGCCCGGGCCAAGCTGGCCGAGGCACTCGAGTACTTCGACGCGGAAACCGCCGCTCGCACCGACTGAGCGGAACCGCGGGCACATGCGCCGCGTCTTACGTGTCGTGGTGGAGACTGGCTAGCGATGCAGACCGGAACGGACGACGACTCGGATCCGGCGGTTGAGCGGGTGCGCCGCGGCCTGGCCGAGTTGGCGCACGACGAGGACTCCGCGCCGGACGTGCCCGCGGGCGTCACCGCACGCATCGGTGCCGCGTTACGGGCCGCCGATGACCCTCACCACGCCGTCGAACGGCCCCGGCTGCGCCGAATGCACGTTCTCGGGCTGGTCGCCGGCCTGGCCGCCGTGACCGCCGGGGTCATCATCGGCACGTCGACGCTGGTGCGCGATCCCGCACCACGGTTCTCCCAGCCCTGGCCCACCGCCGAGCGGATCACCGTGCCGCGCCGGCCGTCGGCCTTCCCGCTGACCGGTCCCCAGCTCGCCGGCCTGCTGTCGGCACCGCCCGACTACGGGCCGCTGTCCGATCCGCGCCGCCGCGCCGCCTGCCTCGAGGGACTAGGGCACCCGGCGACCACGCCCGTCCTCGGGGCGCTTCCGGTTGAGCTGACTGGGCGCCCGGCTGTCGTGCTGCTTCTGCCCGCGGGCCCGGGCGCCGACATCCTCGCGGTGGCCGTCGACGCTGCGTGCCATGCGGCTCACGGTGGGCTGCTGGCCGAAACCGTGGTCGCACGACCGTAGTCTGTCCCCCGAGGTTGTTCGGAAACTCCGGGAACACCACCGCCTACGCTGGTGTTATACCGGTGCCGCGAAAGTGGCAGAAAGGCGCTCATGACCACCACATCCACGGTTCACGATCTGATCATCATCGGATCCGGTCCGGCCGGCTACACCGCAGCGATCTACGCAGCGCGTGCACAGTTGAAGCCCCTGGTGTTCGAAGGCGTCCAGTTCGGCGGTGCGTTGATGACCACCACCGAGGTGGAGAACTATCCCGGCTTTCGAAACGGCATCACCGGTCCCGAATTGATGGACGAGATGCGCGAACAGGCGTTGCGCTTCGGCGCGGACCTGCACATGGAGGATGTCGACGCTGTCTCGCTCGAAGGTCCGGTCAAGACCGTCACGGTCGGCGACGACACCTACCGGGCGCGGGCGGTGATCCTCGCGATGGGCGCTGCGGCGCGGCACCTCGGCGTGCCGGGCGAGGAGGCCCTGATGGGCATGGGCGTGAGCACGTGCGCGACCTGTGACGGGTTCTTCTTCCGCGAAGAGGACATCATCGTCGTCGGCGGCGGCGACTCGGCGATGGAAGAGGCGATCTTCCTGACCAAGTTCGCACGCAGCGTCACCCTGGTGCACCGCCGCGACGAGTTCCGCGCGTCGCGGATCATGCTGGATCGTGCCCGCGCGAACGAGAAGATCACGTTCCTGACCAACACCGACGTCCTCGAGATCGAAGGCAGCCCGAAGGTCAGCGGAGTCCGGTTGCGCAACAAGGTGACCGGCGAGGAGTCGAAGCTGGCCGTCACCGGTGTGTTCGTCGCGATCGGCCACGACCCGCGTTCGGATCTGATCCGCGGCCAGGTCGACCTCGACGAGGACGGTTACGTCTTGACGCAGCAGGGGTCGACCAGCACCTCGATCGAAGGTGTCTTTGCCGCAGGCGATCTCGTCGACCGCACTTACCGCCAGGCCATCACCGCTGCGGGCACCGGCTGCTCGGCGTCCATCGACGCCGAACGCTGGCTCGCCGAAATCGGTTCTGGCCCAAGCGATGAAACCATCGAAACACCCGTCTGATAGGAGTACCCCGATGACCGAGAGCACCGGATCCACGGTAGCGGTGACCGACGACTCGTTCTCCCAGGACGTGTTGTCCAGCAGCACACCGGTGCTGGTGGACTTCTGGGCGACCTGGTGCGGTCCCTGCAAGATGATCGCCCCGGTGCTCGAGGAGATCGCCATCGAAAAGGCGGGCGCGCTGACCGTCGCCAAGCTCGACGTCGACGCCAACCCCGTCACGGCCCGCGATTTTCAGGTGGTGTCGATCCCGACGCTCATCGTGTTCAAAGACGGCTCCCCGGTGAAGCGGATCGTCGGCGCAAAAGGCAAGGCTGCGCTGCTGCGCGAGCTTTCTGACGTGCTCTAGCCGCCGTCCGGTGCGGCAATCCGGGGCACGGACACCCGCCTGGCGTTTTCTTGAATCGGCGAAGTGTCTGCGACAATCGTGCCTAGCCCGTCAACTTGGTCGGCGCCCTCGCGCAGCTGACAACCGTGACTGAAAGGCCGCATATGTCCAGTCTGCGTCGCGGTGACCGCGGGTCCGCGGTCACCGAGATCAGGGCTGCATTGACGGCGCTGGGCATGCTCGACAACTCCGACGAGGAGATCACCACCGGCAGGCATATCGCGCTGGACTTGTTCGACGCCGAACTCGACCATGCCGTGCGCGCCTTCCAGCAGCATCGAGGTCTGCTGGTCGACGGGATCGTCGGCGAAGCGACGTACCGCGCGCTCAAGGAGGCGTCGTACCGGCTCGGCGCACGCACGCTCAGCCACCAGTTCGGCGCCCCGATGTTCGGCGACGACGTCGCCACACTGCAGGCCCGACTCCAAGACCTCGGCTTCTACACCGGCCTCGTCGACGGACATTTCGGTCTTAGCACGCACAACGCGTTGATGTCGTATCAGCGCGAGTACGGCCTGTACCCCGACGGGATCTGCGGCCCGGAGACGTTGCGCTCCTTGTACTTTCTGGGATCACGCGTCACCGGCGGCTCTCCGCATGCGATCCGCGAGGAGGAACTGGTCCGCCGCTCCGGTCCCCGGCTCTCGGGTAAGCGCATCATCATCGACCCGGGCCGCGGCGGCGACGACCACGGTCAGATCATGCAGGGCCCGAGCGGGCCGATCAGCGAGTCAGACATTTTGTGGGATCTGGCGAGTCGGCTCGAGGGCCGGATGACCGCGATCGGTATGGAGACGTTCCTGTCGCGGCCGGCCAACCGTGCCCCTTCGGACGCCGAACGCGCCGCGACCGCGAACGCCGTCGGCGCCGACCTGATGATCAGCCTGCGCTGCGCCACCCAGCCCAGCCCCGGCGCCAACGGTGTCGCATCGTTCCACTTCGGGAACTCACACGGCTCGGTGTCCACCATCGGCCGCAATCTCGCCGACTTCATCCAACGAGAAGTGGTGGCCCGCACCGGATTACGCGATTGCCGCACCCATGGGCGGACGTGGGACCTGTTGCGTCTGACCCGGATGCCCACGGTGCAGGTCGACGTCGGCTACATCACCAACCCGCACGACCGGGCCATGCTGGTGTCCTCGCAGGCTCGCGATGCCATCGCCGAGGGCATGCTCGCCGCCGTCAAGCGGCTCTACCTGCTAGGCAAAAACGACCGTCCCACAGGCACTTTCACGTTCGCCGAGCTGCTCGCCCACGAGCTCTCGGTCGAGCAGGCCGGACGCGTCAGCCCGTCCTGACCGCCGATCGCGGTCAAAGACGCCGAACTCGCACCCGCCCCGACCGGCTGGCGTATCTGCGCGAACTCGAACAGCCGCTCCAACGCCGCTTCGACATCGGCCTTCCAGCCCAACCCCTGCTCCAACTCCAGACGCAGCCGCGGGAAGTACCGGTGCTGGGCGACAACGACGAAACCCGCGTCGAGAAGTAGATCAGCGTCGAGCACGCACTGTTCGACCGAGCAGTCGCCGAGGACTTCCACGACCGGGCGCAGCGCCGGCGTCACCGCTCCCGGTTCGGCGAGCTCGCGGACTTCGGTGGTGTGCGCGAACGCTTCGAGCGCACGGGCACCGCGACGAACCAGATCACCCACCACCGCCGAGATCAGCGCCCGCGACAATCCCTCGGCGTCCTCACCGGATTCGATACCCAGCGACGTGAGTAGGACGGCGTCGGCGCTGACGGGTGCTGTCGGGAACCGGTGTGCACGGGGGACGGCACCGGGCGGGGCGTAGAACGCGTATCCCAGGCACGCCTCGTCTCCGCTCAGCGGAACGGGCCCGTCGTCGGTCTCGCCGTCGGCGCACTGCACCGCGACTTGCCCGCACGATCCCCATTCGAGCATGACCATCGACAGCCATGCCTCTTTCTCGAATTCGGGATCCGACAGGTGATCGTCGACGCCGGGAACCGCGGCGCCGGTCGCATCCCGCCCCAGAGTCGAGGGATCGACCTCCCAATACACGCAGCGGCGGGCATGCTTGGGCAACTGCTCGAACGCTTCGAGCCGTAGAGGCGTGATGCGTGCCGACACTAGAGTCCCCGAGTCCTACGCGGTGCAGAGGTACACAGCTGCCCCTCCAGGATAGAAGGGCGCGGACACCTCGACGCTCCGATTCGGGTGCCTCTCGCGAGGAGCGGCGAAACGCTTTGTGTCACAGGTGGTTTCCTTCGAAGGGCGGCGGTCACGCCGATGAGACCCGGGTTGTGTCACAGTGACGTAATTACCCGGTGTGGTAGGTCACCGTTCGGATGCGCTCATCAGTTCGACTATGCGCTGCAAATCGTCGACCGATCCGAATTCGACCACGATCTTGCCCTTGCGTTTGCCGAGGCTGACCGTGACGCGGGTATCGAACGCCGTCGACAGCCGCTCGGCAACGTCCTGGAGGCCCGGCATGTTGATCGGCTTGCGCTTCGGCGCCGCCGGCGCCGCCGGGCCCGCGCTGTTGGCCAGCGTGACGGCTTCCTCGGTCGCTCGCACGGACAGCCCCTCGGCGACGATCCGCGCGGCGAGCTCCTCCTGCTTCTCCGGTCCGCCTTCCAGCGACAGGAGAGCGCGCGCATGTCCGGCGGAGAGCACCCCCGCGGCGACCCGGCGCTGTACGGCGATGGGCAGGCGCAATAATCGGATCATGTTCGTGATCACCGGACGCGAGCGCCCGATGCGCGACGCCAGTTCATCGTGGGTGACCTCGAACTCGTCGAGCAGCTGCTGATAGGCGGCCGCCTCCTCCAACGGGTTCAGTTGCGCGCGGTGGATGTTCTCCAACAACGCGTCGCGCAGCATGCTGTCGTCGGTGGTCTCGCGGACGATCGCCGGGATGGTGGCGAGGCCGGCCTCTTGGGCGGCGCGCCAGCGCCGCTCCCCCATCACGAGTTGGAAGCGGGCGCCTCCCGGTTCGGGCTGCGGAAGCGGGCGCACGACGATCGGCTGCATGAGACCGAACTCGCGGATCGAGTGGACGAGCTCGGCCAGCGCCTCCTCGTCGAAGACCTGTCGCGGCTGCCTCGGGTTCGGCTCGATCGATGCCGGATCGATCTCGCGATACACCGCGCCGACCTCATTCACCACGCCGTTGGACGGCCCGCCGATCACGACATCGGCGGCGGCGTCCCCCATCCGCGGGCCGAGCCCGGACTGGTCGCCGTCGGCTGGGCCGGTGGGGATGAGCGAAGCCAGGCCGCGGCCGAGACCGCTGCGCTTGCGTGTGGGTTGGCTCATCGTCTGCTCCTCTTCGCGTAAGCGCTCATCGGTACGTTCTGCCTTTCTCCGCACACGCTCATCGGTTGTTTCGATTCTGGCCGCGATCGGCGATCTCGCGGCTGGCATCCAGATAGCTCATCGCACCGCGCGAGCCCGGGTCGTAGCCGAGGATCGTCATTCCGTAGCCGGGCGCCTCGGACACTTTGACGCTGCGCGGGATGACAGTGCGCAGAACCTTCTCGCCGAAGTGGGCGCGCACATCGGAGGCCACCTGGTCGGCGAGTTTGGTTCGGCCGTCGTACATCGTGAGGATCACCGTGGTCACGTCGAGTTGCGGATTGAGGTGTGCCTTGACCATTTCGATGGTCCGCATCAGCTGGCCGACACCTTCCAGTGCGTAGTACTCGCACTGGATCGGGATCAGCACCTCGGGCGCTGCGACGAACGCGTTGATGGTCAGCAGGCCGAGCGACGGCGGGCAGTCGATGAACACGTAGTCGAAGTTGAACTCCGTGAGCGACGCCAGCGCCGTGCGCAGGCGGCCTTCGCGGGCCACCATGCTCACCAACTCGATCTCGGCGCCGGCCAGGTCGATGGTCGCGGGCACACAATAGAGCCGCTCGTTGTGGGGGCTGCGCTGCAGGGCGTCGCGCAGCGGGATCTCTCCGATCAACACCTCGTACGACGACGGCGTGCCCGGCCGGTGCTCGATGCCCAATGCCGTGCTCGCGTTGCCCTGCGGGTCGAGGTCGATGACGAGCGTCTGCAGTCCCTGCAAAGCGAGCGCCGCCGCGATGTTGACGGCCGTGGTCGTCTTGCCGACCCCGCCCTTCTGATTGGCGATCGTGAACACGCGCTGCCGGTCGGGCCGCGGAAGACTGCCCTTCGATGCGGCGTGAAGCAACCGCACCGCGCGCTCGGCCTCGGCGCCGATCGGCGTATCGAGACCGGTCGGATCCTCCCAGCGGTCCTGTGCCGCCTTCTCCGGCCACTGCTCTTTGGGAGCGGTGCCGGGCGAGGTTTCACGTGAAACATCGGCCGTTCCCGTTGCAAGGCCGACTACGACGTCGCCGGTTTCACGTGAAACATTCGCAGCCGGGCTGGCGGGTGCCGGCACCCCATTCTGTGACGCCATCATCCTCGTCTCCTGCCCGTTGGCCGGTGCGTTACCGCCTTCTCCCGCCGTGCCACGACGACGGTCGCGGGTGGATCCAAGTAGTTCGCGCCACACCTCATCACCCTTACATCGGCCGCGCCGAGCGACGCCATCACACGCCGATGGTCGCGGATCTCCTCTTCGGCACGCTCACCCTTGAGGGCGAGCATGTGGCCGTCGACGCGAAGGAGCGGCATGCTCCATCGAGTCAGCTTGTCCAGGGAGGCCACCGCCCTGGACACCACTACGTCCGTCTCCCCCAACTGCTTCCTCACCCCCGGCTCTTCGGCCCGTCCGCGAACGACCGTCACGTCGACCCCGAGTTCGTCGACCATCTCGCGCAGGAACTCGCTGCGGCGCAGGAGTGGTTCGATGAGCGTCACGTGTAGGTCGGGTCGGGCCAACGCCAACGGTATCCCGGGAAGACCCGCGCCACTACCAATGTCGGCGACTCTCTGATCCGGCTCGACGAGTTCGGACAGCGCCACACTGTTGAGGATGTGGCGCTCCCAAATTCGCTCGACTTCCCGCGGACCGATCAGCCCGCGTTCGACGCCCGCCCCCGCAAGGGTCGCGGCGTACCGCTGGATCCGGTCGAGGCGCTCCCCGAACAAGGAGGCTGCCGCGTCCGGCGGCGCCGACACCTCCCCATGTTTCACGTGAAACATCCTCCGGATCGTCGCGTCGGACCGACGACGCCAATGAACTACACAGTTGTAACTCTGGGTCAGTCGGCGAGGACGACTACACGCCGCGACGGCTCGACGCCCTCGCTCTCGCTGTGGACGCCGTCGATGGCCGCGACCGCATCGTGCACGATCTTGCGCTCGAACGGCGTCATCGGGGCCAGCTCTTCGCGTTCGCCGGTCTCGAGCACGCGGCGCGCCACCTTGTCGCCGAGTGCGGCCAACTCATCGCGACGCCGGCGCCGCCAGCGCGCGATGTCGAGCATCAGCCGGCTGCGCTCCCCCGTCTTCTGGTGCACGGCCAGGCGCGTCAGTTCCTGCAAGGCGTCGAGCACTTCACCCTTGCGACCCACCAACTTGTTCAGGTCGTCGCCGCCGTCGATGCTCACGACCGCGCGGTCCCCCTCGACGTCGAGATCGATGTCACCGTCGAAGTCGAGCAGGTCCAACAACTCCTCGAGATAGTCGCCCGCGATCTCACCCTCGGCGACCAGCTTCTCCTCCAGATCGTCCTCGGCTACCGGCGCGGAGGCATTGCCGTCCTCATCGACGAGTTCGTCGCGCTCGGTCGTCTCGGCGTCAGTCATGTCCTTCTCTCCTCATTCCACCGGGATCGTCCGGTCACCGTTTACGTTTCTTGGGCCGCGCGCCGGGTCGCGGCGTGCGGTTCGCTGCACCGCTCGCTGCCTTGCCGCTCGCTGCCTTGCCCGGGCTACTGCCCGCCGGCTTCTTGCCCGCCGCGCCGTTCTCCGACGCCGCCTCGCTGCTTTCGGACTCGTCGCTCGACCCCGGCTCGGAAACCTCGGAGGCGTTCCCCGCCTGACTCTTACGGGTGCGTTTCGGCTTGGCTCCCGGCGGTGGTGCGTTCTTCGCCTGCCGCTCCTGCGCCTCGAGCTTCTTCGCCTCTTCTTCCTTCTCGATCTTGCCGAACACATAGTGCTGCTGACCGAAGGTCCAGATGTTGTTCGCGAGCCAGTACATGATGATGGCCAGCGGCAGGAACGGCCCACCGGCGACGACGCCGAACGGGAACACGTACAGCGCCAGCTTGTTCATCAACGCCGTCTGCGGATTGGCTGCCGCTTCGGGGCTCTGCCGCGCCACCGAGGCCCGGCTGTTGAAGTACGTCGCGACGCCGGCCAGGATCATGATCGGCACACCGACGGCGATCACGGATGCCCGGTTGAATTCCTTGAACGCGTCCAGGCCGGTCGTCTGGATCATCCACCCACCGATCGGCGCGCCGAAAAGATGGGCGTCCAGAAAGTGCCCGACGTCGGTGGCGCTGAACACGTAGTTGGGCAGCGACCGGTTCGCCGCCGGGTCCAGGTGCTGGGCCCCGATCCCGTAGCCGCCGGTGCGGTTGAACGACCGCAGCACGTGGAACAGGCCGATGAACACCGGGATCTGAGCGAGCATCGGCAGGCAGCCGAGGATGGGATTGAACCCGTGTTCCTTCTGGAGCTTCTGCATCTCCAGCGCCATGCGTTGACGGTCCTTGCCGTACTTCTTCTGCAGCGCCTTGATCTGCGGCTGCAGCTCCTGCATTTGGCGCGTCGTCCGGATCTGCTTCACGAACGGCTTGTAGAGAATCGCGCGCAGGGTGAACACCAGGAACATCACCGAAAGCGCCCACGCGAAGAAGTTCGATGGACCCAGCAGGAAGGCGAACAGCTTGTACCAGACCCACATGATCGCCGACACCGGGTAGTAGATGATGTCGAGGCTGAACCAGTTAAACACGCGTCTCGCTTCCTGCTCGCAATGCTGGATGGCCGCCACTGACGTCGGCAGTGGTGTTCCGATCCTCTGAAGACTCGTCCGCGGGAGCGCCCGCCCCGTCTTGGTCGCCGTGTCCGCCGGCGGCCGGGCGCTCTGGGATCGGGTCCCATCCTCCCCTATGCCACGGCCCGCATTTCATCAGCCGTACCGTCGCGAGCCAACCGCCGCGCACCAACCCGTACTCGGTCAATGCGTCGACGGCGTACTGGCTACAGGTCGGGGTGAACCGACACGTCGGGAGCCGCAACGGCGAGATGGTGTGCCGGTACAGCTGAATCACGAAGATGACGGCGCGCGCCGTCCGCGCCCCGGCGGACCTCACCGGGCGGCCTCGGACTTGGGTCTGACTCGGCGAAGGGCGGTGCGCAGTTCTTGTTCGAGCCGCGCCGATATCGCATGCCGGCTGCTGGGCAGTGCGCGGATCACCACGCGATCGGCGGGGTCCAGCTCATCGACGAGGGCTCGCGCGACGTGGCGCAGCCGCCGGGCGACGCGATGGCGTTGCACCGCGGTGCCGACGGCTTTGGAGACGACCAGCCCGATCCGCGGTCCGGGCCCTGAGGGCTCGTCGGACCGCAGGGCGTGCACGACGAGATCGGGCTGCACAGCGCGCGCCCCTCGGCTGACCGTGTTCCCGAACTCCGTTGACCGCGTCATGCGGTACCGCGCCGGAAGCACCAGCGTCAACTCCCGCTCGAAGTCACGTGGGAGTCACGCAGTCAGCTTGCGCCGACCCTTGCTCCGGCGGTTCGTGACGATCGCACGGCCTGCCCGGGTGCGCATCCGCAGCCGGAAGCCATGCACGCGCGCCCGGCGCCGGTTGTTCGGCTGGAAGGTCCGCTTGCCCTTGGCCACGGCTGTCTCCTTGTTGCGTCTGGCACCCGCAGCCCCCACCGACGACGTACGAATCGGTTTGGACGCAGTTGCCGTTGGTAAGCTCGTCCATCTTGCTAGCCGGCGCGGTCCCCGGTCGATGCCCGGGTCGCAGCCGTATCACCTCGTACGGGCGACTGTTCGAGGGTACTGAGGAGTTTTCGCTGGGTCAAACCTGGCCGAATGTCAGTGTGGACAGCCACATTTGCAACACGCGTCACCGCCGACCACCAGCGAAAAATATCCGTCCATGCAATGTTGCAGAACGGTTGGCACCCGCGAAGAAAACTGTTAGCTTCTGCCAGTGCCGTTCGATAACGAAACGGCGACGGACAACGAAGCGAGGATGCCCGACCAGTCGTGAGCCCACAGGATGCCTCACATCTGTGATGTGGCCCGACCCGCGGCCTCCCCGCCGGTAGAAAACAGAACGACGACGACTGTCCAGTCTCCACAGCCTGTGGATAACTTTGTGGACAGATCGTCATCGTTCCTTTGGTCGTCTCTGGGCCGGCCGCAAGGGGGTAGTCGTCG